>CAUWAY010000010.1:0-47656 GCA_963556905.1 uncultured Clostridia bacterium | reverse complement strand
TCAATATTTTATTTTCAATTTACGTGTGACATATCTATTTTAAACCTATATTTAAAAAAAATTTCTAAAATTTTGAAGTATTGTAAAAAAATAAAAAATAGTATATAATATAGAAGAAAAAAAGATTTATAAAAAATAAGGAGGAAAATTGTTAAATAAAAAATGGAAGAATTAGAAAAAAACATAGGTTATAAATTTAAAAATAAAAATCTATTAAAAAAAGCATTAACACATACATCATATGCATATGAGAAAGGAATAGAAAGCAACGAAAAACTAGAATTTTTAGGAGACAGCATATTAGAATTCATATCAAGCATATATCTTTTCAAAAATTATCACCAATTAAAAGAAGGAGAAATGACTAAAGTTAGAGCATCAGTAGTATGTGAGAAAAGTCTATACAAAATAGCACAATTGCATAATTTTAGTGATTTCTTGTATTTAGGAAATTCAGAAAATAAATCAAGAGAAGAAGTAAGACCAGCAATACTTGCAGATAGTGTGGAAGCGGTAATAGCAGCAATATATTTAGATGGAGGAATAGAAGAAGCACAGAAATTTATTATAAAAAATTTAAAACAAGAAATAGAAAATGCAAGCCATAATGTAGGTCAAAAAGATTATAAAACAGTATTACAAGAAAAATTACAGATACATGGAAATGTAGAAATCAAATATATAATAATAAATGAAAAAGGGCCAGACCATGACAAAAGCTTTGAAGCAGAAGTAAAATGTAATGGAAAAACACTAGCAATAGGAGAAGGAAAATCAAAAAAATCTGCTGAAATGGAAGCAGCAAGAAAAGCACTAGAAAAACAGTAAAAATAAAAAATATGTCTAATGAAAGGAATATAAAAAATGAATAAACACTATATAATTCCAATATTTGTACCACATCTAGGATGTCCAAATGACTGTGTATTTTGCAATCAAAAATCAATAAGTGGTCAGCAAAAAATGATAACAAAAGAAGACATAGAAAAAACAATTGAATTTTATTTAGAAAATATAAAAGACAAAGAAGCAGAAAAAGAAGTAGCATTTTTTGGAGGAAGCTTTACAGGAATAGACGTAGAAAAACAAGAAGAATTTTTAAAAACAGCATATAAATACATAAAAAAAGGAAAAATAAATAGCATAAGAATTTCAACAAGACCAGACTATATAGATAAAACAGTTCTAAAAAGGCTAAAAAAATATAAAGTAGAAACAATAGAATTAGGAGTACAATCAGCAAATGACTATATATTAAAACAAAGTCATAGAGGACATACATTTGGAGATGTAAAAAAAGCATCAAAACTAATAAGATGGTATGGCTTTAAATTAGGACATCAAATGATGATAGGACTACCAGAAAGCACAAGAATAGATGAAATAAATACAGCAAAAGAACTAATAAAACTAAAACCTAAAATGGTAAGAATATATCCAGTATTAGTAATAAAAAATACAAAATTAGAAAAAGACTTTTTAAACGAAAAATATACTCCATTATCAGTCGTCCAAGCAGTAGAAACTTGCAAAGAAATAGTACCATTATTTGTGAAAAGAGGAATAGAAATAATAAGAATAGGCTTACAAAATACAGATGAAATAACAGACCCAAGCAATGAAAAAAGCGAAGTTGTTGCAGGACCATATCATCCAGCTTTTAGACAACTTGTAGAATCTGGACTTTGGTATGATAGTATATTATCAAAAATAAAGCAATTAAATGTAAAAGTAAAAAAAGTACAAGTAACTGTAAATCCACAAGATGCAAACAATGTAATAGGACATAAAAGAGAAAATATAGAAAAACTAAAAGAAATGTATGAATTAGATTTAATTGTAAAACAAGACAGAAGTATAAAACAAGGTAAAATGAAATTAGAAATTTTAGAAAAATATCCAGAATTTTTAGAAGAGCATAGATAAAAAATTGTTAAAAAAGTATAAACACTCTTAATATTACAAATAATTGTAATATTGGGGGTGCTTTTTTATGAAAAAAAGAAAAATAAAAAAATTTATTATAGAAGGAATAGGAACAGTAGTAGGTTCTAGCATAATGGCATTTGGAATATCATCATTTTTACTGCCAAACCAATTATCATCTGGTGGATTTGCAGGAATAGCAACAATAACATATTACTTATTAAAAATCCCCATGGGAACAATGATATTAATATTAAATGTTCCATTATTCATTTTTGCAGGCTATAAAATAGGAAAAGAATTTTTTATAAAATCAATAATAGGAACGACGAGTTTATCGCTATTTATAGACATATTAGATAAATATAAACCAATAACAACAGATAGATTTTTAGCATGTATATATGGAGGAATTATAATAGGAATTGGAACAGCAATAATTTTAAAAGCAAATTCATCAACAGGAGGAACTGAACTAATTGCGAATATTATAAAAATCTATAATAGAAATATTTCAATTAGTAGATATTTAACAATAATAGATATAATTGTAATAATATTTAATGTAATATTTTTTAAACAAGTAGAAATAGGATTATATTCAATAATTGCAATATATCTATATGGAAAATTGGTAGATATAATTTTTGAAGGGGTATATTTCACAAAATTATTGTTCATAATATCAGATAAAAATGAAGAAATATCAAAACTAATAGAACAAGATGTAAAAAGGGGAGTTACAGGATTATATGGCAAAGGAATGTATAGTAACAAAGACAAACTTATTTTAATTTGTGCAGCATCAACACGAGATATTGGCAAAATAAAAGACACAGCAAAAGAAGTAGATAAAAATTGTTTTATTGTAGTTGCTAATGCAAGAGAAGCATTAGGACAAGGCTTTAAAGAATAAAAATAGAAAATTAAAAAAGAGGTAGTTCATTTTAAATGAAGCCTCTTTAAAAAGTCTTATTATATTTATAATCAAGTTCTTGTAATAAGTAAACTAGAAATCATATTAACATTTACATTAACTTCAAACTCTGCATTTGAGAACTTTTCTTTCCAATTAAAATTTTCAAAATCATCAATAGTAGCAAAATGTTTTAAGACATGAATACCAAAATGGTCAATATCTGAATTATATTCTTTAGAAAGTTTATTAAGATAACTATTGAATTCGTTTTTTAAATAATCTTTTGTAGCACATGAAATTTCATCAAGAATTTCAACATTTGCATAATCAATATTTTCTTCAAGAGTTTTAATATCTGCGTCTACATTAATATCTATTGAAATTTTAACAGAATCACTGTTTATTTTAGTAGAAATTTTAGAATTTTTTGCGGGAGTTAGTTGAAGCTCCATCTTTTCATCTGTAGAAAGAGGATTAACAATGGAAATAATGCAAGAATCAACATCATTTGTAATTAATAAATGACAGATAGATTCTGTAGCAGTAAGTTCACCACAAAGTATATCTTTATTAAAAATAGCTATTCCTAAATTTTCAATACCTTGTTCTCCAATTATTGAAGTATTTCCCGCAAGTAAATTATCTGGATTTGTAGCGATATTTTGCTCTTCTTGATTTTTTACATCTTGTTCAGAACTAGAATTATTTTGAGTACTAGAAGAGTTACTAGAATTACTACTATCAGAACTATTACTTGAAGAATTGCTAGAAGAAACATTATTAGACTTTTTTTCTGCATCTGTTCTTGCTGTTGAATTTAACCCTCCAAGAATTGCAGTACCATCACAACAGCTAGAAGAAAGAGAATTATAAAAATCTCCTATAGTTATATTAGAAAGGTAGCCAGTAAATCTGCTTGAAATTGAAAATGTATCATAATATTGTGTAGTCAATTTTTCAAGATTTGGAATAGCATTATTCAAATAATCATATGCAGAACAATTGCTAACGACTAAATTAGTATAAGACTTAACTTGTGCATCATTTATTAAACTATAAATCTCAGTAGAAATGCCGTTCTTTTGCAAATTCTTTAGAAAAAATAACGACACTACAATGAGCTAAATTGATTTCTCTTCCAATATAACTATTCAAAAGACTTAATGCACTAAATATGGAATCTGCTTTTGCTGACACTAGCACAATGTTTTTTGCTTCATCAGAAGAACCACCACCATTTGCAAATATAGAACTTTTACTAAATTGAGCAGTAAGTTTTAATTTTGTATCATCACCTTTATCAATTCCAAGAGCAAGAACATAAGCTAAATTGCTAATGTTGTGAGATGTATAAGATTTAGAAAAACCGCCAATAAAAATTATAAATAAAATAATAACAGAAAAAATTTTAATTAAGTTTTTACTCATTTAAACCACCTCGACAATCTTTTTTTTTATTAATGCAAAAAGTAATACTAAAAAACTAATTCCAATAATTAAAACAAAAAATGCATATTTATAAACAGTTCCGACTAAAAATGTGGAAACAGCATAGTTTTCTGGCCAAATACTAATTACAAAAAGTAAAATAGCAAGAACATATGAAAAAAATGTACCATTTTGAACATGAGTAAGTTTTTTTAAAATATTGCTTGAAAATTTTAATGTTATGCCTAAAAAGCTTACAAAAGAAATTATCCAAACTAATACAAAAATAGAATCCATTTTTTGAAAAAATGAGCCATATTCGATATATTTTACTGCTGAATATAATGGCAATAGTTCATCTGTTTCTACATATCCATTAAACATAAATAAAATAGTTGCAATACTTATTAATAAAAATATACAGGATAATACAATAGCTGAAATTGAAATTTTTTTGATTTTATTAGGTTCTTTTAAAACTGGTGGCATAAAAAATATATATGCAATAGCTTGAAAAGCAAACATATTACTTATTCCACTAATAAATGTAGTAAAAAAGCTTTTTCCAAAAATAGGATAAACTTTTTCAAACTCAAAAAATTGAATATTTGAGAAAAAAAGAAATAATATACTAATTACTAAAAGTGGAAAAATAATAAAATTGCTCCTAAAAATTGCGTTATATTTTTGGTTACATGCAATAAGTCCAGCAATTATTAATATTAATGTAATGTAAAATAGTTTAGTTAAAGGAAAATATATAATTTGTAAACAAGAAGAAAATACATGTATCATAGTTCCAGTAAAAAATATAAAATATGCTACATACAGTATTCCAATAATCCATTTTAATAATTTTCCACCGAGAAAATTCGATATATCAATTAAATCAAAAGTTGGAAAGTTATTTAAAAAGTAACAAACTATACATGTGAAAATTATTGAAATTATGCCAACAAATAAAATATTTAGTAAAGAAGCTGATGCTGTCGTATTAATTATTGTTTTGACAACATTTATAATTATATGGTTAAAAGTAATTGTTACTAATAATGCAATTGCTTCTTTGTTTCCGATTTTTGTATTATCCATAAAGAAATCCTTTCAAAAATAAAATTCCTACATATTATTTACGAATATGTAGGAATTATACAAATTATAAAATATTAATTAATTATTAAAATTTGAAAATACAACAAGCGAAGAAAATATATGCATATCGTATTAATTTCTTCTGCATAACACTAGAACGATAATAGTCATAACAAGATTTTAAAGCACTCAATTTATCTGTTATTGTTAATATGAAACTTTCTTTGTACTTTGGAAAATGAAAGAAAGTAACAGGCCACATGTGTTTTAAAATTATGTCTTTTTCTTTATTGTTTAAAATAAAGAGTTTTGAAGCGTTATTATAAGCAACTTTTGGATGGTAAAATGCATGCCATTTGCCTAGTTCTTTATGTGAATGTCTCCAGTCATATAAAAATAGGTCATGAAGCATTCCTGCCCTTGCAATTGATATATAATCTAGATTATATTTTTTACAAAACAAATAAGACCAATATGCTACTTCTAAACAGTGGTCATAACATGATGTGTCAAAATGTTGTCTATAATTTTTCATTTGCTTTACTGTTTCATTTGTTGTTAAATCATTTATTATTTTTAAAAATTCTTTATCATTTTCAATTCTCATTTAAAATACCTCTTATTATATTATAACACAAAAAAGAAAATTATGAAATATTTTGAATTAAAAAATTTATTTTCATTTTTTAAAGAAATAGAATTTTTTTTAGTTCGTAAAATATACAAATAAAAAATTTTTTACTATAACTAATTCAGAAAGAATAATTCCTAACGGCACGAGAAGTATCATCATTAGCGACTAAATTCAAAATCTAGCAAAAACAAACAAGAATTCGTAAAACGTTGACAACAAAACCAAAATAATATATAATCACAAAAGAAACATACCAAAACTTATAGGAGGAAATATGAGTTTAAGAATAATATATGGAAGAGCAGGAACAGGAAAAAGCGAATATTGTTATAGAGAAATAGCCAAAAAAATAAAAGAAAAAAACAAAATACTAATAATAACACCAGAACAATTTTCATTCACAGCAGAAAAAAAACTAATGGAAGCAATAGACACACAAGCAGTGCTAAATGCAGAAGTAATAACATTTAGCAGAATGGCATATAGAATAATAAATGAAACAGGAGGAAAAACAGAAACAAACCTAAGCAAATGTGGAAAAGCAATGTTAATATACTCAATACTAAACAATAACAAAAAAGAATTAAAATTTTTAGGCAAAACAGATGAAAATGTAGAAATGGCAGAAACAGCAATAACAGAATTCAAAAAACATGGAATAAAAGTAGAAACACTAAAACAAGAAATAGAAAAGCAAAAAGACATATACTTAAAAAACAAAATACAAGACATGTATATAATATACAAAAAATTTGAAGAACAAATTGCCGGAAAATACATAGATGAAACAGACTTATTAACAAAACTTGCAGAAAATGTGGATAAAGTATCAGAATTTAGAGATAATTTAATATATATAGATGAATTTGCAGGATTCACAAGTCAAGAATATGAAATAATAAAAAAACTAATAAAAATAGCAAAACAAGTAACAATAACAATATGCACAGATGAACTACAAAGCACAAAAAGTCCAGAAACAGACATATTTTATTCAAACCAAATAACAACAAATAAACTCTTAGATATAGCAAAAGAAGAAAAAATAGACGAAATAAAATTAGAAAAAACATATAGATTCAAAACATTAGAGCTAGAACATTTAGAAAAAAACTTATACGAAAATAAATATCAAAAATATACAAAAGAAAACAAAAATATAAAAATATTTTTAGCCAAAAATCAATATTCAGAAATAGAGCAAGTTGCAAAAACAATATTAAAATTAGTAAGAGATGAACAATATAGATACAAAGAAATAGCAATAATAACAAAAAACATAGACACATATTCAAGTCTAGCAAGAGCAATATTTGCAAAATACGAAATACCAATATTCATAGACGAAAATAGAAATCTAAATCAAAACATAGTAATCCAATATTTACTATCAACACTAGAAATATTCACAAAAAATTGGTCATATGAAAGCATGTTTAACTATATAAAAACAGGATTTTCCAATATAGAAGAAGACGACATATTCAAATTAGAAAAATATTGCCTAAAATGGGGAATAAAACAAAACAAATGGAAAAAAGAATTCATATATGGAAAATATGAAGAAAAAGAAAAAGCAGAAATTGAAAGACTAGAACAAATAAGAAAAGAAACAGTAGAACCACTAATAAAACTAAAAAAACAAATAGACGAAAACAAAACAGCAGAAGGAATATCAAAAGCAATATATCAATTTTTAGAAGAACAAAAAATAGCAGAAAAAGTAATACAAAAAAAAGCAGAACTAGAAAAAATAGGACAAATAGACTTAGCAAATGAATATGAAAACAGTTTAAAAACAATAATAGACATATTAGATGAAATAGTATTAGTCTTCAAAAAAGACAAAATCACAATAGACAAATACACACAAATATTAAAAGTAGGGTTAAAAAATAGTAATTTAACGAAAATACCAGGAACTCAAGACCAATTAATAATGGGAGATGTAGATAGATCAAGAAGTCACAAAGTAAAAACAATATTTATAATAGGGTTAAATGATGGGATATTTCCAAGTGTACACAAAGATGAAGGATTTTTAAATGATGTAGACAGAGAAAAACTAAAAGAAGATGGAATAGAACTTGCAAAAGGAACAATAGACAAACTATATGAAGACAACTTCAATATATATAAAGCATTTACAACAGCAGAAGAAAAACTATATCTTTTATACTCATCATCAGACATGCAAGGAAAAGCACTAAGACCATCAATGTTAATAAACAAAACAAAAAAAATATATCCAGAACTAAAAGAAGAAAGTGACATAATAGAAATAAAAACAGAAATTTTAAATAAAAAAACAACATATGAACAACTGATAAATAATATAAGCAAATTAAAAGAACAAGGAAAAATGGAGCAAGAGTGGTATTACATATACAATTATTATAAAAAAGACGCAAAATGGAGGCAAAGATTAGAACAAGACTTAAAAGGATTAGAATATACAAACCTACCTCAAAAAATAAAACAAGAAAATATAAATAAACTATATGGAAACACATTAAAAACAAGTATAACAAAACTAGAAAGATATAAAGGTTGTCCATTTTCATACTATTTACAATATGGTTTAAAAATAAAACCAAAAGAAGAACTAAAAATACAAAGTTTTGATACAGGAACATTCATACATGAAGTGATAGACGAATTTTTTGAAAATGTAAAGCAAACAGAGAAAAAACTAGAAGAAATTACAGAAGAAGAAATGTCACAAATAATAGATCAAATAATAGACAACAAACTATTGCAAAACAGAAATTACATATTTACATCAACAGCCAAATATAGAGTACTTGTAATACGCCTAAAAAAGATGATAAAAAAAGCAATGAAATACATAATAGAAACAATTATACAAAGCAAATTCAAAGTATTAGGAACAGAAATAGAATTTGAAGACAAAGGAAAATATAAACCAATAAAAATAACTTTAGAAAATGGAAAAAAAGTTGAAATAACAGGAAAAATAGACAGAATAGATACTGCACAAAATGAAGAAGGAAAATATTTAAGAATAATAGACTATAAATCATCAATAAAAAATATAGACCTAAACGAAGTATATGCAGGATTACAAATTCAGCTCTTAACATATTTAGATGCAGCATGTAAAGAAGAAGACCTAATGCCAGCAGGAATATTATACTTTAACATGATAGAACAAATGATAAAAGCAGAAAAACCAATGGAGCAAGAAGAAATAGAAGAAAAGATAAGAGCAAATTTCAAAATGAAAGGACTTATATTAGCAGATATAAATGTAGTAAAACTACATGACAAAAACATAGAAAAAGGATATTCAAAACTTGTACCAGCATATATTACAAAAGAAGGAACACTAAGTATGAATGAAAAAATGACAAAAGCAGTAACAAAAGAACAATTTGCGGACTTACAAAAATATATGTATAAAGTAATAAAACAAATTTCAAACGAAATTTTAGGAGGAAACATAGAACTAAAACCATATTACAAAAACAAAAAAACACCTTGTAAATATTGTGACTATAAAAGCATATGTGCATTTAATATGGGAGGATGTGAAAATAAATATAACTATATAGATAGTAAAAGCAAAGAAGAGATATTGGAAAAAATAAAAAAGGAGAACTTATGAGAGATTTAACAAACCAAAATATAATTCATGTAAGTAAAAACGGAATAGAATATATACAATTTAGAAAATTACTTGAATATAAAGAAACGATAAATCATGCATATGGAATAGGTTTAGACAGAAATTATAGAACAGCAAGATCCGGGGAAAAACAACTTACACAAGAAGAATATCAAAAAGCAATTAAAGATTACAAAGATTTATGCACAGCAATAGGAACAGATTATACAAACTGTGTGAAGCCACATCAAGAACACACAAAAAATATAAAAAAAGTAGAACAAAAAATAAACACAGACAAACCAGACTTTGAACTAAAAGAATATAGTGCAACAGATGGAACAATGACAAACAAAGAAAACACAATATTAGTAACAACAAATGCAGACTGCATATTATTACTATTCTTTGACCCTGTAAAAAAAGCAATAGCAAATGTACATTCAGGTTGGAAAGGAACATTGCAAAAAATATCAGCTCAAGCAGTAATAAAAATGCAAAAAGAATATAACAGTAATCCCGAAGACATAATTTGTTGTATATGTCCGAGTATAAGAAAATGCCATTTTAAAGTGCATAGTGATGTACAAGAACAATTTTTTAACGAATTCAGAAATTTAAAAAAAATAAACAAAATAATAGAACCAATTTCAGGTGAAGATAGATGGGCAATAGACACAGTAGAAATAAACAAAATAATATTAAAAGAAATGGGATTAAAAGAAGAAAATATAATAGATAGTAAAATATGTAGTGTATGCAATTCAGATATAATACATTCTTTTAGAGTAGAAAAAGAAGGGTATGGATTAGGAACAGCCATAATTGAACTAAAATAGAAAGGAATAATATGGAAGAATTTAGAGTTTTATTAGAAATAAAATATAAAGAAAGTAAATATAAAGTATTATCAAATAATAAATACCAAAAATATTTTTTAAAGATTTCAGAAGATAGAACGCTTATATATCCAACAATTCAAGAATTTAGTGAATTATACGAAATATTCAAAAACAAAGGAATAAAAAAATATTGTTACAAAGTGGAAAACAAAACTCAAAGAGAAATTAAAAAAGGAAAAATAAAATTAGAACCAAAGGTAGTAGTAGGAGCAACATTAATATCACTTGCATTAGCAATAACACTTATTACAAACAGTAAAGAAAATAATAATATGAATAAAGAAAATATAGTACAAATTTCAAATTCTCAATATTTTGAAAAAACAGTAGTTGAACAGATAAAACAAAACAAGCAAAATGAATATGAAACAATAGAATTTCTTAAAAGCGGAGAAATAGAAGCAAAAAAAATTAGTAACAACACTTACCATATTCAAAAATATAAAGACTATATATATTGCAATTCACCAGAAGAATTTGGAAAATATGTAGAAAAATCTAATCCAACATATGATGACATAAGAAAAGCATTAGAAGCAAATAATAATATAAAAGAAAAATATAAAAATATTATTTTAAAAGGAATTAATAACCTAGAAGAAAAACTTCCAACAATGAACTTATCTGTTTTGCATTATAATATATCAAGAATGAAAATAATAGAAACAACGCTTCAAAATATACAAAAAGAGTGTGGTGCAAATGCAGTAGCATATTTTAACAAAATGACAGGTGAAGTAATTGTAGATGAAAAAGATGTTCAAGATAATACAATATTACATGAAGTATTAGGACATGGAACAACATGTGCATTAGTAGAAGTTGAAAATAAAAAAATAATAATGGGAACAGAACTACTTATATATTTTGAAGAAACAGGAGAAATTGAAGTATTTGGAGATTCTATGTCAGAAGCGGAAGCAGACATGATAGGAGAAAATGCAACAGAAGAAACATATCAATTTATTCAAGAATACTTACCAATAGCAGAGCAATTAAGAATTTTCATGAGCACAGCAGAGGTAAATTTAGAAAACTTATTAAATAAAGGCTCAAACTATTTAGTTGAAAAACTATACACAAATGGAATTAAAGATCCATTTATATATATAGAACAATGTGACTCATTATGTAGAGCAATGCAAAGTGGAATACCAATAACAGAACCAGAAAATGCTATAAAAAACAATGTAAAAACATTTTTAAAAGAATATGCAACATCTAAACTAAAACAAGGAGAAGACATAAATTCTATAATTCAGCGAATTAATAAAATAATGCTAGACACAGATAAACTAAATATTGTTATATATGACAATAAAGGAAGTTATGGAAATATAGAAATGTCAGAATTAAGAGAAGAAATTATAGAAAATATCGAGCAAAAAGAAGAAGAACGATAAAAACTCTAAATAAAAATATATTGAAAGAAAGAGAGATAAAAATGATAGTTCCAGAAAGACTAAAAAAAGGAGACACAATTGGAGTTGTAGCACCATCAGACCCAATAGTAGGAGATAATATAAAAGAATTAAAAAATGCTAAAAAAATAATAGAAAAGTTAGGATTTAAAGTAAAACTTTCTGAAAATATATTTTCAAATACGAATCAATATAGTGCAACAGCAAAAGAAAAAGCACAAGATATAAATAAAATGTTCAAAGAAAACGAAATAAAAATGATTTGGTGTGCAAAAGGAGGAGAAAACAGTAATTCAACATTTGAATACTTGGATTATGAATTAATAAAACAAAATCCTAAAATAATATGTGGATATAGTGATATAACATCATTAACAAACATGATAAGCCAAAAAACAGGATTAGTAACATTTAATGGAACAAATTTCAAAACTATAGCAACAGATGAAACAGATTATAGTCTAAAAGAAGCATTGAAAAGATTTGTAGAAGGAAATATAGAACTAGGAAAAAAAGATGAAGAAAAATATATAACAATAAAAAGTGGAACAGCAGAAGGAAAATTAATTGGAGGAAACTTAAGCTTAACAAGAGCAATGGCAGCAGGGAAATATAGTATAGATTTTAAAGACAAAATATTATTTTTAGAAGAACTAGGATTTGAAACAGGCCCAGCTTTAGTAAGCAACTTTTTATACTACATGAAACAAAATGGAATTTTCGAACAAATAAAAGGAATTTGGCTCGGAAACTATACACATGAAAGTGGAATAAAACTAGAAAAAATAATATTAGATGTAATAGGTCAAGAATTCAAAGGACCAATAATAAAATCAGAAAACTTTGGGCATATAGAAAAAAAGACAATAATACCTATTGGAATAAAAGCAAAAATAGACACAAAACAAAAAATAAAGATAAAACTATTAGAAAATTGTGTAAAATAAAAATAAATATGCAAAAACACTTGATTTTTATGAAAAAAGTGATATAATATTGTACGTAAATTGCTTACAAAAAGCATTTACCAAAAAACACATAAAGAAGAGCTTATATGATGTGCCTAAAAAGGTTCATATAAACAATGAAACTTTATGGAAGTTTAACAAAAAGGGAGGAATAAAAAATGGCAGTAGTTGCAATGAAACAATTACTAGAAGCAGGTGTTCACTTTGGACATCAAACAAGAAGATGGGATCCAAGAATGGCTGAATACATATTTCAAGCAAGAAATGGAATCCATATAATTGACTTACAAAAAGCTTCAAAGAAAATAGATGAAGCATATGAATTCATTAAAGAACAAGTAGAAGAAGGAAAAACAGTTCTATTTGTAGGAACAAAAAAACAAGCTCAAGAATGCATGAAAGATGCAGCAATAAAGAGTGGAATGTACTATGTTGATCAAAGATGGTTAGGAGGAATGCTAACAAACTTTGATACAATTCAAAAAAGAATACAAAGACTAAGAGACTTAGAAAAAATGGAACAAGATGGTACATTTGAAGTATTACCAAAAAAAGAAGTAATATTATTAAAGAAAGAAATGGAAAAATTAGAAAAGAACCTTGGTGGAATCAAAGAAATGGACAAATTACCAGGAGTTATATTCTTAGTAGATCCTAAAAAAGAAAGAATAGCAATATTAGAAGCTAAAAAACTTGGAATTCCAGTAGTTGGAATAGTAGATACAAACTGCAATCCACAAGACTTAGATTATCCAATTCCAGGAAATGATGATGCAATAAGAGCTGTAAAACTAATAGCAGATGTTATGGCAAACGCAATCATAGAAGGAAAACAAGGAGAAAGTTTTGAAACAGTATCAGAAGAACAAAACATTGAAGAAGAAGTAGAAACAATGGAACAAGTAGTAGCTGAGGCTGATGAAAAAACTGAGGAATAGTTAAATAAAAGAGTGGGGCATACTGCTCTACTCTTATTTGTTAAATAATAGCTAAAAAGCTAAAACAATAAAAGGAGGAAAAATAATATGGTTACAGCAGCAATAGTTAAAGAGTTAAGAGAAAAAACAGGAGCAGGAATGATGGACTGCAAGAAAGTATTAACAGAAACAGATGGAGACTTAGAAAAAGCAGCAGAACTTTTACGTGAAAGAGGAATTGCAAAAGCAGCAAAAAAATCAGGAAGAGTAGCAGCAGAAGGAATAGTAGAAGCATATGTTTCAGAAGATGGAAAAACAGGAGCAGTTGTTGAAGTAAACTCAGAAACAGACTTCGTAGCAAAAAACCAAGAATTTAAAACATTTGTAATGGATGTTGCAAAACAAATAGTAACAAACAATCCAAAAACAGTTGAAGATTTATTAGAAGAAGAATCAATAACAACAGAAGGAAAAAAAGTAAAAGAAGTATTAGTAGAAAAAATAGCAACAATAGGTGAAAACATGACAATAAGAAGATTTGCTAGATTTGAAACAAATAATGGATTAATAGAAAAATATATACATGGAGATGGAAAAATAGCAGTTTTAGTAAACATGGAAAATGGAAACAAAGAACTAGCAAAAGATGTATGTATGCAAATTGCGGCAGCAAGACCAGAATTCATAGATAGAGATGAAGTACCTGCTGAAAGACTAGAAAAAGAAAAAGAAATCTTAAAAGCACAAACAATGAATGAAGGAAAACCAGAAGCAATAGCAGAAAAAATCGTAATGGGAAGAATTAACAAATTCTATGAAGAAATATGTTTAGTAGACCAAGAATTTGTTAAAGATCCAAGTATGAAAGTATCACAAGTACTAAAAGATGCTAAAGTATTAGAATTTGCAAGATTTGAAAAAGGCGAAGGAATTGAAAAGAAAGAAGAAAACTTCGCAGAAGAAGTTATGAAACAATTAAAATAGGAAATATTGAAAGAATGTTAGCTTTTTTTGCTTACATTCTTTTTTTGAGAAAAAAATCAAAAAATCATATATATCTAGTAATAGTATTAAATTCAAAAAAATGTAAAAAGTATTGCAAAATAGAGTAAAACAAGTTAAAATATATAATATAAAGGATAAATATACCCAAGAAAGGAAAAATAAATAATGAAATTAATATCATGGAATGTAAATGGAATAAGGGCATGCTTAACTAAAGGATTTGCAGACTTTTTTGAAAAAATAGATGCAGACATATTTTGCGTACAAGAAACAAAATGCCAACCAGAGCAAATACAACTAGAATTTAATGGATATGAAAGCTATTGGAACAGTGCAGAAAAGAAAGGATATTCAGGAACGGCAATATTTACTAAACAGAAACCACTAAAAGTAACATATGGCATAGGAAAGCAAGAACATGATAAAGAAGGAAGAGTAATAACTCTAGAATTTGAAAAAAACTATGTAGTAACAATATATACGCCGAATTCTAAAAGAGAATTAGAAAGATTAGAATATAGAATGATATGGGAAGATGAAATAAGAAAATATTTAAAAAAGTTAAACGAAACAAAACCAGTTATAATGTGTGGAGATTTGAATGTAGCACATGAAGAAATAGATTTAAAAAACCCAAAAACCAATAGAAGGAATGCGGGATTTACAGATGAAGAAAGAGAAAAAATGACAGAACTATTAAATGCAGGATTTACAGATACATATAGATATTTATACCCAGAAAAAATAGAATATAGTTGGTGGTCATATATGGGAAAAGCAAGAGAAAAAAATATAGGGTGGAGGATAGATTATTTTATAACTTCAAAAGACATACAAAAAAACATAAAAGAAGCAAAAATATACTCCGAAATATTTGGAAGTGATCATTGCCCTGTTGGACTAGAAATTGAAATTTAATAAAATATGGTTAAGAAAGGAATGAAATTTATTATGAAAGAAGTAAAAAGAAACTTTTCTAAATGGTTATATTGGTTTTTATTAGGATTTGCTATAATAGTAGTATACAAATTTTTTGATAACTTTACAGCAATAGGAAATGCAATAAGAGGTTTCTTCTCTGTAATAACACCATTTTTAATAGGAGCACTAATAGCATATTTGCTATATATACCTGCATCAAGAATAGAAAAAAGGTTGAAAAAAATAAAAAACAAATTTATAAATAAAAGAGCAAGAGGAATAAGTGTATTTATAACTTTTTTATTAGCAATATTAGCTATTATAATACTTGTAAATGTAATTTTACCTGTAGTTACAGAAAGTGTAATTGAATTAGTAAACAATTTTCAAGGATATTGGAATACAGCAATAGAAAGATTTAATGCACTACCTGAAGACTCATTTTTTAAAAGTGAAAAAGCAGAAGAAATAATAAAAAGTATAGGAGAAAGCTTACAAAATATAGATTTAAAACAATATATAAATCCAGAAAAAATATCAGGATATATAAAATCAGTGCTAGGAGTTGCAAGAGGAGTATTTGATGTATTTGTATCAATTGCAGTATCTGTGTATATTTTATTACAAAGAGGACAAATAATAAACTTTTTTGGCAAGCTATTAGAAGCAATGTGGGGAGAAAAAACTTATGGAAAAATTGGAGAATATTTTAACAGATCAAACCAAATATTTTTTAAATTCATAAGTAGTCAAGTATTAGATGGAATTATAGTAGGGATATTAGTCACAATAGCAATGTCAATAATAGGAGTAAAATATGCAATTCTATTAGGATTTATGATAGGACTATTTAATATAATACCATATTTTGGAGCAATAATTGCAGTAGCAATAAGTATTTTAATAACACTTATAACGGGAGGAATATCACAAGCACTTATAATGGCAATTGTAGTAATAATATTACAGCAAATTGACTCAAATATAATAAATCCTAGAATAACAGGAAATTCATTAGAAATAAGCCCATTACTTGTAATATTTGCAGTAACAGTAGGAGGAGCATATTTTGGAATGTTAGGAATGTTTTTAGCAGTACCAGTAATAGCAATACTAAAAATCGTTGTAAACGACTGGATTGAATTTAAAATTAATAAAGAAAAAGAGTAAAATTTTAAATGTAGAAAAAACGCCAATTTATAGGCGTTTTTTTGCTAGTAGTTAAAATAATAGTGTAAACTATTTCAGTTTTAGATAATTTTTGTTCAAAAATTTATAACTGTATTTGAACTTTACTTCTTAAACTTGTATAAGGCCTCTTTTTTCGACAAAAAAGTGTTATATTTGACGATTGTTGAAAAAAAGTGATATAATATAAGTACATATAGAAAAACAAATTATAGAAAGGAGATATGTCGTTTTTGACGATGTGAAATGTATGAATAAAAAATGTAGATTTTCTGTAATAATAAGTGCATACAATGTTGAAGAATATATTGAAAGAGCAATTAACAGTGTATTAAATCAAAATTTTAATGATTATGAACTAATTGCTGTAGAAGATAGCTCAACAGATAATACACTAGAAAAAATAATGAAATACGGCGAAAAAATAAAAATAATAAAAAATGAAAAAAATAGAGGACTTGGAGCAGTAAGAAATATTGGTATAGAAAATGCAGTAGGAGAATACATTGTACATCTAGATGGAGATGATACATTATATAATGAATCAACATTAAAAGATATTGATAAAACTATTGGCGATAGTAAACCAGATATAATTTTTTTCGGATTTCAGGAAATAAATGGGTACAATAGATTAAGAGTTGCAACAAAAGAAAATTCTACAAAAGAAGCACGTTTATCATGTGATACAACATTTTCGATACCAAGTAAATGTTGGAGAAGAAAATTTTTAATTGAAAAGAAAATTAAATTTAAAGAAGACGTATATTATGAAGATATGATATATTCGATGGAAGCGATTGCATTAGCAGGAGAAACAACATATGGAGAATTTCCAATTTTTAATTATTATAAAAATAGAGGAGGAAGTATAATGACTACTCCATCAATTCGTAGGTGTACAGATATGTATAAAATGTTAGCATATTTAATGGAAATATATGAAAAATCACCAGAAAATTTGAAACCATATGTATTAAGTTTTATAATTAATGAAACTAAAAGTATACCATCGAGAATAAATGGAATATTAAATGCAATAAAGAATAATGAAAATTCTCCTATTTTTCCAAAAAGGGAGTATAAAATTATTGACATGAACGATTTTGAAGGAGAATGCTAATGAAAAAAATAGCTTTAGTTGCGGATGTAAAAAACTGGGCATTTGATATGGCGGCACAAATTATAAAAAGAGCATTATCAAATCAATATCAAATAGATATTTATTATACAAAAGCAGAGGAATTTCAAAAAGATTTATTTAAAATATTAGAAGCATTAAAAGATTATGATATTATACACTTTTTTTGGAGATATATACTATTAGACTTTGAAAAAGAAGAATTCAAACAAAAAGTTATTAATAAATATGGTAATTATAGAGATTATATAGAAAGAATAGTAAACAAAATTTCTACAGGAGTTTATGATCATTTGTATGAAGATGATTTAGAAGTTAATTCGAAATTCACCAAATATTGTAGAAGTTATGTTGTAAGTTCGCAAAAATTATTTGATATATATAGTAATATGAATGGAATAAAAAAACCTGTAGCTATTGTAGGAGATAGTTTTGAAAAAGAAAAATTTTTCCCATTAAATATAGAAAGATTTGATTTTGATAATAATTCAGAACTAATAATTGGCTGGGTAGGAAATTCAGCATGGAATGAAAAGCAAAAAGATGATAAAGGAAATAGCATAGATTTTAAAGGATATCATACTGTATTAAAACCTGTAATTGAAGAACTAAAAAAAGAAGGATATAATATAAAACTACAATGTGCAGATAAAGCAAACAAACAAATTTCAAATGATGATATGTGTGAATATTATTCAAACATACATATATATGTATGTGTATCATACAAAGAAGGAACACCCAAGCCATTATTAGAGGCAATGGGATGTGGAGTACCAATTATTACAACAGATGTAGGGATTGTAAATGAAGCTTTAGATCTAGAACAGAAAAAATATATAATTGGAGAAAGAATAGTTGGGAAAAATGAAGAAGAGATAAAAGCGCAATTAAAAGAAAAAATAATAAATTTATATAACAATAAAGAGCAATTAAAAAAATTGTCAAAAGAAAATTATGAACTTTCTAAAAAATATGAAATTGAAGAAATGAAAAAAATATATAATTTATATTTTGGAAGTTATAAGTAAAAACATCAACTTTTATTGTAAAATTTTTTCGCATAAAAGTTAATGTTTTTTTCTTTTACAGTATTGCCAAAAATAAAAAAACATGATAATATAACTATGCACTGAACTTTCAGTGCAATCATATTATTTTAATCTGTGCAAAATCATTTTGCATAGTAAATTTTAGAAAAAAAGTTTTCAGTCACTAATTTAGGTCTTCAAACTAAATTACAGAAATTATCAACACAATATTTACTACGGGATGTAGGCATTTCAAAAAAGAAATGTTTTATTGAGTGTGATTTGAAAGAGGTGAGAAAAGAAAAACTAATGGCTTATAGGTAATGCATATAAAACCTAAATACAAGTGAAAGAGGAAACAATATGGAAAATGAAATAGAAGAAAAAATACGAAAAGTAATAAAAAAATTTATAAATAGAGAAGTAATAATAACGCAAATATCAGTAGTAGAAAGTAAATTTTGCTTAAAAAATTTAAAATTTGAAATGAATGATGGAATAATATCAATTGAAGAAAACCAAAATACATATATAACAGTAGATATAGATGATATAGAACACATTTACTTTAAAGAAAATGTAGAGAAAGGACTAACGCTAATATTTTATATAGATAACAACACGGAAGTTGAAATAAAAACAATAGATAATAAGGAAAGTTTAGAAAAAGTAAAAAAAGAATAAACTCATAATTTTTTGAAAAGCTTGTTTATAATGTTTGAAATATATTATAGAAAATAGTATAATACAATAGAATAAAGGAAATTATAATATATAGTAACGAAAAAACAGGGAAAGACAAAAACCATAATGAAAGGATGCAAAAATGAGTGAAATAGTTGAAAGAATAGAAGAATGCTTAAAAAACTTTAAAAGTAATACTATAAGAATAAACCAAACAGGATTTATGTTTGAACAATTTTTTATAGAAAAATTAATTTATAAGATAGAAACAGATATACTTACTTTAAAAGATGAAAACAAAGAAATATATTTATCAATAAACTTAAACCAAGTTTACCAATTTGAAACAAATAAAAATGAAATAATACTTTATTTAGACAATGACACACAAATAAAAATGACATCAAGTAATCATAGCAAAAAATAACAAAATAATATAATTTTGAATAAAGTATAGAAAAAATGAAATCGTGCTAACTCCCAAAAATAGAACATTTTTTGAGATTAGCACAATTTACCTATACAATTAAATTTTTATGAATTAACATTATTTTAACTTATCTAAAGATTTTTTATCTTCTTCATCTAAATTTTCCAAACTAAATTCAAGTAAAGTAGTAATAGTCTTATTGAAAGATAAATTTTTCAAATTAGCCAATTTTTGTACTTTTTCTACAATGTTTTCAGGTAATCTTAAAGTCTTACTTATACCACTATGATTTTCTGGTATTTTTAATTTAATCATATTATATTTCATTCCTTCCTTGAAAGCTTAATTAATGAATAAAATTGTATTTTCACATTCACTTCCTATGCAACTATTTTACAACAAAAAACGAAATAAATATGCACCCAATTATACTTGCAAATATAAAACAAAAAAATACCGTTTTCAACTAAGAAAAACGGCAAAAGTTATATAATTTATGCTGTTCTTTGCAATAAAAATTGAATACCGCCATTAGTTACAGCTGTTATTGCAAGAACAATAATACCAGCAGTTAAAACACCTGCTATAATAGGTGGAACTGCTTTTTTTAGAGGTAAATCTAAGAAATTAGCTATAAGAGAACCAACCCATGCACCTGTTCCAGGTAATGGAATAGCTACAAATAAAAATAAACCTAAAGAAACAGCATTTTGCAATTTCTCATTCTCTTGAATATGCTTTGTAGCTTTTTCAGTTGCCCAGTCTATTATAACTTTAAAGATTTTCCATCTCCCAAAAAAATTAAATAAAGGTTTTATGTATTTAATTATAAAATATACAGGTATAATATTACCTATAAAACTACAAACAAAAGCTTCTATATAATTTAAGCTAAAAGTAAAAACACCTACTGGAATTGCTCCTCTTAATTCTATTATAGGCAACATTCCTACTAATCCTGTAAGAATATATTTTATAAATAATGGTAAACTAGCCATGTAAATCCTCCTTTTTAATTTTATGTCTAAATAATCAAATTAAAACATATATAATATTTTACTATAAGATATAAAAAAGTCAATAATCTAGAACTAAAAATATTTATAATAATAAAGTTACATAAACTAGCTCATAAAAAGCGAATGAATGTAAGAAAAAAATTTTCAACAATGTATTGTGAATAATTTGTGAAAAAAAAGTGACAATTTAAAGTTATTCACAGAGTTATCCACATTATCCACAACCTGTGGATAGGGTATAAGTGTTAAATTTTTGTAAACCAAAAAGAATACATAAAATAAAAAAGTATAATAAAAAAATCGACCAATAATTCTAACTTCAAAAAAAACCTTGCATAAAAACGAAGAACATTATATAATACACATGTAAAATTATAAAATTTATACTATTACTATAAATAACTAAAACAAAAAAGATAGGTGGAATAAATGAATAAAACAAAAAGAAAAATATTTGAAACAGCAATGAAATTATTTGCAGAAAAAGGATATGATGCAACAAGTATAGAAGACATAACAGCAACAGTAGGTGTAGCTAAAGGAACACTATACTATCATTTTTCAAGCAAAGAAGAAATTTTCAACTTTTTAATACAAGAAGGAATAAAATTATTGCAAAACAGTATAGATATAAAAACATCAAAACACGAAAATTATATAGACAAAATAAAAGCAATAGTACTAATACAAATAAAAATAGTAGCCAAATATGAAGATATAATAACAATATTATTAAGTCAGTTTTGGGGAAAAGAAGAAAGAAATAAAAAATGCCAAAATCTTGTATATGAATATATAAGTACTATAGAAAAAATTGTAAAACAAGGAATTGAAAAAAAAGAGATAAAACAGGGAGACTCAAGAGCAATATCTTCAGAGATATATGGTCTAATATGTTCAACTCTGATATACAAAAAAAGAGAAGGAAAAGAAATAGATATATTAAAATTATATCATGAATATGAAAATACAGTAATAAATGGCTTAAAAATAAAATAAAAAATGAAAGAGGAAAAAATAATGGAAACAAAATCTAGAAAAATGAATTTTACAGATCTAAAAGACATGCTAAAACAAACAGGAGAAGCATATGGTGATAAAACAGCATATATTTTAAAAACAGAAGAAAAAGGTAAATTTAGAGAAATCACACACAAAGAATTTAGAAAACAAATAAATTCACTAGGAACATCACTTATTCAAATGGGATTAAAAGATAAAAGAATAGCAGTAATTTCAGAAAATAGATATGAATGGCAATTAGCATATTTATCAATAGTTGCAGGAGTTGGAGTTGTAGTACCACTAGATAAAGCATTACCTG
Organism: uncultured Clostridia bacterium; assembly: GCA_963556905.1. GTDB lineage: Bacteria > Bacillota > Clostridia > TANB77 > CAG-508 > CAG-269. The sequence continues at coordinate 25,078 of CAUWAY010000010.1, read as the reverse complement.
ATAATGAATTAGAAAGTTTAATTCTACGTTCACAAGTAGAAGCAATATTTTATTCAAAAAAATATGAAAATATAATGAACAAATTAAGAGAAAAAAAGAATACAAACTTAAGAGTATTTATATCAATGGACTTAAAAGAAAATGAAAATGGAATATATTCACAACAAAGTCTAGTTCAAAAAGGAGAAAAACTTTTAGAAGATGGAAACAAAGAATATTTAGATGCTAAAATAGATGCAGACAAAATGGGAATAATGTTATTTACATCTGGAACTACAGCAATATCAAAAGCAGTAATGTTATCACATAAAAATCTAATTACAAATATAACAGATATATTAAACTCATTTGAACTAGATGAAACAGATAGATTCTTATCATTTTTACCATTGCACCATGTATTTGAATGCACAGTGGGATTTTTATATCCAATATCAATAGGAGGATCAATTGCATTCTGTGAAGGGGTAAAACACATGGCAGATAATATAAAAGAATTTCAAATAACAGCAATGATATCAGTTCCTGCTGTATTTGATATAATGTACAGAAGAATAATGAAAACAATAGAAAAACAAGGTAAATTGCCTATGGTAAATAAAGGAATAAAAATATCAAAAGCATTATTAAAAGTAGGAATTGATGTAAGAAAAAAAATATTTCATGAAATTCATGATAACCTAGGAGGAAAAATAAGAGTTTTAGTAGCAGGAGGAGCTGCATTAGATCCTGAAACAGAGCAAGGATTTTATGATTTAGGATTTAACATATTACAAGGATATGGATTAACAGAAACATCTCCTGTAATAGCAGCAGAATTAACAAAAAGAAGAAGACTAGGTTCAATAGGAAAGAAATTTCCAAGTGTTGAAGTAAAAATAGATAATCCAGATGAAAATGGGATAGGAGAATTAATGGCAAAAGGACCATCGATAATGCTAGGATACTATGAAAATGAAGAAGCAAATAGAGCAGCTATAGAAGAAGAGGGATGGTTTCACACAGGAGATTTAGCCAAAATAGATGAAGATGGTTTTATATACATATCAGGAAGAAAGAAAAATGTAATAGTACTAAACAATGGTAAAAATGTATTTCCAGAAGAACTTGAAATATTATTAAATAAAGTTGAAGGAATAAAAGAATCATTTGTATATGAGAAAAAAGAATCAGACGGAGATGTAAAAATCTGTGTAGAAATTGTTTATGATAAAGACCTAATAAAAGAATTGTATAATATGGAAGGAGAAGAAAACATAAAAGACTTTTTATGGAAAAAAGTAAAAGAAGTAAATAATTTAATGCCAAAGTACAAATACATTAGGGAAATAATAATTACAGAAGAAGAATTAATAAAAACAACAACACTAAAGATAAAAAGACATGAAGAACTTAAAAAAATATTACAAATGTAACACAAATGTAATACAAATGTAATATAAAAATAACCTAAAAGCCTTGTAGTTTTACGGAAATTGGGGTATAATAAAATAGAATTTAAAAATAGCTACATAGGAAAAGGAGGAATTTGCAATGTCTAGGAAATCTGGCATAGTAAATGTAAGAATGGTTATAACTGAAGAAAAAATACTTTCAAATATAGATAAAGTACAAAAAATGATAAATCCAAAAAGCAAAAAGCAAATAATTCAATTAGAAGAAGACACATACTTTAAAGATTTAATTGAATCTATAAAAGCTTATTTAATAGAATATCCAAAGAAAAAGAACTTCCCCGCAAGTGTATATAAAGCAGCTTATGGGTTAGTTGAATATGCAACAAACCAATTTGAAGAAAACACTAAAAGAGTAGAAGAGTTGATTAGACAAAGGGAACAAAATATAGCACTAGCAGGTAAAATAAAAGACTTAATAGAAGCAGTTGAAAATAATCAAGAAGATTGGGCCGATAGAGTAGAAAACGCAGAAGAAGAAGGAGAAATTTCAGAAGAAATAATAGAAACACTAAAATTAGTTGGAAAAGATAAAAGTAGGCAAAGTCAAAATTATCAAGATGCTTTAAAATTATTAAATGCTAGAGTAAATAACTTAGAAACAAACTTGCATATTGAAATAGACATGGAAAGAATAGAAGACAGATCAAAAGCATTAAGCTATATAGGAATAGAAGTTGCAGAAGCACTAAAAGTAATACCAAAACCAATTGAAGAAGTTGAAAAAGAACAAGAAATTGTAGAAGAAATAGAAGAAATTCAAGAAGAAAAAAATACTATATCACAAGTAGTTGCAATAGAAGAAAAAGCAGACCAAGAACAATCACAAGAAACAAAAGAAGAACAAATAAAAGAATATAAAGAAGAAACTACATTTGAAAGTAAGCCATCATTATGGCAAAGATTTAAGCAAACAAAATTTGCAAAAGCAATATCATATGTGTTTAAAATTAGAATAAAAATTGAATTACCAAATGCTTTACCAGAAGGTAGAGGAGAATAAATAAAAAGTGGAAATCCTTTAGATTTTCACTTTTTATTTAGAAATATAAGTATCAATAATTTTCCAAACATCTTCTGAATAAATTTTATTTTCAGAAGAAAAAGGAAGAGTAACAATATCTCCCATAGGATTTAATTGATTTTGTATATTTTTTGTAACATTAGCAACTTTGGTTTTTGCAATTTTGTCAGCTTTATTAGCTAGTATTATACATGGAAGCCCACTTTTAATCACATAATCATACATCAAAAAATCATTAGATGTAGGGTCATGTCTAATATCAACTAAAAATATTATTAAAGCAATTTCTTTTCTTTTTCTTAAGTAACTTTCTATAAAATTTCCAACCTTAACTTGTTCTTGTTTAGACATTTTGCTATAACCATATCCTGGTAAATCAACAAAATAAAATAAATCATCAATATTATAAAAATTAAGTTGACGTGTCTTTCCAGGTTCACTACTTGTTCTTGCAAGATGTTTTCTATTAATCATAGTATTTACAAAACTAGACTTTCCAACATTAGACTTTCCAACTAAAACTATTTCAGGCAAACCATTTTTGGGATATTGATTTTCCTTAACTGCGGAAATTTCAAATTTTGGATTTTTTACAATCATAATATTTACACTCCTTTATATAAAAATTAATTAAGAAGAGCACATTAAGTGCTCTTTTATAAATTATTTTGTAGGTACTAATTTTTCTTTACCACCCATATAAGGTTGTAAAACTTTAGGTATATTTATGCTACCATCTTCATTGTAATTACATTCAAGTAAAGCAATTAAGGCTCTTGGTGTAGCTAAAACAGTGTTATTTAAAGTATGAACAAATTTATTACCTTCTTTGGTTTTATATCTAATTCCTAAGCGTCTAGCTTGTGCATCTCCTAAGGTAGAACATGAACAAACTTCAAAATATTTTTGCTGACGTGGACTCCATGCTTCGATATCACAAGATTTAACTTTTAAATCTGCCATATCTCCACTGCAACAATCAAGTTGTCTTACAGGAATATCTAAACTTTTGAATAATTCAACTGACATTTGCCACATTTTATTATACCATTCCATAGAATCTTCAGGTTTACAAAGAACTATCATTTCTTGTTTTTCAAATTGGTGAACTCTATATAATCCTCTTTCTTCAAGACCATGTGATCCAATTTCTTTTCTAAAACATGGAGAATATGAAGTTAATGTTATAGGAAGTTGTGTTTCATCAACGATTTGTTCTTTAAATCTACCAATCATACTATGTTCAGAAGTACCAATTAAATATAAATCTTCACCTTCTATTTTATACATCATTGCTTCCATTTCATCAAAAGACATAACTCCATTTACGACATTACTTCTTATCATAAAAGGAGGGATGCAGTATGTGAAACCATGATTTATCATAAAATCACGAGAATATGCAAGCATTGCTTCATGTAGACGAGCAATATCTCCAATTAAATAGTAAAATCCGACACCACTTGTGCGACCAGCACTTTCCTTATCTAATCCATTAAAATGTTCTATTATATCAGCATGATGAGGTATTTCGTAATTTGGGACAATTGGCTCTCCAAATTTTTGAACTTCTACATTTTCACTATCATCTTTTCCGATTGGAACAGATGGATCTATAATATTAGGAATTTTCATCATTCTTGATTTTATATCTTCAGAATATTTTTCTTCTAATTCCTCATTTTCTTCAATTGCGTCATTTACTTTTTGAACTTCTTGCCTTATTTTTTCTGCTTCTTCTTTTTTTCCAGATTTCATAAGAGAACCAATTTGTTCACTTAATTTTTTTCTTTCAGCTCTTAAATTATCACCATTTAATTTAGCTTCTCTATTTTTTTTGTCTAACTGAATAACTTCATCAACTAGAACAAGTTTTGAATCTTGAAATTTCTTTTTTATATTTTCTTTTACTAAATCAGGTTTTTCTCTTATTAATTTTATATCTATCATTTTGGACATCCTTTCTAAAAAAAATAAAATATGCTTTCTTTTTACATGAAAATATTATACAATAAAAATATGGAAATATCAATAAAAATTACATAATTTGTGCATAATAAGTAAAACAAGTTGTGTTTTAGAATGTGAGGTTTGAGATGGAACTAATTTTTGAAATAGCAAAATTTGTATTTTATGTAGGACTAATAGTATGGATATCAAAAAATGTATTAGTAAAAACTTTAAGAAATTTAGCAGAAAACTTAAAATTAAAACCAAAAACAGTAGGAGATGTAGCAGGAATTGCAACATCAATACCTGAATTATTAACAATAAGCGTCTCTAGTATACATGGATTTGCCAGTGCAAGTATTTATAATGTTTTGAGTTCAAATATAATTAATTTAATACAATATGGAGCGACAATAATAATAAATAAAAATCAAAAAACTTTAAAAAATAAAGCAATTAAAACAGATATATTTTTAGTATTAATAACAATAATTTTGCCGGCATTGTTTTTGGCTATAAAAACGGACTTTCAAATTGCAGTTGTTCCTGTTTTTATTTTATTATATTTTGGATTTAAAAAAATAAATGATAATGCACATAAATTGTATTTGAAAAATGAAGATAGAAAAATTGAACAAACTTTAGAAAAAGAAGATAGATGGGAAAGAGGAAATAAATCTAAAGTTATTAAAAATGTAGTAATATTAATTATAGTAGGAATATTATTATTTGTTATCGGAAATTTTTTAGGAGATACAATAGAAAGCCTTTGTACAAAATTTGGAATTCAGGAATTCGTAGTTGGAATTATACTAGGATTTACAACAAGTTTACCTGAATTAATAACATTTTTAGAATCACAAAAACATTATAAAAAAGGTTCAAATGAAATACTTGGAGTTGTAGAAGCAACTAATAATTTATTAATGTCAAATATTCTAAACTTGTTTATTATTCAATCTATTGGAATATTATTATTTTACTTTGCGACAAATATATAAAAATAGTAAAATTTTAAATACATGGATAAAAAAAGAAAAACTTGCATAAAATAGAATCAAAACCATTAATAAAATATATAAAGAGGTGAAATATGCAAGAAGAATATTTATTAGAAAAGATGTTAAAGGGGAAAACGGAAAAAGAAAGAGAAATTGAACTTATGCAAACAATTTTAGAAACAAAGGAAAAACTAAAAATAGCAAGAAGCAATTTCGAATATGCAGAAGAAGATATGATAGATTACTATTCATATCAAATAAAAGCAAACCTATCAAAATTAGATTATTTGATAAAAATAGCTAAGAAAAAAGGAATTATTTTTACAAGGGCAAATGAACTTAAAATGAGATTATATAGCAATAATATGGCAGTATAAGATATTAAAAATAAAAAAGTTCTATTTGTCCAATTAAAAACATAAAAATAGTAGTAGTTAAATACTACTATTTTCTTTTGGGGTGATAATATGAGTATAAATATCCTTATTTTTATATCTTGTATATGTATGATGTTTATAATAGGACGAATTTTTATAGTACCAATAAAATGGATTCTTAAATTAGCATTTAATTCTATTTTAGGAGGGATACTAATTTGGATTATAAACTTAGTTGGTGCTAGTTTGAAATTCCATATAGGACTTAATTTTTTTACATCTGTTGTAATACGGATTTCTTGGAATACCTGGAGCTATTTTGCTAATATTTATTAAATTAATTTTAGGATAACTGGACCAAAAATAAAAGCCAGTGTCAAATTTATGACACTGGTATTAAATATCTTTATTAAAATTCCCATTTGTATAATTACTACCTTCAAGTTTTTCTCCTGAATTAATAACATTAATAATATTATTAATTTCGTTAATAGATTCATCTAATATATCAATTCTAACAGAATCTACATATATATCTTTACTTTCAATAAAAGTAATTTTACTATTATAAATAGTAGTAATAGTTTGTAAATTATCAGGAATTATCCTAAATAAAAGTCCAAGCCTATCTTTTAGATAATATTTGTTTTCAGTATTACATAGATGTTTACAACTTGGATAACATTTATTTGTTTTTCCAAGCAAGCAATAATTTGTATTCATTAAAGGAGTTCTACCATAAGCAATAATTTCTAAATTACAAGAAAGATGTGAATTACACAAATTTTGCAAATCTAATTTATTAAGTTCAGGAGACAATGTAATAGTATTGCTATGTAGTTCTTTTATTGTTAAACTATTAAAAACATTAAAGGAATAATTACAAATAAATTCATAATCTGGTTTATAATTTTTTAATAATTCAAAATTTCCAATATTAGAAATAACAAAACCATTTATATGATATAAATTTAAAATATTTTTTAAATTTTGTAAAATTATATTATTATAATTTCTTCTAATAATTGTTGGCATATAAATATATGTTTTGAATTTTTTAGTAATACTTTCTATAGTATAACAATATTCTTTATCTAAAAAGTACTTAAATGGTATATATATATTATTTACATTTTTTAATTGTGAATAATCAAAATTTTTATTTAATAAATTTAGTAACAAACTAATTTTTTTTGTTCGTGGGGATAATGATTGTGAAACAGAAAATTGAATATTTTTTTCTATATCAAATTCACTTACATTAATATTTGACTTTCTCTTAAATGTATCAATAAGTTTACTCTCATATAAAGTCAAAGCTTTTCTTCTTAATTCATTTACACTACTAATACTTGTAACATAAAGCCCTGCATCTAAATCAATTTTGATATTACTAAAACTAAAAGGAGTATTATTTGTTTTTACAAGTTGTGAAATAAGCCTCTCTTCTGTAATAGGGGATTTTATAGCATCAACAGGAATAATGTCTGAAGTTAAAGTAATGTTAATCCCATTATTATCATAAACTTGAATTTCAATAGGTAAGTTACGCTTAACAGTTAATTTGCAACATAAATTGGTTTTTCTTGTTTCTTTATTAATAGATTCAAGAGCAGAGGTTGAAAGTAGTTTATCTGATATTTTATATATTTTATCACCAATAAAAATATTACCTTTCATTCTACCAATTTTGACTTTATCTCCATTGACTGCTTTTTCAACATTTTTATTATTAATCATTAATTCTGAAATTGTATATAAAGATGTTTCATGTCTTTTATTTTCAACACTAATTTTATCTCCAACGTGTAAAGTAGAAGCGGTTTTAAAAGAAATATGCCCCTTATTACTATTAAAATTAGAAATTGTTCCGAGAAATATCCCCATATTATTTGATTTTTGTGTATAAGTAAGTTCTTTATTTGGATTTGAAAACAAATGACCAGAAGAAAAACCACCACGATTAAAAACTTGCAATAAATCTTTTTTATCCTTTTCATCAATTTTAAAATTAGTACATGTTGAAGAATTTTCGATTAAATCTAAATATTTTTTATAAATTCTTGTAACTGTTGCAACATATTCAGGGGTTTTCATTCTACCTTCAATTTTTAAACAAGTAATGCCAGATTGAATAAGTTCAGGTAAAAGTTCTAATCCACATAAATCACGTGGACTTAGTAAAAAACCTTTATCAATAATTGACAAATTAGGAAGTTCGGAATTTTTTTCTTCAATCAATTCATAAGGTAATCTACATGGTTGAGCACACTTACCTCTGTTTCCAGAACGACCTCCAACTATACTTGAGAATAAACATTGCCCAGAATATGAAATACATAAAGCACCATGTACAAAACATTCTATTTCAACATCTGAATTTTTACAAATATATTTAATTTCTTCTAAAGAAAGTTCACGAGAAAGAACGACACGTGAAAATCCAAGTTTTTGTAATTCTAAAACTCCTTCTAAATTGTGTACAGACATTTGTGTGCTTGCATGAATTGCCAAATTTGGAAAATTTTTTATTAGATATTTTGCAAGACCTAAATCTTGAACTATTATTGCATCAATACCAAATTCATATGCTTTTTTTGCAAGTTCTATAGCATCAGCTAATTCATTGTCTTTTATAAGAGTATTTAATGTTAAATTTGTTTTTACTCCACGAAGTTTAGCATAATTTATAGCTTCTTCTAAAGTATCGTTATCAAAATTTGAAGCGAAAGCTCTAGCACTAAAAGAATTTGCACCAAAGTAAACTGCATTTGCACCATTTTGAACAGCAGCTTTTAAACATTCAAAATCACCAACAGGTGAAAGTAATTCTATCATTTTTACCTCAATTCTATAAAATGTTTAATATTAAACATTTTAATAATTATATCAAAAATTATTATAACATAAAACTGACATAAAATAAACAAAAAATAGAAAAAATGAGAGATTTTGTAATATAAATGTAATAAAAAATATAACATCTAATGTTGACTTGATATGTGCAATAATGATATACTTATGTCGAATAATAAGATGAAAATATTAATGATAAAAATAAAAAAACTAAAGAAAGGGTCAATATATAAATGAAGAAAAAAATATTAATAATATTTATAGTAACAGTTATATATATATTAATTTTAGGATTTTTTAAAATGGAGGTATTTGCAGTAGAACAGACAATAAGTTCAGATATAGAAGCATTAGATGATAATATGTATCCGCAAATAAAGGAAACACTACAAAAATTAAAATCAGAACATCCAAATTGGAATTTTAAAATACTATACACAGATATAGAATGGAATGAAGTAATAGCAAATGAATACACAGGACATGGTTCTTCACCAAAAAATTTAGTATCAGCAACAAATAATAAATATGGAGGAGAGTGGATTTGCCCAATATGTGGAACAAAAAAATATGATAATGGAAGTTGGCATTGTGCATCACAATCAGCAATAGCATATATGATGGATCCAAGAAATTCAACAAACAATTCAGATATATTTCAATTTTTGGAATTATCATATACAAACTATAATATAGATACAATAAGAGCAATGGTAAAAGGAACATTTTTAGAAAATGAATCATATATAAATGCAACACTAACATCAGCACAAAAACACAATGTAAATGCATATTACTTAGTAGCAAGAATGTTACAAGAACAAGGGACATCAGGAAGCACATTAGTTAAAGGACAAGGATACCAAGGTCAGTATGTAGGATATTACAATGTATTCAATATTGGAGCTTCAGGAAATGGTAGTGAAAATGTTATTTTAAATGGATTAGCAAGAGCAGAAAAAGAAGGCTGGACATCACTTGAGCTTTCAATAGATGGAGGAACAAAAATAATTGCAGAACAATATATAGCAAAAGGTCAAAATACAATGTATTTACAAAAATTTGATGTTGAAGCAACAGGAGGACTATATTGGCACCAATATATGCAAAATATATTAGCAGCCCAAAGTGAGGGTTCAAAATTAAGAAAAACATTTGAAAAATATGATTCAATAAATGGAGAATACACATTTATAATACCAGTATTTAAAAACATGCCAGGAACAGCATGTCCAAGACCTGATACAACAACAGAAGTCCCAACATATTCAGAATTAGTAAAAGTAAATGTAAAAAATACCTTAAAACTAAGAGATGCACCAAATGGAACAGTACTTAATGAAAAATTATATTCTGGAGAGATTGTTACAAGGTTAGAAAAAGCAACACAAAAAATTAATGGAACATATTGGGATTTAGTTATGAAATCTAATGGAGTAAAGGGATATACAGCAAGAGAAACATATGAAAATGAAGAAATATATAAGCTATATTTAGTGCCAGTAGAACAAGAACAACCTGATAAACCAGAAGAACCACCAATTAATCCAGAGCAACCACCAGTTGAACCAGAACAACCAGAAAATCCAGATGATACAGAAGAAATTATAAAAAATGATAAACTAAAAATAGATAATACAAATAATGAAATAACAGCAGTACCAAATGCAGTAATTTCAGAATTACAACAATTATTAGGAAGAGAAGTAAACGTAAAAAATCAAAATGGAGAAACAGTAACAGCAGAAAGTAAACTTGCAACAGGATACAAAATAGATGATAAATATACAGTTATAGTATTAGGAGATGTAAATGGAGATGCAGAAATAAATTCTGGAGATTTATACTATACTCAAAAATATCTATTGAAAAAAACAACTTTTGAAGAATACACAAAAAAAGCATGTGATGTAAATAAAGACAACAGTATAAACTCTGGAGACTTATATTATTTACAAAAATATTTACTAAAGAAAACAGACTTTTCTATATAAGAATGGAGGATTATTTTAAATGAAATTGAAACATATATTAATTATAATAGCATTTGCATTAACAATAGGACTAGGAACAGTAATATCGAATGCAGCAGGAACATCTATATCTGCTAGTAGTACAGAAGTAGAAGTTGGAGCACCTGTAACAATTAATGCTAGTGTTACAGCAGCATCTTGGGAAATATCAATAAGTGGAAATGGAGTTTCTGGAGATACATTTGTTGGGTATACAGAACAATTAGATGAAAAAACAACAAACAAAAGTTATAAACTGGATACTTCTAAAGCAGGTACATACACAATTTTAATGACAGGAACAATTACAGACGAAAATGGAAAAACAGACAAAGTAAGTAAAGAAGTAACAATCAAAGTAAAAGAACCAGTAGTTAATCCAACGCCTGACCCAGAACCAACTGAGCCAGAAGTACCAGAAACAACAACTAATCCAGACAATAAACCAAGTGAACCTACAACTCCAAATAGAGGAACGACAACAGAAGAAAAAAAATCATCAGAAGCAAGATTAAAAAACTTAGGAATAGAACCAAATGACTTTAAAGGATTCAAATCAAATACACTAGAATATAGTGTAACAGTTCCAAATGAAATTGATGAAGTAAAAGTATATGCAACAGCAAAAGATTCAAAAGCTAAGATTGAAGGAACAGGAAAAATTTCTCTAAAAGAAGGAGAAAATATAGCTAAAGTTGAAGTGATAGCAGAAGATGGAAGAACAAAGAAAACATATACAATAAAAATAACAAGAGAAAAAAGTACAGTAGTAGAACAACCAATAGAAGAACCTCAAAAAACAGAAGAACAACAAGGTGGAGAACTTGGACTATCAGAATTAACAATAAAAAATATAACAATAGATCCCAAATTTAATCCACAAAAATATGAATATACAATAGGAATAAAAGAAGACATAAGCTCTTTAGAAATACAAGCAAAAGCAAATGACGAAAAAGCAACAGTAGAAATAATAGGAAATGAAAATTTAAAACAAGGAGAAAATATAATAACAATTTTAGTAACAAATAGTGAATCAGGAGAATCTGCGACATATCAAATAATAGTAAACAAAAATGTAAAAGAAGAAGTAGTTGGTTCAACATTTGGAACAAAAGAAAAAATTTTAATAGGTATAGTAGTTGCACTTGTATTAATAATTATAATAGCAATTATTCTAAAAATAAGATTATCAAAAAAAGATGATGAAGAAGAAATAGACTTTCCAGGAGCTGATGAACTTGATAAAGCATTAGCAGAACATCAAGAACTTACAGATGATACTTGGAATAACTTTGGAAATTTTTATAATAATGAAAATGATAATAATGAACAAGAAAATCAAGAAGATTTTTTAAATAATATGTATTTAAAAAATAAAAATGAAATTGAATCAGATAAAAGAAATAAAGAAGAAAAAGGACAATTAGATAAATATTGGGAAAGAATGCAAAATGATACAGAAGATTACAATAATGAGGACAAATATTCAAGAAAAAGAGGAAAACATTTTTAAAAATGAATAAACATGAATTACAAAAAATAAAAGAAAAAGCTTTGGAAGAGCACATACCAATAATAATGGATGAAACATTAGAAATAGTTACAAAAATACTGTTAGAAAATAAACCACATAACATATTAGAAATAGGAACAGCAGTAGGATATTCTGCGATATGCTTTTCAGAATATTTACAACTTGGAGGAAAAATAGACACAATAGAAAGAGATGAACAAAGAATTTGTGAAGCAAAAGAAAATTTCATAAAAGTTGGAGTAGAAGACAAAATAAATTTATATGAAGGTGATGCAGTAGAAATACTACCAACACTAAATGGAAAATATGATATAGTATTTATAGATGCAGCAAAAGGAAAATATCCATTTTTTTTAGAACAAGCACTAAGAATGTTAAATGAAAATGGAATAATTTTAGCAGACAATATTTTATATAAAGGATATGTAATGAGTGACTATAATAAACACAAACAGCGTACAGCAGTAACTCACTTAAGACAATACATAAAAGAAATTACAGAAAATCCAAATTTAGAAACTAAAATATTAGAAGTAGGAGATGGACTTGCAATTTCTAAAAAGAAAAACAAATAGACTGGATTTTATCCAGTCTATTTGCATAAGTAAAAACTATAATTAGGGTTGTAACTATAAGTAAAACTTCCATCATAAATAGATGAAGAACTATCATTTAAAACAATATCAATATAAACTGGACATTTAAAAATTTGTCCAAGATTATTCTCCAAAGAAATTGTAAAACTCAAATTACATTTTAAATCATTTAGAAGAACATTACAATTTTTTAAAAGAGAGCCATCATAAGTAACAGAAGAACCATTTGTAAGCGTATAATTACTTTTTATATTAGAATTTAAAAAACTTAATGTAATAGGATTTGCACAATTGTTAAATAATATAGGTTTAGAAAAATCTATTTCGTCTTCAGAAGAAATAGAAAAATCCAAAGAAGAATCAAGCAAATTTTCTTCTAACAAATTGGGTGTTGCAAAAGAATTTAGACCTTTATAATATAAATTAGGAGTTCCTAAGAGAGGAAGTGTATTTAAAGAAATTCCATCAATAGAAACTGATTTTAATGTATTTTCTAAAGTAAAATCTTTAGAAACAGTATCAATAAATATAGCAATATCAGTATATTGTGATAAATTATTAATAGTAGTAGTATTATTTGAATTTATATTTGAATTAGCAAAACAACTACTAAAAAGAGTAATTTTATTAATAGTAAAAATATCATCTACATTTTTTATAGAATTTTCTAAATAAATTTTATTTAAAAAAATATTATAAATAAAGTTACAAAGAAAAATTAATAAAAAAATCAACAAAATAAAAGTTAAAATAAAAGTAAATTTATTAAAATTAAATTTTTTCATATCTAACAGCTTCCTTTACAAATAAGTAATACTAATATTTCCATAATAAATATCTATTAAATAATATAATATAAAATAAAATATAAAGCAATAGAATATAAAAAATTCCAAAAATTAAAATTGACAAAATTCGAGCCTAATATTAAAATAATAATAAGAGAAAAACTATACGGAGGAAAATTATATGAATTCAAAAAACAAAGGAAAAACATTTGTAGGAATAATATTAGTAGCTATATTAATAGTAATTCTTATAATATATAGTTATATATCTCAAAAAGTTTCATATGCAAGTACATTATCAGAAGATAAAGAAGAAACAAAAATTTCAAATGCAGAAAAAATAAATATAGACAAAATAATAAAACAAAATCAAAAAGAAAGTGAAGAACAAATAATAACCGAAGAAGTAAACTTAGAATATATAACAATATACAAAAACAATAATGATTTACCAAAAGGAACTATGCAAGTAGTGCAAGAAGGAAGAACAGGAAAACAGCAAATAACAAAAAAAATTACAATAGATGAAAATGGAGAAAAACATGAAGAAGAAATAAATTCAATAACTGTAATATCTGAAGTAAACAAAATAGTAGAAATAGGAACATCAAAAACAAAAAGAGCATATAAAATTTCAAAAGGAAGTGAAATTTATGTAACATCAGATAGAGCAGATATAATGAAACAGAATAGTTTAGATAGTGCAAAAGCAACAACTGTTCAAAAAAATACTAAAATGAAAGTATTAAGTGTAGAAGATAACTGGTATAAAGTTTCAATTGACGGACAAATAGGCTGGATAAAATCTGAAAACGTAGCAAGTATATATACAAGTCCAGATTATCAAGAAACAACTCCAAATAAAGTATTACAATGTAATATTGAGATGCCACTAAACCAACCAAGTGGACTAACTTTAGAACAATTTAAAAAAATATTAACAGACCCGAAAGATAAAAATAACATATTTTCTGAAAATGCAGAATACTTTTATTACATAGAACAACAATATAATATAAACGGAATATTTGTTGCCGCAATTGGAATACATGAAAGTGCCTGGGGAACATCTAAAATAGCCAAAAACAAAAAGAACTTATTTGGATATAGAGCATATGATTCAAGTCCATATAGTAGTGCTAGCACATTTTCATCATATTCAGAAGGAATAGATTTAGTTGCACGTCTATTAGTTAAATATTATTTAAACCCAAAAGGAACAACAATATATAATGGGGAAAAAGCAGTTGGAACATACTATAATGGAAATACAGTAGCAGATGTAAACAAAAAATATGCAACAGACAAAAATTGGTCTAAAAAAGTATACAAATATATGGAATATTTATACCAAAAAATATAAATAAACATAAAAAAATACAATATAAAAAATAATATATATTAATAAGTAAAAAAAATCAAAAAATAGCAAGATTTTCCTTGCTATTTTTTAAATTCTAGTGTATGATATATAAGTAAAAATAACTGAAAATAGTAAAAAAGAGAAATATGCAAACTTAGAAAATTCAGTAAAACTTCAATTCTCAAGAAAGGAATGAAATAAAATATGAGAAAAATAGCAACAGTCGCCATAATAATATTATTAATATTTTCAATATTTGGAAATACTAAAGTATATGCAGAAAATGCGATAATAGACGAAAAAAATGAAAGTCAATTAATAAAAATCAAAGAAAATGCAGCTAAATCAATAGAAGATTACAAAGAAAAATATGGCTCAGATGCTTATGGCATAACAGCATACATTTTAAACATAATAAGAATATATAGTATACCACTATGTTTTTTAGGAATAGCAATAAGCGCTATTTATCAATATGTAATAGGTATAAGAAAACTAGACACACAAGAAAAAGGCTTAATAATGATGGTATCATTCATAACCATATTAGTAATATGCCAAATTTTACCACTTGCATTTGCTGTTGTTGTAAAATTTGGAAGGGGGTAACAAATGAAAGTTTTAATGGCAATAAGTAATAAAGAAATGTCAGATTTAATAGTAAAGCAATATCAAAAAGACTATAAAGAAATAATTACATTCAAAAACGTATATTACTTTAATGCAATATTAAAAGAATTACAAAGAGACAAAACATATGATAGAGTATTAATTAGTGAAGACTTAGAACAATATGTTAATACAGACTATGAACAAATGGATAATTTCATATTTGGAAGACTAGATAGTATAAGTGATGAAGCAGTAAATATCAGAGGAGAAGACATTCCAATAATTCTAATATGTGAAGACAGAAGAAGCAAATCAGAACCAATATTAATAAAACTATTTGGAATCGGAATTTATAATGCAATAATAGGAAATGATAGAAGTATAAAAGAAATATGTAAATTAATAAACAGACCACGTTCAAAAAAGGAAGCAAAAATATATTATAAAATAGATACAGAAGAAGTATTATATGAAAAAGATGATGAAAATGATGTAAGTGAACTAGAAATACAAAACATTTTAGCACATTATAAAAGGCTAGGAGATGACGAACAAAAATATATAGAAAGCTTTGAAAGTATAGCAAGCCAATATAATGACATGCAATTAAAAGTTATAAGTAAATGTTTACCACTAAAAGTAAGAGCAGTTTTAGAAGAAAAATCACCTAAATATCAACAAGTAAATGCATATACTACAAAAATTTCAGACATGGTAAGAATAAAGAAAAAACAAGAACAAGCAGGAACAAGTGAAATACTATTAAAAAACAGTAAAAATGCGGTATTAGATCAACCAGTAATAATTCCTTCAGAAATAGGAGTAGAAAAGCAAAGAAAAATTGTAACAGGATCAGTAACAAGACAAGAACAATTACAAAAAGTTGCACAAGAGCAACAAATTCAACCTATTTTAGAAGAAATAGAAAATGAAGAAATGCCAATACAAGAAATAATAGAGCAACCAGTAAAAAGAGGAAGAGGAAGACCAAGAAAAGTTGTTACAGAACCAGTTGAGCAAAAGCCAAAAAGAGGAAGAGGAAGACCAAGAAAAAATAAAACACAAGAAGAAATAATGCAAGATGAAAGTATTGAAAACATGCTACCAGGATTTGAAGAATATGATGAAACATTCTTACCAGGATTCGAAAATGAACAAGAAAATACACTACCAGGATTTGAGACTAAGCAAGAAAACACATTGCCAGAATTTGAAAAAGAAGAAGAAACCATTTTGCCAAATATGAATATTGCTCAACAAGAAGAAACGAACTATGAAGAAGTATTAAATAATTTGAGGCAAGAAAATAATCAAAAAGAGCAATATAATGAAATTTTAATGAAAAAAGAAACAATACAATATCCAGAATTAGACATAAACAGTTTAATAGACAGAAATCAAAAATTAGTAGCATTTGTAGGAACAAGTAAAAATGGAACATCATTTTTAATAAACAATGTAGCAGAAATTCTAGCAATGAATGATATAGACACAGCTATATTAGACCTAACAAAAAACAGAAATGCATATTATATATATACAAAAAATGAAGAACAACTAAGAGTTCGTGCAAATCAATGTATAAGCAATTTAATTGAAGGAAGAACAGAAGGAATACAACAACATAAAAATTTAACAATTTATACATCAGCATTTGAAATAGATGAAATACAAAATGTAGAACCAATAATAGAAACATTATTGCAAAGACATAAAATAGTATTAATGGACTGTGATTTTGAAACACCTATGAGATATTTCAAATATGCACAAGAAATATATTTAGTACAATCAATGGATATACTTACAATTCAACCACTTACAGCATTTATAAGAAAATTAAGTGATAAAGGAATGTTTGAGGAATCAAAAGCAAGAGTAATAATAAATAAATTTATAAAAACTAAAGAAATAAACGAAGACTTACTTGTAGGAGGAATATCAATATATAATGATGCAGGAATGACAGTAAGAAAAGAACTATTTAATAGAAGAACTGTAAAACGTATAACAATACCATTTGAAGTAAAAACATATTTGAAATATTTAGATGGATTAGTAATATGTGATGTATCACTAAAAGGATATTCAAAAGAATTATTGCAAAGTATGAAAAACTTAGCAAATATGATATATCAAGGAGACGAGCAAAAAGCAAAATATGTACCACCATCAGTAAAAAGTAGAAATACATTTTCAACAAGCATGAATGATACATTAAACCAAATGAAACGAAATTATTAGTATTGGAGGGAAAAAAGTGATAATTATAATTGGAATATTAATTGCAATAATAGTAGGATTACTAATTTATAATTGGACAATACATAAAAAAATACAACAATTTAATAATTTAAGTAGGCAAGCTAATAATTTAAGAGTATTACAAGATTTTCTAAGTACAATAGGGGAAACTTCATCAGTAGATGAAAAAATAAAGAAAATAAATGACATATTAATAGAAAAATATGAAATAAAATATTCAACAATTGTAGTATTTGATGGAGCTGAATATCAAGTAAAAGCCTCAAATGTTGACTCAAAACATTGGGAAACACTAAAAAAATTACAAGAAGTACCTATATTTAAAGATAGTGTTTCGACGGCAACACCTAAATATGTAACAGTAAATAACGAAAACGAAAAATTGCCATATCAAGAAATGGAATTTGCTAGAGCAAAATCAGCAATATTTTTCCCTCTTTATATAGAAAATGTATATATAGGATATTGGATAATTGAAAGTGGGGTGCCACATGATTTTGACAATATTGACACTGCAATATTTGAAGTCATAAGAGAAAACATAGTATCAGTATTAAAAACAGTTGTACATCAAAAAACAATAGAAACAATAGTTAGAAAAGACCTATTTACAGATTTATATTCAGAAGAATACTTATATGGAGAAGGCAGAAAAGTTATAGACAAATACACTACATCAACAGTATGTATGTTTAGAATTACTAATATAGAAGAAATAAATGAAAATTATTCAAGAAAACTTGGAAACCAAGTAATAACTAAAGTTAGCGAATTTGTAAAAAATAATATAGTGCAAGAATACATATTTATAAGGTACATGGGACCTAAATTTGTAATAGTATTTTCTGGTATTGATTCAGAACCAGTAATAAAATTTGTATCAAACATAAAAAATGAAATAGAAAGAAAAGAAATTTCATTAGAAGAAGAACAAAACATAGAAGAAGTTGAATTAGAAGAAATTGACAGAAAAAAGAAAACAAAGAAAAAAGACAAAAAGCCAGCAAAAGTAAATGCAAAATTAAACTTTGTGCTAACAACATATTATAAAGGAACAGGAATGGAAGAAGTTCTAAGAAAATTAGAACAATACTTAGACAATGCAAGCAAAACAGAAAATGATATAACTTGTATTTAAAGAAAGGAATGTGAATAAGTATGGATTTTGACAAAACAATGAGTTTTAATTTTGAAAAAGAAAAAAATGCAAGAGCAAAAGAAATTTTAAAAGAAGTATATCAAGCATTAGTAGAAAAAGGATATAATCCGATAAATCAAATAGTAGGATATATTTTATCAGGAGACCCAACATATATAACTAATCATAATGGAGCTAGAAACAAAATAAGAGAAATAGAAAGAGACGAATTATTAGAAAAAATGGTCAGTGACTTCATAGATATGGAGGACTAAAAATGCGAATATTAGGTATAGACTATGGAGATGCAAGGACAGGAATAGCAATAACAGATGCTTTAAATATAACTGCACAAGGATTAGAAACAATAAATAATAAAGGTTCAGATAAAATAATATTAAAAAAACTAGATGAGCTTTTACAACAATATGAAATAGACACAATTGTTGTAGGAAGACCAATAAATATGAATGGAACAGAATCAGAACGAACAATTAAAACAGACCAATTTATTCACAAATTAAAATGTAAATATAACAAATTAAAAATCGAAACAATAGATGAGAGGTTAACAACTGTTGCAGCACAAAAAACCATGAATTTATTAGAAATAAATAAGTATAAAAAGAAAAATATAGTAGATACTATATCTGCTGTATATATTTTAGAAACGTATTTAAATAAATTAAAAAAATAGTTGCAAAAATAAAAAATCTAGTGTATTATGATAATAATTAAATTTGAAAGGAGAAAAAAATGGAAGAAGAAGAATTAGATAACATAATTATTTTAAATGATGAAGAAGGAAATGAAGTCAAATTTGAATTTTTAGACTTAGTTGAATTAGATGATGAGGAGTATGTAGTATTACTACCAATGTCAGAAGAAGGAGAAGAAGATGACGGAGAAGTTGTGATACTAAAATTAGAAGATACAGACGAATTAGCAGATGAAGAATCATATGTAGGTGTAGAAGATGAAGAAATCTTAAATAAAGTATTTGCAATTTTTAAAGAAAAATATAAGGATGAATTTAATTTTGTAGATGAAGACTAAAAATACGTTGGAGAGTGGAAAATGACTTTTCTACAAACCAACGCTTTTTTTGTTTAAAAATATAGATAAAAATAAGGAGGAAAATATGAATTTTTCAACAATTTTATTAATAATGTTTATGGTAATGTTTTGGATATTTAGAGCAATAGTAGCATTATGTACACAATTTTCAATAGATCTAATAGGAATTGTATCATATAATTTGAATATGGAAATAATAATATGTTTTATTACCTTAGTATGTATTGTTTTAATTGTAAAAAGAAAATTAATAGGTTCTCTAATATATCTACTAATATATGGAATGTATTTTGGAGAACATCTTGTTTCAAATATGTTTTTAATATTTCAAAACAAGCTTTCATTAACAACAAATCTTACAATGAATTTAATATGTGATTTCATAGGATTTTTATTAGCTATATTTGTTTTATTTGACATGCTAATAGACAAAAATAGAAAACTAAATCCAATTGACAAAAAAACAGATTGGTACTTTAAAAATGAGAAGTATGAAGAAGAACTAAAAAAGAGAGATTCAAGAGAAGATAAAAATGAATATAAATTCTTTTAATAAAAAAGAGGAATATGATGAAAAAAAGAAAACAAATTATTATAATATCAGGTATTTTGATAACTATTTTAATTATGGTTTCAACCATTACATATAATCTTAAAAAAATCATATATTTAACACAATTATCTCCACAAGGACCTAGACAGATGATGGGATATATATTAAAAACTGAAAAAGAAAAATTAATTGTAATAGACGGAGGAACGATATATGATACAGAACAATTAATAGAGCAGATAAATCAGAATGGTGGGAAAGTAGATTATTGGTTTTTGACACATGCACATGATGACCATGTAGGAGCATTTACGGAAATTGTTAAAAATACAGATATTGAAATACAAAAAATATATGTATCTATAAATGAAATTGAATGGTATGAGAAAAATGAGCCTGAAAGGTTAGAATTTACTAAAGAATTTTTAAAAATATTAAAATCAAATAAGATAAAAGATAAAATAATAGAGCCCAATATAAATGATAAAATAAATGTAGATAATATTACAGTTGAAATATTAGGCATCAAAAACCCAGAAATAATAGAAAATGCAGGAAATGAGCAAAGCATGGTATTTACAATTGAAACAGAAAAAAACAAATTACTATTTTTAGGAGATACAGGAATAAAATCAAGTGAAAAATTATTAAAAAATCAAAAAGAAAAACTAAAAAGTGATATTGTCCAAATGGCACACCATGGTCAAGCAGGGGCTTCAAAAGAACTTTACGAAGCTATTTCTCCTAAAATATGCCTATGGCCAACGCCAAAGTGGCTTTGGAATAATGATTCAGGAATGGGGGAAAATTCAGGTCCATGGAAAACATTAGAAACAAGAACTTGGATGGAAGAATTAAAAGTAGAAAAAAATTATATAGCAAAAGATGGAAATATTGTTATAAAAATTAGATAATATAAAGAATGGAAGTGATAAATAATGGATATGTATCAAAAAAGAGAAATGAGAAAAAATAAAAAAATGAATAAAAATGCAAAAAGTTCAACATCTACGAATATTAACTGGTTTCCAGGACATATGGCAAAAACCAGAAAGCAGATGATAGAAGACTTAAAATTAATTGATATAGTAATAGAAATTTTAGATGCAAGAATACCTATTTCAAGTCAAAATCCAGAGATAAAGCAAATTACCCAGAACAAGAAAAAAGTAATAATACTAAATAAATATGACATGGCTGACGAAAATGAAAATAAAAAATGGATGGAATATTTTATAAAAAATGGAAATAAGGTAGTTCTAGTTGATGCTAACATAGGAAAAGGAATAAATGAAACAATAAAACAATTAAATAGCATAATGGAAGAAGAATTACAACAAATAGCAAATAAAGGAAGAATTGGAAGAAAGATAAGAGTTATGGTAGTAGGAATTCCCAATGTAGGAAAATCTTCATTCATAAATAGAATTGCAAAGAAAAATTCAGCAGAAGTAGGAAATAAGCCAGGTGTAACAAAGCAAAAACAATGGATAAGAGTAAATGAACAAATAGAGTTATTAGACACACCTGGTGTATTATGGCCTAAATTTGAAAGCGAAAAAGTAGCAATGAATTTAGCATATGTAGGAACGATAAAAGATGATATATTAGAACTTACAGAAATAGCATATAATTTGACGAAATATTTATTACAAAATTATAAAAACAATTTACTTGAAAGATACTCATTAAATGAAAAACAAGTAGATGAAATAATGAATCAACCTCAAGAAGAAAATCAAAATATTTATGAAATAATGCAATTAATCGGAAAAAAGAGAGGAGCAATTATTTCTGGAGGAAATGTTGATGATGAAAAGACATCAAGAATCATATTAGATGACTTTAGAAGTGGAAAATTAGGAAAAATAACATTAGAGAAAGTGTAATAGGTAAAACAACTAAATTTTAACAAAGAATTTGATTTTTTCCAACTAAGTTTTAAAATAAAGGAAGGACAGAAAAATGGAAGAAAAATTTAAAGAAACAAAACGAGTTGGAATATGTGGAATAATAGGAAACATATTTTTATTAGCTATAAAAGCATTTGTAGGAATTGCAAGTAAAAGTCAAGCCATGATAGCAGATAGCATAAATAGTGCTGGAGATATTTTTGCATCATTAATGACTTTTATTGGAAACAAAATAGCGAGTGTACCAGGAGACGAAGACCATAATTTTGGACATGGAAAAGCAGAATACTTATTTTCGTTATTTATAGCAATTTCAATGATACTACTATCAATAAAGACTATTTTAGATTCAATAATAACATTATTCAAAGGAAGTGACTTAAAATTTTCCTGGTGGTTAGTGATTGTATGTATAGTAACAATTATTACAAAACTAGGATTGTTTATTTATACAAAAATAGTCTATAAAAAATATAATAATATTCTATTAGAAGCAAGTATGGCAGACCATAGAAATGACTGTGTAATAACAAGTTTCACATTAATTTCTATACTTTTATCTTTAAAAGGAATACAGTGGTTTGATAGTATAGTTGGTATTGGAATATCTGCTTGGATTTGTAAAACCGGAATAGAAATTTTTATGGAAAGTTATAATATTTTAATGGATATTTCAATAGATGAAAATACGAAAGATATAATTTTAGATGTAGTACATGCAAGCAAAGAAATAAAAGCGGTAAATGAAATATCTTCAACACCTGTTGGATATCAATACATAGTAGTTTTAACAATTGCTGTTGACGGCAATATGACAACATTTGATAGTCATAAATTAGCGGACAATTTAGAAAAAAATATTTCAGGATTAGACAAAGTTTATAAAGCAATTGTACATGTTGAACCATATATAAAAGATAGATAATAGTATGAACTAGAAAGGAATATTATATATTTTTTGAACCAAAAATTAAGCTAAAAGTAATATTATGTTGATTTTTGGGGCATTAAACTTTACAAAACTTTTGATATGTGGTATACTAATAATGGTTTTGCTCATGAAAAGCATAAAGTAAAACTTATATAAAATGCTATTCATGGCATTTTACGCATGGCAAATCGAAAGGAAAGGTAATATTAAATGGAAAAAGAAATAAATTTCGGAATAGGATTTGTAACAGGACGTTCTAACGTATGTAAAATAATAAACAGTTACTACAAAGAAATTTTAGAACAAGTAAAAAGATATGCACAAAAAGTAAATATAACAATATTTATCCTATTCGACACCGCATATCAACAAATACCAAGAGAGGAATTTTACGATATAAAAGCAGAGGCATATAAAGACATTAAAATAAAGTATATTACGCCTGAAGATATAAAAGAAGAAATAAAAAAATTGACTTCAAGAAAAAATATGGATACAGAAGACATGGAATTTTTCTTAGGACATGGACATGCAAAAGGAAGAAATACAGTAATGTATTATGCAATAAAAAACAAAATGGATTATCTTCTATTTTGGGATGATGATGAATATCCAGTAGCAGTTTTAAAAGAAAATGGAAAACATACCTGGCTTAAGCAAGACAATATTTTAAGACACATAGAATTTATGGAAAAAGAAAAAGCAGATGTTACAATAGGTTATCACTGTGGATATATATCACCAATCCCATATATAGATTTTAATGACAAATTTACAGAAGAAGATTTAAAAGAATTTATAGAAGTAATAAGCAATGATATAATATCATGGGAATCAATAAGAGAAAAAATGAAAAATAACAATGGAGTAACATATGCAGATATAGAACTTGCTAAAGGAAATGGAGCATATGAAATAAAATCAGACGGAATAGGAAAATGGGTTGCAGGTTCAACACTATGTTTAAAACTAAATAATAGAGACAAAATACCCGCATTTTATAATCCACCCCTTGCAAGAGGAGAAGATACATTTTTCTCTACACTATTAGGTAATTCAAAAATATTTAAAATACCAGTATATCATTTCCATGATGGATTTTTAAAATATACTGAAATAATGGATGAAATATATCCAAAATGTTTAAGAAAAATAAATATAAAAGAAGACAAAATAAAAAATAGATTTTTAAAAGCAGCAATAGGTTGGATAAAATATAAGCCATTATTATTATACATAAAAGACAAAGAAAGATATAGATATGAAATAAATACAATGGTAGATAAATTGAAAGTAATAGTTCCAAAATTAAATGAGATGTTCAATGATAACTGTTTCTCATCATTATTAGAAGAATTAGAAAAGTATGATAAAGATGTAGAAAAACATTATAAAGACTATATAAGAACAAATGAAATTTGGAATAATTTGAAAGAAAAAATAAACTAAACAGAAAATTTATTCAAAAAATAGAAAAACGCTTGATTTTCAAGCGTTTTTGTGGACTTTTTGCTCTAATTTGAGATAATTTAGTTGACAAAAAAGTTGAAAAAATCTATGATATATCACAAATTTCAATATTGTCAATGATTTTTGAAAATGTCCCAAAAAATTTTAAACATAAGCCCTAA
>CAUWAY010000009.1:0-52216 GCA_963556905.1 uncultured Clostridia bacterium | reverse complement strand
TTCAAACATCATAGAGGACAAAATCAAACCTTAAATTAAAATTCACAGAATTGTAATAGCAAAGGTTGAAGATAGTAAGCCCAAGGTTGAAGAAAGAAAAACACCTAGAAGTAGAATTATTCTTATGCTTTTTAGTATCACGAATCCTCAAATGATAATGATTTTTGCCTTTAACGTAATCAACACCAATAATAGTAAGCCAAATAAGAGAAATACACATAATAGTAAAAAGAGAAATAAAATGTTCAACTTTTTGAGTATTAGTAGATTCAAGTCTAAAGCCATTAGTCTTTTGAGATTTAAAAATACATTCAATAGAGCCAAATCTATAAGAATAATTCCTAACGGCACGAGAAGTGTCATCATTAGTAACTAAAAACCAAAGCTCATCAGTATTAGAATAATTAGAAACGACAATATTAGTTTTAAACATATGTCTAGTGAAGAAAACATTTTTAAGAACTTTAGCAGAATATTTTAAAGGAGAAATATCTCTAAGATGTTTAGTAACAAGATTACCATGAGAGTCGAAATAAGAAAAAGTGAAGAAAGATTTAGAACGAAAACAATAAAAGCAACCAATACTATGAATAAAAGAAAGAATATCAACATGAGGAAACCACCTGTCAGCAAGAAAAATAATGTGGTAATCTTTACCAGAAAAAAGATTAGCGCAAAAAGAGATACCTTGTTTAATAAGGTCAAGAGAATAAGCAGAAGAATTGTGTTTACCTTTAAAACATCTAAACCAAATAGGAATGCCTTGTTTACCAATACGAAGTGAAAAAAGGAGAATGGTAAATTTATTTTTACAAAACATATGATCAAAAGAAATATGAACATTTTTGTCAGAATGTTTTACAGAAAAACGAGAAATAATAGAAGAAATAAAGGATTCAAAGAAAGAATAAGCAAAAGAAGAAAAAGAGTTAAAGAAACGTCTAAAACGTCGTTCAATAGATTCAAGAAGAACAAGAGAAAAATCATCTTTTAATTTACGAGAAATATCAGAAGTTACAACAGACTCAGCAGAAATCATGCCCGTAATTAAAAAAGAAATAACTTTTAGATGAGGTTTTGATAAAATAAAATTTTTTTGGAAAAATTTTCTCAAACTACTTGAAATTTTTTCTTGATTATAATATGATTTCATAAAAGCATTCCTCCTTTGTATAATTGAGATTCAACTATATTATATATAAAGGAATGCTTTTTTTCAATATATACATAAAATGTATTAAAATAAAATATAAGGAAAAGAATATATCAGACGAGTAAGATGTCTAATATATTCTTTTTAAAAAACTGTCCGGATATCAGTTCTTCCATAAGAAAAATACCTCCTTAATATTTTATATTATATCATAAAAGGTATTTTTAGTTTACACAAAATTTTTGACAGTCCCAAAAATAGAACGAAAGGTTTGCTGACAGGCCTTGTGTCTGTCAGCAAAAAAATACATATTAGTGTAATAAATATGGCCAAAAATATAAAAGAAATACATAAGCAATATATAGTATGTTACAAAGTAGGAGCATTTGTAAATTGCTATGGAAAAGATGCATACATATACTTCGAAGAGAGAATTAATTATATAATAATAGATACAAGAAATAATTATGAGATAGACGAAAAAGAAGAATACAAAAATTTAAACACATATAATGAGATATTAGAAAAGGCACAAAAAAAGCTAAAATAAAAACAATAGATTTCTTGTTAAACTTATCTTTTGAAAAAAATTAATAACAGAAAAAATATTATAAATTTGGGAACAAAATTCTAAAAAACTGTGGTTATTTTTACTAAGGTAAAATAAGAGAAGTTTTAGATAGAAACAAACCATATCCTTTAGTCAAAAAACTATAAAAATAAAATAGATAATTAGACTTGCTAGTAGGTTATAAAAAATAATTCGAAAAGAAATCTTAATTTAGAACTATTTTAGGTAGTACTGTATGTATTACCTTTTTAAATTTAATCTAAGCTTTTTTCACAAATACCTTTATAGCAAATATAGCTAGAAATGCGACTATTTAGTTTTAGATTTTCAATATTATATAAATATAGCTTACTTTTTAGTTTCCTCTTTACATTTCTATATTTGCAATAATATCAAAAGAAAGTTTTAAAGAATCTTTCTAAAACTTAAAGCTAATCTTATGTATTCACTTGTTACCAGATATTTTCTACTTGCAACATTTACATCAAGCACACAAGGAAGAATTGCTGGATAAAGAATATAACGTGCAACAATAGGAAATGATTATAAACAGTGTCAATAATTTTTATTTTATATTTTGTTGAATTTAAAAGATTAAAATATTTGTCAATAGCAAAAATAGGAAATCCACATTTTACAAATTCATCATTAAGATTAGTAAGTTTCAAATTAAAATCTTGATTTATTTTTCTAGCATCATCATCTAAAAAAATATAAAATATGCCAGATTTAAAAAGATATAAAGTTTCAGAATCTTGACTTTTTAATTCTTTATAAATATTAATTTATCTACTTATTATATTACCTCCTGTAAATCTTTTACAATATATACTTTTAAAAATCAATGAAATAATATAAAAATTGTCAAAAAATTGAAATATTAGTAAAAAACAAGAAAAGAGCTTGATTTGCAAGCTCTTTTACGTAAAATTGTGAGATTAAAATTTCTTTTTCCACTTCATACTAATTTTGCTTTGAGAAATTTCTTTTTTGGGAGAAATAAAACTAGCTCTATATTCTTGTTTCCAAAAAGGAGGAACAAAATATCCATTTCCTTTAGTATTAAAAGTAGGAGAAACAGGAGAAGTATAAGGAACTCCGAAAGATTTAAAACTACATAAAGAAGTTATATATACAAATAATCCAGCGCCAATTCCTAAAAATCCAGCAGTAAAGCCCAAAGCTATAAATAAAAACCTAAAAGTACGAAGGTGAAAACCAAAAGAAAAATCAGGAATAGCAAAAGAAGCAATACCAGTAATAGCAACAATAATAATAAGAGTAGGACTAACAATACCAGCATTAACAGCAGCATCACCTAAAATTAAAGCACCAACAATACCAATTGTAGAGCCAATAGGAGAAGGAACACGAAGACCTGCTTCTCTAATCAATTCAAAAGAAAATTCCATAAGCAGTAATTCAAAAATAATTGGAAAAGGTACATTTTCTCTAACAGACAAAATTGAAAACAATAAAGATGTAGGTAAAATTTCTTGATGAAAACTCGTAATAGCAATATACACAGCAGGAAGTAAAAGAGTAATAATAGCAGCAACTACACGAATAACACGAAGAAAATTTGCAAATAATGGTCTTAAATTAGTATCTTCTGGAGAAAATAAAAAATCTTCAATAGTTGCAGGCATTATAAGAGCATAAGGATTACCATTAACTAAAACTACAACTCTTCCTTGTAGTAAATATTTACAACACTTATCAGGACGTTCTGTTGAAATAACTTGAGGAATACCATATCCAGAATCTTCTTCAATCAACTGTTCTAACTGACCAGTTGAAAGTAAAGAATCAATATCTAAATTATTAAGCCTATATTTTACTTCTCCAACTAAATCCCCATTAGCAATATTTTGCATATAACAAACGCCACACTTTGTTTGACTAATATTGCCAACAGGAATATTTTCAATTATTAAATTCTCATTATTAATAATACGTCTAAGAAGAGAAGTATTTGTTCTAATATTTTCAACAAAACTTTCATGAGGACCTTTAATAATTATTTCATTTTCTGGTCTATCAACACTTCTTTGTTTATAACTTTTTACATCAATATTAAAAGCAACATTCAAAGTATCAATAAAAACTAAGCAATTTCCCATATTTATACCAGAAAATATATCAGAAAAATCTTTAGTTTTTTTCACACTATTTTCAGGAATAAGCCTATTACTAATATATTCTACTAAATTTTTTCCAGAGTCTGGATTATTTACATGTTTAGGAAACATTAAAGGTTTTAAAATAAAATGATTAATAGAAGCAGAATCAACTAATCCGTCAAAATAAATAATAAAACTTTTATAAGTATTATTAAGAGCTCTTGTTTCAAACTCTCTAATAATAATATCACTATTTATTAAAGTATTATATTTACTTTTTAAAAATTCCAAATTATCATTAATATTTGTAAAAACATTTGCTTTAAAATTATTATTCATATTAAAAGGCTTTTCAGTTATTTCTTTATTAGAAATAGAAAAATTATAATTATCATTATATTCAAATAAATTATTAAAAAAACTTTTTAAATTCATACTTGTAATATTTACAAATTTTAAAAAAATATTCAAACTTTATAAATCTTATTGCAAATAAATAAAAACACATGTTATAATTAATAAGAAAGACAAAAGAGATTCTTTCAAGTTATTCAAGTAAGAAAGGAAAGAGTAAAATGAAAGATAAAATTATAAATATAATATTAACAGTTATAGCAATTTTCTTAATAGTAATAATTGGAATATTTGGACTAATAATTTATGGAGAAATAACAGGAACAATAGCAATAAATTTTGAAGAAGTAGGATATCCAACAATAGAATATAACTCAAACAAAACAAACAACACAACATTACCGAATACTGAAATAATAGAACAAAATTATATTGAAACTCAAGAAAACAGCGCAAAAGAAAACTATTTATATAAACAATTAGGACAATATGCAAAAATAATATATAACAAATTATGTGAAAATACAGAAAACTTAAAAACAGGAACATATACTATAAAATTTGGAGAAACATTTTCAAATATGCTAAAACAAGAAGGAGGAAGCGATAAACTACAACAAGAATATCAATCAGCAATAGAATGCTTTTTATATGAAAATCCAGAAATATTTTACATAGAACCAACAAACATGTACTTAAACATAGAAAAAATAACAAAAATAACAGGAGTCAAATATAATGTTTATATAGATAATGGAGATTCGCCAACATACTTAGCAACAGGATTTTACTCAAAAGAAGAAGTTGATACAGCAATTCAAAAAGTAGAACAAATAAAAGACCAAATACTTATGAAAGTAAATGGAAAAACAGATTATGAAAAACTAAAAATAATACATGATTATTTAATAGACAATATAGAATATAATTTAGAGCAATCAAATTATAATGCATATAATTTATATGGAGCACTTGTAAATAAAAAATGTGTATGTGAAGGATATGCAAAAGCATTCAAATACTTAACAGATGAAATAAACATTGAAAATGTATTAGTAATAGGTAAAGGAACAAACAGCAACAATGAGACTGAAAATCATGCATGGAATTATGTTAAACTTTATGGAGAATGGTATGCAATTGATGTTACATGGGATGACCCAATAATAGTAGGAGGAGGAAACTTAACAAAAAAATACAAATATAAATATTTTTTAAAAGGAAGTACAACAATGGATGCAAACCATGTACCAATAGGAAGTCTAACACAAAATGGTCAAATTTATACATATCCAACATTAAGTGTAAATGACTATAAATAGTTACAAAAATTTAGGAATTATAGTCAAAATATAGTAAAAAGCAAAGACCACAAAAATTGACAAAAAAACACAATTGTGATATATTTCTCACTATGAATTGAATAATTAATTTTAAGGAGACATCAAAAAAACAAAAAAATTTTTGAGAAAAACATTCCTTAGAAAGGAATAAAAAATATGAAGAAAACTATACATATAGGAATGGACGTAGGTTCAACAACAGTTAAAATCGTAGTAATGAATGAAAACTTAGAAGAAATACATGCATCATATGAAAGACATTTTTCAGATACGAAAAACACTGTATGTAAAGTATTAGAAGAATTAGTAAAAAAATATAAAGAAAATGAATTTACAATAGCATTAACGGGATCAGGAGCAATGAGTACAGCAAAATTTTTAGATGTACCATTTATACAAGAAGTAGTAGCATGTAAAAGAGCAGTGGAAAAATACATTCCTCAAACAGATGTTGTAATAGAATTAGGGGGAGAAGATGCCAAAATAATATATTTTGGAAAATCAATAGAACAACGTATGAATGGAACATGTGCTGGTGGAACAGGGGCGTTTTTAGACCAAATGGCATCATTATTAAATACAGATACATTAGGCCTAAATGAACTTGCAAAAGGATATAGCACAATATATCCAATAGCATCAAGATGTGGAGTATTTGCAAAAACTGATGTACAACCATTATTAAATGAAGGAGCAGCAAAAGAAGATATAGCCGTATCAATTTTGCAAGCAGTAGTAAACCAAACAATAAGTGGATTAGCTTGTGGAAGACCAATACGTGGAAATGTAGCATTTTTAGGAGGACCATTAACATATATTCCAGAATTAAGAAAAAGATTTGTAGAAACACTAAATTTAACTAAAGAGCAGACAATAGTACCTAAAGAAGCACATTTACTAGTTGCAAAAGGAGCATGTTTAGATGCAAAAGACATGGAACCTATAAGTGCCGAAAAATTAAAAAGCAAAATACAAGTATTAAAAGCATCAAAAGATACAACATCACAACCACTACAACCACTATTTAAAACAAACATAGAATATGATGAATTCAAAAAAAGACATGAAAAAGATAAAGTAGAAAAAAAACCTTTATCAGAACACAAAGGAGACTGTTTTATAGGGATAGATGCAGGTTCAACAACCTCTAAATTAGTTGTAATAAATA
This sequence comes from uncultured Clostridia bacterium, assembly GCA_963556905.1. Lineage (GTDB taxonomy): Bacteria > Bacillota > Clostridia > TANB77 > CAG-508 > CAG-269. The sequence goes on along the minus strand of CAUWAY010000009.1, from coordinate 45,504 downwards.
GAGAAGGAACTTTATTATATTCATCATATAAAAGTAATGAAGGAAAACCACTAGAAAGTATAATAGAAATGTTAAAAGAACTATACAAAGAAATGCCAAAAGAAGCAATAATTAGATATAGTGGTGTAACAGGATATGGTGAAAAACTAATACAAACAGCATTAAATGTAGACTTAAATGAAATTGAAACAATAGCACATTACACAGCAGCAAAAAAATTTGAGCCAAAAGTTACAAGTATTGTAGACATTGGTGGGCAAGACATGAAATATATAAAATTAAAAAACAACACAATAGATAATATCATGTTAAATGAAGCATGTTCATCAGGATGTGGTTCATTTATAGAAACATTTGCAAAAAGCTTAAACTTAAGTATAGAAGAATTTGTAAATGAAGCACTAAGTTCACAAAATCCAGTAGATTTAGGTTCAAGATGTACAGTATTTATGAATTCAAAAATAAAACAAGCACAAAAAGAAGGATATTCAGTAGGAGATATTTCAGCAGGCCTATCATATTCAGTTATAAAAAATGCTATTCAAAAAGTAATGAAAATAAGAGATACTAAAAAACTTGGAGGCCATATAGTTGTTCAAGGTGGAACATTTTATAATGAAGCAGTATTAAGAGCATTTGAACTAATAGTTGGAAGAAATGTTATAAGGCCAGATATTGCAGGACTTATGGGAGCATATGGTATGGCATTACTTGCATGTGAGCAATATGAAGCAAATATGGATATGGAATATAAATCAACAATTGCAAATATAGAACAAATAGATAAACTAGATATACAAGTTTCACATACAAGGTGCAATGGATGTGAAAATCATTGTCAATTAACAATAAATAAATTTAGTAATGGAAAAAGGCACATATCTGGAAACAGATGTGAAAAAGGAGAAGGAATACTAAACACACATCAAAATCTTCCAAACTTAGTAAAATACAAATATGAAAGAATTTTTGGATATACACCACTAGAAGAAAAAGATGCACCAAGAGGAACAATTGGAATTCCAAGAGTATTAAATATGTATGAAGACTATCCATTTTGGTTTACACTATTTACTAATTTAGGTTTTAGAGTAATAATATCTGAAAAAAGTACAAGAAAAATCTATGAAAAAGGCATAGAATCAATGCCATCTGAATCAGTGTGTTATCCAGCCAAATTATCACATGGACATATTATTAGCTTAATACAAAAAGGAATAAAAACAATATTTTACCCATGTATGCCATATTCAAGAAAAGAATTTGCAGATAGCAACAATAGATATAACTGTCCAATAGTAATATCTTATTCAGAAGTAATAAAAAATAATGTAGAAGAATTGAAAACGAATAACATAAAATTTATTAACCCATTTTTGCCATTTGAATCTAAACAATTAATGGAAAGAATGATGGAACTAGCGGAATTCAAAGAATACAATTTTACCAAAAAGGAACTTAAAAATGCAATAGAAAAAGCACAAGAAGAATACCAAAAATGTAGACAAGATATACATAATAAAGGAAAAGAAACACTTGAATATATAGAAAAAAATAACTTAAAAGCAATAGTACTAGCAGGAAGACCATATCATGTAGATCCAGAAATAAACCATGGAATAGATACACTTATTACAAGCCTAGGAATGTGTGTATTAACAGAAGATAGTGTTTCAGATAAAACATTACCTGAAAGACCATTACGTGTAGTTGACCAATGGATGTTCCATTCAAGATTATATGCAGCAGCAGATTTTGTTGGAAGACATGATAATTTAGAATTAGTACAGATAAACTCATTTGGATGTGGTGTTGATGCAGTCACAACAGATCAAGTTGAAGAAATTTTAACAAGCTTTGGAAAAATGTACACACTAATAAAAATAGATGAAGTAAACAATTTAGGAGCAGTAAGAATTCGTTTACGCTCATTATTAGCAAGTATAAATAAACGTTTAAATACTAAAAAAGACCAAAGTGCAAATGGAAAATATGAATTAAATAGAATTTCATTTACAGAAGAAATGAAAAAAGAATATACAGTTTTATTTCCACAAATGGCACCTATACATTTTGAATTTATAGAACCAATATTAAGAAGTGAAGGTTATAAAGCAAAATTACTAAGACAATGCACACCACACACAATAGAAACCGGACTTAAATATGTAAATAATGATGCATGCTATCCTTCAATAATAACAACAGGGCAATTTATAGAAGCTTTGGAAAGTGGCGAATATGATGTAAACAAAACAGCATTAATAATGTCTCAAACTGGGGGAGGATGTAGAGCTACAAATTATATAGGGTTTATCCGTAAAGCATTAAAAGATGCAGGTTTTGAACAAGTTCCGGTTATATCATTTAATGTTGTAGGGATGGAAAAAAATCCAGGATTTAAAATAACAATATCTTTAGTAGAAAAACTATTAAGAGGAATGGTATATGCAGATTTGTTGCAAAAAATGTTATATAAAAATAGGCCATATGAAAAAAATAAAGGTGAAACAGAAAAATTATTTAATGAGTGGATGGAAAAAGCAAAAAACTTAACTATAAGTGGAAAAACAAAAGATATTTCTAAAAATATTTACAAAATAGTAGATGACTTCGAAAAAATAGAATGGAAAGAAAAATTGAATAAACCAAAAGTTGGAATAGTTGGAGAAATTCTAATTAAATATCATCCATTCGGAAACAATTTTGTAGCAGATTTATTAGAAAAAGAAGGAGCAGAAGTAGTACTTCCAGACTTTTTAGGATTTGTAAAATTTATAGCAAGTAATAAAGTAATTTCTAATCAAATGCTTAAAAATGATAACAAGAAATCGTTATTATATAAAGCAGCAATAAAACTAATAGAAGTGTTCGAAAAAGATGTGAAAAAAGCTTTAGAAAAATCACAAAAAGGATATTTGCAAACTTGCAATATTTGGCATTTGGCAGATAATGTAAAATCTGTATTATCAACAGGTAATCAAACTGGAGAAGGTTGGTTTTTAACTGCCGAAATGCTTGAATATATGGAAAATAATATTTCTAATATTGTATGTGTTCAGCCTTTTGCATGTTTACCAAACCATGTTGTTGGAAAAGGTGTTATAAAAACTATTAGAGATATGTATCCAGAAGCAAATATTGTTCCTGTTGATTATGATCCTGGTGCAAGTGAAGCAAATCAAACTAATAGAATAAAACTACTTATGACTGTTGCAAAAGATAATTTGAAAACTAATCAAAAAGAGAAAAAATTATTAGATAAAGAAAACAAAGAAAAAAATAAAGTTGGCGTTTAAAAAATATATGCTAGAATAATATTAAATTTCAATATATATCTGACAAAAAAATAAATCAGATAGAAAGGAGTAAATTAGAGTAAATCTAATTAAATGTAATTATGATAATACAAATAGAAAGATATATAGCATTATTTTTTATATATTCATTTGCAGGTTGGCTAATGGAGTCAGTAAGTGATACAATAAAAAAGAAAAGATTTGTAAATAGGGGATTTTTAATTGGACCATATTGTCCTATATATGGAGTAGGAGTAATACTAATAACAATACTTTTAAAAAAATATAATGATGATATATGGGCAACATTCTTCATGTCAATATTAATATGTGGTGTACTGGAATATATGACAAGTTATATAATGGAAAAAATATTTAAAGCAAGGTGGTGGGATTATAGTAATAATAAGTTCAATATAAATGGACGTATCTGCTTAGAAACTCTTATTCCATTTGGAATTGCAGGAACATTTATTATATATATAGCAAATCCATTTTTCTTAAAATACATAGAAATGATACCAAATGTAGTAATGCATATTTGTACAGCTATATTTTTAATACTTTATATTATAGATATAATTGTTTCATTTAAGATAATATTTAACTTAAAAGAGATGACTAAAGAATTCAAAGATAATACAGTAGAAATTTCGGATAAAGTAAAAAATATAATTTCAAAGAAAATAAAACCTTACAAAAGACTTGTAAATGCGTTTCCTAAGATAGAAGAAAAAGTTTTATATAATAAGTGGGAAGACATTAAAAAGAAAATAGAAGAATCAAAAGAAAAATTAAAAAATAGTATTGATAATTCAAAAAAAGAAATAAAAGATAAAATAAATTATTCAAAAGAAAATTTTGAAAAAATACACAAAAAAGATAATGAAAAATAAATATTGTAAATCAAAAAAACCTGAAGTATTGTTAGCATTTCAGGTTTTTTAATAATAATTATAAAAGATTATGAAGACATTCTCTTAAAGAAGGGGAACACTTAATAAGAGGTAATCTAGGTTCTCTAAAATCAAAACCAAGTATATTAATAGCTTCTTTTACTGGAATAGGATTAGTTTCAGAAAATAAAGCATTAATTATAGGCAAAGCTTGTAACTGATAATAACAAGCTTCATCAGTAGCTTTTTTAAAAAAGGAATTTGTAATACTACAAGTAAGTTTAGGATTTATATTAGATAGAACAGAAATTACACCTTTTCCGCCAAGTGATAAAATAGGAACAATTTGATCATCATTACCAGAGTAAATATTAAAATCATTTCCACAAAGATTAGCAATTTGGGCAACTTGAGATATATTTCCACTTGCTTCTTTAATTCCAACAATATTATCAATTTTAGAAAGTTCAAAACATGTTTCAGGAGAAATATTCATTCCAGTTCTACTAGGAACGTTATATAAAATAATAGGTATGGAAACAGAAGAGGAGATAGCTTTATAGTGTTCAACTAAACCGATTTTGAGAAGTTTTATTATAATAAGGAGTAACAACCAAAAGACCATCAGCTCCAAGATCTTCAGCAATAATAGACATTTCAATAGCGCTCTTAGTATTATTAGAACCTGTGCCAACTATTACAGGAACTTTACCATTAGAAGATGAAATTGCACATTTTATAGCATCAATTTTTTCAGACTTTGACATTGTACTAGATTCGCCAGTAGTGCCACAAACTACAAGTGCATTTATTCCAGAATCTATTTGAAAATTTATAAATTTTTCAAATTCTTTAGTATTTATTCCATATTTATTAAAAGGAGTAGCTAGAGCTGTGGCTACTCCAGTAAATAAGCATTTTTTCATTTATATATCCTCCATTTTTATTAATTTTTCCATAATTTGAATAGCATTACTTGCAGCACCTTTACGTAAGTTATCTGCAACTACCCATAAATTAATACCATTTTTAACACTATAATCTTTTCTAATTCTTCCAACAAAAACTTCATCATGACCATTAGATGTCATAGAAATAGGATAAATATTATCATTAATATCATCTTGAACAACAATACCTTGTGAATTTTTCAAAATAGAAAATACATTATCTAGATCAAAAGATTTTTCAAATTCAATATTTATACTTTCTCCATGACAATTTTTTATAGGAACACGTACACATGTTGCTGTAATTGCTAAATTAGGATGTTCTAAAATTTTTCTTGTTTCATTAATCATTTTCATTTCTTCTTTAGTATATCTGTTGATAAGAAATGTATCAATTTGAGGTAAACAATTATCATAAATTGGATGTGAAAATTTATGAGAAGAATTTGTAATACAATTACTAGAACTATTTTCTAAATCTTGCAATCCAAGTTTTCCTGCGCCTGATACAGCTTGATATGTTGAATACACAATTCTTTTGATTTTAAAATTATCATCTAAAGGCTTTAATACAACTACAGCCTGAATTGTTGAACAATTTGGATTTGCAATTATATTAGGATGATTAAGTAAAACATTAGAATTTACTTCTGGTACTACTAATGGAACATTATTAGCCATCCTAAATGCACTACTATTATCTATTACGATACAACCTTTTGAAGCGGCAATTGGTGCAAAATGTTTTGAAACTTCAGAACCAGCAGAAAATATTGCAAAATCAAAATGATAGTCAAAAGAACTTTCAGTTAATTCATTTACAATATATTCTTTTTCCATAAACTTAAGTTTTGTACCAGCGGATTTAGAAGAACTAAAGAGAAAATATTCAATATTTGGAATATTTTTTTCCTCTAAAACTTTTATAATGGTTCTACCTACTAAACCAGTAGCTCCTATTATTGCTAATTTATACTTTTTCATAATACCTCCTTTTGAGCCTTTTATGCTCTAAAAATTTTATAGTGTAAATTCAATACACAAAAATTGATATATAATATTTGTATTCATAAAAAAATAGCAAATTACCAAATAAAAAAACTTTAACAAAAAACTGTAGAAATACAGCTTCAAAACGCAATTGTCGAAAAAAGTCGAAATATTTTTCTTGACAATGAAAATGTTAGAGAGTATAATAATTTTAAATTCTTTATTTGCTTTTTAAGCAATATTATTTTATAATTTTGAAATCAATAGTTTTTTATCTATGGTTTATTGAATATTTGTTCATATAAAAACAATCAAAACGAAATCTAATTAAAAATACAGGAGGTAATAAATGAATAGTAATGAAATAGTTACACCAATATTAAGAGCTATTAATGACTTAAGAGAAGAAGTTAGAGACAACAGAAGAGAAATAATTAAAATGAAAGAAGAAAATAGAAAACGCTGGGAAGAAAATGCTAAACGTTGGGAAGAAAGTGACAAAAGATGGGAAGAGAACAATAAACGCTGGGAAAAAAATGACAGAAGATGGGAAGAAAACGATAAAAAATGGGAACATAATGAGCAAAGATGGATATCACATGACCAAAGAGAAGAAATGAATAGAAAAGGACTAGAAGAAATTTTATGGTCTTTCCAAACATCAGTAGAAAAGATGCATAAAGAAAGTATGGATAAAATAGAAGAACAAAACAATATTCTTCAAATGGCGGGAATTTTAAATAAACAAATAAAACCAATAAGAAATTAAATTCAAATTTCAAACCAAGAGCTATTTTAATAAATGAAAAAAGTTAGCTTGACTAACACCCAATAAAATGTTAGAATAAAAACGAAAAAAATATAAAAAAATATAAATAAATTATAGTAAAAAGAAAGAAGGAAAAAAATTGAAAATATTAGCTGTTGGAGACATAGTAGGAGAGTCAGGAGTAAGAAAACTAAAAGAAATATTACCAAAGATAAAAAAAGAAGAAAACATAGACTTTATTGTAACAAATGGAGAAAACTCAGCAGGAGGAATGGGAATAACAGAAAAAAACTTTAAAGACATGCTAGAAGCAGGAACAAATGTAGTAACAATGGGAAATCACACATGGGGAAAAAAAGACATATTCAAATTTATTGACCATCCCCAATTAATAAGACCAAACAATTACCCTAAAGGAGTACCAGGAAAAGGTTTTGGAATATATGAATGTAAAGGAAAGAAAATTGCAGTAATAAATTTCATTGGAAGAGTAGATATAAATATACTTACAGAAAATCCATTTATACAAGCAAAAGAAATTGTAGAAAACTTACAAGGAAAAGTAGATATAATAATAATAGACTTTCATGCAGAAGCAACTGCTGAAAAAATAGCAATGGCAAGATTTTTAGATGGAAAAATAACAATTTTATTTGGAACACACACACATGTACAAACTGCTGATGAACAAATATTACCAAATGGTACAGGATATATAACAGATATAGGAATGACAGGACCAAAGGACTCTGTAATAGGAATGGATATACAAGTATCATTTAAAAGATTTGAAACGACACTTCCTGAAAAATATAAATTAGCAGAAGGAGAATGTATGTTAAATGCAGTTATATTTGATGTAGAAGAAAAAACAAACAAAGTAAAAGAAATAAAGAGAATTTGTATAAAATAAACTTATAAAATGCAATATCTAGGAACTAAAACAATATTGGAATTAAAAACTTGTCGAAATATGCGACAAAAAACTTGAAAAAATTTCCAAAAAAGCTAGACAAAAATTACCAAATGTTGTAAAATACAAAATGTAAAAGTTGCAACAGAAATTAATTTTATAGGAGGCAAAAGAGAAATGGAAATTTTAAAGATTTCATCAAAATCTAATCCAAACTCAGTAGCAGGAGCTATAGCTGGATTAGTAAAAGAATCACAAAAAGCAGAAATGCAAGCAATTGGAGCAGGAGCTCTAAACCAAGCAGTAAAGGCAGTAGCAATAGCAAGAGGATTTGTAGCACCATCAGGAGTAGACTTAGTATGTATACCAGCCTTTGCCGAAGTAGAAGTCGAGGGAGAAGACAGAACAGGAATAAAATTGATTGTGGAATCAAGAAAATAATCAATAGTAAAAATACAAACTAATGATTAAATATAGAAATAAAATATAAAAAGGGGGCTAATAAAATGCTTCCTTTTATTATTTAAAGAAAAAAGATTAAAACACTTGAAAAAACTTCATATATCATGTATTATTTACACAGCAAGGAGTGATATTTTGAAAAGCAACATTATAAAATATATATTTATAATATTTGTAATAACAATAATGGGATTTGTCATATATCAATCAACAAGTGAAAAACAAAGCAAAGAGCCACAACAAAAAATCTCAAATAAAGAAGAAGATATTATAAAAGAAATAACATTAGGAATAGCAGAATTTGACACAATAAATCCAATATTAAGTAATAATAAACAAGTACAAGAAATAACCAAAACAATATATGAACCATTACTAGAATTAGATTCTGAATACAAAATACAAAAATGCCTAATAGAAGACTGGGCAAAGACAGGAGAAACAACATATTTAATTAAATTAAGAAATGACATAAAATGGTCAGATGGACAAGTATTTACAGCAGAAGATGTAATCTTCACAATAGACACTTTAAAAAATGTAGAATCAATTTATAGTAACAATGTAAAAAACATAGTAAAAACTACCAAAATAGATTTCAATACCATTCAAATAACAACAGATCAAGAAATACCATTTTTTGAATATAATTTAATATTTCCAATAATGAGTAAAAAGTTTTATGAAGGAGAAAATTTTTTAAAAACTGTTAAAAATAATCAACCTCTAGGAACTGGAAAATATAAAATAACTCAAAATAATGCTGGAACTATAATACTTAGTAAAAACGAAAATTATAAAAGAGAAGAATTAACATTAGAAAAAATAACAATAAACAAATATCCAAATTTAAGTGAATTATATAATGCATTCAAAACAAGAAAAATTGATTTAATGACAACTACAAATATAGGAATAGAAAAATATATAGGAACAATAGGATATAATAAAGTAGAACTCTCAGGAAGAGAGCACGACTTTTTAGCAATAAACACACAAAGTGATATATTATCAAATAAAGAAGTCAGACAATCAATAGCCAAAGCAATAAATAAAGAAAATATAGTAAGACAAATATATAATAATAAATATAAAGTAACTAACTACTTTTTAGATTATGGAAATTGGCTAAAAGGAGAGACAGGAGAAACTTCATATAATCAAGAATTATCAAAACAAATTTTATTAGAAAATGGCTGGGAATATAAATATAATAAATGGCAAAAAAAAATAAACTATAGTACAAAAAGAATAAATCTAAAATTAGTAGTACCTGAATCAAATCAAGAAAGAATATTAGTAGCAGAAATGATAAAAGCAAACTTAGAAGAAATAGGAATAAAAATAACAATAATAAAAGCAAATAATGACCAATATCAAAATTATTTAAAAAACAAAAATTATGATATGATTTTAACAGGAACAGTAATAGGAACTAGTCCCAATTTAGAAACATTTTTTGGAATTGATAATTTAGCCAATTTTAGTAATGAAGAACTATCAAAAATAATAAATGAAGTAAAAAACATAACCAAAGAAGAAATACTCAAAGAAAAATACAAAAGAATAAGAGAAATATATAATGAAGAAGTTCCATATATAGGATTATATAATAACTATTATGCTATAATGAGCAATTGGACATTAAAAGGAAATATTTCTCCAAACTGGTATAACATATTTTTAAATATAAACAATTGGTACAAAAGTTAAAAAAATTTATAAAAATACTTGACAAAAAAGTAAAAAAAGATATAATAAGAATATCAAACAAAAGTTCAATAAGTAAACAATAAAATAACAGATTTCAAGAAAGGAAAGATAAAAACATGGGAGAAAATACAGAAAAGAAAAAAGCATTAGAAGTAGCAATGAGTCAAATTGAAAAACAATTTGGAAAAGGTTCAGTAATGAAACTAGGAGAATTTAAGGCTATGGAGGTAGAAGCAATATCAACAGGAGCATTAAGTTTAGACATAGCACTAGGAATAGGAGGAGTTCCAAGAGGAAGAATAATAGAAGTATTTGGACCAGAATCATCAGGAAAAACAACATTAGCACTACATATAATAGCAGAAGCACAAAAAACTGGAGGAGAAGCAGCATTTATAGATGCAGAACACGCATTAGACCCAGTATATGCAAAAAAATTAGGAGTAGATATAGACAATTTAATTGTATCACAACCAGATACAGGAGAACAAGCATTAGAAATAACAGAAGCATTAGTAAGAAGTGGAGCATTAGATGTAATAGTAGTAGACTCTGTTGCAGCATTAGTGCCAAAAGCAGAAATTGACGGAGAAATGGGAGACTCACATATGGGCTTGCAAGCAAGATTAATGTCACAAGCATTACGTAAACTTGCAGGAGCAATAAACAAATCAAAAACAGTACTAATATTTATAAACCAATTAAGAGAAAAAATAGGAGTAATGTTTGGAAATCCAGAAACAACAACAGGAGGTAGAGCATTAAAATTCTATGCATCTGTAAGAATGGATATAAGAAAAATAGAAATGATAAAACAAGATGGAGAAGTTACAGGAAACAGAGTAAAAGTAAAAATAATCAAAAATAAAGTAGCGCCACCATTTAGAGAAGCCGAATTTGATATATTATATGGAAAAGGAATATCAAAAGTAGGAAATATATTAGACATGGCAGTAAATTTAGACATAGTAGAAAAAAGTGGAGCATGGTTTAGTTACAATGGTCAAAGAATCAGTCAAGGAAGGGAAAATGCAAAAAGATATTTAGAAGAACATGCAGATATCATGGCAGAAATAGATAAAAAAGTTAGAGAAAATTTTGAAAAAGCATTTGAACAAAGTTTAGGAGAAGAACTACCAGTTGATTCAGAAGAAAACACAGAACCAGAAGAATAAAAAGTAATAGAGACAAAAAAGCAGTGTATTAAATATAAAATAAATACATTGCTTTTATAGTTCTAAAAATAAAAACAAGGAAAAAAAGAGACAATAAGAAAAAATACTTGATATTTTCTAATTAACATAGTAAAATATATTGCGAAAGAATGGTGAATTAATTGAACAAAAAATGGCAAATATATCAAGTAAATGAAAAAAAAGTAGAAGAACTACAAAAAAAATATAATATAAATAAACTACTTGCAACAATATTAGTAAATAGAGGAATAATTGAAGAAAAGCAAATAGAAAAATTTTTAAACCCAAAAAGAAATGATTTTTATAATCCATATGAATTACCAGACATGGAAATAGCAGTAAATAGAATAATAAAAGCAATAGAAAAAAAAGAAAATATTGTAATATATGGAGACTATGATGTAGATGGAATAACAAGTGTAACAGTATTAAAAAGTTTCTTATTAGAAAGAGGAGCAAAAGTTACAGAATACATACCAAATAGATTAAATGAAGGATACGGACTAAACAAAGATGCAGTAGAATACATAGCAAAACAAGGAGCACAACTAATGATAACTGTTGACTGTGGTATATCTGCGATAGAAGAAGTTTTATATGCAATAAAATTAGGAATAGAAACAATAGTAACAGACCATCATGAACCTGGAAATGAACTTCCAAAAGCAATAGCTGTAGTAGATGCAAAAAGAAAAGACAACACATATAAATGTAGAAATTTAGCAGGAGTTGGTGTTGTATTTAAGTTAATTCAAGCAATTTCAATGAAATTAGAACTAAAGGAAAAAGAATATTTAAAATATTTAGATATAGTATGTGTAGGAACAATATCAGATATAGTACCGCTAACAGACGAAAATAGAGTAATAGTAAAATTAGGATTAAAACTGGTAGAACAAACAAAAAACTTAGGATTAAGGTCAATTATACAAGTTGCAGGTTACTCAAAACTAGATTCAACAACAATATCATTTGGAGTAGCACCACGAATAAATGCATGTGGTAGAATGGGACATCAAGAGGAAGCGCTAAAACTATTCTTATCAAAAGATATAAAAGAAGTAAATGAATTAACTCAAAAATTAAATGAATATAACAAGTTAAGACAAGATACTGAAAAAAATATATATTTAGAAGCAATAGAACAAATAGAAAAAAATGGGCTAGCAAATAAAAACACCATAGTTGTTATGGGAAAAGGTTGGCACCATGGAGTAATAGGCATTGTCTCATCAAAAATAACAGAACTATATTTTAAGCCAAGTATATTACTTTGTGAAGATGAAGACTGTGGTAAAGGCTCTGGTAGAAGTATACCTGGATTTGATTTATATGAAACATTAACCGAATGTAAACATCTAATTGATAGATTTGGTGGACACTCTATGGCAGTTGGAATAAACATCAAAAAAGATAAACTCGAAGAATTTAAAGAAGAATTTGAAAAAATAGCAAAAGACAAAAACATACAAGAAATTATACCAATTTTAAACATAGATGCGCAAATAAGATTAGATGAAATAAATAGAGATATGGTAGAAAGCTTAAAGGAACTTGAACCATATGGAGAAGCTAATAAAATGCCACTATTTGCAATTAAAAATTTAAAAATAGATTCTATAAGAGCTTTATCAGAAGGAAAACATTTAAAATTAACTGTAAAAGATAATCAAAACATGGTAAATGCAATAGGATTTAATCTTGGAGAACTTGCAAATGAATATAAAATAGGGGATAGAATTGATATAGTAGGAAACTTAGAAATAAATTCTTTTAATGGAACAGACAATGTGCAAATAAACATTAAAGATATAATGAAATCTTTATAATTTAAGTTATAATAAAATGGGGAAAAAGTTGTAAAAATTATTTTTTACAACTAAAAGATCCTTGAGAAAGGAATGAAACTGACTATGACAAAAAATCACACAATAAAAGATATAGTAGATAAAGTAAAGAAAAATAAGAGATGGCCAGATACCAAAATAATACAAAAAGCATACAATTATGCTTTATTAAAACATGGAAATCAACTTAGAAAATCTGGAGAGCCATATATTATACATCCAACAAATGTTGCATATACAATTGCAGAACTAGGCTTAGATGAGCAAACAATATGTGCAGCACTATTACATGATGTTGTAGAAGACACAGAAGTAACATATGAAGATATAGAAAAAGAATTTGGACTATCAATTGCAGAGATGGTAGATGGAGTAACTAAATTAAAACAAATTCAACATGCTACAATAGAAGAAAACCAAGTAGAAAATTATAGAAAAATGTTTCTTGCAATGGGAAAAGATATAAGAGTTATAATTATAAAACTTGCAGATAGATTACATAACATGAAGACATTAGAATTTCTAAGAAGAGATAGGCAAATTGCAATTGCTCGAGAAACCATGCAGTTATATGCACCACTTGCAAATAGGCTAGGTTTATATTCAATGAAATGGGAACTTGAAGACTTAAGTTTCAAATATTTAGAACCAGAAGAATATGAAGAGATAGTACAAGGAATTGAACAAAAAAGAGAAGAACGCCTAAAGTTCATTGAAAAGATAATGGAAGATATAAGAACACAATTAAAAAAGCAACATATAGAAGCAGAAGTAACAGGAAGAGCAAAACATTTATACAGTATATATAGAAAAATGAAAAGAGATAATAAAACTTTAGACCAAATTTATGATTTATTTGCATTAAGAATAATAGTAAACTCTGTAAAAGACTGTTATTCGGCACTTGGTATAGTACATGAAATGTATAATCCAATGCCAGGAAGGTTTAAAGATTATATAGCAGTTCCAAAAACAAATATGTATCAATCAATACATACAACATTATTAGGAGAAAAAGGAACACCATTTGAAGTACAAATACGTACATGGGATATGCATAGAATAGCAGAATATGGTATTGCCGCTCATTGGGCATATAAAGAAGCAAATTATGGAAGTAAAAAAGGTCATAAAGTTGTGACTGTTCAAGAAGATAAATTAGCATGGCTTAGAGAAACATTAGAATGGCAACAGGAAATGCAAGATCCACAAGAATTTTTAGAAACACTAAAAACAGAGCTATTTGAAGATGAGGTATATGTATTTACTCCAAAAGGAGCAATAAAAGTATTACCAAGAGGAGCAACTCCAATAGACTTTGCATATAGCATACATGCGGAAATTGGTAACCATATGGTAGGAGCAAAAATAAATAGTAAAATGGTTCCAATAATAACGCCTATCAAAAATGGAGATATAATAGAAATATTAACATCTGATAATTCAAAAGGACCAAGTATGGACTGGTTAAAATTCGTAAAAAGTACAAGTGCAAAAAGCAAAATACAAGCATGGTTCAAAAAAGAAAAGAAAACAGAAAATGTTGAAAAAGGAAAAGAAGCAATAGAAAAAGAACTAAAAAGAATAGGAATTCCTTATTCAGAGTTATTTAAAGTAGAATATATAAATCCAATGTTAGAAAGATATAAATACAAAAATTTAGAAGAAATGTACTTAGCTGTTGGATTTGGAGCTATTACAGCAAATAGAATAATTGCTAGAATGCTAATAGAATATAGAAAAGAACATAAAGAAGAAACAAAAATCGAAGAAAAAATCGAAGAACTTACAACACAAAAAAATGTGAAAACAAAACAATCAAGTTCAGGAGTAATAGTAAAAGGAATAGACAATTGTTTAGTAAAACTTTCAAAATGCTGTAATCCACTTCCAGGAGATGAAATTATAGGATATATAACTAAAGGAAGAGGAGTTTCTGTTCATAGAAAAGATTGTGTAAATGTACATGAACTATTAAAAGAAGAAAACAGAATTATAGATGTAAAATGGTATAATGAAGAAAAAGTATCATATATAGTAGATATTGAAATATTTGCAAATGATAGAGAGGGATTATTAGGAGATATTGTGGAAAAAATAAATAATTCAAAAATAAGATTAATTGGAGTCACTGCAAGAGCAACAAGAGAAAGGATTGCAGAAACAGAAGTTACACTAGAAATAGACTGTTTAGAAAGCTTAAACAAACTTATAAGAGAATTAAAAAAAGTTGACAGTGTATATGAAGTTAGTAGAAAAAAATAAATATCAATAAAAATAACAATTATATTCAAGAGGAAAGAAGGAAATAAAAATGATACTAAAAGAACTAAAGATTGATACTTGGGCAGGAGATGCAACAAATTGTTATATAGTCCAAGATGAAAATTCAAAAGAAACAATGGTAATAGACCCAGCAGGAGATGTAGAAAAAATAGTAGAAATGTTAGATATATTACAAGCAAATTTAAAATATATTTATTTAACACATTGTCATGGAGACCATATAGGAGGAGTAACAAAATTAAAAAATATATATGGAGGAAAAGTTGTAACACATAGAAATTCTGCTGAAAACTTATTACATTCAGAAATAACATTAACTTCATATATAGGTTTTTCTGGAATAACTGCTGAAGTAGATGCAAGAGTAGATGATAATGATTTACTACATTTAGGAGAATTAGAATTTAAAGTTATTCATACACCAGGGCATACGACAGGATGTTCATGTTTATATTGTGAAGAAGAAAAATTATTATTTTCTGGTGATACACTATTTAGAGGAACATGGGGAAGAACTGATGTGCCAACAGGCAGTTTTGAAGATGTAATAAGTTCAATAACAAAAAAATTAATGGTTTTGCCTGATGAAACAATTGTATATCCTGGACATGGTAAAAGTACAATGATTAGGGAAGAAAAACCAATTTACTTAGAACTAAAACCAAGATTATTATAATAATTACAGATTTAAGTTTTATTAAGTTCTAAAAGTGTAACATTAAGCATATATTTATATATAGGAACATTAGGACAAGGAGAAAAATATGTTTAATGTTACAATAATAAATGCAAAAGGTTCTATTAAGAAAATAGTCATATTAATAATAATTTTAATAATTTTATTTGGAATAACCAAAATAATAAAAACATTACAAACAAGTGAAATATTACAAATAAATATATCTGAAAAATTGATCACATGTTTAAACAATGAAATACCTGCAATTGCAAGTACATATAAAAAAGCCAGTACTACAATAAAAGAAGATGGAGAAGAAATAGAAGATAATTTAATTGCAAGAATATTAGAAATAGAACTATCGAAAATAAAAGAAAAAAATGAAATCGAAAAAAGTGAAGAAATAAAGCAAGATGAAAAAAATAATGAAGATGAAAACAAAGAAAATGAAGAAAATAACAAAATAGAAAATAACTCGCCAAATTTAGATGTACAAACAAATGTAAATACTCAAATTGTAACAAAAAATCCAATTTCAGAAAGCTATAATGTAGAAATAAGTGGTGTTAAGATAAAAAATGAGACATCATTTGAAATAAATGAATCCATAACTTCAACCCCTTTAGATATAGACAAAAATAATGTTTTGATTTTTCATACACATACATGTGAAAGCTATACTCCAAGCGAAAAATATCCATATGAGCAAACAGGAAATTTTAGAACTACAGACTTAAACTATTCGGTTTCTAAAGTTGGAGATGAGCTCACAAATTACTTGCAAGGATTTGGATTCAATACTATACATGACAAAACATATCATGATTATCCTGCATATACAGGTTCATATACAAGGTCACTTGCAACAGTACAGAAGAATTTAGAAATAACATCAAGTGATATAATAATAGATTTACATAGAGATGCAATAGGAAGTAAAAGTGATTATGATCCAAGTGTACAAATTGGAGAAGATGTAGCATCTCAACTAATGTTTGTTATAGGAACAAATGGAGGAGGATTATATCATCCAAATTGGAAAAAAAATTTACAATTTGCAATAGAACTTCAAAAAAAGGCAAACGAAATGTACCCAGGATTATTTAAACCAATAATTTTAAGAAATTCTAGGTATAATCAGCACCTTGGAAAAGCAGCATGCATTATAGAAGTAGGATCTACTGGAAATACTCTTGAGCAGAGTTTAAATAGTATGAAATATTTGTCTAAAGTGATAGAAAAATTATTAAAATAAACCCAAGTTCAAACTACTTTTGAACTTGGGTTTATAGCAAATAAAAATTATTTTGCTTTACAATAATATGCACATTCAGAATTTGAGCACATTACTGATTTAGAAATAATATCATAAGAGCACATTCCATCAACTTGATAAATACAATTTAAGTTACAATTGATATTTGTCAAAGATATCACCTCTTATTAAAAAATTATTTCCTAAAAAAATATTAATATGCATTATATATAAAAATTATTTAGATAATTTATAAAAATTACAATAATCTCTCACAGTACAATTTTCACAATTAGGTTTTCTAGAATCACAAGTTTTTCTACCATGCCAAACAAATAAGTGATTAATATCTTTTAAAGACTCTTTTGGAAAAATTTTTATTAAATCTTGTTCAATTTTTTCAGGTTCTTTTTCATGTGAAAGCCCAATTCTATTGGAAATTCTTTTTGCATGAGTATCTACTGCAATGCCATTTGCAATACCAAATGCTTCAAGCAAAATAACATTAGCACTTTTTCTTCCAATACCTGCTAATGTTAATAGTTCTTCCATTGTTTGAGGTACTTTTCCATCAAAATTTTCTAAAATTTGTTTAGCACATAACTTAATATTTTTTGCTTTATTTTTATAAAATCCACATGGATGTATTATTTGTTCAAGTTCTTGCAAATTAATTTTAGCAAAATCTTCAATGTTTTTACACTTTTTAAATAGAGTAGGAGTTGTTTTATTAACTCTTTCATCAGTACATTGTGCTGAAAGCATAACTGCTACTACTATTTGAAAAGGTGTTTCAAAATCTAAACTACATGCTGCATCTGGATAAGTATTTTTTAAAATTTTAACAAAATTTATAATATCAGATTTTTTCATATAAACTCCAGTCTCTTTTGCTATTATTAAAATCATTTTCCATTTAAAAGTAATGATATAATTTTTGGATATAGAGAATTTGCATTGGAATTCCAATTATCAGAAATTTGCTTTGCTCTTTCTCTTGAACCAGCATATGTCGAAATTTCAAAAATTGTTTCATTTTTTTCTACTATTTTACATTTAACAGTATAATTATTTTCATCTTTTGGGATAAATTCTGTGATAACAGAAGATTCTTCTTCAATATTTAAAACTTCGTCTTTGAAAACATTGTCTGCTTTTAATTTTAAAATGCCAGGTAATAGAGACTTTGTAAGCTCTAATGCATTTGCTCCTTCTGTTGTGATTTTAATAAAATTATCTTCGTCTTTTGTAAAGGAACCAATTAAGTTTGTGTTAATTAAATCTGTCACAAGTTCTTGAAAATAAAAATAATTTATACTATTTGCAGATGAAACTATTTTATATAAATTATCACTTTTTATTCCATCTGGTAATTTGCTTAATAAGTATAAAATTAGTACTTTATTTTCAGCTAAATCTTCATTAGGTTGTTTCATATATTATGCCTCCTTCTATAAAAATTCGAAGTTCTGAAATTATATTACAATTTCAGATTCATTTTTGCATCATGCAAATTATATCATGGAAAAGGTTAAAAGTAAAGTTATTTTTTGTCAAAAAAGTTCTTAAAATCATATATTATAATAGCCCAATAAAAGTAAATTAAGAATTAATATACAATCTTATATTTTTAGACTGATACAAGGAGGAAAAATATGCGAGAGATAAAAAAGGGTGATATTGTAAGCAGAAATTCCTATGGAAATGATATAGTTTTTTTGGTAAAAAGGATAATAAAACTTGTTGACAAAAGAGAAATTGCAATATTAAAGGGAATAGATGTACGTGTTGAAGCAGATGCACCAATAGAAGATTTGAAACTTGTAAGTAAAGAAGAATGCAAAAAACGAGAAAAGGAATTTGAAGAAAAAATAATAGGAAAAATCGAAGAAGAAAGAAGACATAAAGAAAATAGAAGAAAAGAAATTGTGTATACAGGAAGAATATTACACTTAGATGGAGATAAAAAATATAGTGAAAAGTCAATAATGTATTATAGAAAAATGGGGTTAAATGCAATAGTAAAAAATATACCAGAAAACAAGCAACCTAAAGTTATATATAGGCTATTGCAAATACATGAGCCAGATATAGTAATAATAACACGGACATGATCGGAATGATTAAAAATAATGCAAGATATGGAGATATACTAAATTATAGGAATTCAAAATATTTTATAGAAACAGTAAAAGAAGCTAGAAGATATGATCAAGAAAAAGGAAAAAATTTAGTTATATTTGCAGGAGCATGTCAAAGTTATTTTGAAGCATTAATGGATGCTGGAGCAAATTTTGCATCATCACCAGCAAGGATTTTGATAGACTTTTTAGACCCGTTAGTCGTAGCAAAAAATGTTGCAATAACAGATAAAAATAAATATATAACAATAGATGATTTTTCAAATGAATTAAGAGATGGAAAAAGTGGAGTAAATGGATTAGGTGCAATGGGAAAAAAGAGTATAATATTTATATAAAATTATATTGAAATATAAATGTAATATAATTGTAATATAAATGTAACAATACAAAAAATAACCCTTAAAACCATTGGTATACAAGGAAAAACGAAAAAATATAAAAAACATATACTTTGACAAAATACCTCATAAATGATATACTTAGCCTATCATAAGCAAAGTAGGTGATTCAATGATTTGTAGAACTGACATATCAACCTTAAAAACAGATATTAAAGACAAACTAGGTCAAAAAATAATTGTTAAAGGTTCATTAGGTAGAAGCAAAGAGTTTGAAAAAGAAGGTACAATAGAAAAAGTATATACAAACCTTTTTGTGGTTAAGTATGAAGAAAATAATAGAACAGCATCATACACATATACAGATTTACTAACAAGAACAGTAGAAGTCGATGTATTTGATGGTGAGGGTTTTAGCCCATTATTACCACCAATGGTAATAGAAAATAAAAAAAGAAGAGTAAAAGAACAACTATAAAGTTGTTCTTTTATAATTTTTGAAAAAAATATATAATGATTAGAAAAAGGCATAAATGTGAAATCTTTGTGAAATTAGCACTTTGCGATTGACATTGCTAAAGAAATATTATATAATGCGAAAGATAAATAAAAAACAATAATTTTTAAAGCAAGGAGAAAGGAAAAAAATATGATTAAACTATTAAAAAATTTAGGAAAAAAAGAGTGGATAGTATCAATAATTTGTTTTGTGTTAATAGTAGGGCAAGTATGGCTAGAATTAAAAATGCCTGATTACATGTCTGAAATAACAGTATTAGTACAAACAGAAGGAAGTCAAATGAAAGACATAATAACAAATGGAAGCTATATGCTTGCATGTGCATTAGGTAGCTTACTTTCATCAGTATTAGTTGGATATATGGTTGCAAAAATTTCAGCAACATTTTCAATGAACATAAGGAAAAAATTATTTACAAAAGTCGAAGACTTAGCAATGCATGAAGTAAAAGCATTTTCAACAAGTAGTTTAATTACAAGAACTACAAATGATATAACACAAATACAAATGGTAGTAGCAATGGGATTACAATTAGCAATAAAAGCACCAATTACTGCAATATGGGCAATAACAAAAATACTAAACAAAAACTGGCAATGGAGTGCAATTACAGCAGCAGGAGTTGCGATATTATTAGCAGTAATAATAACTTTAATGATAATAGTATTACCAAGATTTAAAAGAGTACAAAAATTAATAGACAAAATAAATGGGGTAACACGTGAAAATCTAACAGGAATACGTGTAGTTAGAGCATTTAATGCAGAAGAATATCAAGAAAACAAATTTGAGGAAGTAAACACGAAACTTACAAATCAGCAACTTTTCAACCAAAAAACATTTGCAATATTATCACCAACAATGTATTTAGTAATGTATTTTTTAACACTTGCTATATATTTTGTAGGAGCATATCTAATAAAAGATGCTGGAATGCTGGAAAGAATAGGATTATTTGGAGATATGGTAGTATTTAGTTCATATTCTATGCAAGTAATAATGTCATTCCTTATGTTAGCAATGATATTTATGATGTGGCCACGTGCAGAAGTTTCTGCAAATCGTATTAATGAAGTATTAGATACAGAAATAACAATAAAAGATGGAAAAATAGAAAAAGACATGACAAAAGAAAGAGGAACAGTAGAATTCAAAAATGTATCATTTAAGTATCCAGATGCAGAAGAATATTTATTAAAAAACATATCATTTAAAGCAAAACAAGGAGAAACAGTAGCATTTATAGGTTCAACAGGAAGTGGAAAATCAACACTAATTAATTTAGTACCAAGATTTTATGATGTAACAGAAGGAGAAATTTTAGTAGATGGAATAAATGTAAAAGAATATACTCAAGAATTTTTACATAATAAAATAGGATATGTATCACAAAAAGCAGTAATATTTGATGATACAGTAAGTAACAATATTTCTTATGGCGAAAATGGAAAAGAAAAACCTTCAAAAGAAAAGATAAAAGAAGCAATTAGAGTTGCACAAGGAACAGAATTTGTAGAAAAAATGGAACAACAATATGATACACATATGGCACAAGGTGGAACAAATGTATCTGGAGGGCAAAAGCAAAGATTATCAATTGCTAGAGCAATAGCAAGAGACCCAGAAATTTATATTTTTGATGATAGTTTTTCTGCATTAGATTATAAAACAGATAGTATTTTAAGAAAAGAACTAAAAAAATATACAAAAAATACGACAAGTTTAATAGTAGCACAAAGAATAGGTACGATAATGAATGCAGACCAAATTATAGTTTTAGATGAAGGAAAAATTGTAGGTCAAGGAACACATAAAGAACTATTAAAAAATTGTGAAATATATAAACAAATTGCATTATCACAATTATCAAAAAATGAGTTAGACTCTTAAAAGTATACATTTTAAAATAACTAGAAAGGTAGGAAGAAAAATGGCAAATGGAAATGAAACAAAGACTCCTAAAAGAAGGCAGATGAATCATGTAACATCAGAAAAAGCAAAAGACTTTAAAGGAGCTATAAAAAGGTTATTTCATGAATTAAAAGACTTTAGAATTTTAATTATAATTGCATTTATTTTAGCCATATTAGGATCAGTACTATCCATAATTGCACCTAACCAATTATCAAATCTGACAGATGAAATTCAAAAAGGATTAGTACAACCATTTATGGATATGGAAGCAATTAAAAGAATTGCACTAATTTTAGCAGGTTTATACATAACAAGTGCAATATTTACATTTGTACAATCAATAGAAATGACAAATGTTGCAAACAAATTTGCAAAAAGTTTAAGAACCAGAATATCAGAAAAAATAAACAAATTACCGTTAAGATATTTTGATAAACATACAACAGGAGATATATTATCAAGAGTAACAAATGATGTTGACACAATTGCACAATCAATGAACCAATCTTTAGGGACATTAGTAAGCAGTGTAACACTATTTTTTGGAACTATTATTATGATGTTCTATACAAATTGGATAATGGCAATTACAGCAATTGTATCAAGTCTATTAGGATTTGTATTAATGTTTTTAATTTTAGGAAAATCACAAAAGTACTTTATCGCAAGACAAGAAGAACTTGGAAAATTAAATGGACACATAGAAGAAATTTATTCAGGATTAAATATTGTAAAAGTATATAATGGTAAAAGACAAGCAGATAGTAAATTTGACGAATTTAATAAAAAGGTATATGAAGCTAACAGGAAAAGTCAATTTTTATCAGGCTTAATGCAACCAATAATGAACTTTATAGGAAATTTTGGATATGTTGCAGTATGTATAGTTGGTGCACTTTTGGCAATGAATGATGTAATATCTTTTGGGGTAATAGTAGCATTTATAACATATGTAAGACTATTTACAAACCCATTAAGCCAAATTGCACAATCAATGACATCTTTACAATCGACAGCTGCGGCAAGTGAAAGGGTATTTGAATTCCTTGATGAAGAAGAAATGCCAAACCAAGAAAATATCAAGAAAGTATTAAAAAAAGAAGATGTAAAAGGTGAAATTGAATTTCAAAATGTAGTTTTCCAATATGATAACAATAATAAGCCAACAATAAATAATTTTAGTGCAAAGGCAAAACCAGGACAAAAAATTGCAATTGTTGGACCAACAGGAGCTGGAAAAACTACATTAGTAAACTTACTTATGAAATTTTATGATATAAATTCAGGAGATATAAAAATAGATGGAATATCAACAAAAAATTTAACTAGAGAAAATATACATCAACTATTTACAATGGTATTACAAGATACGTGGCTATTTAATGGAACAATAAAAGAAAATATTATTTATAATAATGAAAATGTTACAGATGAGCAAATTAGAAATGTATGTAAACAAGTTGGATTAGATCACTTCATAAGAACATTGCCACACGGATATGATACAGAAATTTCAGACAATGACAGTGTGTCAGCAGGTCAAAGACAATTACTTACAATTGCAAGAGGAATACTCCAAGAAGCACCATTTTTAATATTAGATGAAGCAACTTCAAATGTAGATACAAGAACAGAAGAATTAGTACAAAAAGCAATGGATAAACTTACAGAAGGAAAAACTTCTTTTATAATTGCACATAGATTATCTACAATAAAAAATGCTGATTTAATATTAGTGGTTCGTGATGGAAATATTGTTGAACAAGGAAACCATGAAGAATTAATGAAACAAAATGGATTTTATGCAGACTTATATAATTCTCAATTTGATTTATAGCAAATACATTTATGATAATATACATTTGTATATAGAAAATGTTAATAAAAACTAGTTGTACAAGTAAATATGAACATAATAATATGAAAAAATCTTTGAAAAGGCTACACAAAAATAAAAAAATGTGGTATCATATACATACAAGAAAAAAATGTAATAAACTTAAATTCTAGGGAATAAAAGGAGGAATTAACAATGTCAGGACATAGTAAATGGCATAATATACAAGCAAAAAAAGGAAAAGCAGATGCAGCAAGAGGAAAAATATTCACAAAATTAGGAAGAGAAATACTAATAGCAGTAAAAGCAGGAGGACCAGATCCAGCAGGAAACTCAAAATTAAAAGACGTAATTGCAAAATGTAAAGCAGCAAATATGCCAAACGACACAATAAACAACGCAATAAAAAAAGCATCAGGAGAAGGAAACACAGCAGTATATGAAGAAATAACATATGAAGGATATGGACCATGTGGAGTTGCAGTAATAGTAAATGCAAATACAGATAATAAAAACAGAACAGCAGCAGATGTAAGACATGTATTTGACAAATCAGGAGGAAATTTAGGAACAAATGGATGTGTATCATACATGTTCAACAAAAAAGGACTAATTGTAATAGAAAAAGTAGCTACTTCAATGAATGAAGAAGAATTGATGATGTTAGCATTAGATGCAGGTGCTGAAGATTTTAACTCATCAGAAGAAGTATATGAAATAACAACAGAACCATCAAACTTTTCAGGAGTAAGAGAAAAACTAGAAGAAGCGGGCTTAACATTTTTAGAAGCAGATGTTCAAATGATACCAACAACAACAGTAGCTTTAGATGAGGCAGGAACAGAAAAAATGGAAAGACTAATAGAAAAACTAGAAGAATTAGATGATGTAATGGAAGTATATCATAACTGGGAAGAATAAAATATAAAAAATAGTTCTAAATAAAAATAAAGAGCATATATTATAATATATGCTCTTTTTAATTTTTCAAAGTTATTCTAAAAAGAGAAAAAATAAAAAGTAAAAGGAGAAAACATGTCAGAACTAAAAACAGTTTTAGAATATTTACCAATGTCAATAAAGAAAAATATAGAAAATTTTATTTGTAGCAATAATATAGAAACAAATTTAAAACAAGTAAATGAAATAGAAGAAATACGACTTAGAACAAATAAGCCAATAAACTTAAAAATAGGAC
Organism: uncultured Clostridia bacterium; assembly: GCA_963556905.1. Classification (GTDB taxonomy): domain Bacteria; phylum Bacillota; class Clostridia; order TANB77; family CAG-508; genus CAG-269. The sequence continues at coordinate 20,298 of CAUWAY010000009.1, read as the reverse complement.
AAGACACAATAATGTTAGAATATATAGTAAAACAGCAAGAAATATTACAAACATTTGAAAAAATATGTGAAAACTCAGTATATTCATATAAAAGACAAATATGTGAAGGTTTTATAACGATAAAAGGAGGAAATAGAGTTGGAATAGTTGGAAGTGCTGTAACAGAAAAAGGACAAGTAGTAAGTATAAACCATATATCGAGTTTAAACTTTAGAATAGCAAGTCAAAAAATAGGATGTAGCAATAATGTTATAACAGACCTAATAGATAATATTAATAATTCAATATACAATACAATAATAATATCACCTCCAGGTTGTGGAAAAACTACACTTTTGCGAGATATAGTAAGAAACATAAGTAATGGGATACCTAATTTGAAATTTAAAGGAATCACAGTTGGATTAGCTGATGAAAGAGGAGAAATTGCAGCAATGTACAAAGGAATTCCACAAAATGATATTGGAATAAGAACAGATGTAATAGACAATATGCCAAAACCAGAAGCTATGAAAATACTTGTACGTTCAATGTCACCAAATGTAATAGCATGTGACGAAATTGGGAGTGCTGAAGATATAAAAGCAATAGATTATGCAATGTGTTCCGGAGTAAAAGGAATATTTACAGCACATGGAAAAGACCTTGAAGAAGTAAACAAAAATCCTGAATTATCTAAATTATTAAATAAACACATATTTGAAAGAATTATTTTGTTGAATCCACAAATGAGAGGAGATACAAAATGTATATTTATATAAAATACATATTATTAATTATAATTTTTTCATTATCGACATCAATAGGAATTCTAATTTCAAAAATATATGAAAACAGAGTAATCGAATTAAAGGAATTTAAAAACATATTGAATATAATAAAAAACAAAATAAAATTTACATATGAGCCATTAGGAGATATATTTATCCAAATTTCAAAAGAAAAAGAGACAAAAGTAGAAAAAATATTTGAAGAAATAGCAGAAGAAATGAAAATAAAGCAAGTAAAAATAGCATGGGAAGACTGCATTCAAAAAGCCGACATTAGCATAAAACAAGAAGATAAAGACACTTTAAAAAAATTAGGAAAATTATTAGGACAAACAGATGTTGAAGGACAAATAAGTGAAATAGAATTAACAGAAAGCTTTTTGGACATGCAAATTATAAAAGCAGAAGAAGAAAGAAAAAAAAATCAGAAATTATATAAAACTTTAGGAATTGTAACAGGTTTGATATTTGTAATAATTTTAGTTTAATATAATTAATTGAAAGGAAACAAAAACATGGACATAAATTTATTATTTAAAATTGCGGCAGTAGGAATATTAGTTGCTGTACTACATCAAGTATTAGTAAGAGCAGGAAGGGAAGATCAAGCAATGATGACAACACTAGCAGGACTTGTAATAGTATTATCAATGGTAATTCAACAAATAAGGTCATTATTTGAAACAGTAAGAACATTATTTAATCTATAAAGTCATAATATCTGTAATTACAATATAAATGAAAGGTAGTTGTGAAAATTTAACAACTATAAGGTAAAAAGTTATGACAGAAATAACAAAAATAGTAGGAATAGGACTTTTAGGATTAATTATTGTAGTTATTTTAAAACAGTATAAACCAGAATATGCAATATATGTATCAATAACAGCAGGAGTGCTAATATTATTTTTATCAATAGAAAAATTAACAGGGATAATAAACTTATTAAGTTCAATTTCCAATAAGACATATATAAACCAAAATTTTTTGGGAATTTTACTAAAAATAACAGGGATTGCTTTTATAACAGAATTTGCTGTAAGCATATGTTCTGATGCTGGTGAAAAAGCAATCGCAAGTAAAATAGAAATAGGAAGTAAAGTAATAATTATAACAATGTCAATTCCTATAATTACAAGTTTATTAGAATTAGTAATAGAAATATTGCCATAAATGAAGGAAGGAGAATGTTAGAAACTAAATCTAACATATAATAGGAAAATGAAAAAGATTAAAAACAAAAATCTAAAAATCTTTATTCTGTTCCTTATAACATTTCTCCTAATAATAACATTACCAAATAAAATATTTGCCGAAACAGAAGACAAAATAATGGAAACTACACAAGAAAACTTTAATATAAATAAATTCTTAAAAGATACTCAAGAATATACAGGAGACTTTTTTGAAGACATGGACTTATCAAATATACTAAATCAAGCAATACAAGGAAAAGTAGATAATCAAACAATATATAAAAAAATATTAAAATTATTAGGAGCAGAAGTAAATTCAAGTTTAAAAACATTGATAAGTATATTAGTAATAATAGTTATACATGGAATATTAAAATCAATAACAGATAATTTAGAAAACAAAAATATATCACAGATAATTTATTTCGTACAATATATATTAATTGTAACATTAATTATGTCAAATTTTACAGAAATAATAAATTTAGTAAAAAACACAGCAAATGATTTAGTGGGATTTATAAACTTACTTTTACCACTACTTTTGACTTTAGTAGTATATACAGGAGGAATTGCGACAAGTTCAATTGTAGAACCAATAATGTTATTTGCAATTAATCTCATAGGAAATGCAATAAAAGGAATTTTAATACCAATAATGTTAATAATAGTAGTTTTTTCGATTATTTCAAAAATATCAGAAAAAATACAAATAGATAAATTAGCAAAATTTTTGAAATCGAGTGTAATATGGTTTTTAGGAGTATTACTTACAATATTTGTAGGAATAGTATCACTAGAAGGAACTTTAAGTAGTAGTATAGATGGAATAACAGCTAAAACGGCAAAAGCAGCAGTATCTAGTATAATACCCGTTGTTGGAAAAGTACTTGGAGACGTAGTAGACAGTGTCTTAGGATGCGGAATAATTTTAAAAAATGCAGTAGGATTTATAGGAGTAATTATTATAATAGGAATTTGTATAATGCCAATTATAAAAATTGCTACATTAAGTATAATATACAGTTTAGCAGCAGCAACAATACAACCAATTGCAGATAATAAAATAGTAAAACTACTAGAAGAAATGGGAGGAGTATTTAAAGTATTGCTCGGAATATTATGTGCACTTTCAGTAATGTTAATTGTAGGAATAACAATAGTTATAAGAATTTCGAACAGTGGAATGATGTATAGATAAAAAAGGAGAAAAGTTAGTAAAAAAACTAACCAACAAAATATAAATGATTAATTTTTTGAGCTCATGGGCTGAGCAAATAGTATTAGCTGTTATTGTAGCAACAATAATAGAATTAATTTTGCCAGACTGTAAAAATAAAAAGTACATACAAATGGTAATTGGTATATATATATTATTTAATATATTATCACCATTAATAAAAAATAAAGAGGTTTTTTTGGCAGATACTTACAATTTTGAGGAGTATAATATAATACAAAAAAGTGAAACAAACCAAAAGTCTATGGATACTAGAATTGAAAAAATATATTTAGAAGAATTAGAAAAAGAGATAATTTCTAAATTTGAAGAAAACAATTTTGTTGTTAGTAAATGCTTAATAGATGCAGAACTTGATACTACCAAGAAAAATGCTGGAATACATTTGATAACTGTAAAAATAAAATCACCAGTAGATGAAAAGAAAGTTGAAAAAATAAAACAAGAAATTGTAGAAGAACTTGAAATAGATTTATCAAAAATAAAAATCCAAATAAACTGACAAAAAGCCAAAAAAGTTAAGGAGGAAAAATGTTTAAAGAATTGTTTAAGAAAAAAGAAGACCAACCAAATAAAAAAAGACAAATTGAGAATATTGTAGTATTTATAATAATATTAATAATAACAGTATTAATAATAAATAACATGTGGTCAACTGACAATAAAAAAGAAAAAAATAATAGTACAGATACAACAAAAGTGCTTGCTAAGGATATTTCTGAAGATAGTATGCAAAATAGTGAAAAAAATTTAGAAGACAAACTTGAAGATATATTAGAAAGCATAGATGGAGTAGGAAAAGCAAAAGTTCTAATAAAATATTCTCAAACAAGTACTGTAGTTGCAATGTATAATGAAACAAATTCAGAAAGTAACATACAAGAAGAAGGAGGAGATGGGGCAACTAAAAATACAAAAGAATCTGAAACAAAAAAAGAAATTGTATATTCAGATGAAGGAGGAGTAAATAAACCTATAACTGAAAAAGTTATTATGCCCATAATCGAAGGAGCAATAATTACTGCTCAAGGAGCTTCAAATGCAAATATAAAAAGTTCAATAGTAAGTGCAGTACAAGCAATTACAGGACTTCCAGTACATAAAATTCAAGTATTTGAAATGAAAGGAAATTAATAATATAAAAAGGAGGAAAACATATGAAAGGAAAATTCAAATTAAAAACAGGAACAGTTGCTATATATGTACTAGCTTTGATGTTAGTTACAGTTGGGTATTGGAATTATATATCTAAAGAATCTCAAACATTAGAAACAGTTGCAAGCAGTCAAGAAGAGCAAAATTATAATAATGATAAACTAGGAGATGCACAACTTGTAAGTAATAATGAACTAATAGAAGAAGAGGAACAAAAAAGTGAAGAACTTGAAAAAGATAAACAACAAAATAATAATGTTTCAGAAACACAAAATAATACAGAAACAGCATCTACGAAAACAAGTGACGAATATTATGAAACATCAAGACTATCAAGAAATATGATGTACTCACAAACATTAGAGACATATAAAGATATGTTAAACAACTCAAATGTTTCAGAAGAACAAAAAGCAATAGTGACACAAGAAATTACGAAACTAAATAATGAAAAAAATGCAATAATGATTTGTGAAAATTTGATTACAACAAAAGGATTTTCTAATTGCGTGATTTTTGTTAATATAGATAGTGTAAATGTAGTAGTTCAAGCAGATAATTTAAAAACCGAAGAAATTGCACAAATTCAAAATATAATTACAAGAGAAATAGGAACAGAAATAGAAAACATACATATTATGACAAAATAAATAAAAAAAATATTGATTTTAATAGAAAAAAGTGATATTATGATAACACAAAAGATATAAAAAATATATCAAAAAAATTAATTAATGGAGGTAATAAAATGGAATTAAAAGGATCAAAAACAGAACAAAATTTAATGACAGCATTTGCAGGAGAATCACAAGCAAGAAATAAATATACATATTTTGCAAGTAAAGCAAAGAAAGAAGGATATGAACAAATAGCTGCAATTTTTCAAGAAACAGCAGACAATGAAAAAGAACATGCAAAAATGTGGTTTAAACTATTAAATGGTGGAGAAATAGGATCAACAGCAGAAAATTTACAAGCAGCAGCTGATGGAGAAAATTATGAATGGACAGATATGTATGCTGAATTTGCAAAAACAGCTAAAGAAGAAGGATTTACTAAAATAGCATATTTATTTGAAGAAGTAGCAAAAATAGAAAAAGAACATGAAGAAAGATATCTAAAACTACTAGAAAATGTAAAAGACGGAAAAGTATTTGAAGCAGGAGAAGTTAAAATTTGGAAATGTAGAAATTGTGGACATATAGTAGTTGGAACAAAAGCACCAGAAGTTTGCCCAGTTTGTGACCATCCAAAAGCATATTTTGAACTAAAAGCTGAAAATTATTAATATTAAAATAAAACAAAAAATATACTAATATTATGGGAATACAAGCCTAATATTAGTATATTTTTAATATAATAAAAAGGAGGGAAAAATGAAAGTAATATTAGTAAATGGAGGACCTCATAAAGAGGGAAGCACTTATACAGCACTTAAAGAAATTGAAAAAACTTTAAACGAAGAAAAAATAGAGACAGAAATTTTTTGGATAGGAACAAAGCCAATTTCAGGATGTATTGCCTGTAAAACATGTGCAAAAACAGGGAAATGTATATTTGAAGATGTAGTAAATGAATTTGTAGAAAAAGCAAAAGAAGTAGATGGATTTATATTTGGAAGTCCAGTACATTATGCAGGACCAACAGGTATGATAACATCATTTATGGATAGAGTATTTTATTCTGCATTTCAAGCAGGTTTAGGAGACAGATTTTTATTTAAACCAGCAGCAACAATTGTTTCAGCAAGAAGAGCAGGAGCAACAGACACATATGACCAGATAAATAAATATTTTGGAATAGCACAAATGCCAATTATTTCTTCAAGATATTGGAACATGGTATATGGAAGTACGCCAGAAGAAGTAAAAAAAGATGAAGAAGGAATGCAGATTATGAGAATACTTGGTAGAAATATGGCATATTACTTAAAGTGTATTAAAGCGGGAAAAGAAAATGGAATTAAGTTACCTAAACAAGAAGAAAAAATAATACATAGTAAAAAATAGATATTTAGAAAGAGAATTATATGATAAGAATAAAAGATATAAAAATAAGAGAAAATTTAACAGAAAAACAAGTTTTTCAAAAAGCTATAGAAAAAAACAAAATTAAAGAAGAAGAAGTAAAAAAGTGGTATATATACAAAAAGTCAATAGATGCAAGAAAAAAAGAAGACATTTATTATAATTATACAATTGATATAGAACTAAAAGACAAAAAAAGAGAAATAAAATATGAACAAGTAAAAAAATACGAATTTCCTAAAATAAAAATAAAAAGAGAAAGCAAATATAATCCAGTCATAGTAGGACTAGGGCCAGCTGGATTATTTGCTGGATTAATATTAATAGAAAATGGAATAAAACCTATAATAATAGAAAGAGGAAAAAAAGTAGAAGAAAGAATAAAAGACATAGAAGAATTTAAGAAAAATAGAAAATTTGATATAACGTCAAATATACAATTTGGAGAAGGTGGTGCAGGAACTTTTTCAGACGGAAAATTAAACACTGGAAATTCAAACTTATATTCTAGAAAAGTACTAGAAGAATTTGTAAGATTTGGTGCACCACAAGAAATTCTTTATACTTCAAAACCACACATAGGAACTGATAACTTGATAAAAATAGTAAAAAATATAAGAGAATATATAATATCAAAAGGTGGTCAAATTTTATTTGGTAAACAATTAACAGATTTAGAAATAGAAAATGGAAAAATAAAAGCAGTAATATATAATAAAACATATACTAATTTTGAGAAGACAAATAATTTATCAAAAAAGACTGAAGAAAGAATAGAAACAGATAGTGTAATATTAGCAATAGGACATAGTGCTAGAGATACTTTCAAGAAACTATATGAAATAGGAGTAGAAATGCAACCCAAAAATTTTGCAATAGGAGTTAGAATTGAACATTTGCAAAAAGACATAAATAATGCGCAATATGGTAGCAAAACAAAACTAAAATTACCAGTAGCAGACTATAAACTTGTTTATCATGCAAAAAATGGAAGAACTTGCTATACATTTTGTATGTGCCCTGGAGGACAAGTAATGGCATCAAATTCAGAAGAAAATTCAATAGTAACAAATGGAATGAGCAATTTTGCAAGAGAAGGAGAAAATGCAAACAGTGCATTATTAGTTAATATATCAATCGAAGACTATTTCAAAAAAACACCACTTGACGGAATATATTTTCAAGAAGAATTAGAAAAGAAAGCATTTAAACTAGGAGGAGAAAACTATAATGCACCAATTCAAAGAGTTGGAGACTTTTTAGAAAATAAAAAAACAACAAAACTTGGGAAAATAATACCAACATATGAGCCAGGAACAACTATGTCAAATTTGAATGAAATCTTACCAGAATTTGTATCAGAAACTTTAAAAGAAGGAATTATTGAATTAGATAAAAAGTTAGAAGGCTTTGCAAATAAAGATGCAATTTTAACAGGAATAGAGACAAGAAGTTCTTCACCTGTCCAAATAACGAGAAATAAAGAAACACTAAATTCAATTAATGTAATTGGCTTATACCCTTGTGGAGAAGGGGCAGGATATGCAGGGGGAATTATGACAGCAGCAATAGACGGAATAAATTGTGCTATAAAAGTATTAGAACAATAAAATAATTTAATTAATAATGAGGTAATAAGTGAGTGAAATATTAGAAAATAAATTTTTAGTTATAGATGAGAGAATGAGGAAGATAGAAAAAGAAAACTTAATAAAACTAGGATATAATTTAATTGAAGTAAAACAAAATATGCAAGTATATCCTGAAATATCTTCACATGTAGATATTTTTATATGTAAAATAGGAAAAAAATTAATAATAGAACCAAGTCAATATAATCAAATAAAGAATCAATTACAAGAAATAGAAAAAATTGATAAAGGAATAGAAACGATAGAAAAAAACTACCCACAAGATATAAAATATAATGTATGCATAATTGGAAAAAAAGCATTACACAATTTTAAATATACTGAACCAAAAATACTTGAAGAATTAGAAAAACAAGGATATGAACTTATAAATACGAATCAAGGATATACAAATTGTTCAATAGCAGTAATAGATGATAATAGTGCAATAGTAACAGACAAGGGATTATACAAAATTTTAAAAAAACATGAAATAGATGTTTTATTCTTAAACTATGAACCTGATATAAAGCTGTTAAACTGTCAAAATGAATATAGTAATAAAAAAGGATTTATAGGAGGATGCATTTCAAGAATAAAAAACAATATTGTTATTTTTGGAGATTTGAGAAAAATTGATTATAATAATCAAATAAAAGAATTCATTAAAAAAAGAAATTTACAAATAATAGACTTTGAAGGACTAGATGTTATAGATTATGGAGGAATTACTATTGTCAATTAATAAAAACTAAAAATAAAAGAGTATAAATTTAAAAAAATGAGAAATAATATATTTAACATATAAATTTAAAAAAATTTGAACTTGTTAATAGTTGCAATTTTATAAATTGTGTGTTATTATAAATATAACAAATAAAGAAAACCCTGCATAGTACGTGTAGCACAGAATTTTTAGAACCTACAAGTTTAAAGAGGGGCCAGAATCTTTGAATATGGCGTGCAAGCTTACACTTTTAGCAAATGATTATTACATTTCGAGTAGTAAGAAGCCCAGGAATATTCAAGTAGGCACCCACCTGTCGAAGACAGGTCCTTAAAAATTCAGACAACTTACGGCTAAGGCGGGGATTTTTTTTGTTTATAAGAAAAAACAGGAAACTAGCTTGAAAGTAGCTTCTTCCTGCTTTTCTTTTTAGCATTTTTATATAAATAATGCAATAACTTTTTCATTTAGCTTATTTTTCTACAAGAGACATAAATTTTTCATAAATATCAAAATAATGCTTTTTCATATTTAAAGGTTTTAAATTAGAATCAGTAAAACAATGAATAGACTCTCCTGTAACACAAAGAGCACCATTCTTTTTATTATAAACTTCATAACCAACAGTAAACTTAACACCAGTAAAATCTTTAATAAAAGTATGTATTTCTATAATATCATTAAAAGTAACGTGTTGTTTATATTTACAAGAAAATCCAAGAACAGGAGACATTAATCCCTTTTCTTCTAGCATATCATAAGGTAATCCGGCTTTTTCTAAAAAATCACAACGAGCTTCCTCAAAAAATCTAATATAATTTGAATGGTGAACAACTCCCATTCTATCTGTTTCATAATAATTTATTTTTCTTTCAAAAATATGCATAAACTTTACCTCCTAATTAATAAATAATTATATCATTTTTTGTAAAAAAATCAAGAAATTCATTTAATTTTCATATAACATATGATACAATACGAAAATAGAAAAAAATCAATTATAAAATTAAGGAGAAAGAAATGCCAGAATTTGTACATTTGCATATACATAGTGAATTTAGTCTACTAGATGGAGCAAATAGAATAAAAGATTTACCAGTAAGAGCAAAAGAACTAGGAATGAAAGCAATGGCAATAACAGACCATGGAGTTATGTATGGTGCTATTGACTTTTATAAAGCATGTAAAAAAGAAGGAATAAAACCAATAATAGGATGTGAAGTATATGTTGCAGCACGTACAAGACATGATAAAGAACCAAATATTGACAATAAATACAACCATTTAATATTACTTGCAAAAAATAATCAAGGATATAAAAATTTAAGCAAATTAGTATCAATAGGATTTACAGAAGGATATTATTATAAACCTCGTATAGACTTAGAAGTATTAGAAAAATATCATGAAGGATTAATATGCTTAAGTGCTTGTCTTGCCGGAGCTGTAAATCAAGCTCTTCTAAATGGCCAAACTGAAAAAGCAGAAGAAATAGCATTATGGCATAAAAAAGTATTTGGTGAAGACTACTATATTGAAATTCAAAATAATGGAATAAAAGAGCAAATCCTAGCAAATCAAAAATTAGTACAACTTGCAAGAAAACTAGATATTCCATTAGTTGCAACAAATGATGCACATTACTTAAAAAGAGAAGATGCATATAATCATGAAATCTTATTATGTATTCAAACAGGAAAAAGAATGAGTGATGAAGACAGAATGAGATTTGAAACAGACGAACTATATGTAAAATCACCAGAAGAGATGAGCGAGTATTTTTCAGCATTTCCAGATGCAATAGAAAATACTGTAAAAATAGCCGATAAATGTAATGTAGAATTTGAATTTGGACATACAATATTACCAAACTATGACGTACCACCAGAATTTCCAACACACTACGACTTTTTAAAAAAACTATGTGATGACGGAATAAGAAAAAGATATGGAGAAAACCCATCAGAAGAAATATTAAAAAGAGCAGAATATGAAATAGGAATAATTAAAAAAATGGGATATGTAGACTATTATCTTATTGTTTGGGATTTTATACATTATGCAAAAAGCCATGGAATTCCTGTAGGACCAGGCCGTGGGTCAGGAGCGGGGTCAATTCTTGCATATGCAATAGAAATTACAGACATAGACCCAATGAAATATGGGTTACTTTTTGAAAGATTCTTAAATCCAGAAAGAATAAGTATGCCAGACTTTGATGTAGACTTTTGTTATGAACATAGGCAAGATGTAATAGATTATGTATCAAACAAATATGGACATGACCATGTATCACAGATAATTACATTTGGAACAATGGCAGCAAAAATGGTAATAAGAGATGTAGCAAGAGTTTTAGACTTTCCATATTCAGAAGCAGATAAAATTGCAAAAATGATACCAAATGAAATACATATAACAATATCAAAAGCTTTAGAGCAAAATAAAGAACTAAAAGACTTATATGAAAGTGATGAACAAGTACATAAATTGTTAGATATAGCAATGTCGCTAGAGGGAATGCCAAGACAAGCATCAACACATGCCTGTGGAGTAGTTATAACAAAAGAACCTGTAGACACATATGTTCCACTATATGTAAGAGATAATCAAATTTCAACACAATACATAATGACTACACTTGAAGAACTAGGACTTTTAAAAATGGACTTTTTAGGACTTCGAACTTTAACAGTAATACAAGATACAATAGACTTAGTAAAAAAAGGTAGAGGAATAGATGTACAATTTGATAAAGACATGGCAGACCCTAAAGTATACAAATTATGGCAAGATGGAAACACATCTGGAATATTTCAATTTGAATCACAAGGAATGACAAACTTTATGAAAGAACTAAAACCAGACTGCTTAGAAGATTTGATAGCAGGAGTTTCATTATACAGGCCAGGTCCAATGGATCAAATTCCAAGATATATAAAAGGAAAACAAAATCCAGGACACAATGAATACACACACCCAAGTTTAGAGCCGATATTAAATGTAACATATGGATGTATGGTATATCAAGAACAAGTAATGCAAATAGTAAGAGATTTAGCCGGATATTCATTAGGACGTGCAGATTTAGTACGTAGAGCAATGGGAAAGAAAAAACTTGATGTAATGGCAAAAGAAAGGGAAGTGTTTATAAATGGTCAAACAGATGAAGAAGGAAATATAATAGTTCCAGGATGTGTAAGAAATGGAATAGATGCAGAATCAGCAAATAAAATATTTGATGAAATGTCTGAATTTGCAAAATATGCATTTAATAAATCACATGCAGCATGTTATGCAGTTGTTGCATATAGAACAGCATATTTGAAAGCATATTATCCAGCAGAATTTATGGCTTCAATGCTAAATAGTTTTTTAGGTAATTTAGACAAAATACCAGAATATATTGATGAATGTAAGAGACTTGGAATTGAAATATTAAAACCAGATATAAATAAGAGTTATTCAAAATTTACAGTAGAAGGAGTAAGTAATTCAAAAGAAGATTCTCAAAATCAAAACATTGGAAAAATCCGTTTTGGATTAGGAAGTATAAAAAATGTTGGATTACAACCAGTTAACAACATAATAAATGAAAGAAAAGAAAATGGAGATTTTAAGAGTTTTACAGATTTTTGTGAAAGAATGGCTGGAGAAGCAGTAAATAAAAAATGTATAGAAAGTTTAATAAAAGCAGGAACATTTACAGAATTTCCAGAAAATAGAGCAACTTTACTTGCATCATTTGAAAATATTATAGATACAATACAGTCATATAATAAAAAAGGATTTGATGGTCAAGTGTCAATGTTTGATTTAGGAACAACTGAAGAAAATGCAGAAGAAAACAAACTAAATGAAATGAAGTACAATTTAGATATAAAAACTGAAATGAGTGAAAAAGAATTACTTTCTGTTGAAAAAGAAATGCTTGGAATTTATATTTCAGGACACCCTTTAGAAAAAATAAAACAACAAATTATAGCAAATACAAATATTTCGTCAATTCAAATGAAAGAAATTGATGAACAAAATTCAAAAGAAGATGAAGAAATACAAGAAAAAGCAAAATTTCAAGATGGACAAGATGTAAAAATTGCTGGAATAATAACATCTGTAAAAAAGAAATATACTAAAAACAATAAAATAATGGTATTTCTTACAATAGAAGATTTATATGGTCCTGCTGAAATTATTGTATTTGAACCAACTTATTTAAAATCACAAGATATATTAATAGAAGAAAATATTGTAATGATTAAAGGACGTTTAAGTATTAGAGAAGATGATGAAACAAAAATTGTAGCACAAGAAATAAAAGATTTTAATGAAAGTATAATAAATGAAAAAAAGGAAGAAAATATTGTAAAACCTAAAAAATTAGTTATAAATATTACAAATACAAGTGAAGAGCAAAAGGCAAAATTAAGAGGTGCTATTAGATTTTTTGGAGGAGATAAAAATAATATAGCAGTAGAAGTAAAAACAGGAGACGAATCAAAAAAGTGTGGTGCAATTTATTTGAATAATGAGATTTTAGAAGTATTTGAAGATATTGTTGGAAAAGAAAATTGCATAATTTAGAAAAAAATAATTTGATATAAAAATGCCAGTAAGTAAATGATTTAAAACATCTACTTACTAGCATTTTTTGTAATCTAAATCCATTCTCCATATTTTTTTATATAAACTTTTTTAGCAAAAATTGCTACAAAGCAATATAAAATAGGGACACCAATAATAACACTAAAATATTTAGGTGCAAGAGCAGTTAAGCCTATAGCACGACCTAAAAATGTAAATGGTATAATCATAGCTGTTATACTTAATAAAATTGAAGAAAAATATACAGCTTTAGATGCATGACTTTGTTTAAATGGGATTTTAGCTGTTCTAATAACATGCATACCAAGTAAATTAGAAACTACACTATATGAAAACCAAATGGTTTGGAAAATAGCAGCTTCATGAATATCAAAAGTAAACCAAATTAAAACAAAAACCAATAAATCAAATATAGAACTTAAAGATCCCATAAATAGCATAAAATGTTTCAAACCTTTGATATCAATTTTTTTAGGTTTTTTCAAATATTCTTCATCAACATTATCTAAAGGTAAAGTTAGTTGTCCAAAGTCATATAATAATCCTTCAACAAGTAACTGAATAGGAGTTTCAGGTAAAAAGGGAAGAAATATACTTGCTATAATTACAGACATAACTTCACCAAAATTAAAACTTGCAGCAAGTTTAATATATTTCATTAAATTTGCAAAAGTATGACGACCTTCTTTGACTCCGTCAAGTAAAACATGTAAATCTTTTTCCAGTAATATAATATCAGCAGATTCCTTTGCTATATCAACAGCAGAATCAACAGAAACACCTACATCTGAGTTTATAAGTGAAGGACTGTCATTAATACCGTCTCCCATATATCCAACAATATTGCCACTTTCTTTTAATAATCGTACAATACGAGCCTTTTGAATAGGTGAAAGTTTAGCAAAAATATTTGTTTTCTTTAAAAGTCTTTTTACTCCTTGATCTGCAAGTTTATCAAGTTGCACACCAGTTATAATTTGAGGAGATTTTATTCCAACTTTATCACAAACACATTTTGTAACTTCTACATTATCACCAGTTAATACTATTACCCTAATTCCATTAGAACCAAGTTTTTCAATAGAAGATTTTGCAGATTCCTTTGGAGGATCAAGAAAACCAATAAAGCCAATAAGAACCATATTTTTTTCATCTGAAATTCCAAAATTAGAAGTTTTATCTAAATTATTTTTCTGACAAACTGCAACAACACGAAGACCTTGACTATTAAGTTCTTTTGCAATTTTTTTCATATTATCTTTTATTTCATTAGTAATAGGAGAAATAGAGCCTTTATAATCTACCATTGAAGAAATACTTAGAATTTCTTCAACAGCCCCTTTGGTAATGAGTTGAACTTTGTTACCATCATCTACAACAACTGAAAGTCGACGACGAGAAAAATCAAAAGGAATTTCATCAATTTTTCTATAATTTTCTGAAATTTCTTTCATGCCATTTTCTAAACCACGGTTTATTACTGCTTCATCTATATTACTTCGCAAACCTGTTTGAAAATAAGCATTTAAGAATGCATGTTTCAAAACTCTGAAATCTTCATTTCCCATTATATCAAGATATTTTTCTAAAACAATTTTATCTTCTGTTAATGTTCCGGTTTTATCTGTACATAAAATATTCATTGCACCAAAACTTTGAATAGAATCTAGTTTTTTTACAATTGTTTTTTTCTTAGACATTCTAATTGCACCTTTAGACAAACTACTAGATAAAATTACAGGTAGTAAAAGAGGTGTAATACAAATTGCAATTGCAACTGCAAATGTGAATGAAACAATAATATCATGTTTCCAAACATTTAACAAAAATACAATTGGTATTAGTATAAGCATGATTTTTATTAAAAGTCTACTAATACTTTCAATTCCTTTTTGGAAAGCTGTTTTTGGCTTTCCATTAGTTAAAGTGTGAGCAACTTTTCCAAAGTAAGTATCATCAGCAGTTAAAATAACAACACCTTTTGCAGAACCACTTATTACATTTGTTCCCATGAAACAAATTGTGTCAAGATCAGAAATACTATCAATTTCGGTATTGCTGGTTAACTCGGTATTTTCAAGTTTTTTTATTGCATCAGATTCTCCTGTAAGAGAAGATTGACCTACATATAAATCTTTGGATTCTATTATTCTTAAATCTGCTGGAATCATGTCACCAGCAGAAAGAACGACAATATCACCTACTACAAGTTCTCTAAAAGGAGTCTTAATTTTCTTCCCATTTCTAACAACTGTTGCAGTTGTTGAAACTAATTGCTTTAGCTTTTCTGCTGCTAGATTTGATCTATATTCTGAAAAAAAGTCTAAAAATGTGCTTACAGTGACTAAAGCTAAAATTATAATTATATTTGCATAATTGGGGTCTGCTGAAAGATATATATCTGTATATGATAAAACTAAAGCTATTCCTATTAAAATACTATTAAAAGGAGTAAATAAACTTTTAAAAAGATAATAATACCATTTTTTTGGCTTTTTTCCGAGTTACTTCATTATATCCATATGTGTGAAGTTTTTGGGAAACTTCATTTTCACTAAGACCTTCATCTTTTACATTAAATTTAGAAATAAATTCTTCTTTTGGCATTTTGCAAAAATGTCCATAAAGTTTGTCAATTTTGACATCTTCTTTTTTGTCATTTGTCATGATAATACCTCCACATTTTTATTAAATACATATAAAAAAATAAGCATATAATATGTACATTACATTTTTTTATTATAGCACTACATAAAAAATTGTTAAATAGAAAATAAAAAAAACATGAAAAAAAATAAGACAAAAAAAACAAAAAAATTACAAAAAAACTTGATTTTATTTTGTTTTATTATATAATTGTATATAATATATTATATACAAAAGAAAGGGAATAAAAAAGAAAAGTAAATAAACTTTTTCTAAAAAATCCCTAAGAAAGGAATGTGATAAAAATGATAATGACAGAAATTAGGAAGAAAGCAAGAGAGGCATTACAAGGAAAATGGGGAAAAGGAGTTGGAATTACTTCAGCATATTTAGCGTTATTCTTTATAATGGGAGTAATAATAGGAATGTTCAAAGAAGGTTCTATAATTGCTAAAATATTAGGAATAATTGAACTAATTGTAGAAATACCTTTAACATTAGGATTTGTATATTCTTTTATAAAATTGAAAAGAAATGAAGAAGTAGAAGCATTTGATTTTATAAAATTAGGGTTTGAAAACTTTGGAAGAGCATGGAAATTACAATTAAGGATAGTACTAAAAATGATTTTACCAATAATATGCTTAGTAGTAAGTATATCTTTATTTGGAACAATAATATTGGCATTAGTTAATGGAAATGGTATGACAACACCACTATTTATTACTGCAATTATAGTATATATAATAGGAATATTTTATTCTGTAGTAATAGGTTTATTATATACACTAACATTTATGGTTGCATATGATAATCCAGAAATGTCTTCACTAGAAGTTGTAAATAGAAGTGCACAATTAATGTACGGACATAGAGGAGACTATTTTGTACTATCATTATCTTTCATAGGTTGGGCAGTGCTTTGTGTATTTTCATTTGGAATAGGACTTTTATGGTTAGCACCATATATGCAAACATCATATACATGTTTTTATGAAGAAGTCTTAAAATTAAAAGAACCAAAAAAAGAAGAAGAAAAAACAAAAACAGAATAAACATAAAAGCTCACATAAAGTGAGCTTTTACTAAATATATCTTTACAACTATAATAAAAAATGGTATAATAAAAAATGAGTAAATTAAATAGTCGCTGGTAGATTTCTGAAAAGAACTACGAGAGGAAAGTCCGGGCTCCAAAGAGCAAAGATGCTAGATAACGTCTAGTGAGGGAAACCTTAAGGAAAGTGCAACAGAAAATAACCGCCATTTTAGATGGTAAGGATGAAAAGGCGAGGCAAGAGCTCACCGCTAGTATGGTGACATACTAGGTCAGTGTAAACCCCATCTGGAGCAACACCTAAGTAGAAGATTAAGCCTGCTCGGCATCTTCCAAATTGCGTGGCTTGAGATATATAGCAATATATATCCTAGATAAATGACTATTTTAAATGACAGAACCCGGCTTACAGATTTACTTTATATAAAATTGAAATAAAAAAGAAATATAGTAAGAAAACAAGCTATATTTCTTTTATTTTCATATTATATTTATCTTCAAAAACTTTTTTCTTAGCTATATACTCTTTGGTTCTAATACCTTTAACATCAATGATTTCATAAGAGTTATCTTTATTAAAAACAATAAAATCTGCTCTATACTTTAAACCAGGAGCAAGCATAAAAGTAGGCTGCAAACAAAATCCATTAATTTCTTTTGCTTGAAGGCGTAATTTTAATTGACAATAATAATCAGCCTCTTTTTGGCTGTCAAATGTGTGACCATCAATAGACGTTTTATTTGCTCTATATTTACTTTTTTTTATTTTTCCATTTGTAAAATTTTTATAATCATCAACACTCCAATGTTCCATTAGTACCCCTCTCTAAATTAAATTCATAAGTATAAAAATATTATATACTAAAATAAAAACAAAAGCAACCAAATTGTTTAATTTCTCTAAATACAAAAAATGTAATTTATGCTTGAATAATATAAAAAATAATGGTATAATAATATCGCATTTAGATTATAAACGAAAAAATGAAAATTCAAGTTCTAGTAGAAAAACATTATAAAAACGCTCCTGCTATTGTAGGAGCACTTTTTATAAAATTGCTTTGGAAAGGAAAAAAAGATGAAAAGAATATTGCTAGTAGAAGATAATGAAACAATAATAATGGGATTAAAATATACATTAGAACAAGAAAATTTTCAAGTAGATTCAGCCCAAAACATAGTAACTGCAATAAATAAAATGAATAAACAACAATATGATATTTATTTATTAGACATATCATTACCTGATGGAGAAGGATATGAAATATGTAAAAAAATAAAAGAAAAAGAAAATTTGCCAGTAATATTTTTAACGGCAAGAGATGAAGAAACAGATGTTGTACAAGGTTTAGATATGGGAGCTGATGATTATGTAGTAAAACCTTTTAGAACAAGAGAATTAATTTCAAGAATAAATAGTGTACTTAGAAGATATGAAAAAAATATAAGTAATAAAAAACAAATTAGATGTCAAAATATCGTAATTGATGATAATATAGCAAAAGTATATAAAGATGATGAAGAAATAGTTTTTACGAGTTTAGAATATAAAATATTAGTACTTCTATTTACTAATAAAGGGCTTTTAGTGACAAGGGAGCAAATTTTAGATAAAATTTGGGATGTAGCAGGAAACTTTGTAAATGATAACACACTTACAGTATATATTAAAAGAATAAGAGAAAAAATAGATGATAAAGACGGAAAAATTATACAAACGGTTAGAGGAATTGGATACAGAGTTGTAGAATAATAAAAAATATAAGGAATGTAAAAATGAAAAAAAGTAAATTAATAATTATTATATTAATATCAGTAGTATTAGTAATAACATTTAATGTAATAATGACTATAAAAAAATATGATGAATATCAAAGTAAAACAAATGAAGTATTAGCAAATATTTTAGGAGAAATAAGTGAAAAATATCCAAAGGTAAAAGAAGAGGAATTAATAGAGATATTAAATAGAAAAAAAGATTCAACAAAAATAGGAGAAGATATTTTAGAAAAGTATGGAATAAATATTGAAGAAACTTCTGTAATATGTGGAATTGAAGAATATAAAAAAAGTACAATATTAATAAATATAATTAGTATAATGATATTATGTACAATTATAGTTTGTATATTATTTACAAATTCTAAAATAAGAAAAAGAAAAATTCAAAATATCATAAAATACATAGAAGAAATAAATAAAAAAAATTACAACTTACAAATAGAAAAAAATTCAGAAGATGAATTAAGCAATTTGAGTAATGAATTATACAAAATTACAGTAATGCTAAAAGAACAAGCAGAGACTTCTTTAAAAGATAAAAAAGCACTACAAGTTTCACTTGAAGATATATCACATCAAGTAAAAACGCCTTTAACTTCTATTTCAATAATGTTAGATAATATAATTAAAAATCCTAATATGGACAATAGTACAAGGCAAAAATTTATGTATGAAATAAATAGACAAATTGAATGGATAAATTGGTTAGTTATTTCTTTACTTAAATTGTCTAAATTAGATTCTGATACTGCTATATTTGTAAAAAGGGAAATTGATGTAAGAGATTTAATTGATAATGTTATACAAAATTTAATGATACCATTAGACATAAAACAACAACAAGTTATAGTTAAAGAAAAACGAGAAAATGATAATGAAAAAGTTAAATTTATAGGTGATTATAATTGGCAGTTAGAAGCTATTACTAATATTGTAAAAAATTGTATTGAACATACACCTGAAAATAAAAACATATATATAGATTTTGAAGAAAATAATTTTTATACAAAGATAATAATAAAAGATGAAGGAATTGGAATAGAAAAAGAGGATATTAAACATATTTTTGAAAGGTTTTATAAAGGGAAAAACTCAAGTAAAAATAGTGTAGGAATAGGTCTTGCTTTGGCTAAATCAATTATAGAAAAAGATAATGGATATATTTTGTGTAGTTCTAAATTAAATAGTGGAACAATTTTTGAAATTAAATATATGAAATAAAAAATAATGTCCTTAATGAATATAATTAAGGACAATTTTTATAAAAGTAATATATCATTAAATAGTAATAAAATCAATAGATTAAGAAAAATAATTTGTAAATCTTTTTGGAAAAACATAATAAAAAACAAAAAAATATATAAAAAGAAATCCTAGAACCATAATAAGTTCAGGATTTTTTTGATGTCTTTAATTATATTCATTAAAGATAGAATAAAATGCAAATGGTTAGAATCACTGA
>CAUWAY010000008.1:0-52939 GCA_963556905.1 uncultured Clostridia bacterium | reverse complement strand
GTAAAAACGAAGAAAAAGAGTAAATTAAATTTTTGCGACACTGTCGCAAAAATTTAAAAAAGAAAAAGCTTTAGATTTAGAAATAAATCTAAGGCTTATTTTTATGGAAATTTTTTATCTACATTTTTAAGATATAAACTTATATTACTTCAACTTTAAAATCTACACTTTTGTACCAATAAAACTATAAGCGAACTTTTAAATATCTCAGTAACACAAGTATCAAAGCTAGTAAATTCATTAAAAGATAAAGGTTATATAAATATTGAAATGGTTTATAAAGAAAATAGTAAAGAAGTAGATATTAGAAAACTAATACCTATTGAAGAAAAGTTAAATACCCTCTCCAACAAAACTTCTTTTGGTTGAAGATATAGATTTAGATACCTGAATAATAACCTCCGATGACTTTCCTGTATAGTAATCTACATATCCTACAACATTTTCTAATTTATTATCTGTAGTATAATATAATATATATGCCTTTCTTTCAAAATCAGCAGTTTTAGTTTCTTGAGCGGATCCAGCTGTAAAACAATTAGTAGGTTTTACATTTCCTATTTCCAATTTTTCGAATTTAAAACTATTTAGATTATCTAACAATATATTTTTTTATATTCTTCCCATATTCGTATTGCTTCATCTTCTGAAAAAGGTGTTAGACCTTCTATAGAAGAGTTTTGGAATATTGATTCATCATCTTTTTCAATATCTATATTATTAATTTTTGTATCGAGGGAATTATTTGGCTCTTGTTTCAAATCATAAATTTCTTTCTTATCATCAATCATATTAGAATAAATTGAAAGTTTTTTTCTAGGAATTTATTTGTATTATTTAATTTAATAATTGTATATAATAAGAATGCAATAATTATAAATAAAATAATAATAAATTTAGTTAAAAATGTTTCCTTTTTCATAAATATCAACTCCAATAATATTTTATCGCACTATAAAAAAAATGCAAAGAGTTTTTCAAAAATACTTGACAGTTTACAATAATAATTATAAAATATAATAGGTTGAAAAAATATATAAAAAGATAATAAAAAAACATATATTTATTCGAACATTGAAAATTAAATAAGAAAGAGGTGTATGATTATGGATAACATTTTAATCATAGTAGCCGCTATCTTAATCTCATTAGTAATAGGAACACTAGTAGGTTTTATAGTTAGAAAAAAAATTGCCGAAAGCAAAATAAATGGAGCAGAACAAGAAGCCAAAAGACTAGTAGATTTAGCAAAAATAGAAGCAGAAAATTTAAAAAAAGAAGAAATCTTTAAAGCCAAAGAAGAAATTATGAATGCTAGAGCAGAACTAGACCAAGAGATTAAAGAAAGAAGAGGCGAAATTCAAAAGCAAGAAAGCAGAATCATTCAAAAAGAAGAAAATTTAGAAAAACGTTCAGACAATTTTGAAAAAAAGGAAAAAGAGCTAGAAAGAGAAGAACAATCAATAAGAGACAGGAAAAATGAAGTAGAAAATTTATACACAAAGCAAATGGAAGTACTTCAAGAAATTGCTAAACTTACACAAGAAGAAGCAAAAAAAGAATTATTAGAAACAGTTGAACAAGAAATAACAACTGAAAAAGCTTCAATAATAAGAGAATTAGAGCAAAAAGCAAAAGAAGAAGCTGGAAAAAATGCAAGAGAAGTAATAAGTTATGCAATTCAAAAATGTGCTGCAGACCATTCAGCAGAAACTACTGTATCAATAGTACCACTTCCATCAGATGAAATAAAAGGAAGAATAATAGGAAGAGAAGGAAGAAACATAAAAGCATTAGAAACATTAACAGGAATAGACCTAATAATAGATGATACACCTGAAGCTGTAATCTTATCAGGATTTGATCCATTAAGAAGAGAAGTAGCAAGAATAGCTCTTGAAAAATTAATAGACGATGGAAGAATTCATCCAGCAAAAATTGAAGAAATGGTAGAAAAAGCAAAAGAAGAACTAGCAGAAACTATCAAATCAGAAGGTGAAAGAGCAGTATTAGAAACAGGAGTAATAGGTTTAAACCCAGAACTAATAAAACTAATAGGAAAATTAAAATATAGGACAAGTTATGGTCAAAACGTATTAAACCATTCAATAGAAGTTTCAAACTTAGCAAGAATAATGGCAGAAGAGCTAGGATTAGACCCTAAAATTGCTCGTAGAGCAGGGCTATTACATGACATAGGAAAAGCACTAGACCATGATATGGAAGGAACACATGTTGAAATAGGAGTAGACATATTAAAAAAATTCAAAGAAAATCCAACAGTAATAAATGCAGTAGAAGCACATCATGGAGACGTAGAAGCATTAACATTAGAAGCAGTATTAGTACAAGCAGCAGATGCAATTTCAGCATCAAGACCAGGAGCAAGAAGAGAAACATTAGAAGCGTACATAAAAAGACTAGAAAATTTAGAAGCCATAGCAGACTCATTTGAAGGAGTAGAAAAATCATTTGCAATACAAGCAGGAAGAGAAGTTAGAATAATAGTTAAACCAGAAAAAGTTTCTGATGACAAAATGACATTACTTGCGAGAGATGTATCTAAGAAAATTGAGGATGAAATGGATTATCCGGGACAAATAAAAGTAAACATAATTAGAGAAACAAGAGTAGTAGATTACGCAAAATAGTAAAAAAATTAGTTGCAATAAAAGCAACTAATTTTTTTTATGAATAACGAAAATCCATTGTTTTATATGTGTTATGATTGCACACAAAAACCAATTTTAATATATAAGAAAAACTTGACAAAAGAACGAACGTTTGATAAAATGTAAACCAAGTGGTGATATTATGGAAAGGCAAATATTACATGTAGATGTAAACAATGCATTCTTAAGTTGGACAGCAGTAGAAATGTTAAAACAAGGAAGTAAAATAGACATAAGAGAAATAGCCTCAGTAATAGGAGGAGACGAAAATAGAAGAGCAGGAATAGTATTAGCCAAAAGTCCAAAAGCCAAAATGTTTGGAATATCAACAGGAGAAACATTATATCAAGCAAGAATGAAATGCCCAAGATTACAAGTATATCCAATGGACTATAAATTATATAAAAAATGCTCAAATAATTTATATCAATTACTACTCCAATACACAGACAAAATAGAAAGATTCAGCATAGATGAATGCTTTTTAGACATGACAGACTATTTAGCCGGAGAAACACTAATAAAAAAAGCAAATGAAATAAAAGAAAAAGTAAAAAAAGAATTAGGATTTACTGTAAATGTAGGAGTAGCTCATAACAAACTATTAGCAAAAATGGCATCAGACTTTACAAAACCAGACAAAGTACATACACTATTTGAAGAAGAAATAGAAAGTAAAATGTGGAAATTACCAGTATCAGAACTATTAATGCTAGGGAAAAAAACAATACCAAAATTATACAATATGAGAATAAAAACAATAGGAGAACTAGCAAAAGCAGACAAAGAAATTATGATAAAAAAATTTGGAAAACACGGTTTAATGATGTGGGAATATGCAAATGGGATAGACAATTCAGAAGTAAAATACAAAACCGAAAAACCAAAAGGAATAGGGAATTCCACAACACTATCAGTAGATATAACAGATATTGGAAAACTAGAAGAAATATTATTAACATTAACAGAGCAAGTAACATATAGACTAAGAAAATATGAAATGTTAGCAAATGTAGTAAATGTACAATTAAGAACCAAAAACTTTGAAGACAAATCACACCAAAGGAAACTAAAAGAAGCAACATCAAACACAAAAAACATCTATTTAGAAGCAAAATCTCTACTAGAAGAAATGTACACACCAGGAACGCAAATAAGACTAATAGGAATGAGAGTTGACAATTTAATAGAAAAAAACGAGAAACAACTCTCACTATTTGGAGAAAAAGATGATGAAAAACAAGAAAAAATAGACAAGGTTATGGATGAACTTAAGCAAAAATATGGGTATAACAGTATAACAAGGGCAGGAAAATTAAATTTTGGAAAAAGTATAAAACTAAAAGACCTCTAGTAATAAAGAAGTAAAATAGAAAAAATATTGTATAATCAAAAAAGATATGATAAAATTTAAACACAGTAGTGTAAATTATAGAATCAGTTACCACTACCTCAAATAATAAGGGGGAAAAATAAATGAACAAAAAAATATTAATAGGAATTATAATAACAATAACACTAATTGCATTAATATCTGGAGGAATTTTTGCATATATAGCATTAAACAAAAATAAAGTAAAACCAGAAGAAATTTGGAACAAATACATATCATATATAAATGAGCAAAAATATGAAGAAATGTATGAAATGTTAACACAAGAATCAAAAGAACAAATATCACAAGAAAATTTCATATCACGAAATAAAAATATTTACAGTGGAATAGACATGAAAAATATGAAAATAGAAATAACAAACATAGAAGAAGAAAACTCATCTACAAGCAAGATAACATACAATAGTAAAATGGAAACATCAGCAGGAAATGTAGAATTTTCAAACATAGTTAGACTTAATAAAAACGAAGAAAAAGGATATTCAATTAATTGGAATTCAAGTTTGATATATCCACAACTAAGTAATACAGACAAAGTAAGAGTAAAAAATATAACAGCATCAAGAGGAATAATATATGATAAAAATGGAAATATGCTAGCAGGAACAGGAACAGCATTATCAGTAGGAATTGTTCCTGGAAAACTTGGAGAAAATAAAGAAGCAAACATAGAAAAAATATCAGAATTATTAGAAATTTCAACAGAAACAATAAACAAAGCACTATCAGCATCATGGGTAAAAGAAGATATATTTGTTCCATTAAAGAAAATTGGATTAGCAGAAAAAGAGCTAAAAGATGAATTAACACAAATACCAGGAGTAAAAATAAACTCAACACAAACAAGAACATATCCACTAGGGGAATCAGCAGCACAACTAATAGGATATGTACAAACAGCAACAGCAGAAGACATTGAAAAAAATCCAGAAAAAGGATATACAGAAACAAGCCTTATAGGAAAAGCAGGACTTGAAAAAATTTTTGAAGATAGACTACGAGGAACAGATGGAATAAAAATATATATAGAAGACAAAGAAAAAAATCCAAAAGCAATCATTTCAGAAATAACTGTAAAAAATGGAGAAAACATAACACTAACAATAGATTCAGAAATTCAAAAAAAATTATATAACGAATTAAAAGAAGATGCAGGCTTATTTGTAGTAATGCACCCAAAAACAGGAGCATTATCAGCATTAGTAAGTACACCATCATATGACCCAAATAAATTTGTATTAGGAATGAACACAAATGAATGGAACGAAATAAAAAACAATCCAAAAAATCCAATGTTAGCAAGATACTTACAAAGTTACTGCCCAGGCTCTACATTTAAACCAATAACAGGAGCAATAGGCCTAACAACAGGAACTTTAAGTGAAAATGATACATTTACATATAGTGGGCTAAGTTGGAAAAAAGAAGGATGGGGAAAATATGATATAACAACATTAACTCCATACGAAGGACCTAAAAATTTAAGAAATGCATTAATAAATTCAGATAATATATATTTTGCACAAGCAACATTAAAAATAGGAAACAAGAGCTTCACAAGCGGACTTGACAAAATAAAATTTGAAGAAAATATAGAATTTTTAATGAATATAACAAAATCTCAATACTCAAACAATGGAAAAATTTCATCTGAAAAATTACTTGCAGATAGTGGATATGGACAAGGAGAAATTCTTGTAAATCCAATACATATGGCATCTATATATTCAGCATTTGCGAATGACGGAAATATGATAAAGCCATATTTAGAAAAGAAAGCAGACAATACAGTTGAATATTTAGTAGAAAATGCATTCTCAAAAGAAGCAGCAAAAATTATAGAAGAAGACTTAATACAAGTTGTTGAAGATCCAAAAGGAACTGCAAAAGATATGAAAATTTCTACTAGAACAATTGCGGGAAAAACAGGAACGGCAGAACTAAAAGATTCAAAAGAAGATAAGGCAGATGTATTAAGTTGGTTTGACTGCTTTACTACTGATACTAATAATAACCAATTATTAGTAATAAGTATGGTGGAAAATGGAAGAGACCTTGGAGGAAGCCATTATTTAATAAAAAAAATAAAAACATTATTTTAATATAAAAAACAAAAAATCAAATATTTAAAGATAAAAACTTTATATTTGATTTTTTTTTTGCAAAAACACATTATACCGACCTTTCAGTCTAAAGACTTTGAAACGATTTTATGATATAAAAACAATTAATAAATAAGGCTACTAAAAAATTAGAACAAATCATAAAATCGTTCTGATATAGCCTTATTAGTTAGAAAGGGATTATAGAGTATGAACGAAAGAATATATAATTATTTAGAAATTACAGATTTAAAAGATATGTTAAACAAAACAAAAAAAATGTATAGTGAAAAACCAGCATATAAAATAAAAATAGAAGAAGGAAAATACCAAATATATACACATAAAGAAGTAAGAGATATGGTAGACTGTTTAGGAACAGCATTAATAGACATAGGATTAAAAAATAAAAGAATTGCAATAATAGGAGAAAATAGATATGAATGGGAAATTGCATATTTATCAATAGTTTGTGGAACAGGAATAGTAGTTCCATTAGATAAGTCTTTACCGGAAAATGAATTAGAAACATTAATAGAAAGGTCAGACATAGAAGCAATATTTTATTCAGAAAAATATGCTAAATCAATTGAAAAAATAAGATATAACGAAAAAAATAAACTAAAACATTTAATATCTATGGATTCAACAAAACACAGAGAGGGAATTTATTCACAAAAAGAATTAATAGAAAATGGAAAAAAATTAATACAAGAAGGAAATGAAGAATTTTTAAATGCACAAATAAATCCAAATGAAATGAGTATAATGCTATTTACATCTGGAACAACATCAAAATCAAAAGTAGTAGCATTATCACATAAAAATATATGTTCAAATTTAATGGATATAGGAAGTGTTTTAAATGTTACATCAGAAGATACACTACTTTCAATATTACCAATACATCATGTTTTCGAATGTACAGTGGGATTTTTATTTTCTTTATATAAAGGTGCACAAACTGTATTTTGTGACGGAATAAGACATGTGGTTGAAAATTTGAATGAATATCACGTAACAGTAATGGCATGTGTTCCTGCAATATATGAAAGAATTTTTATGATGATAAGAAAACAATTAGAAAAGCAAGGAAAATTGCAAGAAATATTAGAAAAAGAAGAAAAGTATAAAAATTTAACAATGGAACAAAAAAGAGAAATGTTTAAAGATATACACAATATGCTTGGAGGAAAAATTAAATTATTACTAAGTGGAGCAGCTGCATTAGACCCTAAAATAGAGGAAAAATATAGAATGCTAGGATTAAATTTAGTTCAAGGATATGGACTGACAGAAACATCACCAGTTGTAGGAGTTGGAAGTGATAAATTCCATAAAATAGGCTCAATAGGAAAAGCAGTGCCAAGTGTTGATGTAAAAATAATAAATAAAAATCAAGAAGATATTGGAGAACTATTAGTAAAAGGTCCAAATGTAATGCTTGAATATTATGGAGATAAAGAAGCAACAAAAGAAGCAATTAAAGATGGTTGGTTTTACACAGGAGATTTAGCAAAAATAGATGAAGAAGGATATATATATATTTGTGGTAGAAAGAAAAGTGTAATAGTTTTAAAAAATGGTAAAAATATTTTTCCAGAAGAAATGGAAAACTTAGTAAACAAAATAGAAGGAGTAAAAGAAAGCTTTATATTTGGAAAGCAACAAACAGACGATAAAGAAAATATAAAAATAAATGTATTAATAGTATATGACAAAGAAATAATGCAAGAAGTATATCAAGCAAAAACAGAAGAAGAAATAAAACAAGCTATTTCAAAAAAAATCAAAGAAATAAATCAAACAATGCCAAGATATAAGTCAATAAGAGGTATGTTATTAACAGAAAATCCATTAATAAAAACAACAACAAACAAAATAAAAAGACAAGACAATTTAGAATTAGTAAATAAATTACAAGAAGACAAGAAAGATAGATAAAAAGCTTTTTATGAAAAGAAAGGAAAAAATTTAATGAAGCTTGAAAATCTAAAAACAAAAATATTAGCCAAAAACACAATTTATTATTTGCAAATAGATTCAACTCAAGATGAAATTTGGAGATTAGTAAAAAACAAAAATATTAAAAATGGAACTCTCGTAATAGCAGACATTCAAACAGCAGGAAAAGGAACACATGGAAGAATTTGGCGCACAGATGAAACAGATAATATAGCATTTTCATTTTTTCTAAAATTAAATTGCAAAATAGAAAAACTAAACGGAATAACCATAGAAATTGCAGAAATTATAGTAAAAATATTTAGAGAAAAATATAAAATTAATTTAGAAATTAAAAAGCCAAATGATATTATGTTTAAAAATAAAAAAGTTGGAGGAATACTTACACAAACAAAAATTAAAGGTGAATATGCAAAATGTATAGTAGTTGGAATTGGAATAAATACTAATAAAACAAATTTTACAGAAGACATAAAAGACATTGCAACATCAATAAAAAAAGAATTTAATATAAAAATAGATTCAAAAGAATTCATAGCAGAATTTTGTAATAAATTTGAAAAGGAGATTTATAATGAAAATAGGTTTTTTATTTCCAGGTCAAGGCTCTCAGAGTGTAGGAATGGGAAAAGATATATATGATAAATATGAAACATCAAGGGAAATATATAATAAAATACAAGAAATTACAGGAATAGATATTGCAAAAATATCATTTGAAGGACCAGAAGAAACACTAAATGAAACTAAAAATACGCAACTCGCAGTTTTAACAGAAAGTCTAGCAATTTTAAGAATATTAGCTGAAAATGGTATAAAAGCAGAAGAAACAGCAGGACTAAGTCTTGGAGAATATACAGCATTAATAAATAGTAAAGCTATTTCATTTGAGGATGGAGTAAAAATAGTGCAAAAAAGGGGAGAATATATGCAAAATTTATCACCTAAAGGAGAGTGGCAAATGGCAGCACTATTAGGTGTAACAGAAGAGGTTGTGGAAGAAATTTGCCAAAAAGTAAAATCAGGATTTGTTGTTCCCGCAAATTATAACTGCTCAGGACAAATTGCTATTTCTGGAGAAAAAAGTGCGATATTAGAAGCAGAGCAAATTGCAAAAGAGATGGGAATAAAAAAAATAATGATACTTAAAACGGCAGGACCATTTCATACAGAAAAACTAAAAGAGAGTGCTAATGCTTTAGAAAAAGAACTTGAAAAAATAACAATAAATAAATTTGAAACAAAAGTTATAAAAAATCTTGACGGAGAAGAATACAATGACACAGATGATATAAGAAAAATATTAGCAAAACATATAATAAATCCAGTAAGATTTTCAAAAACATTAGAAAATATGATATCAGATGGTATTGACACATTTATTGAAGTTGGACCAGGAAAAACTTTATCTGGTTTTGTAAAAAGAACATCAACAGATAAAAAAATAAAAATATATAATACGAGTAATTGTTTAAACTTAGAAGAAACTATAAAAAATATAAAGTCAGAAAAGTAAGTATGAATTTACAAAAAATATAAGAAAGGAGAAGATGATAAAATTATATTATCATCTAAATATAAAAAATGGATAAAGTTGCATTAATAACAGGAGCTACACGAGGAATTGGAAAACAAATAGCATTAACATTAGCCCAAAACGGATATAATATAGCTATAAATTATAGAAAAGAAAATGAAGAATTAAAAGAAATAAAAAAACAGATAGAAGAAAATAATGTAAAATTCTTTGCAGTACAAGGAGATATATCAAAATTTGACGATTGTCAAAGATTTATAAAAGAAATTATTCAAGAATATGGGAAAATTGATGTTTTAGTTAATAATGCAGGAATAACAAAAGATATGTTACTTGCAAGAATGAAAAAAGAAGATTTTGAAAGTGTGATTAATACCAATTTATGTGGAACATTTAATGTCACTCAAAATGTTATTAGCCATATGATGAAAGCACATTCTGGAAGAATAATAAATGTTTCATCTGTTGTAGGAATTGTTGGAAATGCAGGTCAAACTAATTATTCTGCTTCAAAAGCAGGTATTATAGGTTTTACTAAAAGTTTAGCAAAAGAAGTTGCATCAAGAAATATCTTAGTAAATGCAATAGCACCAGGATTTATTACAACTCAGATGACAGAAACTTTAAAAGATGAAATAAAGAATGAAATTTCAAAATCTATTCCTCTAAAAAGAATGGGAACACCTCAAGATGTTGCAAATGTTGTTAAATTTCTTGCATCTGAAGATAGTTCATATATTACAGGTCAAGTAATAAACATTGATGGCGGAATGGTAATATAGAAAATATAATGAAGGGAATTATAATAAAATGGAAAAAAGAGTAGTAATAACAGGTCTTGGAACAATAACTCCAATAGGAAAAAATGTAAAAGAAACATGGAATGGTATAGAAAATAAAAAGTGTGGAATCAGTGAAATCACAGAATTTGATACAACAACTTTTAAAACAAAATTAGCAGGTGAAGTAAAAGAATATAATCCATTAGACTATTTCGAACAAAAACAAGCCAAAAGATTTGATAAATCTTCACAATTTGCAGTAATTGCTGCAAGAGAAGCTGTTAAAGATAGTGGAATAACTAAAGAAAATACAAATTTTGATAGAGTCGGAACATTTGTGAGTTCAGGAATTGGAGGATTACAAACAATACAAGAACAATGTGATATAAACTGTAAAAAAGGAAATACAAGAGTATCTCCAATGTTTATTCCGATGTCAATAGCAAATATGCCAGCAGGAAATGTAGCAATAGAATTCGGATTTAAAGGAGAATCAATGTCAATTTTAACTGCATGTGCTTCATCAACACATGCAATAGGTGAAGCGTATAAAACAATAAAACATGGATATGAAGATGTTATATTAGCAGGAGGATCAGAAGCATCAATATGCCATGTTGGAATAGCCGGTTTTGAAAATATGAAAGCACTATGTACAAAAACAGACAAAACAAGAGCAAGTATCCCTTTTGATAAAGAAAGATGTGGATTTGTAATGGGAGAAGGAGCTGGAATTATTGTATTAGAAGAATATGAACATGCAAAAAAAAGAGGAGCTAAAATATATGCAGAAATAATAGGATTTGGTTCAACAACTGATGCATATCATATAACATCACCATGTCCAGATGGAGAATGTGGTGCAAAAGCAATGATAAGAGCAATAGATGATGCAAAAATAAAACCAACAGACATAAATTATATAAATGCACATGGTACATCAACACACTTAAATGATAGTACAGAGACCATGGCAATAAAAACTGCACTTGGAGATGCAAGCAAAAGAGTAATGGTAAGTTCTATAAAAGGAAATATAGGACATTTATTAGGGGCTGCTGGAGGAGTTGAAGCTGTAATTTGTGCAAAAGCAATTGAAAAACAATTAGTTCCTCCAACAATAAATTATAAAGAAAAAGATGAAGAATGTGATTTAGATATTGTGCCAAATGAACCAAGAAAAGCAAACTTAAATATAGTAATGTCTAATTCTTTAGGATTTGGTGGACATAATGCATGTATCATTATGAAAAAAATAGAAGGAGTATAAAGTAATGGAATATGAAAAAATAAAACAACTAATGGAAGACATGGGAAATTCGAAACTAACAGCAATTGATATTGATTTTCCAGACGGAACTAAAATTAGTATGAAAAAAGAAACAACAGCTGTAAATAAAGAAGAAAATATAAAAAATACAAAAATAGAAAATAGTCAACTAATAAATGTAGAAACAGAGAATATAGAAATCAAACAAAATGAAGATTCCAAAACCGGAAAAATCGTAAAATCACCTATGGTAGGAACATTTTATTTAAAACCTTCTCCAACTTCTAAGCCATATATTGAGATAGGAAAACAGGTAAAAAAAGGAGAAACTCTTTGCATAATAGAAGCAATGAAATTAATGAATGAAATAGAATCAGAATATTCAGGGAAAGTTACCGAAATATTAGTAAAAGACGGAGAAACAGTTGAATATGGAACTCCTTTAGTTAAAATAGAATAAATATTTATAAGGAGAAAGTAAAATGTTAAATAAAGAAGAAATAAAAAGGATTATTCCTCAAAGAGAACCATTCTTAATGATAGATGAAGTAGAAAAATATGTACCAGGAGAATCTGCAATAGCATACAAAAATGTAGATGAAAAAGAATGGTATTTTAAAGGACATTTTCCAGGTAATCCTATAATGCCAGGAGTTTTAATTACAGAGTCACTTGCTCAAACAGGAGCAGTTGCAATTCTTTCAATGGAAGAAAATAAAGGAAAAAATGCATTATTTGGAGGAATTGATAAGATGAAATTTAAAAAAGTTGTAGTACCTGGAGATAGAATGAAATTGGAAGTTAAAATAATAAAAAGAAAAGGTCCTATTGGAATTGGCGAAGCAATTGCTACAGTTGATGAAAAAATTGTAGCAAAGGGAGAATTAACTTTTGCAGTAGTATAAAGAAAAAATGCATTTAGAAAGGAATGTAGAAAATGAACAAAATTTTAATAGCAAATAGAGGAGAAATAGCTGTAAGAATAATAAGAGCTTGTAAAGAAATGAATATAAAAACAGTTGCAGTATATTCAGAAGCAGATAAAGATGCATTACATACAAAACTTGCAGATGAAGCAATTTGTATAGGACCAGCACAATCATCTAAAAGTTATTTGAATATAAAAAATATAATTGAAGCAGCATATATAACAGGAGCAGATAGTATTCATCCTGGATTTGGTTTTCTATCTGAAAATTCTCAATTTGCTAAAATTTGTGAAGAATCAAATATAAAATTTATTGGACCAAATTCAAAAGTAATAGATTTATTAGGAAATAAATCAAATGCAAAAAAAATGATGAAAGAAGCAGGTGTACCTGTAATTCCTGGTTCAGAGGGAAGCATTAAAGGACTAAAAGATGCAATAATGATAGCAGAAAATATAGGATATCCTGTTATTTTAAAAGCGGCAGCAGGAGGTGGAGGAAAAGGAATAAGAATAGCAAATAATGAAGAAGAACTTGAAAGTAATTACAATATAGTAAAACAAGAAGCAAAAATTTCCTTTTCAGATGATGAAATTTATATAGAAAAATATATAAAAAATCCAAGACATGTGGAAATACAAATATTATCAGATGAATATGGTAATATTATTCATTTAGGAGAAAGAGACTGTTCAATACAAAGAAAACATCAAAAAATAATAGAAGAAACACCATCAACTGCAATTGATGATAAAATTAGAAACAAAATGGGAAATACTGCTATAAAAGCTGCTAAAGTTGCAGGATACACAAGTTGTGGAACAGTAGAATTTTTACTAGACAGTGATAAAAATTTTTACTTCATGGAAATGAATACAAGAATTCAAGTAGAACATCCTATAACAGAAATGCGTACGGGAATAGATATTGTAAAAGAACAAATAAAAATAGCAGGTGGAGAAAAATTAAAAGTTAAACAAAGAGATGTTGAATTTAGAGGATATTCATTAGAGTGTAGAATAAATGCTGAAAATCCTAGAAAAAATTTTATGCCATGTCCTGGAAAAATAAAAGAAGTAAATTTGCCAGGAGGAAATGGAATTAGGGTTGATACAGCAATTTATAATGGATACACAATTCCAGCAAATTATGATTCAATGATAGCAAAAATTATAACATTTGGAGTTACTAGAAATGAAGCAATTGCAAAAATGAAAAGAGCACTTGAAGAATTAGTAATAGACGGGGTTGATACAAATAGAGATTTTCTATTTGAAATTATTAAAAATCCTAATTTCATAAGAGGAAATTTTGATACATCTTTTATAGAAAAAGAAATATTAAAACAAAACTAAATATATACAAAGAAAGGATATTGGATAAAACCAATATATTGAAGAAAAATGGTTGTAGATAAAATAAAAAAAAGAGAAACACCTGCAACAAATAAAAAATCGAATGTAGATATCCCAGTTGGAAAATGGATAAAGTGTGAAAAATGTAAAGAAATATTGTACAAGGAAAGCATAAAAGAAAACTTAAATATTTGTCCAAACTGTGGAAATTATTTTAGAATGCATGTAGGAAGAAGACTAGAACAAATAATTGATAAAGGAACATATAAAAAATTTGATTTAAAAATAGAAACAACAAATCCGCTAAATTTTGAAGATTATCCTAAAAAACTAAATACATTAAGAGAAAAAACAGGATTAGAAGAAGCTGTTGCATGTGGCACTGGAGAAATAAATGGAGAAAAAGTTGTTATATGTATAATGGATAGTGGATTTTTTATGGGAAGTATGGGAGTTGTTGTAGGAGAAAAAATAACATATTCAATAGAAGAAGCAATAAAACAACATTTACCACTTATAATTTTTTCAGTGTCAGGTGGTGCTAGAATGCAAGAAGGAATAATTTCACTTATGCAAATGGCGAAAACTACAGCAGCACTTACAAAACTTGATGAAGCTGGATTATTATATATATCTGTTTTAACAGACCCTACATATGGAGGTGTTACTGCTTCTTTTGCAAGTCTTGGAGACATTATATTAGCAGAACCTCATGCAATGATAGGATTTGCAGGACAAAGGGTTATTGAACAAACAATTGGAGAAGAATTACCAGAAGGATTTCAAACAGCAGAATTTTTATTAGAACATGGATTTATAGATAAAATAGTTGAAAGAAAAGATCTAAAAGAAATGCTCTATAAATTAATACAATTTAACAAATAAACAATAAAAAATCAAATTAGAGTTTATTTAAATTTATATAAGGAGGGGGAAAATGGCAACACAAGTTACTGCATGGGATAAAGTAGAAATAGCAAGAAACCCAAAAAGAAAAACATCACTTGACTATATTGACGAAATTTTTGATGAATTTATAGAATTACATGGAGACAGAAACTTTAAAGATGATAAATCAATTGTATGTGGATTAGCAAAAATCGGAAAACAAAATTTTACAATAATTGCTGAACAAAAAGGAAGAACTACAAAAGAAAATATAGAAAGAAATTTTGGAATGCCTAACCCAGAAAGCTATAGAAAAGCAATAAGATTTATGAAACAAGCTGAAAAATTTAATAGACCTGTAATTACATTTATTGATACAAAAGGTGCTTATCCAGGAATTGGAGCAGAAGAAAGAGGACAAGGAGAGGCAATAGCAAAGTCTATGTTTGAAATGGCAAGATTAAAAGCTCCAATAATATCAATAGTAATAGGAGAAGGTTCAAGTGGAGGAGCTTTAGCAATTGGGGTTGCAAACAAAATATTTATGCTAGAAAATGCAATTTATTCAATTCTTTCTCCAGAAGGATATAGTAGTATTTTATGGAAAGATGCTACAAGAGCAAAAGAAGCGGCAGAAAAAATGAAATTAACTGCAAATGATTTGTATAATTTAAAAGTAATAGATAAAATTATAAAAGAACCACAAGAAGATGATAATGAAACTTTTAAAAAAGTCGCTAATAATTTAAAAAAAGAAATAATATCATCAACAAATGAACTGAAAAAATTAAGTGAAGATATAATTGTTCAAAAAAGATATGAAAAATTTAGAAATATGGGAGAAATTATGCATATTTAAAAAATGTGAAAAAATAATTTAGGAGGAAGAAAAATGTTATTAAAAGATAAAAAAATATTAATAATGGGAATAAGAAACAAGTGGAGTATCGCTTTTGGAATTGCAAAATCAGCCTATGAAAATGGGGCAAAACTAATTTTTACGTACATGGGAGAAGAAAATAAAGAAAAAATAGAAGAACTAATTGCAGAATTTAAGGGAAGTAAGGCATATGTATTAAATGGAGCTTCAGAAGATGAAATAGTAAAATCAGTATTTACAAAAATAAAAGAAGAAAATGGAAAAATCGATGGAATAGTACATGCAATTGCACATGCAAAAACAGAAGATTTGCATAATGATTTTATTTATACAAGTAAAGAAGGATATTTACATGCATTAGATGTAAGTAGTTACTCTTTTGTACTTATTTCAAGAATTGCAAAAGAATTAGATATACTAAATGAAAATGCAAATTTAGTCACACTAACATATCATGGTTCTACAAAAGTGCTAGATGGATATAATGTAATGGGTGTTGCAAAAGCAGCATTAGAAGCAAGTGTGAGATATTTAGCTGAAAATTTAGGAAAAGATGGAATTAGAGTAAATGCAATTTCAGCAGGACCTATAAAAACATTATCGGCAAAAGGAATTAAAGATTTTTCATCAATTTTGAATGTTGTAGAAGAAAAATCTCCATTACATAGAAATGTTACAACAACACAAGTAGGAAATGTTGCAACATTCCTATTAAGTAACATGTCAGATGCTATAACAGGTCAAGTAATTTATGCAGACAGTGGATATAATATAATGGGAGTTTAAATTATTTATAATAACAGAAAAATATGCACATATTCAAACAACTTGCATATAATCATATTGAAGTGATAAAACTAATAGGTAAATTAATTATAAAAAATAATATTTACCAAGTGTTAAAATCACAGAAAGGAGATTTCTATGGCAAGTATTGAAGAAAAACAAAATCAAGACAAAAGAGAGGACAGAAATGTTCAAATTAATCAAGATTCACCAGAGATTTTTACAAACCCTATATATACTCCCGCTTTTTTAAGACAACAAATTGGAAAATTAATGAGAGTTGAATTTTTAATAGGAACTAATAATATGACAGATAGAATAGGAATATTAGAAGATGTAGGAGAAAGTTACATATTACTTAGATCATTTGAAAATGACAGTTTAGTCTATTGTGACATTTATGCAATTAAATTTATTACTATTTCTACAACAGGTTTTTATGGAAATATGAATATGAACATGAATAACAATAGATACAATTATTTTTAAAATAAGGCAAAAGACCAGAAAATTAATTTATTTTTCTAGTCTTTTTTATTATTAAGATTATTGAATTTACTAGACTTTTTTTTCTTAATATGATATAGTAAACTCGAAAAAACAAATAAAACCTTTTATATGAGGAGGAAGACATGTCATTTATAGAACAAATAAAAAAAAGAGCAAAAAAAGAATTAAAAACAATAGTATTACCAGAAGCAACAGACATTCGAATTTTAGAAGCAACACAAATTGTAAAAAATGAAAAATATGCAAAAGTAATACTAATAGGAGAAGAAGACAAAATAAAAGAAAAAGCAAAAGAAAACAATATAGATATAGGAGAAACACAAATAATAGACCCTATCAAATCTAATAAAAAAGAAGAATATGCAAAAACACTATATGAACTTAGAAAAACAAAAGGAATGACAGAAGAAGAAGCAAAAAAACTAATACTTGACCCAGTATATTTTGGAATGATTATGGTAAAATTAGGAGAAGCAGATGGATTAGTATCAGGTGCGATACATTCAACATCAGATACATTAAGACCAGCATTACAAATATTAAAAACAGCTCCAGGAACAAAATTAGTATCTGCATTTTTCATATTAGTAGTTCCAAATTGTGAATATGGAGAAAATGGAACATTTATATTTGCTGATAGTGGGTTAAATGAAGAACCAGATAGTGAAAAACTATCAGAAATAGCAATTTCATCAAGTAAAAGTTTTAAGCAATTAGTAGGAGAAGAAGCCAAAATTGCAATGCTTTCATATTCAACATATGGAAGTGCACACTCAGCTTCAACTGAAAAAGTAGTAGAAGCAACAAAGCTTGTAAAAGAAAAAGAACCGAAACTATTAGTAGACGGAGAACTACAGTTAGATGCAGCAATAGTTCCAGAAGTAGCAGAAATGAAGGCACCAAATAGTCCATTAAAAGGTAAAGCAAATATATTAGTATTTCCAGATTTAGGAGCCGGAAATATTGGATATAAATTAGTACAAAGATTAGCAAAAGCAGAAGCATATGGGCCACTATGCCAAGGAATTGCAAAACCTGTAAATGATTTATCAAGAGGATGTAATTCACAAGATGTAGCAGGAGTTATAGCAATTACAGCAGTTCAAGCTCAAGAAAAATAGGAGGAAAATGTGAAAATATTAGTTTTAAATTCAGGAAGTTCATCAATAAAGTATCAAGTAATAGATACAAAAACAAATGAAATGTTAGTAAAAGGATATTATGAAAGAATAGGACAGCAAGGAGCATTTTTAACACACAAAGTTAATGGAGAAAAACATAAATTTGAGCATCCTGCAAGAAATCATGAAAAAGCCATACAATTTATAATGAAAAGATTAACAAGTGACCATTACGGGATATTTAAAAGTTTAGATGAATTAGACGCAATAGGACACAGAGTAGTACATGGAGGAGAAAAATTTAGAGATGCAGTTCTAATTACAGATGAAGTAATTAAAAATATTAAAGAAAATGAAGATTTAGCACCATTACATAACCCTTCTGCAATTTTAGGAATTGAAGCATGTCAAAAAGCCATACCAGGAAAACCAATGGTAGCAGTATTTGACACAGCATTTCATCAAACAATAACAAAAGAAAAATACATATATCCAATACCATATGAATATTATGAAAAATATCATATACGAAAATATGGATTTCATGGAACATCACATCAATATGTAGCAAATAGAGTAGCAGAGCTTATTGGAAAAGACATAAAAGAATTAAAAATAGTAAATTGTCATCTAGGTCAAGGAGCAAGTATATGTGCCATAAAAAATGGAGAATCTGTTGAAACAAGTATGGGATTAACTCCGCTTGGAGGAATTCCTATGGGAACACGTTCTGGAGATTTAGACCCATCTGTTGTAACATATTTAATGAAAAAAGAAGAATTAGATGTTGATGATATTGAAGAAATATTAAATAAAGAATCTGGTGTATTTGGAGTATCTAATGTTTCAGTAGATTTTAGAGATATTGAAACTGAAGCTCTTGCAGGAGGGAAACATGCAAAATTAGCTTTAGATTCATACCATTATGCAATAGCTGGGTATATTGCTAGATGTGCAGTTGCAATGGGAGGACTTGATGTTCTTACATTTACAGCAGGAGTTGGAGAAAAATCACCATATTCAAGAGGTGAAATTTGCAAAATGCTTCAAGTTTTAGGTGTTGAAATAAGCGGAAAATTAAATAATGTAAAAGGAGAAGAAGTAGAAATTTCTTCACCAAACTCAAAAGTTAGAGTTTTTGTAGTTCCAACAAATGAGGAACTAATGATAGCAAGAGAAACTGAAAAAGTTATAAATAATTAAAAAATGAAAGGAAGAAATAAAATGAAAATATTAGTATTAAATTGTGGAAGTTCGTCATTAAAATATCAATTGATAAATATGGAAAATGAAGAAGTATTAGCATCTGGTAAATATGAAAGAATAGGAGAAGATGAAGCATTTATAACACATAAAGTAAATGGGCAAAAGATAGAAATAAAGCATCCTGCCAAAAACCATGAAGAAGCAGTAGACTTTACATTAAAACAATTGATAAACCCTGAATATAAAGTAATAGACAGTTTAGATGAAATAAATGCAATAGGACATAGATTAGTACATGGAGGAGAAAAAATAAATCAATCTGTTATTATTACAGATGAAGTTGTAGAAGTATTAAAAGAATGTATAGATTTAGCACCATTACATAATCCTGCTGGAATAATCGGAATAGAAGCTTGCAAAAAAGTAATGCCAGGAAAGCCAATGGTAGGCGTATTTGATACAGCATTTCATCAAACAGTGCCAAAAGAAAGATATATATACCCAATTCCATATGAATATTACAAAAAATATGGAATAAGAAAATACGGATTTCACGGAACATCACATATGTATGTATCACAAAGATTAGCAGAAATAGTAAAAAAAGATATAAATCATTTAAAAATAGTTACATGCCATTTAGGACAAGGTTCAAGTATATGTGCTGTTGAAGGAGGAAAATCAGTTGATACAAGTATGGGATTAACACCACTTGCAGGAATCCCAATGGTAACACGTTCAGGAGATTTAGACCCATCTGTTGTAACATTTTTAATGAAAAAAGAAGGCTGGACAGCAGAACAAGTTGAAGATGAGTTAAACAAAAAATCAGGAGTACAAGGAATATCTGGCTTAGCACCAGACTTTAGAGAAATTGAGGCTGCATCATATGAAAATAATGAAAGAGCAAAAATAGCAATGGAAAAATTCAAATATGAAATTGCTTCATATATAGCAAAATATGCAGTTGCAATGAATGGAATAGATTATATTGTATTTACTGGTGGTGTTGGAGAAAACCAAATAAATATAAGAAGAGGAATTTGCGAAAAGCTTGAATTTATGGGAGTTAAAAT
The DNA here is from genome assembly GCA_963556905.1 of uncultured Clostridia bacterium. Lineage (GTDB taxonomy): Bacteria > Bacillota > Clostridia > TANB77 > CAG-508 > CAG-269. The sequence continues at coordinate 32,464 of CAUWAY010000008.1, read as the reverse complement.
TGATATAGACGCAAACAATATGAGAGGAGAAGAAAAAGAAATATCTATTCCAGATTCAAAAATAAAAGTATATGTTGTTCCAACAAATGAAGAACTTATGATAGCAAAAGAAACACAAAGATTAATCTAACTTATAATAAAGAGGTGAAAATATATTTTCACCCTTTTACTATATAAAAAATAAAAAGGAGTAATAATAATAAATATGGAAAAAACAAAGGAAATTCAAAACAAAAAAATAAATGCAAGACTATACCCAATATATAAAATGATTTCATGGGATTTATTATTTTATTATTCAATAATATTTTTGTTTTTAGTACAAGCCAAAAACTTTTCCGCTTCTGAAGTATTATTAGGAGAAGCATTTTTCACAACATCATGTCTTTTACTACAAATCCCAATAGGGTTGATAGTTGATAGATTTGGAAAGAAAAATAGCTTGATTTTTGCTAATATATGTATGTGCATATTCATATTTATTCTATTAATTACAAAAAGTTATTCACAATTATTAATAGCTTATTTTATTGATGCAATAGGATATGTCATAAAAGGAATTTGTGAAACAAACATATTATATGACTCTTTACCACATGGAAAACAAAGAGGAAAATTGTATTCGGCAATTGATGGACTAGGAGCTTCAAGGTATTATATTGCAGATTCAATAACTTCATTAATAGCAGGATTTACTTTTGTTATAAGTCCATATTTTCCTATAATATTGTGTCTAATCACAAATATATTTGCCACAATATTATCTACAAAATTTAGACATACACAAATTAAGGGAGAAGAAATAGACAGACGAGAAGGAGCAAAAAAATATTTTAAACAATTAAAAGATGCTATGATATTTACAAAAAAGTCAAAAAGAATGTTATGCCTATTATTGTTTTTTGGAATAATATCAGGACTAACATATAATATGACAACTTTTAGGAGTGGTGTTTTAGAACAAATAGAATTGCCAGAACAATATTTTGGAATTGTATTTGCAATTATTCAAATTATGGCAGCAATATTTTCAAGACTTCAAAATGTTATACACAAAAGATTTAGAAACAAGACTCTTTCAGTATTAGGGATTCCATATACTTTCTCTTGTTTGATTATAGGAATATTAGCAGTTACACTTAAAAGTAAAGCAAGTGTATTTATAATTTTACTTTTTGTACTTCAAGGAACTATAAAAGGTGCATATAATGTTTTGATATATAGATATTTGAATAATTTTACTAATAGAAATGTAAGAGAAAAATTAGCAACTATTAGAAATATGTTTTATAACATATTTTCGATTTTAATTAGTTTGTTTGGAGCATGGTTATTAAAATTTACGAATTCAGCAAATGCTTTCTTAATTATAGGATGTATAGCATCAATTTTTATAGTTTGGCTATTAAGCTATATGAAAGACAAAGTTGGATTAAAACCAGAAAAATATAAAAAAGAAGATTTAAAATATAGTCAATTAACCAAAATTTAATTTTGTAAAAAATATAAATAAAGGAAGTGAAGTCATATATGATAGAATTAGAAGAAAATTTAAAAAAATTAGAGCAATTAAAATCAAAAATGAAAAGTTTAGGTGAGTCTCTTTGACATTGAAACAATGGAAACAAATTTAAACAAATTAGAACAAGAAACTCAAAAAGAAGAATTCTGGAAAGAAGAAATATCTAAAACTGGTAAAACACTAGCAAAGATAAAACAATTAAAAAAAGTTGTAGAACAATATAAAAATACAGAAAAAGAAATAATAAATTTAATAGAATTAACAGAATTAGCAAGTATTGAAAATGATGAAAATGTAGCAAAAGATATATTAAAAACAACTCAAAATGTAGAACTTGAGCTTGAAAAAATTCAATTAGAAACACTATTATCTGGAAAATATGATAAAAATAATGCAATTTTAACTTTACATCCAGGAGCAGGAGGAACAGAATCACAAGACTGGACTGAAATGTTATATAGAATGTATACAAGATGGGCTGTAAAAAAAGGATATGAAGTAAAAGAGCTAGACTATATTGAAGGAGATGAAGCAGGAATTAAAAGTGTAACATTTGAAATTGTTGGTGAGAATGCATATGGATATATGAAAGGTGAGATGGGAGTTCATAGATTAGTAAGAATTTCACCATTTGATGCGGGAGGAAGAAGACATACATCATTTGCATCATTAGAAGTGCTACCAGAAATCACAGATGACATACAAATAGATATAAATTTAGATGATTTAAGAATAGACACTTATAGAGCATCAGGAGCAGGTGGACAACACATAAATAAAACTTCATCAGCAGTAAGAATAACACATATTCCAACAAATATTGTAGTAGCATGTCAATCTGAACGTTCTCAAATTCAGAATAAAGAAACAGCTATGAAAATGTTAAAATCTAAGCTATTTGACTTAAAAGAAAAAGAGCAAAAAGAAACAATTAATGACTTAAAAGGAGAACAAAAAGACATTGCTTGGGGAAGTCAAATTCGTTCATATGTATTTTGCCCATATACACTTGTAAAAGACCATAGAACAAATTATGAAGTAGGAAATGTTGAATCTGTAATGGATGGAAATATAGACGGATTTATTGAAAACTATTTGAAAATGAAAATAAAATAAATAAAACGTAACTAAAAGAAAATTTATAAATATAATATAATAGTCATATTTAAAATTAAATTTGACAGGTAATTTTCAATAAGAAGGTGCCAAAAATGGACACAATAGTATTAAAATTTGGAGGAAGTTCAGTTTCAGATAATGAAAAATTAAAAATAGTTGCAAATAAAACAATAAAACTTTATGAAGAAGATAATAATATTGTTGTTGTTGTTTCTGCACAAGGAAAAACTACAGATAATTTAATAAAACAAGCAGAACAAATAACAACAAAACCAAAAAAACGTGAAATGGATATGTTAGTAAGTGTTGGAGAACAAATAAGTGCAGCAAAATTATCTATACTTTTAAATGACTTAGGCTATGAAGCAATAGCTCTTACAGGTTGGCAAGCAGGAATTTATACAAATGAAGAAAATAGAAATGCAAAAATAGAAAAAATAGATACTTCAAGAATAAGCAAAGAACTTGAAAATAGAAAGATAGTAGTAGTAACAGGATTTCAAGGAATTGATAAAAATGGAAATATAACTACACTTGGAAGAGGTGGTTCAGATACATCAGCAGTAGCATTAGCAGCAGAGTTACATGCAAAACAATGTTATATATATTCTGATGTTGATGGAATATATACAGCAGATCCTAACAAAATAGAAACCGCTAGAAAATTGAAAAATATATCATATGAAGAAATGTATTCACTTTCAAGTGAAGGAGCAAAAGTTCTTCATGACAGATGTGTAGAAATAGGAGAAAACTATGATGTACCTATCATAACAGAATCAACATTTAATGAACATCAAGGAACAGTTATATCACATAAGCTAGAAAGTTCTGGAGTAAAAAGCATTGTAAAAAAAGATGTTTCAAAAATTTCAATTATTGGATATGGAATTACAACAAAAGATAATATTTTAAGTAAAATACTAGAAATTATAAATAAAAATAACTTAGAAATTTTTAATATAGACATAAGTAGGACAAAAATTTCAGTAGTTTTTAAAGATGTTGTCAAAGACGAGATTTTAGAAGAGTTACATGATGTTTTAATAAAATAGCAAGATAATCTCTTGCTATTTTTTTACTATTATAGTAGAATATAAAATATAATAAAAGGTATAATAAATAAAAATAAAAAAACTAAATAAGGAGGTTTCAAATGATAAGAAAAGTAGCAATATTAGCAAATGGAGGAGATGTATCAGGATTTAATGCAGTAATAAGGGCAATTGTAAAAACAGCTGAAAACAACGGAGTAGACTGCTACGGATTTATAGATGGATATAATGGACTACTAAAAAATCAATATGAGAAATTAAGTACAGCAAATGATGAAACAGCATCTGGAATTCTTACAAAAGGAGGTTCAATAATTGGTTCATCAACAAATGCAAATATATTTCATTATAAAGTAGAAGAAAATGGAGAAATAGTATATAAAGATTTATCAGATGTATGTATAGAAAATATAAAAAAAGATGGATTTGACTGTATATTTACATTAGGAGGAGATGGAACACAAAAATCTGCAAGAGATTTTTCTGTAAAAGGAGTAAATGTTATAGGAGTTCCAAAAACAATAGATAATGATGTAGCATGTACAGAAATAACCTTTGGATATAATACAGCTGTATCTGTTGCGGCAGAAGCACTAGATAGATTACATACAACAGGAGAAACACATCATAGAATAATGGTATTAGAAGTAATGGGAAGATATGCAGGTTGGATAGCATTAGAATCAGCAATAGCAGGAGGAGCTGATATTGCACTAATTCCTGAAATTCCTTATGATATAAATAAAGCAGTAAAAAAAATAAATGAAAGAAGAGCAGAAGGAAAAAATTTTAGTGTAGTAGTTGTTGCAGAAGGAGCAGCACCAAAAGGAGGAACAATTACTGTAGCAAACACAAGAAACAATGGTTCTGGAGTTGATAATACAAAACTTGGTGGAGTTGGCCAAATTGTTGCTAAGCAACTTGAAGAATTAACAGGATTAGAAGCAAGAAATACTACTTTAGGATATATGCAAAGAGGTGGTACACCAACAGCATTTGATAGAGTTCTATCAACAAAATATGGTGCAAAAGCAATGGAACTTGCACTAGAGGGAAAATTTGGAGTATTAGCAGTAATAAAAAATGGAAAATTAGACAGTGTATCTTTAGAAGATGTTGTCGGAAATAACAAAGAAATTGGTGCAGTTTCTGGAAATACTGTAGAAAGTAATATAAGAAAAGTTACAATGAATCATGATTTGGTAAAAACTGCAAGAAATATAGGAATTTGCCTTGGAGATTAAATAAAATATAATTTTAGCAAAACTCGCATTATTGCGAGTTTTTATTAATTTTAAAAATTTTTTAAAATTAAAAAAGTTTAAATTTGACAAAAATAAATTAATAGAAAAAATTAACTATATTATTTTTTTAAAAAAAAGACATACTAGAAATATAAAACAAAAAAAGGAGGAATTTTAAAATGAAAAAAATAATTAGTATAATTACAATGATAACAATAATTTGTTTACTTATACTTACAGGCAATATATATGCAACACCATTAGATTCAGTTACAGTTAATACAGATAAGACAACAATAAAACCAGGTTCAGAAGTTAAAGTATCAATAGAATTTGGTACACAATTAGGAGCATATACATTTGATATAGCATATGATAATAACATTTTTGAATATATATCTGTAGAAGGAGGAATTGCAAATGATACCACAGATAAAGTAAGAGTTACATTTCATGACTCAACAGGAGGAACAAACCCAAGAACAAACATGATTGCAACATTTAAGGCAAAAGCAGATATAACCACATCAAATCCAACAGAATTTACGGTAACAGGAGAAGGATTAGCAAATGCAGATGCATCAATAAATTATGATGACATTAATATACCTATTGTAAAAAATGTAACAGTAGAGCCAGAATATGTAGACTACACATTAAAATTAGAGCATACAGGAGATATTATAAAAGGTAAAGAAAAAGAAATGACACTTTCATATTCATCACCAATGGGAAGATATTATGAACATGCAAGACTAGTTGCAGAAGCTAGTACTCCAAAAGGTGCAACAGTAAAACTAATTGGTACAGATCAATCAAACTTACAACACGATATTATTCAAAGTGGTTGGGGAGATGCACAAGGATATAAAATTGGAGGAAAAGATGTTAATCAAACATTAAAAGTTAATTCATTATTTAGTGAAGCGGGAGAATATAAAATAACATTAAAATTAATAGACAGAGATAAATCTGATAGTATTATAGCTGAAAAAACGTTTGATTTTACAGTAACAGAAGAAATAACTTCTCCTGAACAACCAAACAAGCCAACACCTCCAGAAACAGAACAAAACGAACAAACAAAACCTGAAACAATAGTACCACCAAAAGAAGAAACTGTACCAAAAGAAGAGGAAAAACCAAGTTCTCTACCAAAAACAGGTATGAATATATATATACAAATCTTAGCATATTTTACAGTGTTAATGGTTCTAATTGTAGCTATAAAAATGAAAAATAAAACAAAAAGATGAATGAGTTAAGTTCATTCATCTTACATAAATATATTATAATCAATTGAAAGGAAATGAAGCAAGATGAAGGAAGGAATGAAAAAAGTCTTAATTTTCATTTTTTTTATATTTACTATTTTTTTTATGGTAATTTATAATTTCATAAAATTACATTCAAAAAAACAAATAGAAGAAAAGGAGAGAACCAACCAAGCCAAAGAAATTAATAAAGAATTAGAAGTAATAAATGTGCCCATAAAAGAAAATGTTAATGAAACAAAATATCCAAAAGAACAAATTATAGAAGAATATAAAGGATATACTGTATGTGCAAAATTAGAAATTCCAAATATCAAATTAGAAACATATATATTAAAAAATTATTCAATTAAAGCACTAAATGTATCTGTAACAAAATTTTGGGGAGTAGATCCAAATGAAACTGGAAATTGTTGCATAGCAGGTCATAATTTTAAAAATAAGAATATGTTTCGAAATTTAAAGAAATTAAAAATAGGAGATAAATTTACAATATCTGATAACAATATAGGAAAAGTAGAATATGAGATTTTTGATATATATACAGTATTTCCTAAAGATACTAGTTGCTTAAATCCAGAAACTGAAAATCAAAAAGAGGTAACATTAATTACATGCACAAATGATTCTGAAAAAAGAATTATAGTAAAAGCAAAAGAAATAATCTAAGCTAAATTAAAGATAAGCTATAAAAGGAAAGGAGAAATTTTGAAAAAAAGATATATATTAACAATTACTTTATTTATATTAATAAGTATATTATCATTTATTTATTTTAAGTCAAATGCATTAACTCAATATTCAGGAATTGAAAACTTTCCAAGTAGTTATCAACCATATTTACAAGAAATATTAAAAAAACATCCTAATTGGAGATTTATACCATTATATACAAACTTAGATTGGAACTATGTAATAGAACAAGAAAATGAATTTGGAAAAAATCTAGTACCAAAAAACTATTCAGACAATTGGAAAAATACAACCCCAGGACAATATAATGTTGAAGTAGATAAAGGTTGGGTAGATAGCTCAAGACAAGCTGTTGAATATTGCATAGACCCAAGAAATTTTTTAAATGAAGTAAGGCTATTCCAATTTGAAGAACTATCATATGATGAAAATATAAATAATTTAGATGGAATAGAGAAGATACTATATGGAACAGAATTTTATAATAGAAAAGTGGTCTATCTTGATAGTAATGGAAATAGTATATCAATGAATGAAAAATATTCAGATTTAATATTAAAAGGTGGGCAAGTTTCATATGTAAGTCCATATCATTTGGCATCAAGAATAAAACAAGAAGTTGGACCATTTTTAACACATAGTTCAATAAGTGGAATAGTAGAAGGTTTTAAAGGATTATATAATTTTTATAATATTGGAGCAACAAGTTCACCAGAACCAATGGGAGCTATAAAAAATGGACTACAGTATGCAAAAGACGGAAAAGGTGCAAGTCTTGAAACTAGAAATAAATATTTAATTCCTTGGAATACTAAAGAAAGAGCAATAACAGGAGGAGGCATTTTTATAGGTTCTAGTTATATAAATGTTGGACAAAATACGATATATTTACAAAAATTTGATGTAACTGATGATAAAAATGGTTTATTTTGGCATCAATATATGACAAATGTTTTAGCACCATATAGTGAATCAAAATCAATATATAATGGATATAGTAAAACTGGAATACTAGACACTACAATGAGCTTTATAATACCTATATATAACAACATGCCAGAAATTCAAACCCAAAGTCCAAATATAAATGTAAATGATTTCGAAACAGATAATACAAAAGTATATTGTAATGCAACAGCAGTAAATATAAGAACTGGACCAAGCACATCATATGAAATTATTACAACAGTAACAAATCAAGATAAAATGACTAGAATTCAAAAAGGACGTCAAGTTGGAGACAAATGGGATAAGGTAATATTAGAAAATGGAATAGTAGGTTATATTTATCAAACATATGTTACAGAAGTTCCAAATATTTCAATAGAAAAAATTGATATAGATATTGATAATACAACATTACAAAAAGGAGAGAGAAAACAATTACGAGTAACAATTTTACCACCAGAAGCGAGTAACCAAAAAATAAATTATATATCAAGTAATCCTAAAGTTGCAATAATAGATGACAAAGGTCAAATATTAGCAATTAGTTCTGGAAGTACAACAATAACTGTAAAGGCAGAAGAAAATTCTGTGCAAAATCAGATAAAAATAAATGTATATAGTAAAGTAAATGGAATTTCTATAGACCAAAATGAAATTTATATGCAAGTAGGAGATACATTTCAAATTAATGCAAAAATTGAACCAGAAGACGCAAATAATAAAAATATTTTATATAATTGTGAAGATGAACAAATTGCAACAATTGATTCAAATGGAATTATAAAAGCCAAAAAAGAAGGAAAAACAAATGTTATTCTAAGATCTGAAGAAAATATGAATATAAAAGAAATGTGTCAAATTGTAGTTGTAAAAGAAATAGAAGAATCTAAAATTAAATTTGATAGTTCTTTGCAAGTGAATAGTTTAGAAATTAGCGGAATAGACTATACAAAAAACACAGTTTCAGATATAAAACAATTGATAACAACAGACTTTGACATAGAAGTAGTAAATTATAATGGAGAACTCTTAAAAGAAAATGATTTGGTTGGAACAGGATGCAAAATAAAAATAAAACAAAATAACGAAATATTAAGACAATATAATATCATATTATATGGAGATGCAAATGGTGATGGAAAAATAAATAGTGTAGATTTATTGGTATTACAAAGACATATTTTAGAAATTGAAAAATTGCAAAGCATTTTTATAAAAGCAACAAATATCAATAAAAACGGAAATAAACCAACATCTGTAGATTTATTATTAATTCAAAGACATATATTAGGAATACAAATAATCAGTCAGCGAATTACTAAGGTAGGAGATTAAAATATGGGTAAAAATAGAAAAATCAAAATATTACAATTATATTTTATAATAATTTTTATTTTTCAGTCATTTTGTAGTATTGTTAGCTTTGCAACTTCAGAAAGCATAGTGTTTTTAAGCTATAATAACAAAATAGTAAAAATAGGAGAAGAAGTAGAAGTATATGTAAATATAGAAAATGCAAAAACATCTGCTTTTACTTCATATATTAATTTTGATGAAACAAAACTAGAATATATTTCTGGACCTGAAAATACTAATATAATTAAAAATCGTATTATAAATGTATGGTATGATGAAACTGGTGGAAACAAAGAAAAACAAGGCAAAATCGCAAAATATAAATTTAAAATTAAAGAAGAAGGAATAGCAAATTTAACAATTAATGGAGAATTTTATGATAGAACAGGTCAACTTATAAATGCAACATTCAAGGACTTACAAATAGAAAGTACAGAAAATCAAATTGAAGATAAAAATAAAAAAGAAACTATGATAAATGTAGATAATGAAAAAGAAGCAAATTCAGAGTTATCAAATACTAATCTAGAAACATTAGCAATTGAAAATGTATTATTATATCCACCATTTGATGCCAATATAACAAATTATAATGTAGAAATATCAGAAGATATTGAAAACATAAATTTGTTAGCTATACCAGAAAATGAAAAAGCAAAAACAGAAGTTATTGGAAAAGAGAATTTAAAAGAAGGAAAAAATAAAATCACAGTTACAGTAATTGCAGAAGATGGAGTTAATAAAAAAGTATATGTAATAAATGCATATAAAAGAAATCAAAAAGAAGAACAAGAAGAAACATCATATCAAGAAATGCAACAAGAAAATTTAGAACATGCTTATGAAATAGAACAAGAGAAAAAGTTTGATGAAAAAAATAATATTACACCAAATTCAGAAGTAAAAAAAGAAAAGTTTTATATAATCTTAATAATTTTAGCAATTATATTGATAATTTTAATTATGAGAAAACTAAAAAATAGAAATAAAATAAAATAGAAATAAATATGAATTCTTTACAAATAAAAGAGATAGGTATATAATACAAAAAAATGAGTGAATTTGAAAAAATAATTTATGAAAAATAAATTATAATATTTATTTCAAATTTAAGAAAGGTAGACTATAGTGAAAGAAATAAAATTAAAAGTAGAAGGAATGGTTTGCAATGGATGCGAAAATAGAGTAAAAAATGCATTAAAAACAATAGAAGGAATAGAAAAAGTTGAGGCAAATTATAAAAAAGGAACTGTAATAGTAAAAACAAAAGATGAAATTCAAGAAGAAAAAATAAAAGAAAAAATAGAAGATATAGGATTTGACGTAAAATAAAAATATGAGTTATTACGTAACAATGGAGTAAATATGAAAAAAATAAATTTAGCAATTGATGGGATGACTTGTAGCAGTTGTTCTAATGGACTTGAAAAATATCTAAATAAACAAAAAGGAATATTAAATGCATCTGTAAATCTTGTAATGGCAAATGCAACTATAGAGTATAATGAAGAAATACTAAATCAAGAGAAAATAGAAGAATTTATAAAACAAGCAGGCTTTAAAAGCTTAGGAGAATTTAAAGAAATAAAAGTAGAAAGTAAAAATAAAAAAGAAAAAAACAAATTCATAATATTTACAATACTTGCTATAATTTTAATGTACATTTCAATGGGACACATGATTAATTTACCCGTAATGGACTTTATAAACCCAAATATAAATGCAATTAATTATACAGTAATATTATTTATACTCACAATACCATTTGTAATTTATGGATATGATATACTAAAAAATGGTTATAAAAATTTAATACACAAAACGCCTAATATGGATACACTTGTAGGAATAGGTGTAATAAGTAGTTTGTTATATAGCATATATAGCATGTATATGATTATAAAAGGAAATATAAATTATGTTCATAATTTATATTTTGAATCAACTGCAATTGTTATATATTTTATAAAACTAGGAAGATATATAGATGGAATTAGTAAAGACAAAACAAAAGAAGCAATACAAAAATTAGTAACAATAACGCCTGAAACTGCTGTAATAAAAATTGATGGTATTGAAAAGCAAGTTACATTAGATGAAATTAAAAAAGGTGATATTGTAATATCTAAACCAGGAGAAAAAATAGCGGTAGACGGAGAAATTATATCAGGAAAAGCCCACTTAGATGAAGCATTTATTACTGGTGAAAGCAAACCAGTAATGAAAAATCAGGGAGACAAGATAATTGCAGGAAGCATAAATTATGATGGATATATAGAATATAAAGCAGAAAAAATAGGAAAAGAATCAACAATATCAGAAATTGTAAGATTAGTTGTAGAAGCAAGTAACACAAAAGCTCCTATCGCTAAAATAGCAGATACTATTTCCGGATATTTTGTTCCAACAGTAATAATAATAGCAATAATTACATTTTTGGTATATTTAATATTAGGACAAAGTTTTAGTATCGCATTATCTACATTTGTAACAATATTAGTAATAGCATGTCCTTGTAGTTTGGGACTTGCAACTCCACTTGCAGTAATAGTAAGTGAAGGTTTATGTGCAAGTAATGGAATATTAGTAAAGAAAAGTGAAATATTGGAAAATGCACAAAAAGTAAATACAATTGTATTTGATAAAACAGGAACATTGACATATGGAAAATTAAAAATTTCAGAAATAATAAATTTTACTAAATTAGAAGATAACAAAATATTACAATTAGTAGGCAGTATAGAAAAGAAATCAACACATCCTATTGCAAAAGCATTTACAGATTATCTAGAAGAGAAAAAACTACCACTTTTAAAAGTAGAAGAATTTGAAAATATTTCTGGATTTGGAATTATAGCAAAAATAAATAATGAAGAAATAATTTTAGGAAACTCTAATATGATGCAAAAATATGAAATTGAAAATAAACATATAGAAGATGAAAAAAAATTAGCTGAAAAAGGAAATAGTATAATATATGTGGCAAAAGACAAAAAAATAATTGCAATAGTTGGTGTAAATGATATATTAAGAGAAAATGTAAAACAAGTAATCAATATTATAAATGAAGATAAAATAGAAACAATAATGCTTACAGGAGATAATAAAGAAACGGCTGAAAAGATAGCAAAAGATATAGGAATAACTAAAGTAATTTCAGATGTATTGCCAGCTGAAAAAGCACAAATAATAAAAAAGCTAAAACAAGAAAAAAGATATGTAATGATGTGTGGGGACGGAATTAATGATAGCCCTGCTTTGGCGAGTGCAGACATAGGTGTAAGTGTAGATAGTGGTACAGATATTGCTATTGACTCCTCAGATGTCATATTGACTAGAAATGATTTAACAAGTATTATAAACTTAATTAAAATTAGTAAAAAAACAATTACAAACATTAAACAAAATCTATTTTGGGCATTTTTCTATAATATTTTAATGTTACCTATTGCAATTGGACTATTTAAGCCTTTGGGAATTTCAATAAACCCTATGATAGCAAGTTTTGCAATGGTATTTAGCAGTATTACTGTTATATTAAATGCACTAAGACTAAGAAATATAAATTTTAACGAAAAGGGGATTCTAGCAAATGAAAGAGATAATACAAAAAACTAAAAATCTATATAATAAAGAAAAAAAAGTATTTTGGCTGACAATAGTAACATCACTAATAACACACTTTCAACTTTACACATTGATGATAACAGGAGCAGACACCTTAATAAATAACATGTACCATAGAGCAGATATATGGGAAGCAATGTTACTAAGATTTGGTTTGGATTTTATGCAAATGATAAAAGGAAACATTGTTTCACCAGTATTAGTAACAATAATAAGTAGCATATTACTAGGAATAACAGTTATTCTAGTAACAGAAACACTAAAGATAAAAAATAAATATTTTAAGTATATTACTGCAATGATATTTGCAGTAGCACCAAATATATCGGCAACACTTACTTTTTTCTATTGCTCAGATGCTTACATAATAGGAATGCTTTTATCAACATTAGCTGTATTTTTAATGCAAAAATATAAAGACAAAAAATGGCCAATATTATTAAGTGGTTTGTTTATAGCATTAGCTATGGGAATGTATCAAACATATTTATCAATTACAATGGTTTTGTGTTTAGCAACATTATTAATAGATTCATTAGAAAATAAAGATAAGAAACAAATATTTAAAGATATAATTAGATATTTACTAATGGGTATAATTGGAATAATAATATTTTATATATTATCACATCTAACATTATTACTTAAAAATTTAAAAGTAAGTGATTACAGTGGTGCAAGTTCAATAGGTTTAAAAACATTATTAGATTTACCTAAATTGTTACCAGAAGCATATAAAAGCTTTTTTAACTATTACTTTACTGATAAAATGATACCAAATACAATATGGGGAACAAACATATTATACATAATAATCTTTACAACAATGATAATTTCTTTAATTAATATTATAATAAAAAACAAAACAAAAACAATAAATATAATTTTAGCAATTATTTTTATAATCATTGCTCCAATATGCTTTGGAGTAATAGAAATAATGGTGCCAGATGTAGATATTCATATACTAATGGCATGTGCAATGATATATATAATTCCAATATTCTTCAAAATATTAGAAATTTATAATCAAAATTCCGCTTCAAGAATCTTTAAATATATAGTAGCATTTTGTAGTTTAATAATTATTTGGAATTATATATGGCAAGACAATGCTTCATATCTTGCAATAAAATCAATGCAAAATCAAGCAGAATCTACAGTTACAAGAATAGTAACACAGATTGAAGAATTAGATGAATATACACCTAATATGCCTGTTTTATTTTTAGGAGGATTAGAAAATAATTCATATTTAAGTAGAGAAAATACCTCAATAGAAGCAAAAAAAATATTTGATAGAAGTTGGGGATTTATATCTAAGAAATCAACAATATTTTGGGGAAATTTAGATAGCCGGAGAAAAATGCTATATGAACATATAGGAGTAAACTTAAATTTAGTAAGTGAATGGGAATGCCAAGAAATCTTCAAAACAGAAGAATATAAAAATATGAAATATTACCCAGAAAAAGATAGTATAAAAATAATAAATAATACAGTTGTAGTGAAATTAAGTGATTAATTTATTTGTAATTATTAAATATAGTAGAAAACTCACATCTTTTATAGAAGTGAGTTTTTATTATATCTTAAATTTTATTTATTCTTTAATTTCTTTTGCTAATTTTCCGATAGCTTTAGTTTCAATTCTAGAAACATATGAACGTGAAATACCCATTTGTTCTGCAATTTCAATTTGAGTTTTGGGCTTATTTCCTCCAAGTCCAAAACGAAGTTCTAAAATAGTACGTTCTCTATCTTTTAAAACATTTTTCATTTTTTCATAAAGTAATTTGACTTTTGATTTTAAATCAACAGAATCTTCAACACTACGCTCATCATTTTCAAGAACTTCTTGTAGAGTTACAACATTATCATCTTTATCTTTTCCAATAGGTTCATCTAGGAAAACCTCGGAATTCAATTTTTTTGTTGCCCTAAAATGCATAAGAATTTCATTATCAATGCAACGTGAAACATATGTAGAAAGTCTAGCACCTTTTTCAGGCTTAAAACTATTGATACCTTTTATTAAGCCAATAGTACCTATTGATATTAAATCATCTTGATCAACATTAGAATTGCTGTATTTTTTGCATACATGAGCAACTAATCTTAAGTTACGTTCTATAAGTAAATTACGAGCTTCTTCATCACCTAAACTTAATCTTTGAAGACATTGTCTTTCTTCTTCTGAAGATAAAGGCTCAGGAAAAATTTGAGTACCTGAAATAAATCCTACTGTAAAGATAGCAGTTTGCAAAAACTGTAAAAAACCACTTATGCAAAGTGCAGAAAACATAAAAGCACCTCCATTTTTAAGAAATAAAATATAAATAATACAATTATTCCATAACAAATTATATGTTATAAAAAAATAAATGTGCATGGACCAAAAAATGATTTAAAAAGAAAAATAAGCAAAGTAGCTAATTATTTATAACTAGCTACCTTACTTATTTGTTACATCATTTAAGATGCGATTGTTGTGTTAGCATTTTCCGGAATTATGAATTGATAAAAATATTTTTTAATCGGTATAATCCCAAAGGAAAATATGGACGGAGTTGACTTTTTTGAACAATAATTTAACTGTGGGAGACTTTCTAATGAGGTTATTATTTCAACATTTTCATTTTTTGACAAAGTTTTTTGCATTGTATGGTCATCATCTTCCTTTACTTTGTATAGATAATTTCCATTTTGCTCAATAACATAAACATTTTCTTTAATAGGTATTATTTCGATGATACTTAAAACTTCAATTTTTCCTTCATAACCTATAGGAAAGAAAAGCCCTAAAAGAATACCTGTTGAAAAAAATAATGTACCAAAGAAAAATTTAAGATTTCCACTGATATGTAACTTAAAAACTATAATTGTTAAAACGATACCCACAAACATAAATAACATGATGTCCTCCTCATTTTGCTAACCTAAATAATGCTAATTGGCAATGTTTATTTAAGTAAACATAAATAAACATAATATATTTATTATACTATTATTTTATGAAAAAATCAATTAAAATGAATAAAGTTTATCCAAAATGCAAAAAATAATGGAAATAATGAAGTGAAAATAAAGAATATTTCTTTATATAACTTTAAGAGAAAGGAAGAATGAAAAATGGAAGATTATAATGAAAAAGTGTTAAATGAAGTAAGTAAAGGAACTACAATGGGAATGGATGCAATAAAATATGTTTCAGACAAAGTAAATGATTCAAGATTCCAAAAAGTATTAGATGTAGAATATGGAAAATATAAAAAAATAGCACAAAGGATAAATGAAATATATCCAAGATATAGTTCAAAAGAGCCACAGGAAACAAATGTAATGAATAAAATGATGACATGGTATGGAGTTCAAATGAACACATTAAAAGACAAAAGTAATTCTAATATATCAGAATTATTATTACAAGGAACTAATATGGGAATAATAGAAGGAAGAAGACTATTAAATAATAATCCAAGTATTGACAAAGAAGTAAGACAAATACTAGATGACTTTGTTGTTATGCAAGAAGACAGTGTAGAAACATTAAAAAAATATTTATAAGAAATTTGAAAATATTTTAAAAATAGTACTTGAAATGGAACACATTTTGTTATAGAATAAATTTGTCTTAAAAGGCAAATAATAGAAAAATAAAAGAAATTGAAAATTAGAAATAACTTCTAAAACAATTTCAAAAAGGAGGAAATTTTATGTCAGTAAAAGTAGGAATTAATGGATTTGGAAGAATTGGTAAATTAGCATTCCAAGCAGCATTAGGAAAAGGAGAGGTTGAAGTCGTAGCAGTAAATGACCCATTTGTAACAGCTGACTATATGGCTTATATGACAAAATTTGATACTGTACATGGAAGATTCAATGGAACAGTTGAAGAAAAAGAAGGAAATTTAGTAGTAAATGGAAAAACAATAAAAGTATATAATGAAATGGATCCAAAAAATATACCATGGGGAGAACTTGGAGTAGAATATGTATTAGAATGTTCAGGAGTATTTACAACACTTGAAAAAGCACAAGCACACATAGATGCTGGAGCAAAAAAAGTTATAATAAGTGCACCATCAAAAGATGCTCCTATGTTTGTAATGGGAGTAAATAATGAAACATATTCAACAGATATGAACATTGTATCAAATGCATCATGTACAACAAACTGTTTAGCACCTTTAGCAAAAGTAATAAATGACAATTTTGGAATAAAAGAAGGACTTATGACAACAGTACATGCAACAACAGCAACACAAAAAACAGTTGACGGAGCATCAAAAAAAGACTGGAGAGGTGGACGTGCAGCAGCCGCAAATATTATACCATCATCTACAGGAGCAGCAAAAGCAGTAGGAAAAGTTATTCCAGCATTAAATGGAAAATTAACAGGAATGTCATTTAGAGTTCCAACTGTTGATGTATCAGTTGTAGACTTAACAGTTAACTTAGAAAAACCAACAACATATGAAGAAATATGTAATGCTGTAAAAAGAGCAACAGAAAATGAACTAAGAGGAATAATGGAATATACAGATGAAGCAGTTGTATCTTCAGACTTTATAAGTGATATTCACACATCAATATTTGATGCTTCAGCAGGAATAATGTTAACAGATACATTTGTTAAATTAGTAGCTTGGTATGACAATGAATGGGGATATTCAAACAAATTAGTAGATTTAGCATGCTATATGTCTAGTGTTGACCATAAATAATAATTAACTAAAAAATAAAAAGAATACTTGAAAAGTATTCTTTTTTGATATAGAATAGTATTATCTAAAAAGAAATGGTAAATACTAGATAAAAATTATAAAAAAATAGGAGGAACTCAAAATGAGTAAAAAAACTGTAAAAGACATTGATTTAAAAGGAAAAAAAGTATTTGTAAGATGCGATTTTAATGTACCAATGGACGAAAAACAAAATATAACAGATAACAGAAGGATAGTATCAGCATTACCAACAATAAAATATTTAATAGAACAAAAATGCAAAATAATCTTAAGTTCACATTTAGGAAGACCAAAGGGAGAAATAAAACCAGAATTTTCATTAGCACCTGTTGCAATAGAATTATCAAAACTATTAGGACAAGAAGTATTAATGGCAAAAGATGTAATAGGAGAGAATGCAAAAAAACTAGCATCAAACTTACAAGAAGGTCAAGTTATGTTACTTGAGAATGTAAGATTTCATAGAGAAGAAACAGACAATAACCCTGAATTTGCAAAAGAATTAGCAAGTATGGCAGAAATATTTGTAAATGATGCATTTGGTTCAGCACATAGAGCACATGCTTCAACAGAAGGAATAGCTCATTACTTACCAGCTGTATCTGGATTTTTAATTGAAAAAGAATTAAAATTTTTAGGAGGAGCATTAAATAACCCACAAAGACCATTTGTAGCAATACTTGGAGGAGCAAAAGTATCAGATAAAATAGGAGTTATAGATAGTTTACTAGAAAAAGTAGACACACTTATGATAGGTGGAGGAATGGCATATACATTTTTCAAAGCACAAGGATATGAAGTTGGAAATTCACTATGTGAACCAGACAAATGTGAGTTAGCAATAAACTTAATGAAAAAAGCAAAAGAAAAAGGTGTAAAACTAATACTTCCTATAGACACAGTAATTGGAAAAGAATTTAAACCAGACACAGAAAGCAAAACAGTAGAGTGGACAGAAATTCCAGAAGGTTGGGAAGGATTTGATATAGGAGAAAAAACAATAGAAATGTTCAAAGAAGAACTAAAAAGAGCAAAAACAGTAATTTGGAATGGACCATTAGGACTATTTGAATTTGACCAATTTGCAGTAGGAACAGAAACTATTGCAAAAGTACTATCAGAACTTGATGCAACAACAATAATAGGAGGAGGAGATTCAGCAGCTGCAGTTGAAAAAGCAGGGCTAGCAGAAAAAATGACACATATTTCAACAGGAGGAGGAGCATCATTAGAATTTTTAGAAGGGAAAAAACTACCAGGAATAGAATGTTTGCAAGATAAATAAAATAGAAAAGGAAAATAAAATATGGAACGAACAAATACAAGACAAATTACAGTAGGAAATGTCAAAATAGGAGGACAAAATAAAGTAGTAATACAATCAATGACAAATACTAAAACTAAAGATGTGAAAAATACAGTAGAACAAATAAAAAAATTAGAAAAAGCAGGATGTGAAATTATAAGAGTAGCATGTTTAGATATAGAAGATGCAAAAGCAATAAAAGAAATAAAAAATAATATAAACATTCCAATAGTTGCAGATATTCATTTTGACTATAAAATTGCATTAGAAGCAATAAATAGTGGAGTAAATAAAATTAGAATAAATCCAGGTAACATAGGAGACGAAGAAAAAGTAAAAAAAGTAGTAGATGCTTGTAAGAAAAACAATATACCTATAAGAATAGGAGTAAACGCAGGCTCATTAGAAAAAGACTTATTAGAAAAATATGGAAAACCAACAGCGGAGGCAATGGTGGAAAGTGCGAAAAGGCATGTAGAAATATTAGAAAAATTAGGATTTTATGATATAGCAATATCTCTAAAAGCTTCAAACTTAAATTTATGTATAGAAGCATATGAAAAAGCTAGTAAAGAATTCAATTATCCACTACATTTAGGTATAACAGAATCAGGAACAGAATTTAGTGGTACAATAAAATCAAGTATTGGGTTAGGAATACTATTAATGCAAGGTATAGGAGATACAATAAGAGTATCATTATCAGATGATCCAGTAAAAGAAATAAAAGTAGCAAAAGAAATTTTAAAAAATTGTAATTTATATTCAGGAGTTCCTACATTAGTAGCTTGTCCTACATGTGGAAGAACACAAATAGACTTAATACCAATAGCAAAAGAAATAGAAAAATTTTTAGAAAATATAAATTCAGACATAACAGTAGCAGTAATGGGATGTGCTGTAAATGGACCAGGAGAAGCAAGAGGAGCAGATGTAGGAATTGCAGGAGGAATAAAAGAAGGCTTATTATTTAAAAAAGGAAAAATAATAAAAAAAGTGAAAGAAGAAGAACTTATAGATACACTAAAAAATGAAATACTAAAAATGGTAAATTAAGAAAGGCTTTTATATATGGAAATAATAGTAGGAAAAACAAGTGGATTTTGTTACGGCGTAAAAAACGCAGTAGAAAAAGCTGAAAATGAAGTAGAAAAAAGTAATAAAAAAATATATTGTTTAGGAGAATTAGTTCATAATAAAACAGTTATAGAAAATTTACAGAAAAAAGGATTAATTTTTATAGAAAATATAGAAGAAGCAAAAGAAAAAACAATAATAAGAGCACATGGAATAAAAAAAGAAATATATGAAGAAGCCAAAAATAGAAAAATACAATTAATAGATTTAACTTGTCCTAATGTACTGAAAATTCATGATATTGTACAAGAATATTCAAATAAAAATTATTATATATTTTTAATTGGAAAAAAAGAACACCCAGAAACAATAGGAACATATAGTTTTTGTGGTAAAAATGCGACAATAATATCAAATGTAGAAGAAGTAGAAGATGCAGTAAAATGTTTTCAAAAGACCAAATTAGATAGATTACTAATAATATCACAAACAACATATAATTTAAAAGTGTTTGAAGATATTGTAAATAAGGTAAAAGATATAATACCAAAAAAAATCAATATAGAAGTAAAAAACACAATATGTTTATCAACATCTCAAAGACAAAAAGAAACAAAAGAAATTTCAAAAAAGGTAGATTTAATGATAATTGTTGGAGGCAAAAACAGTTCAAATACCCAAAAATTATATGATATATCTTGTGAAAATTGTAAAAAAGTATTATTTGCAGAAAACAAAAATGACATAGATTTTAAGAAAATGAAAAATTTTAATAAAATAGGAATTATGGCAGGAGCATCTACACCAAATGAAATTGTAGAAGAAATAGTTAAAGAGCTAAAACATGCAAATAGTAGACAAAAAGGAGAATGATAGAAATGAGAAAAAAAGTAATTGCAGGAAACTGGAAAATGAATATGCTTCCAAATGAAGCAATAAATTTCATAGAAGAATTAACACCACTTGTAAAAGACACTAAAAATGAAGTAATTTTATGTGTACCATATACTGATTTATTTTATGCATTATTAAATGTGCAAGGAACAAATATCAAAATAGGAGCACAAAACATGCATTGGGAAGAAAAAGGAGCATATACAGGAGAAATATCTGCTCAAATGTTAAAATCAATTGGAGTAGAATATGTAATAATAGGCCATTCAGAAAGAAGACAATATTTTGCAGAAACTGATGAAACTGTAAATAAAAAAATAAAATCAGCTTTAGTAAATGGACTAAAACCAATAATATGTGTAGGAGAAACGTTAGAACAAAGAGAAGCGGGAATAACAGAACAAATAATAACAAAACAAATAGAAAAAGCATTTGAACAAATTCCAGCTCAAAGCTTAGAAAAAATAATAATTGCATATGAACCAATATGGGCAATTGGAACAGGAAAAACAGCTACAAAAGAAGATGCAAATACAACAATTATGCAAATTAGAAAAAAAATGGAAGAAATGTATGGACAAAACGAGGCAAAAGGAGTTATAATACAATATGGTGGAAGTGTAAAATCTTCAAATGCCAAAGAATTATTTGAAATGTCAGACATAGATGGAGGCTTAGTAGGAGGAGCAAGTTTAAAGGCAGAAGAATTTTCAAAAATAGTAAACTTCGATAAAAACTAAAAACATAGTTTCTAAAAAATAGAAACAAAATCAACAGAAAGGAAGTTAAGAAATGGAAAAGAAACCAGTAATGCTAATGATATTAGATGGCTTTGGAATAAATGAAAATACTGATGGAAATGCAGTAAAACTAGCCAATACACCTAATATAGATAAACTAATGAAAAAATATAAAACAACAGAAATTTATACAAGTGGTCTAAAAGTTGGATTGCCAGAAGGACAAATGGGAAATTCAGAAGTAGGACACACAAATATAGGAGCAGGAAGAATTGTATATCAAGAACTAACCAAAATAACAAAATCAATAGAAGATGGAGACTTTTTTACAATACCTGAATTTACAGAAGCAATAGAAAACTGTAAAAAATACAATTCAAAATTGCACATATTAGGATTAGTATCAGATGGTGGAGTACACAGTCACATAAGACACTTATATGGACTATTAGAAATGGCAAAAAGAAGAGACTTTGAAAATGTATTCGTACACTGTTTCTTAGATGGAAGAGATACACCACCAGCATCAGCAGAAGGATATATTGCAGAATTAGAAGAAAAAATGAAAGAAAAAGGTGTTGGGAAAATAGCAAGCATATCTGGAAGATATTATGCAATGGATAGAGACAAAAGATGGGAAAGAGTAAAAAAATGTTATGATGCAATAGTAAAAGGAGAAGGAAACAAAGCAACATCTGCAACAATAGCAATAGAAAATTCATATCAAAAAGAAGTATTTGACGAATTTGTTGAACCAACAGTAATTTGCAATGGAGAAACACCAATAGCACAAATAAAAGAACATGACTCAGTAATATTTTTTAACTTTAGACCAGATAGAGCAAGAGAAATAACAAGGGCAATAGTAGACCCTAATTTTGACGGTTTTGAAACAGAAAAAATAACAACATATTTTGTATGTTTCACAAATTATGATGAAACAATGCCAAATGTAAAAATAGCATTTAAAAAAGAGCCATTAGTAAATACATTTGGAGAAGTAGTAAGTAAAAATGGTTTAACACAACTAAGAATAGCAGAAACGGAAAAATACGCACATGTAACATTTTTCTTTAATGGAGGAGAAGAAAAACAATATTCAGGAGAAGATAGAATATTAGTACCATCTCCAAAAGTAGCAACATATGATTTGCAACCAGAAATGAGCGCACCAGAAGTAACAGAAAAAGTTATAGAAGCAATAAAAAAGCAAAAATATGATACAATAATATTAAATTATGCAAACCCAGATATGGTAGGTCATACAGGAAGCTTACCAGCTGCAATAAAAGCAGTAGAGACAATAGATGAATGTGTAGGAAAAGTAGTTGAAGCACTTCTTGCACATGATGGAACAATTTTAATAACAGCAGATCATGGAAACTGTGAGCAAATGATAGACTGTAAAACGGGAGAACCACATACAGCACATACAACAAACCCTGTTCCATTAATATTTGTAAGTAAAGATGAAAATTTAAAAATACATTCAGGGAAATTAGCAGATTTAGCACCAACAATGCTAGAACTATTAGGAATTGAAAAGCCTGCTGAAATGACAGGACAAAGCATTTTAGAAAAATAATGTTATTATCACACAATAAAAGGTGAAAAAAGTGTTAAACAATACAAAAAGAATAAAAGAATTATATGAAGAAATTCAAAAAAAAATATTCTATATTATTCCTGGAAAATGGGATGAATTATATCTTTATGCATCAATAATAGATAGACTTGGAAAGATACAAACAGGAGAAATGTATTTCTACTTCATGCCAAAAAGTATTTTACGAAGAAAATTTATAAATGTATATGAAGTACCTAATAAATATGATATAGAAGAAGATGAATATTTAAAATTAGTTGAATTATTATATGATGAAATAAAACTCCTTCGAGAAGAATTTCAAAAAACAAATCAAAAAATATGGTCAAATATAACAATTTCAATAAAAGGAAACAAATTCAAAATTGAATATAATTATGAAAATCTTCTTGGAGGGCAAGAGGCATATTATAATCATCATATATATTGGCGCTACAAATATTTACATATAGAACCATGTAGTAAAAAAGAAAAACGTGCTATTGAAGAATATTTAAAAAACAAATCAAATGTTTCAAAAAAAGAAGAATATATTACAGGAATATATTTAAAAAGAAAAACAAATATAGTAACATATGATACTACAGATTTTAAATCAAATCAAAGAGTTGAATATTTAGCAACAAAAGAAACAACTAAAAAAATAAGAAATCAAATATTAAGTGACAAATTTATAAATACTTAAAAAATTAAGTAAAATAACTTAGTAAATTAGTTTGGAATATAATTTCAAACTATAATATATATGGTTTTCGTAAAAATTTAGATTACTAAAACCAAAAAAGAAAGGAAGTTTTTTAAATGAAAAATTATTTAGAAATTGAAAATGTAAAAGCATTAGAAGTGCTAGATTCAAGAGGAAATCCAACAGTACAAGTTACAGTAGAAACTTTTGATGGAAGTGTAGGAGTTGCAATGGTTCCATCAGGAGCATCAACAGGAAGCTTTGAAGCAGTTGAATTAAGAGATGGAGATAAATCAAGATATATGGGAAAAGGTGTTTTAAAAGCTGTTGAAAATGTAAACAAAATAATAGCACCAGCATTAGAAGGAATGAATGTATATGATCAAGCAATGATAGACAAAACACTTATAGATTTAGACGGAACAGAAAATAAAGGAAAATTAGGAGCAAATGCTACACTTGGAGTATCACTTGCAGTTGCAAAAGCAGCAGCAGCATCTTTAGGACAAGAATTATATACTTATATAGGAGGACCAAATGCAAAGACACTACCAGTTCCAATGATGAATATCTTAAATGGTGGGAAACATGCTGACAATACAGTAAGTACACAAGAATTTATGATAATGCCTGTTGGAGCAAAAAGCTTTACAGAATGTTTACGTATGTCAACAGAAATTTACCATACATTAAAAAAAGTATTAAAAGAAAAAGGATTAGCATCAGGAGTTGGAGATGAAGGTGGATTTGCACCAAACCTATCAAGTGATGAAGAAGCACTTAAACTAATAGTAGAAGCTATTGAAAAAGCAGGATATAAACCAGGTGAAGATGTATGTTTAGCACTAGATGTTGCATCAACAGAAATGTATGATGAAGCTAAAAAAATTGGAAAAGAAGGATGCTACTATTTCTGGAAAACACAAGAATTAAAAACAGCTGATGAAATGATAGACTTCTTAGCAGAATTAGTTGAAAAATATCCAATTATATCAATTGAAGATGGTCTTGCTGAAGAAGACTGGGAAAATTGGAAAAAACTAACAGATAGATTAGGAAATAAAATTCAATTAGTTGGTGATGATTTATTTGTTACAAATATGAAAAGATTACAAAAAGGACTAGACAATAATGTTGCAAACAGCATTCTTATCAAATTAAACCAAATAGGAACATTAACAGAAACATTAGATGCAATAGAACTTGCTAAGAAAAACGGATATACAGCTGTTGTATCACATAGAAGTGGTGAAACAGAAGATACAACTCTAGCTGATGTTGCAGTTGCTACAAATGCCGGACAAATAAAAACAGGAGCACCTTGTAGAACAGATAGAGTTGCAAAATATAACAGATTATTAAATATTGAAAATGAACTAGGAGAAATTGCAATTTTTCCTGGAAGAAAAGGATTAAATAAATAATGAAAATAGGAATAATAAATGAAAACAGTCAAGCATTGAAAAATGAGATTATATATAATTCATTAAAGCCTATAGCAAACAAACATGGATATGAAATTTTCAACTATGGAATGGAAAATGCCGAAGAAAACAACTTAACATATGTTCAAGTAGGATTACTTGCAGGGATATTAATAAATTCTAAAGCAGTAGACTTTATAATAACAGGATGTGGAACAGGTGAAGGAGCAATGCTTGCACTTAATAGTTTTCCAAATGTGTTATGTGGACATATAAATGACCCAACAGATGCATATTTATTTAGTCAAATAAATGCTGGAAATGCTATATCAATAGGATATGCAAAAGGATTTGGCTGGGGAAGTGAATTAACACTAACATATATATTTGAAAAATTGTTTGAAACAGAATTTGGAGGAGGATATCCTAAAGAGAGAGTTATCCCAGAGCAAGCAAACAAAAAAATATTAGACAAAGTAAAACAAATAACACATAAAGATATGCTAACTATTTTAAAAGAAATAGACCAAGAATTTCTATATCAAACAATAAACAGAGAACAATTTAAAAAATACTTTTTCGAAAATGCAGAAGAAGGAGAAATAAAAGAATATATTAGAAACTTCATGAAAGAAAATGAATTAATATAAAATTAATTTTCAACTTTGAAAATAAAAAAGTACAATAATCTATTGTACTTTTTTATTTTTAGTGATATTATATGGAAAGAAATGTTTACATGGAGGAAAAATAATGAAAATATTAGTAACAGGAGCTAATGGAATGTTAGCAAAAGAAATAAAAGAAAAATTTGAAAATGGAAATGAAATAATAGCAACAGATGTAGCTGAATTAGACATAACAAATGAACAAGCAGTAATGGAATTTGTAATAAAAACAAAACCAGATTACATAATAAATTGTGCTGCATATACAGCAGTAGATAAAGCGGAAGAAAATTTTGAAATAGCAGACAAAATAAATGGAGATGGACCAACAAATTTAGCCAAAGCAGTAAAAGTGGCAAAAGCAAAATTAGTACATATTTCAACAGACTATGTATTTGGAGGAGATTTAGATATATCAAAAGATTATAAAGAAGATGATGAAAAAGCACCTGTAACAGTATATGGAAAAACCAAATTACATGGAGAAGAAGGAATAATTTCAAATATGGAAGAATACTACATTTTCAGAACAGCATGGTTATATGGAGTAGGAGGAAATAACTTTGTAAAAACAATGACAAAATTAGGAACAACAAGAGACGAAATAAATGTAGTATCAGATCAACATGGAAGCCCAACATATGCTAAAGACTTAACTGAAATAATTTATCAAGCAATTCAAAAGAAAATTCCATATGGAATATATAATGCAACAAATGAAGGATATACAACATGGTATGAATTTACAAAAGAAATCCTTAAAGAACAAGGAATTGAATGTAAAGTAAATCCTGTAACAACAGAAGAATATATAGAAATGATGAAAATTACACAAGCCAAAAGACCATTTAATTCACAAATGTCAAAAAGTAAGTTACATAAGCAAGGAATAGAAGTTCCAGAATGGAAAGATGGACTTAAGAGATATCTTGAAGAAGAAAAAAGTATAAACATGTAAAAAATGCAAAAAGTGATAATAAAAAGGAAAGGAACAAATAACATGAAAAAAAGAAAAGGAATTATATTAGCAGGAGGGAGTGGAACAAGACTTTATCCATTAACACTTGCAATATCAAAACAAATCATGCCAGTATATGACAAACCAATGATATATTATCCATTATCAATATTAATGCAAGCAGACATAAGAGATGTTTTAATAATTTCAACACCAAGAGATATAGTAACATTTAAAAGCTTGCTTGGAGATGGAAGTCAATGGGGAATGAATTTTGAATATAAAATTCAAGAAAAACCAAATGGTCTAGCTGAAGCATTTATAATAGGAGAAGACTTTATAGGCAAAGACAATGTTGCAATGATTTTAGGAGACAATATGTTTTATGGAGAGCACTTGTCTGAAAAATTACAAGAAGCAAATAAAAGAGAAAATGAAGCTACAATATTTGGGTATTATGTAAAAGACCCAAGAGCATATGGAGTTGTAGAAATAGACAAAGACGGAAAAGCAATATCAATAGAAGAAAAACCAGCAAATCCAAAATCAAACTATGCAGTTCCAGGTTTATATTTCTATACAAATGAAGTAATAAATATTGCAAAAAATGTAAAGCCATCAGAAAGAGGAGAACTAGAAATAACAACAGTAAATGAAGAATATATGAAACGAGGACAACTTAAAGTAGAAAAACTAGGAAGAGGAATGACATGGTTTGATACAGGAACACATGATGCACTGCTTGAAACAGCAAGTTTTGTGCAAACTATTCAAAAAAGACAGGGATTACAAATTTGTTGTCCAGAAGAAATTGCATTTGACAAAGGCTGGATAAATGCAATGCAATTATCAGAATTGGCACAAAAATATATGAAAACCGACTATGGAAAATATTTAAAAGATGTTGCTGATGATGTATTTGGAGAGGAATAATCATTTATATGCAAAACTTAAAAAAATTATATAAGTCAGATAAGTTTCCAATTTTTATTTATATAATATTTTTTACTATAATTCATATATTAATGAAAAAAAGTATAGATGATATATTCTTTTCTTCAGCATGTACAGATATAAATTTATTTGAATATTTATCACAAAGATATCAATTATGGACATCACGAGTAATTATAGAATGTATTTTAGTAATATTTTGCCAATATCTGCCTATGTTTATTTGGAAAATAGTAAATATAGGTATGTTATACCTGTTAGCATATTCTATTTCTGAATTATTAGTATATAAAGAAAAAAGAAAATTCAATGTTTTTATATGTATTTGTTTAATCATAATACCTATAGACATTTTTAAAGAAGCAGGCTGGATGGCAACTATGAATAACTATTTATGGGTTGCTTCAACAGGCCTATACTCAATTACAATATTCAAAAAAATACTAAATAAAGAAAATATAAATTTGTGGCAAAAAATGTGTTACATATTAACAACTATTTATGCAAGTAATCAAGAACAAATGACAGGAATACTTTTTATAATATATACAATAATTGGAATATTATATATAATCAAAGAAAAAAGGTGCAAGCCAATAATACTAATAAATTATGGAATAATTATATTACAATTAATATTAGTACTTACATGTCCAGGAAATGCAAATAGAAAAATACAAGAAGAAGCAAAATGGTATCCGGAATTTTCAGATGTATCAATAACAACAAAAATATCTGAAAGCATTTTATCTATGATGGACTATGTAGTAGAAAGCGGAAGAGTTATATTTTTCGCTCTAATAATATTAATTGCATATACGATAATAAAAAAACAAAAAAATAATATTTATAAAGTAATAGGTACTATACCATTAATATTAGTAGTTATACTAAAATATGTAATGAGAATTTTAAATGAACCAGCACATATTGGAATAATACAAAATTCTAGAATTTATGTTATTGCAAAATTATTAACATATATAGCAATATTAATATTAATAAACATTGGATTATGGATAATTTTCAAAGACAATAAAAGAAAACTATTAATTGCTAATTTAATATATTTTACGGGATTTATAAGTAGATTTATAATGGCATTCTCACCAACAATTTATGCATCAGGAGAAAGAACATCAATATTTTGGTACATATCATTTGTAATGATAATCATATTAGTTATTCAAAAATTAGATAATAAAAAGGAGATAATGGAAAATGGGAAAATTCAAGAAAACTAACACATCTATTGAAGGGGTTTGTGTTATAGAACCAACAGTATTTGGAGACAATAGAGGATATTTCATGGAAACATATAGTAAAAAAGATTTTGAAGAAATAGGATTAAACTATGAATTTGTACAAGATAATCAGTCAAAATCTAAAAAAGGAGTTCTAAGAGGACTTCACTTCCAAAAAGAAAATACACAAGCAAAACTTGTAAGATGTATAAAAGGAGAAGTATTTGATGTTGCTGTTGACCTAAGACCTGGAAGTAAAACATATGGTAAATGGGAAGGAGTTATATTAACAGAAGAAAACAAAAAAATGTTTATGATACCAAGAGGATTTGCACATGGATTTTTAGTATTATCAGATGAAGCTGAATTTACTTATAAATGTGATGATATTTATAATCATGAAGCAGAAGGTGGATTAAAATTTAATGACCCAGATGTTGGAATACAATGGCCTATGGGAGATTTAAAAATAGAAGATTTGATAACATCTGAAAAAGATTCAAAATGGCCTACACTTAAAGAATTAAAAGAAACAAACTTATTTGAAAATTTAAAATAAAAAGGAGATAAAATATGAAAAATGTATTAGTAACAGGAGCAGCAGGATTTATAGGAGCAAATTTTGCTGAATATTTTGTAAATAAGCATCCAGATTATAATGTAATAGTAGTAGACAAATTAACATATGCAGGAAATTTAGCAAATTTAGATAAAGTAAAAGATAAAATAACATTTGTACAAGCAGATATATGTGATTTTGAAAAAATGCAAGAAATATTTGAAAAATATCAAATAAATGGAGTAATACACTTCGCAGCAGAATCACATGTAGATAACAGTATAAAAACACCATTTATATTTACACATACAAATGTAATGGGAACACATACATTATTAGAAACAGCCAAAAGAGCATGGGGAGAAGGATCTGAAAACAAATTTGTACATATATCAACAGATGAAGTATATGGTGCATTAGGAGAAAGCGGATATTTTACAGAAAAATCACCAATACAACCAAGTAGCCCATATTCAGCATCAAAAGCAAGTTCTGATTTAATTGCATTTGCATATTATACAACATATAAAATGAATGTAAATGTAACAAACTGTTCAAATAACTATGGACCATATCAACACAATGAAAAATTAATACCACATATGATAAAACTAGCTTTAAACAACGAAAAATTACCTGTATATGGAACAGGAACAAACATAAGAGATTGGTTATATGTAGAAGACCATTGCAAAGCAATTGATATGGTATTCCATAATGGAATAGCAGGAGAAAGATATAATATAGGTGGACACAATGAAAAAAGAAATATAGAAATTGTAAAACTTATATTAAAACGTCTTGAAAAATCAGAAGATTTAATAGAATATGTTGAAGACAGAAAAGGTCATGATTATAGATATGCAATAGATCCAAGTAAAATAAAAGCAGAACTTGGATGGGAACCTGAAACAAAATTTGAAGATGGAATAATAAAAACAATTGACTGGTATTTAGCAAATCCAGAATGGTTAAAATAATAATTATTATAAAAGCAAAGTCTAAATGAAGTATATCTACATTTAGACTTTTAAGATTGTTGATATTGGAGCATGCAAAAAAAATTTTGATTACAAATGAAATTTATTTTTGAAAAATTCATGATTGTTATAGTATTGCAAAAGCGAGTGATTTTTATGGACTAAGTAATGTAGATAGCCATTTAGTAAAAAATAGTGAATGGGGAGCAGTAGCTTATTTGACTCATAGCCAATATGGAGTTAATGGAAATTCTATAAATATGAATGAAGTAACTATAAATAATAAAAATTTAAATAATAGTATAAATGTAAATAATGAAAAAAGTGGGACCAAAGCAAATGTGTATGCTGTAACAAGTTATGGAAATAATAGTAATACTCCAAATGATATTAATGCAAGTAGTACAAAAAATATAACAGGTGTATTTGACTTAAATGGATGTGTATGGGAAAGAGTTGCAGGATATTATAAAGGAGGTGCAGCAAGTACTCTAACTTGGCATAATGATATGGCAAACTCAAGTACAACGGTTAGTACAAAATACCTAACATTATATACAACTGATAATAAAAAATGCGATGCCACAAATGAAACAATTGGTTGGAACTCAGACTACTATAACTTTGTTACTTCAATATACCCAGTGTTCGTACGTGGAGGCTATTTTGATTTTGAAGACAGTGCGGGTATATTTACTTACAGTAATACAGGTGGTGGTCCGTACAACAATTTTGGATTCCGTGTGAGCCTAGCTTTTTAACACTTTAAGTTGTACTCTACAAAAATAAATTCATACTATAAAATTAGTATGAATTTATTTTTTGTAGAGATATTTCGATATATATAGGTAGTAACATGTTTTTTACTTTGTATAAAGCAACTTATTTTGAATTTAAACATTTATAAAAGTATAAATTTAATATATTGAAAATTATTTTATAATATAGTAAAATAAAATAAATAATAAAAAGAGAGGAATTACTATAATGCCAAGATTTTTTGTAAAAAAAGAACAAATTAAAGAAGACAAAATAAATATAATAGGAGAAGATGTAAAACATATAAAAAATGTAATAAGAAAGCAAGTAGGAGAAAAAATAGAAATATGTAATCAAGATAATGAAAAAACATACAGTTGTGAAATTATCAAAATAGAAGAAAACCAAATTACGTCAAGAATAATAAAAGAATTAGAAGAACAAGAAAGTTTTGTAAATGTAGATATATATCAAGGACTTCCAAAATCAGATAAAATGGAACTAATAATTCAAAAATCTGTAGAACTTGGAGCAAATTCAATTATACCTGTAGATATGAAAAGATGTGTAGTAAAAATAGACTCAAAAAGCGAAAACAAAAAAATAGAAAGGTGGCAAAAAATTTCCGAAAGTGCTGCAAAACAATGTGGTAGAAATAATATACCAGAAATAAAAAAAATAATAAAAATTCATGAAATAATAAACTTAATAAAAGAATATGACATAGTTCTTGTAGCATATGAAAATGAAAAAGAAAATTACATAAAAAAAGAATTGAAAAAAATAAAAGAAAAAAATTCTTTAAATAAAGAATTAAATATTGCGATTGTAATAGGTCCAGAAGGTGGATTTGAAGAAAACGAAGTAGAAAAATTAAAACAAAATGGTGCAAAAATAATAACACTAGGAAAACGAATATTAAGAACAGAAACGGTTGCTCTAAATGTTATAAGTGTTATCATGTATGAGTTGTCAATGATTTTTGAAAATGTCCCAAAAAATTTTAAACATAAGCCCTAAAAAT
>CAUWAY010000007.1:0-53790 GCA_963556905.1 uncultured Clostridia bacterium | reverse complement strand
TTTTTAGGGCTTATGTTTAAAATTTTTTGGGACATTTTCAAAAATCATTGACATACTTTTTTTAAATTTTTTTTAATTTTTTTTTATTTTTTGTTTTTTCCTTACAGCAGTCCATGTTTTAAAAAATAAATTTTTAAAAAAAATTTATTTTTTTTAAATCTCTTTCTATTTTTTACATTTTGTGATAAAATCAAACAAGAAATACTTTTGAGAAAGGATTGTGATTTTATGGAATTAAATAAATGTAGCCGTTGTGGTGCTTTTCATACAAATTTAGAAGATGTTTGTCCTAAGTGTGCAAGTAAAGATTCGTTAGAGTTATCTACTTTTAACTCTTATATTTCTGAAAATGGTTTTACTTCAATTGATACCGTTGCAACAGAAACAGGTATAGCTCAAAAAAATGTTAATAGATTTTTAGGTTATCAAAAAATTGGAGAATTACAAATAAATGCGAATGAAGATTTTACTGGTTCTGGGATAACTCTTAATTAAAAAATGCAGTTGTATAAAAACAACTGCATTTTTTTAAGTTATTCAAGTTCTTTTACCATTATATCTGCAAAAACTGCATAACCAATTTGTGGATCATTTACAAAAACATGTGTAATAGCACCAACAAATTTACCATTTTGAATAATAGGTGAGCCACTCATTCCTTGCACTATTCCTCCTGTTTTTTCTATCAGTTCTTCATCAGTTACTCTTACAAGCATACTTTTATTATCATAATTATTATTAATATATATTTTCTCTATTTGCAAATCATATTCTTTAACTTCTCCATCTATATTACATAAACATGTAGCAGGTCCTAATTGTATCTCTTGCCTTGATCCTACTTTTGTTTTTTTAGAATAATCAATTCTTAAATTTTCAAAGTTTTTAATTATTCCATAAATTCCATATTTAGTATTTTTATATATATTACCAATTGAAATTCCATTTTTAATAGTTCCTTGAATTTTTCCAGGCTCATTTTTTTCTCCTTTTTCAATTGATAAAATATTTACATCATCAATTTCTCCAGAAGATATATTTATTATTTCTCCTGTATCTATATCTGTTATTGCATGTCCTAAACCTGCAAAACTCTCCGTTTTTTCATTATAAAATGTTAATGTGCCAACACCTGCTGCACTGTCTCTTACCCATATTCCTATTTTATATATGCCATCTTTTCCTTTTATAGGTATAATTTGGTCTTTTTGTTCTTGTTTATCATGAATATATGTTATCTCTATTTTTTCTCCATTTGATTCATTAATTACTTTTATTAATTCAAGAGTATTATTTATTATATTTTCATTTATTGCAACAATTGTATCTCCTTCTTGTATTCTTGTTGTTTCATATGGTTTATAGATTTCTCCATCTGCCCCTTCTATTGAAGATGTCCCTACTACTAATGTACCACTTGTAAATAATTTCACTCCTACAATTTCTCCAAGAGGAATTACTTCTACTTCTTCTAAAATATTTACATTTATTTCTTTAAGTTTTATTTTATTAAATAAATTTACTGTTAATGTTTCTGTTCCAACATTTTCAAATGAATTATATGGTTGTGACACATTATTTGATGCTTCTATTGATTCGCTTTCATTTCTTATGCTTATCCCCCAAGGAGTTGATATATTTATTTGCTCACCTTGAAATATTACTATTTTTTTGGGTATATTATCTATTGATATAAAATACGCATATATAAAAAATAATGCAAATAATAAACTTATATGTTTTAATTTTTTCATTTTAATTTTCCTTTCTTTCAAGGCTAGTTTTTCTTGTTTATTATTTGTATTAATATTTATTTTATTCAAGTTAATTTTTTGCAAAAAAATAAAATGACTATTAAAAAATAACCATTTCATTTTAATTTGCACCATCTACAGCTATTGTACCAGAACCTGTTGCAACAATAATCTTCATACCATCTCCACTTATTGTATAATAAATGTTTTTTAAAGTTTGTGATAAAGTTTTGCTACTATTTTTTGCGGTTACAGAAATTATATCACCTTCTTTTAAATTTAGTACACCAAGTGCATCTGCTCCATCATCATCTTCTCTTTGATTTGATGATTTTAATATTTTTTCTTCTACTTGTGTTGTAAATAATGAATAATATGCATTTTCGCCAATTTGTTTATTTGTTTCTGTATATTTTTTAGACGTGTTTTCGTCTAATATTTTAATTTCAATTTCTAAATCATATGTATTTCCAGAACTTTGCAAATCTTTTATATAATTTTGATAATCTTGAGATGTTATTTTCCCTGTTTTTATGACATTATCTACAAAAGATGATGTTGCTGTTTGAACTATTAATTGTGATATATCATCATTTCTATCGGCTATTAAAACAAATGGTACTAAAAACATCAGTACTGCTGCAACTATTATTCCTATTATATCAACTGAAGTTTCTTCCACTTTTTTATCGCCTCCTTAAAATTTATTGTAAAATATATGTTACAACTCTTTTTTTTGTTTTGTTTATATCTAGTGCATCTGAAACTGTTCCTTTTTGTGCTGCTTCTAAATCTTCTTGATAATATTCTCCTAATACTTCTTCAAATTTTTTATCTTTTAGGTATTCATATAATCCAGATATTTTGTCTTCCATAAATTGTTCATAATATTTATTATCATTTTTGTTATTTCCTTTTCTTGCTTCTAATAAAATGTCTAAGTGTTTTATAGCTTCAGTTTTTCCTGCAAGACGTTCATTTTCAAGGTCTACATAGTTTACTGTTCTATATTCTCCTTTTTCTGAATCATATACTTTACTATTATGTATATCTGTATAATAGTATATCGGCAATTCTTTTAATTCTTCTCCATCTTTTTGCATAAATACTACTCTAAAGTTTTCTTGATATGCTTTATACATAGTAGGTATTACTGTTTCAATTCCTACTGTTCTATTAGAAGATTTTGCGGGTGTTACATACATATATTTTTGTGTTTTGTCTCTCATTGTTATTATATTATCTATTGCTGTTTTTGCTGATGTAAAAGAGGATATACTCAATGAAAGTGCTGCTACAAACATTAAAATTGCAAATGCTATTTTTAGTGCCTCTGCTGCATTTTCCATATATATCCCCCCCTTTTTCTTTTATTAGTTTTTGCCTTGATTACTTGTTAATTTAATTGTATCTATTAAATTTCCTGAATTATATTCGAATTCTACTTTATAACTATATCCTGCTGAAATTTTTGCAGAATTTGTTGTTATATTTTCTCCTCCTAGCATAACTTTTACTTGTCTACTTTCATCTGCAGCGTTTGTTCTATTATGGTTTTGTACTAAACTCATTAATCCTTTAATTTTTGACCCACTTACATAATCTCCTTGATAATTCAAAAATTGTTGATTATATTGTTGTAGCTCTAAAGCATCTAACCCATCTGTATTTGTTATGATATCTTTTGTGTTATTTATAATAAGTACACCAAAAGATATAAGTAAAATTGCTATTAAAACTGCTGCTGCTATTAAAAGTGCTTTTGTTGCGTTTTCCATATAATTTCCTCCTTTTTATCTTTTATGTTTTTTATTTTTCTCGGTAATTTCTTACCAAACATTATTAACTATTGTTTTTAAATATTTTCAAAAATCATATATTTTATTTTTCCTGTTTTTTCATGATATTCTATTTTTGTACAATTAAATATATAGTTTATGAAATATTGAACAAATTGTTCTGTTCCTTTGTTATGTATTTGCTCCATTTTTAATGTGTATTTTTCTCCTTCTTCCTGTATTTTAACTTCTATTTCAATGGAGTTTTCATTATTTTGTATAAAAAACCCTTTTTCATCTTTTTCTATATCATTTTTTGTGTTTTTGTCTACTGCTTTATTTATAGCAGTTGCTAAATCTATTCCATATATTTTTTTGTTTGCATATTGCTCAAATTCTTCATTTTCTTGTATTATCGCATTTTTTTGTAGTTTATATGTATTATATCCAAATGATATAATACATATAGCTATAATTATACATATAAAAAATAGTATTATTTTTTTCATAGTCTTCCTCATTATATCATTATATATTAATTTTGTGAATAGTTAATGTAAATTTTTAATTCAAATATATGAATTTTTGCGTCTTGTTTAATTTACATTTGTCCTATATCTCTAAAGTTTACTTCATACACTCGTCCTGTTATTTTACTTATCTTTACTTCTGCTATATATTTTTTGTCATAATTTTTTGAAAGCCATTCAGTTGATTTTTCTTTAACATTCTCTTGAAGTTGCTTAAATCCACTTTCATTGTTGATTTGAGCTGTTATTTTAATGTAGTATGTTCCCTCACCTGCATCATCTGAAGTTAAGTTAAGATTTTTATTGTTGTCATAAGCTAAATTAGCAGCAGTCATGACATCTTGAAATGAAAATGGAAGTTTGTTCCCATTTTCATCTGTTTCATTATATTTTAAAAATTGAGTATTAAATTTGTTTAGTTCATTTGTTTCCATCTGTTTATTGTTTTCATCAATATATGTTCTAAAATTCACAAACAAGTAAACTCCTATAGATAAAATTAACATTCCAATTAATACTCCAGCAGCCATTAATAAGGCTTTTGTTGCATTTTCCATTTTATTTTCCTTTCATTAATTTTTATCATTTAATTAATTAAATTTAACACTTTCGTTATCTTCTGTTCCTGTTGTTATAACATAAAATGTCATTTTATTTACTCTACTTGTTTCTTTGTCATATCCTATACCACTAACTTCTGTTGCAGATTTACATATAAAATGTGCTCTTTTAAATTGTGTATATTCGTAATATTTTTTTGTTACTTCTTGAATTGCTTGCATTGTTTCTTTGTCTACTGTTTTATATGTATTATTCACAGCAATATCATATCCTAATATATTTTTTATTATTTGTTTTCTTTTTTGCCTTTTATCTTTTGAAGATTCATCATCTGCAGTTTCTTCTGTTGAAGTTAAAATTATGTTTGCTATATTGGCAGATAATTTTTGCAATTTTGTATCTGTCACATTGTTAATTCCTTTATCTTTTAATTTTGATATTAGACTTGATGGAAGATTCATAAAATTAGTCATTATTTGAGTATTTGTAATTGTACCATTACTAGGTATTAATTCATTTGCATCATTTCTATCATATATAAAGTCTTTGGCAAATCTTGTGCCAATATTTATTTCAACTTTAATTTCTTGATACCATTTTTGTTCACTTTCTCTATGATTATAGTCCATTACCATATTCATTATAGAAATAAGGTCACTTCCCCTTATTTCTCTTCCATCATAGTTTTCAAATTTTTTATTAAATTCTGATAATTGTTGATTTGCAGTTATTTCACTATTTTGCTTATAATATGATGATATTTGATTATATACCATTACTAATAATACTAAAATCATCAATGCCATTAAAATACCAGCTGCAATCAACAATGCTTTTGATGCATTTTCCATTTAATATTATTCCTTTCGAAAATTTTTGTTTTGTTTTTTCATTAAGATAATTGTGAAAATG
The DNA here is from genome assembly GCA_963556905.1 of uncultured Clostridia bacterium. Taxonomy (GTDB): domain Bacteria; phylum Bacillota; class Clostridia; order TANB77; family CAG-508; genus CAG-269. The sequence continues at coordinate 48,255 of CAUWAY010000007.1, read as the reverse complement.
CTCCACTCATACTTGTTATACCTATGTAAACTAGAGGTATAATTAAATATCCAACAAATAAACATATCATTGGGGCAAAACCAACTGCTTTTCCTATTAAGCCTTTTCTTGATATTAATTGACTATTTGTCTCTTTTCTTTTTTCTTTGTGATAATCTCTATCTGCATCTAACTCGTCAAAAGCTTCTTTTATTGGAATTTTTTCAACTGCCGCTTGTAAACTTTCTACAATTCTTATCATATCTTGATTAGATACTGAATTTTTTAGTTCTTCTAATGCTTCCCAAGCACCTGCTTCATAGTTATTTACACATCTAGATATTGGTTCTTTGAAAATGTTTGAGTATCTTTCTAGCCACTCTAGTATCATTTCTACATTTACTCTTTCGATTTTCATAAGCATTACTATAATAGTTTGGAACTGCATTACTTCATTTTCCATTTCCATTTGTCTCATTTTCTTTTGGAAAATCATCATCCAGACAGGAGCCATATATGCTATAACTGCAAATGCCATTGCAAGTAGTTCCTCAAACCATTTCATGTTCTCTGAATTTACTATTTTTATTTTTCCTAAAATTCTTACTGCATCTGTTGTTAAATTTTCATCTGTTTCATCATAATATTTAGATTTTACCATTTCTCTTTCTAGTTCTGATTGTGTTAATTTTAAATTATCTTTTAATTTATTAATAAAATAATTGTCCTGTTCTGTAAGTTCTTGTGCTTTTTTTAAATCTTTTTCAGATAAAGTCCCTAATACCTGTGTTCGTGTTGTCGGCTCTGTATATACATAATTAATTGCTAATTTGTGCAATTGCGCTGTAAATATTATTGTTGAAATAAATGTTACTACTGCTAAACAAATTCTATTTACATATACCCATTCCATTTTTGATTTTGATGCAGAGTCTTTTAATAATTTTTGCATTTTTCTATATTCTTTTGTTCCTCTTTTAGGAATAAATGCATTTACTATTTTTTTCAATATTGGATTTTTATATACTTTGTCTTGCCACGGATGATCATTTTTGTTTATTTCTACTTGTACTCCACCATTATCTTTTAGTTTTCTTGTCAACATATATGATACTACTGTTAATATAACTATTAATATTTGTGCAATCATTCCAATTTTCCCATTATAAAAACTACTTGTAAATGAGAAATTTGCTATTGACCAATTTTTTAATGGTTCCAACAATAATACTGGTGCAATTGAAATTATAGATAAACTTTGGAATACATAGTTTAATTTGTCTCTTTTTAAAATTTCAATTTGCATTTCTTGTGTAATATTATCTACATTTTTTAAGTATAAAGAAGAATTATCTTGTTCTTTTCTATCTCCAAATTCTTTTGTTAAATATGATATACCAGCAAATTCTTTCAAATAACTATTTGGTGCTACATCATAATATTTTTCTAGTTCTGTTTCAGGGTCATCTGAAATTAATATTTCATATATTTTTTCTCCTTGTTTTGAAACACTTTTTTCATCATCTAGTGAAACTTGATATATTGCTTCTTCTACCATGTTATACTCATGGTATGCATGTCTTATCTCAGCAAAAAAATCTATTTGTTCCTTTAACAATTTGTTATCAATTTTATCTACCATTCCATCTACCATTGAATCTATAATAAATAATTCAAATATCAATAATATACTCATAAGTAATTTATTTTCTTTTGCTATAATTATTGTAATAATTATTACTGGAATTAATATTAAAATTGCATTTGTTAATATTTTAGCGGCATCTCGCCTTGTTGCATATTCATCATCAATATTTAATATTTCAAGCCTTCTACGCAATTTGAATAAATATCTTTTTACTAAAGGTGTTTTTATATATATTAAATATAGTTTTTGGTATAATACTTCTACTGAAAATGTTTTGGCTTTTGTCCCTTGTTGTAATTTCTTTATCTGGGCATATTCAGATTTTCTCATTTTTTTCATTAATATCATATATGCTATAATTATTATCGCAAATAAAGTTCCTGAGCCTAGCATAAGTATTTTAAGCATATCCATATTCATTTATATAAAACACCTCCTATAAATGTTTATTGTACTTTTGGTTTTCTTCCTCTTCTTTTTGGAGCAGGTTTTTCTTCACTTACTGAAACTCCTACTTTTTCTAATTGAGACCCATTTCCCCAATATTTTTCAATAAATTTATCAAATTCTAATGCGTCTGTCTCATCCATGTTTGCTCTCATATCATGTATATTTTGGTCTGAAATTTTATTTGTTAATTGATATTCTCCATCAATATATTCTAATATATTTTGATATTTATATAATTTTCTATCTGTTACTTTTGAGAAATATGTTGTTGCATTTTGGAAAAACTTTTCCATTTTTCCGTCCATCGTTTTTTCTGTTTTGTAATCATAGTCATATGTTAGTTCGTCTTTTACAGGAATACATTCTGTTACTCTTTCTATGTATCTTCTTCCTTTAAAATCTTTTTGTAAGTGTATGTCAAAATTTAATACTTGAACTACTTGTTCTTCAGCGGTTCTTTCATTTTTAAACACACCTGCCCTTAGCATTGAATTACGCAATGCTGTTACTAAATCTGGGAATGTTTTTGCATGGTGTGTAAATAATGTGAATTTTGATGCAACTTGTGCAGATTGTATCATCCAAGATGCTACTGGGTCTGTTGCAACCTCACCAATAATATTTACAGAACCATCTGTTTTTTTCTGTACGTCTAAACATTCTTGTCCTGCTATAGTGTCAGTTTCTCTCATTGATAAGATATTTCTTGTTGGATAAACTTTTCTTAAGTGCAATTCGAATGCAGTTTCTGTTATACGTAAGTTCATTGTTTCATATATATTTTCAATTAATCCCATAAGTAGTGTTGTTTTACCACAACCTTGCTCACCAGTTATTGATGTTATTCTTGCTCCTTTTACTAAATATTTTAGTAATTCTATTGCTCTTTCTTTTCCTTGCATTTCACCTGTCCATTGCTCTACTGTTGCACGTTTTACGTCAAATTTTCTTACGAAAAATGCCCATGTTTCTGACATACTTGGTCTTACTACAACAACACGTGAACCATCTTTCATTTCATTAATTTTGTATCCATTTGTGTCTGATAATTGTCCTGGATTATTATATTTATATATATTTTGACATACTCTTTTTAATTCTGATTCTGTTCCAAATGATAAAAATGCTAAACGTATTGATTTACCTTGGAAGAATATCCAAATACTATCACACGCACGTGGAACTTTATGTTCCGCAACTTGCTCTAAATAGTCTCCACTATCTGTTTGAGCAACTTGGCTTAAAAAGCTTTCTGGTAAACCAGAAACACCTCCTGAAACACCATCTATGTTCATGTCTCTTATTTCATCTATTGAACTATATCCTTTATAATGTTGATATATTCTTTGCACAACTACTTCTAATTTATCTTGAAATGATAATACTATATTTTCGTTTTCATATATTTCATCTATTTCTTCAGTTGTTATTACATAACTTGGTTTTGTTTCTCCTTGAATGTATTTTAGTGTTGCTAAATTATATCTTTTTATCAATTGTGTTAATGCTTCATATCCAAATTCTTTTTTGTACATATATATTAATATGTCAAATTTGTCTTGTGAAGTTAATAATGATGGGATGTCAAATGGTATTGCATTTGATATGTTTGTTTCATTGACTCCATATTCTTTTGATAATAAGTCTGATATTAATTCTTTTACATATCTTTTATCATTTACATCACCATATGTACATCCTTTTAAAGCCTTTTTCAAGGCATATTTTTTATTTTTTCTTCTTTTTAATTCTTCTTCTGATAGACCAATATCATATAAATTTATTTTTGTTATTTCATCAAGTCTTCTTTTTACATAGTCTCTCATTTTTTCAAGTGTATATGTTTTATCATCTTTTTCAACATCTTGTTCTACTTCTGCATTTTTGTTTTTATTTATGTAATATATTACACATACTATTGCTATTATAAAGATAATAATTATTAATAGAGTATTAAAAATTGACATTTTCTCACCTCAATCTCATTTTCAATTCTTGTAATCTTTCTATTATTCTATTCACTAATTTTTCATTTTCACTTATAAATACATAATTATCATCATTTGAATCTTTTAATGTTTTTAGTTTTAAGAATAATTCTGCTACAGTTGTTTCTTCTGATGCTTCAAAATATAACATATTAAATGGTATAACATTTATTTCTTTTTTCTCTGACAAATATTTTGTTAGATTTTTTTTATTATATTTTGATTCTTGATGATATTTTCCTAAAACTATCATATATTTAGGTGAACTCGGTATAATTCCATTTTCTTTTAACGAAAGATATTTTTTTAAACTTGATAGTCTTTGTGTGCTTATGTATATATTTAAATCTGCTAAATCTAATATCTGCTTTCTTATTTGTTCATCTGTTTTCCTGTCTAGGTCTACAATAACCATATCATAATATTCGTTTGCGACTTTTAGAAGTTCTGGAAAACATTCTGATGCTTTTTTGAAGTCTATATATCTTTCTTCTTTTGATTTTTCTAAACTTCCTACATATCCATTTAATAGTTCTAGCCTATCTTTGAATATGACATATGTATAGTCTGTTATTATACTTGGTTGAATTTTATTGCTTGTGATTAGTCTTGCTAATCCTTCAATTCCATTTTCAACAGTTGTTTCTCTTTTTCCAAATATGTTTGCTCTTTTTTTCAATGTTGTCTCTAAAAAACAATTTTTCATTGTTCTGTCTTCATATCCTGTAGAAATTAATAAAATTTTATAATTATGATCTATTGCCATAGTTGTTGCTGTTGCAACAGCTGCTAATGTTTGACCTGATTGCTCATTGTCATCATTCCAAAATGTTATAATTGACATTTTTTTAGCTCCTTTTAAAGATTTTTCATGATACTTTTTAATGTTTTATCATCAATTGTGCTATCCATGTCGTTTACCATATAAATTATATTGTCTTTATATTCTGTGCTAAGCCTTTTAAATTTAATTTTTTCAATTCTTTGATTTTCTATTAGTACTGCTTGATCTCCATTTTCTAATAAAAAATATATTTTTTCTTCGTTCCATAATACTTTTACTCCTAATGCTAAATATTCAAAGTATTCTACTTCTTCTTTTAACATTTCTTTAGAGAAAAATACTTTCGTCATATGAATTGGTGTTTCAATTTTTTTTAAAAGTTCTATTCCTTTTTTTAATGAGTATGCATCAAATGATGTTACATAATATATTTTATCTGAAGTTTGAACTTCAAAGTCTAGCATTCCTTGGTAATTGTCAACATCAATCATTATTATGTCATATTCATTTTTTTCTTCTTCTTCTATTCCTAAATATTTTTTTATTTCTCCAAAACTATTAAATCCTACAGCTACATCTATTCCATTAAATTCAGTTATATATGACTTTGTTGGATTTATAACTGGTACTACATATTTAGCTTTTTGGTTTGTTGTACTATCTATTATTAAAACTTTTTTCTTGGTTTCTACAAATAGTTTTGCAAGACTGAGAATTAAGTCTATTTTGTCATATATCCCTATAAATCCAATTTTTTTCATATAAATTGTCTTCCTTTCTTATAAACTTTACATAAGGGGCACAAGTTTTATGCCCCATTCCATTTTTAATATTCTAATGATTCTAAATATTTTTTTCTTGCTGCTGCATCATTTGTTGCTCCTTCATTCATTCCTGTTTGAACATTTGAATCATAAGTAGGATCTCCGTTTATTGCTGGTTGCAAATAGTTTGTTCTTGCATCTGTTGCAACTGTTGAATATCTCTTACGTAGTTCTGCCTTTGCTTCTTCTATTATATTCGGATTTGTTATTGTTCCATCACTTGCAAGCCCTATTAATGTTGTTACAGCATTACTTGGTCTATATGTTGGTGTTGCAGCATCTTGCATTCCCGGTTCTGTATATTTGTTTGCATATAGTATTGCTCCCTGCATTCCATATGCTTCTACTATTGCACTTGATATTGCTAATATTTCATCTTCTCTTAAATTCATAGTAATTGTATCTACTATATATGTTCCATCTGCATTCATTGGTATTTCTACCATTTTTTTAGATACTACTATAAAGTTTTGTCCATTTGGTGCTTTTAGTCTTATATCAACATAATCTCCTGTCATCAAGTCTACCGGTAATGATATCATATTATATTGTTCTTTTCTTATATCATTTGTAATGACTTGATCAGATTGTACTACTAAACTTGGTGTCATTACTGTATTTGCTTTTAAGTCTACTTTTGCTACTACTGGTACATTATTTAATTCTATATATTTTTTTACTTCTTCTTTGTTTTCAGTTTTCAAAATGTAATAATTTGCTGTTTCTGGTTCTTGGTATATTCTTACTTGATTTCCTTTTGTATCTAGATAATAAAGTCCATCTTTGTCTGTAAATATCATTGTTCCATCTTTTGTTTGTAAGTACCATGAATCTATTACTGATAATACAGATGTTGCATTGCTTGGTACTGCTTTTTTGCTTACAGCAATCATTGCAAACATGTCTTGGGTTATTACTTGTCCTGATTTTACATCTTGTGTTAGTGTATATACATTAACTTTTGCTGCTGCCTCTGCTGCTTGTGCATCTTTTGCATTTTTTAATTGTAAAAATAAAAGAATTATTATTATTCCTGTTACTAATAAGGTTATTATCATTCCTAGTAAAAATGAATTTCTTGACTTTCTTTGCATTGGGTTTACTGCCATTTTATATTCCTCCTATTTATTGCTCAAAATTTTATTTACTCTTTCTTTATTTTACAACATTTTCAACTCAAAATCAACAAAGTTTTTTCTTTGTAACAAAAAATTAATATTTTTGTAATATTTTTGTAATATTTTTATTTAATATTATCATTTCAAGTGCTTCTGCTACACCATCTTCATCATTTGTTCTTGTAACTATTTTTGCTTTTTCTTTTATTTCTGGCGCACTTTCTCCCATTGCTATTCCTAACCCTGCATTTTCTAACATTTTTGCATCATTTGTGTTATCTCCTATGGTTATTAATTCTTCTTCATTTATTTTCATTTTTTTCATGAGTTCTTGTAATGCATTCCATTTATTTACATTTGTTGCCGTTACTTCTGTATAAAAATATTCAAGTGCTATTTCTTCTGTTCCTTGTTTTATTATTTTTCTTGACATATGTGATACATCTAATATTTCTATATCTGAAATTTCTCTTAATTTTCTTATTATTGAGTTGAAAACTGTTTTGTTGTTGTCACATATCATTATTTTTAATATTCTTTCGTTCCTTTGCAATATGTAATCATATGCATCTTGTACAATATTTATATGTGTTTTGTTTTCTTCTTCTTTATTTGCATTTTCTTTATGATAATACAATGTGTTATAATTTAATTTTTCTGCAATTATTTCACTTTCTGTATATACATTATAATAAATACTATTTTCTTTACATATTTTTATAATATCTAATGCTTTTGTTTTTTTTAATGTGTCTTCATATATTATTTGATTTTTTTCAATATCATAAACTATTGCTCCATTACCTGAGATAAAATATTTATTACTTTCTATTTCTTTAGCAAAATTTTTTACTGAATTTATTCCTCTTCCCGATGCTATTATTACTTCTATTCCTTTTTCTTGTACTTTTTTTATTGTTTCTTTTGTTTTTTGTGTGATTATTCCATATTGATTTAACATTGTTCCGTCTAAATCTATTGCTATTAATTTGTACATTTTTTGTTTTCCTTTCTTATGTTCTTTTCATTCTTTTTTGTTTTTCTACATTTTTCACGTATTTTCTCATTTTTTACTATTTTTGTAAAAAATTTCTTGTTTATTTTTGTTCAAATTGTATATCATATATTTAGAAAAAGCAATAGTTTTTTCTAAGAAATAATTTTAGATTTTTAATAAATCTTAAATAGGTTATATATAACGGAGGTGAATTTATATGGCAAACAACAGTAATAAAAAATTAGTTCCTGAAGCTATGAGTGCTTTAGACAAATTCAAATATGAAGTTGCTTCAGAAGTTGGTGTAACTTTAAAAGACGGATATAATGGAGATATATCAGCTAAAGATGCTGGTAGAATAGGTGGAAATATGGTTAGAAAAATGATTCAACAAGTTGAAAACAACATGAAATAGTTTTTCTTAAATTATATTTTTAACTAGAAATTCATTTTTATACTTTTTTGTATATTATGTATTTAGGCAGAAGTATTTTTCTTGATTTTATATATGTTTTAAGTTTAAGCATACATAAAGGCAGGAGATGTGCTCCTGCCTTCTTAATATTAAATTTCTTCATTGTTTAATACTTTTTGAGGATTAATTTTTGTAAATTGTTCTATTTCCTCTTTTGATAAAATTTTATTTAACTTTTTTAAAATTTTGGGCATCTTTGCATATACCTGTTCTGGTCTGTGAACATCTGATCCAAAAAAGCTTATCAATTCCTGTTTTAATAGTATTTTCAATGTTTTTTGGGCTTTTTTTCCATACATTCCTATAATACTTCCATAGTTTGCTTGAAACAGTGCTCCCATTTCTGACAGTTCTTCTATATATTCAGGATTTTCTTGTACATAAACATATCTTTCAGGATGTGCTACTATTGGAACATATCCTTCTTCTATTAATCTATATATTACTTCTTTATCATCTATTGCCTTGGCCGTAAGTGGAAATTCAAATAATACATATCTTGATTTATTTATTGTTGATGCTTTATTTTCTTTTATTAATTGATTCATTTCTTCTGTTATATAAATTTCACTTCCAAGGTATAGTTCTATTCCTTCTATATTTTCTTGAAGTGTTTTCAATAATTTTTCTCTTTCTTGTTCATTACTTTCATAATAATTTTCTATGTAATGTGAAGTTGAAATTATTTTTGTAAATCCTGCCTTTTTTGCTTCATTTATAATTTCAATTGATTGTTCTATACTTTTTGAACCATCATCTATTTGGGGCAATATATGTGAATGAAAATCTATCATATCTTCTCCTATTTGTCAGGGTTTTGTTCTCCCTTTTTTCTATCATTATTTAACATTTCTGTTGCTCTATTTCTTTGTTCTTCTCGTTTGGCCTCTATCTCTATTTCTTCAATATTCCTTAATCTTTGTGAATTGACTGAATAATAGTAATTCTGATTGTATTTTTTTGATGTTATTGGAACTTTATTGTAAACTATTCCAGCAACATTTCCTCCTACATTCTTTATGTCTTTTACAACTTGTTGTAAGTCATCTTTTTTTGTTTGATTATGTGATGTAACTATAATTGTAGAATCTACAATTCTTGATAATATTACAGCATCTGTTACTAATTTTGAAGGTGTTCCGTCTATTATTACTATATCACATTCTCTTTTTAATTCTTCTAATAAATTTCTCATTTGTCTTGTAACAAGAAGTTCTGATGGATTCGGCGGAATATTCCCTGCTGGTATTACTAATAAATTTGGTATTTCTGTTTTTCTTAAATAATTTGATATGTTGCTTCTTTCTTGTTCTCCATTTATTCCTGAAAGGTAATTAGATAATCCTGGTCTTGGCAATACTCCAAACACATTATATAATCTTCCTTTTCTCATATCTGCATCTATCAAAATAACTCTTTTCCCAGCTTGTGCAAAAGTTATTGCAAGATTTGATGATACCCAACTTTTTCCTTCCCCAGGCATTGTCGATGTTACTAATAATGTTTTTAGTCGTCTATTTGAGTTCATGAATTGGATATTTGTTCTTAATGTTCTAAAGGTCTCTGAAACAGGAGATTTAGGATCTCTATGTGTTACTAATTCTTTTTTCATTATCTTTTTCCTCCTCTTTTCTTTCCTTTGTTTTTATCATCTAGTGCATCATATAACGGAATTGATGCTAATACTGTTAGTCCTGTAACTTTTTCTATGTCTTGCGAATTTTTTATTGTTGTATCTAACATATTTGCAACAAGTACATATATTGATGCGATTATTATTCCAATTGCCATAAATATTATTACATCTTTTGTGTGATTTATGTTATATGGTACTGAATCTACTTCTGCTTCATCTACAATATGTAAATTACTTATTCCATATAGTTCTTTTGTTCTTTCTATAAATACTTTGGCTATTTCATTTGCTATTTTTTGTGCTATTACAGGGTCACTATTTTTTACTGTTATATTTATCATGTCTGATTCTGTTTCTTGTCCTACACTGACATTTGCTTTTATACTTTCTTCATCAGTATCTAGTGCTAAATTAGAAATTACTGGTCTTATTACACTTTTACTTTTCACTAAGTCTGTATATGTTGATATTAACTTTGAGTTTAGTGTTAAGTCTGTTGTTGTTATAGCTGTTGAACTATCAGAATCTGCTGAAGAATTTGTTGCTAATAGTAATGATGTTGTAGATTGATATTTGGGTTCTACAAATCCTATTGTATATATTACCCCTATTACTATAAATATTGCTGTTATTATTAATACTTGTATTCTTTTTTCCCAAAAAACTTGTAATAATTCTTTTAAATCTAGTTCTTCCATCTTTTTTCCTTTCTTTTATCTAATTAGTTTTTTCACTTTCTTTATTTTTTGGTGTTTTGCAAAATACGATTATTGCATAAATTGCTATAATAGCTATTGCTAATAATAAAGTAGTTATTCCTAGTGACATGATTTTTCCAATTATATCTTGTAATATTGTTACAAGTGTTTCTGAAAATGAATCATTAAATACTTTTATACCAGCTATATTTACTTTTGATTTTATTATGTTTATAGCTATTATTTCAAATGCTGAAGTTGTCAAAAGCGCCATTCCTACATTTTGTAATAGTTTTGCTATATTTCCTATATTTAAAGTTATTAGTATTACTATATCTATAATCATAATTGCTATTGCTAATATATTTACTTTGTTTAAGTATTCGGTTATCTTATCTAATCCTTGGTTTATTTTTTCTTCATATTGCGTGTGTAATATTGTATCTGTGTATTCATTACATATCTGTTCTACAAATTTTTCTATTGGTTTTTGTGTTTTACTATTTCTTACATTTTGTTTGTCTATATTTTCGTTTAATTTTTTGCTAATTTCTGTTGTATCTATTTTTTCATTTTTTCCTTCATAAATATTTGATATTATTATTTTTATATCTTTTTCTACTTTATCTTTTGAACATATGTCTTCAAGTACTATTTCATCTAATCCTGATTGATGTATGTAATTTTCAAAATTTGATTTTACTATTTTATATGTTTCTTCATAAAAGTTCGTTTCTTCTAATTTTTCTAAAACGTATTCTTTATTGAAAATCGTAGAAGAAACTGTGCTTTTTATTCCAATATATATTAAACATATAGCTAATATTGCTATTGCTATAAATTTTATAATGTTTATTATTACTTTCATTTTTTATTCCTTTCTTCTACTTTTCTAGTTCTGCATATACTACATATCTTTGGTGTGCATACCCTATATTGTTAAATGGATAACATGTGTATACCATTAATATTTCTTTTTCTCTTTGTATTGGTATTGCATCTAATTCTGTTTCTTCTATTAATTTCATATCATATATTTTGTAGTTGTATTCTCCATAGGTTGTTGTTACTTTTATTTCATCACCTTTTTGTAGTTCTGAAAATCTTCTAAATATTTTTTTTGAGTTGTGCCCCATATATAGTATTGAGCCACCTTCTCCTGGAAAGTAACTTCCACTTGAATGTCCTACTCCTTTTTTTAGAATTTCTAGTGTGTCTCCAAAGTATACTGGTAAGTTTACATCTATTCTTGGAATTTCTATTGTTGCATATTTAGTTCCATATTGTGGATAGTTTTTTAAATTTTGTTTGTTTGAGTCATTTGTTACTATTGTTGTTACTTCTGGTTCTGTATTTTCAGGTACTGTTATTGATACTTTATTTACTAATGAAAAAATCGTTCCTATTTCTTGCCCAAAAAATAGGTTTATTACAAGTATTAGTAATCCTGTAATAAATAAAGCAACTATTATACTACTAATAGTTGCTTTGAATGCCTGTTCTATCTTATAATTATGCATTTGCAAATGTTTTCTTTGCAACAACAGTTATAGCTAGGGCAATTATTGCTATTAAAGAAACAACTAAAACAACATTTATGTTATTTCCTGTGTATGCTAATTTTCCATTATTTAGTGTAATTGTTTCAATTACTTTTCCATCTTTTATAAGTTCAACTGAACCTTTTTTGAATACTAATTGTATGTCTACTAAATCAGCTGCTTCTGTTGCTATAGCTTTTATTTTTGATTTTTGATTAGCTGTTAATTTAGAATAGTTTTTAACTCCAGCTTCATCCATAATTGCTATTACTTCATCTGCTTTTGCTAATATTGCATTTGCCGTTTCATCTGATACTGGATTTTCAGATAAGTATCTTTCAATTTTAACTTTATCTGCTTTTGTTAATCCATATGCAGCTCCTTTTTCATATAATTTGTCTGCTAAATTTGCAGATGTTGCTGCATTAACTACTGTTGCTAATGACATTACTAACATCACAATTAATAGTGCAATTGTTAATGATTTTTTCATTTTTAATACTTCCTTTCTTTTGCTAATTTTCTATTTAATTATAGCATTATATTTTTTTTTACGCAATAGTTTTTTTGATTTTTTTAATTTTTTTATTTTATCTTAAATACTTTTTATTTCCATCATTTTGTTATCAAATTTGTTTATCATTTTTGCACATGCTATTAATTCTTTTGATGTTTTTTTGTTTACTTCTTTTTCTGTTTTATATTTTACTTTATGTTCAAAACTTGCCCAAAAGTCCATTGCAAGTGTTCTTATTTGGATTTCACATTTTACATATATTGTTTTTTGTGTTAATCTAACTGGTACTTCTACTATTAAGTGGTAACTTGAATATCCACTTGGCTTTGGATTTGTTACATAGTCTTTTTCTTTTAATATGTGAATTTCTGGAATTTGTTTTATTAGGTCTTTTATGAAAAATATGTCATCTTTTAATGTGCATACTATTCTTATTCCTGCTATATCATTTATTTTTTCTATTAAATTTATGTATGTTTTTTCATATTTTTTCTTTTCCATTTTTTTTATTATGCTTTGTGGCTCTTTTATTCTTGTGTCTATATGGTCTATCAAGTCATAATTATACATTATTTTAAATTCGTCTTTTACTATGTTCATTTGTGTTTCTAATTGTTTTAGTGCTGATTTATAGAAAAACATAATTCTTTCAAATGGTTCTTCTTTTATATCTAATTTTTCTTCTTTGTTTTCTAAAAAGTTTTCTATTATCATTAAATCATTTTCTCTCATAATTTTTCCTTCCTTGTTCAAATTCGTTTATTATTGAATTTGAAAGTTTTTTTATTTTTATTATGATATGATTTTATATATACTTTGTTTCCAAAGTATTCCTTATATGTGTTTTTTGTGTGAATTTCGTTCTATTTATTATTTTCTTCTTTTTTTACTTTTTTCCTCTATGCAAAAAGAATATTTTTTAGGGAGGCTACTTTTTTAGTAGTCTCCCTAACTTTTTTGTATTTTTCTTTAATTTGGTTTTATTTCTATGTTTTTGTATTTTATTAAAAATATTATTCCTATTGCTATAACTACAATTGCTAATATTGCTGTTTTTCTTATTCCTGTTGCTGGTAAGTTTTCTTTTGATATTGTTTCATCTTCTTGCTTTGTTTCTTCTTGTGGCTTTTCTTCTTTTTGTGGCTCTTCTGGATCTTTTATTATTAAATCTCCTTCTGTCTCATCTTTTGGTTCTTCTGGTTTTGGTTCTACTGGTTGTGGCTCTTCTGGCTTTGGTTCTTCTGGTTTGTTTTCTTTTATTATGATGTTTGCTGTTAATTTTGAATTTGTTACTTGGCTGTTTTCTTGATTTCCTTCTCCATTTTTTGTAAATACTATATTTTTTAGTTCAAATGGAACAGTACTTGGTTCAATGTCTTTTTTTAATGTTAGTGTTAGTTTTATAAGGTCTTGGTTTTCTTTTATTCCTGTCATTTCTATATATAGTTTTTTGTTTAGACATGTTACATTTGCTACATTTTTTTCATCTATTTTTGTTGCTTGTATTTCTGTTATTATTTTTTCATCATATGTTAGGATTGCTTCAATTCCACATTGTACTAAATCTGATATGTCTCCTTCTATTTTTCCTACTGATAATATTAAGTCTACTGTTTTTATATCTTGTTCTATGTTCATATTTCCTGTTAATTTTAATTCTACTTCTAAATTGGTTTTATTGTCTGGTTTTGTTGTTTCTGTTTTTTCATCTTCTGTTGTTGTGTTATCATTTTCCACAGTATCTTTATTTTCTTCTACTAATGTTTTTCCTTCATTTAAAGTGTTTTGGTTTGTCGTACTTGCTTGTGTTACTCCTCCAATTGATATAATTAATATTGTTGTTATTAATGTTATTAATATTCTTTTCATTTTTTCTCCTCCGTTTTTTTTTTTTTGCTTTTCTATAATTTTAGCATTTTTTCTTATTTTCGACAAGAGATTATATTTTATTTTTTTATTACATTTATGTTACATTTGTGTTGTATTTATGCTACATTTATATTACTCTTTTTCTAAAGTAATTCCTACTGTTCTATATTAAAAGAGGGTTTCTATTCAAGAAACCCTCTTGCTGTCAATAATTCATACTGTGTTGTAAGTAACTGTAAATAAGATTACAAATCGTGATTACACTTAAAGCCACGTATAAAAGACTTATACTCTACTTTAGGGAGATCTTCAATTTCACTTATATTATAAATTTTCTTTGAGTAAATTAATTTGCAATTATTTTTTAATGACAAAGCTGTCATTTTATAATGAGCAAACGTTAAATATTGAGTTTTCTTTGTTGTAAGATAAACATCATCTCCAATTTTTAGTTCACATATACCTTCAGTGTATTCAATACCATTAGATATTACTATAACCCTTCTATAATCATTATTAAAATCAGATATACACAATTTACCTCCAATGCTTCTTGTAATTCCTAATGTACTGGTTATAGGAGCTGTATATACTAATGGTTGATCATTTGAATAGGTATAGCTATTATTATGCTTGAAGTACTTTGTTTTAACATTATACATTCTTGCTTTCAGAGACATCGCTTTGTCAGCTGTGAGCAAAACAACATTATCCTTATGATCCGCACAATACTTGATAATGCATTCATCTGGATTTTCAAAGTTTTCATCAATTAGAACTGTGTAAAAATTCTTGTCATTTTCAGCAGCAATTGCTAGAATATGTCTTGCACCTTTTCCATCAATATCCTTGAATTTTTGCATCTTTTCAAGTTCTTTTACTGTAATGCTTGTAAGTACTAGTTTTGCACTCGTTGCACAAATTTTAAAAATAATGTCATGCAAATCTTCAATACCTGCAATTGAGGCATCAATGACAAATCCTACCTCATATCCAGTATCTAGCTTAGTTTCTTTTTTCAAATTTTTTGCCTTATTTTTCTTTTTTACATTAAAAGTATCAAGCTTTGATTCTTGTTTATCTTTTCTCTTAGATTTAACTTCCTCCTTATTTTTTTCTAACCGCTTCATAATTTTACATTTAACTCTAGGATGTTTTGACAAACTTGTCTTTACTTCAGATTCAGATAAGTTAGTTTCCTTTGCAATCTCTCTTATTGAAGTTACAGACGTAGTATCTACAACCTCTCTAATTCGCTTATAATCTTTCTCGATTTCTTTTAAACTTCTTTTTCCCATAATTAATTTCCTCTTGCATTTTTTTATAAATCGATGAGTTACTTAACTTTTACTCCTTTCTTTCTGCTCAATACGAGCATTATTTACATAACATAAGTTATGTTTTGATTATATCACATACATTTCTATTTGTAAAGTCTGTAAATTTTAGAAATAATTGGCAGTATAGCTTTATTGATTCTTGTAATATTAATAAAGCTTTTCATTTTAATTGTACATTTAAAAAAATAGACTTATACTAGATATTAGTATAAATCTATTTATATAGATTTTTTTACAAGTAGTTCTCTATTTATTTTAAATTTGTTTTTGCATTGTTGCTATTATTCTCATTCTTATTAAGTCACTTATTCCTAATTTGTTTCCATCCATATTACAATCTGCTGCAATTTGTTCTATTTTATCTAAATTATTTTCATATACAAGATGGATTCTTAATTTTATTATATCATGTATTGTTATTTTTCCGTCTCTATTTACATCTCCTGTTACAATTAGTGTATAATTGTCTCCCGATTTAGTAGTTAGCTCATCTCCTGTTGCTATTGCCTCATTTTCTTTTATTTCTTTTCCATTTCTTGTGACTGTATATTGTGTTTCAATTCCAAGTTTTTCTTCAAAGTCTTTTCTGTTTGTATTAGCTGAAATATTATTAATTGTTGTTCCTTGAATTTGATAATCTTTATTTTGATTTGTTAATATTTGAAATTCTATCTTTGTTTCATTTCCAGCTTTATCTTTTGCTGTTATTACATAATATCCTTCATCTTGTAATTTTATGTTTGATTCGTATTCCTCTATTATTTCTCCATTAAATATTAGCTTTATTTCTTGTAAATTTTTATCTGTTATTTGTGGAGTTACTGGTTCTGTATATACTTTTCCATCTGTTACTCCTGATATTTTTGGTGATTCTATGTCTATATTACTTACTGTTGCTGTGATTTTAAATGCTCGTCCTTTTATTTTGTATTCATATGTAAAGCTTCCATTTTCTTTAAATGTGTATTTTTTACTGTTTGAGTTGTTTGTTATTTCTATTTTTGCATTTGTTTCTAATGTTGCTATTACATTTTTATTAGTAATCTCTGTTGTTGAATATTTTATTGTTACAGGGTTGTCTGATATATATTGATCTATATATTTGTCTATTTGTATTTGTGAAAATATATCAGACCAATCTACTAATAATTCACTGTGTAAAATGTTGCTCATTATTAACCCCGTCTTTATGTCATTTTCTTCTTCTAAATTATTTATATATTCTGCTTTTTCATAATAGTCTTTACTAAATTCTAATATTTTGTTTGGATATATAATTTCTATTTCTGAATTATTGTTTATTTTTTCTTCTGCATTTTTTATTTTTAATTTTGTTTGTTCTAATTTTGGCTCTCTTGTTTGTGCTGTTACTGTAACTAAATCTTCATATGAATTTCCTATGTCATTTAGCGCATCTAGCATTGAACTTATTTTTACTGGTTCGACTTCTATTTGTTTATTTTTGTATGCTTCCAATATTGCATTTCCTATTTCATAATGCATTTTCATTGCTTTTATACTTGATTTTTCTAGTATTTTACTTTCTGCTTTTTCGACATTTTGCATATATGTTTTCATTTGTGTTATTTTATTTTGCACATTTGGCATTTTTGATATTTGTTCTGCAAATTTTTCTTCAAATTCTTGATATTTTTCTGTTGCTACTTTTGATATTGCTTTGTAATAATATTTGTAGTCTAAATTATATATATATACTGGTGATGTTGTTATTACTAGTTTTCCATTTTCATTTGCTTTTATTTCTTTTCCATATATATCTTTTGCTGTAAAGTTTTTATAGTTTATTTCTATGTTTTTACTACTGTTATTTGACCATGCTATTATTACTGGTTTTCCGTCTTTGTCATATACATGTGCTTCTAGTTTTTCTGCTAAATCTAAGTTTCCTATGTATTCTGCTCCATTAGTGTTTTTTAGAAAGTTTTTCATTGCATAATATGCTGGTTTTGGTTTATTATTTTTATCTATAATTCCATATTGTACTGTTTCAGAATCATCAATTAAATTATATAAATATGTAGCATTAATACCTTGATTTATACTAGTTATTGTTTGCTTTATTAATTTTTCGTTTCTCTCATTTTCATCTGCTACTTTTATAGTGCTTATACCATATTCAGTTATATATAAATTTTGAAATCCACCTAAATCATTTACTAATTTCTTATGACTTATATTTTTGTCCTTTAACCATTTCATGTCATAAGAAAATGAATATATATGATATGAAAAAGAGTCAGAATTTTTATATGCTCCTAAAACTGATATATCTTTTATAAATTGCTCAGATTCATTTGTTTGATATGGTGTTCCAGTAGCTCCCGAAATAATTTTTTCATCTGAGTGCTCATTAGATTTTTCTATCATTTTTGCATACCATTTTTTGCTCTCATTAGAATTTCCTTTTATATTAGGTTCATTCCAAATTTCTAGTCCTATAAGCTGATTTTTATATTTTTCTGAAATATTATGTACATATTGAGCAAATTCATTCAATTCTTTGTTATTTGAAATTTGATAGTCATCTCCTAATCTTCGATTAGTATCATCTAATAAAATAGCTAAAACATTAATATTAGTTTCCTTTAATTCACTAAACCAATAATCAATTTTATTAAAGTTGTACATTCCATCTTTTTCTATTAAACTCCACTTCATAGAATTCCTTACATTCTTTACACCTAATGCTTTTAGCAGTTCTATACTATTTTTAATATCATCATATCCAGGTAAGTAATGAGTTCCTATACCTACACTAGAAAATTCTTCAAGAAATTGCTTTTCATATGGTTCTATAAAAAATATAGTTCTATTTTCTTCAACTTTCTTTTCACCACTTTGATAAATAACTACTTTTATATTCTTATTGCCTTCATTTTCTAATAATATATGAAATTTTTGTTTTTCTTTTTTTAAGTTTTCATCTATTTCCATTTTATCATCAACATAAATCTGTATTTTATATTCATTTTTACTATTATAGTTTTTTATTGTTATATTAATATCAAAGTTATCCACAAATATGGTATCATTTGTAATATCAATTTCATAAATTATTTCATTAGTAAAAGTTTTATATAAATCAACAATATTATGAATACCATAAATATTTTTTTCATTATAGCTACTATTAATTGTGGATATATTTTCTTTTAAAATTCTAATGAAAACTGTTGGAATTATCCATATTATCATCAATATTAAAAGAATAATTATTATCATTAGTTTTTTTCTACATTTATTTTTCCCAAATAATTTCATCGTTTTCCTTTCATCTTTCAATTACTAAGTAATAATTTAATTAATAGATATTAAATTATTTTTCTTAATCTCTTAATAAATATTTTCTTTCCTTCTAATAATATTTTTTTGTTAATTACAATAAAATATGCTATTGCCATTATTAAACTAAATGTATTCAATATTATATTATTATTATAATATAATATTACTGCTACTATAAACACCAAACAATTTATTAATATATCTTTCTTTGAAAGTTTTACTTTAACATATTTTTGTACTGCAATATATCTATATATTGCTAATGCAACATATGCAATTAGTGTAGATAACGCAGCTGCATAAATTCCTATCGCCTTTACCAAAACTATATTAGTTGCTAAATTTATTATGGCTGCTAATACTGTTGTTTTAGCAACTTCTTTTGTCATTTTTTTTGCAATGTAAATAGCACCTATAAGTCCTATTAATACATTGAAAATATTTGCTAGCAACAATATCGGAATGTAATTATAAGCATCTACATAAGTATCCTTTATAAAAATTTTAAACATAAATGGCATACAGGTAATTATACCTATACAAATACTAATAAATAAATTAAATACTTTGTTTATTACATTTGAAAAGAATTCATCTCTATCATCATCATTAATATGTAAAGACGCTGATTCTTGCCATGATAAGTTAAATATATTAAATATACTTGATAATATGTTTGAAAACTTACATGACACAGAATAAATACCATTTGCTGCAACTCCCAATACATATGAAATTATAGATCTATCTGATACATGAACAATCCACCAAGATAATTCATTTGGAATCATAGGAATTGAATATTTTAATAAATCCTTTATTACTCTTTTATCAAAATATTTTATTTTAACATATTTTAATACATTATCTGAAAGTATTAAGTATATTATACAAAATAAATTAGAAATAAAGCTCGCAACAAGAACATATTCACCAGTTTTATTCAGTATTACCAAAAATAATACATTTAATAATATTGTTACTACTGCTGCAATCATACTTGAATATGAATACTGTTTATTTTTCCCAACACCTCTAATTATTTGTAAAAGAAAAGTTAATACACTTAATGAAATAAGATTTATTAATATTAATATATCATATTTAATAGATACTAATTGAATAACAACAATATATATTATTGTCATAACCAACAGTTGAACTAGCATTGTAAAAATTCCATTACTTATAATTTTCGCTTTTACGTCTTCATTATCTCTAGCATCAATTAGAAATCTGAATATTCCTGCATCAATTTTCAATAAAATTAAAGGTATAAAAAATATTAAATATGTTTGTATTAAATCAATATATCCATAATCTTCTGTTGTTAAATAATATGTGTATAATGGTAATAATAATAATGTTATAAATTGTGTACAAAATTTTCCTATAAATATAATTATTGTATTACTAACTAATTCTTTATTTTTATTCAACTTTATCTCCTACTTTTTATTATCTCTTATGCTTATCATTTTTTCTCTTATAGCTTTAGGCATAACATAAGCTTTATTATTAAATAAAAGTGATATTTTTCTTTTTAAAGGCATCTTTTTTTCTTTTATATATTTTTCAAACGCTTTTTCATACCCCTCTTCAAAATAAGCATTCCAAAATTCATTATATAATTTATTCTTTTTAAAAGGATTCCTTAAACACTGATTTCCTTTTTTGGCTTCTTCAAAAGTCTTGTCCAAGCAAATAATATCATTTTTTAGGTTTTCAAAATATTTTTTTCCTTTTTCTGTATTTATTAATACTAGAGATATTCCTTTTTCTGTATTTCTCGTTTTAAATGTTTCTGATATATATCCCCAAAAGTCAGCTAACGTTATGTCACCAACTCTTTCTTCTCCTGTGTATTTGCAGTCACTACATGTTTCATTTGTTATATAATCATCTAAAAAAGCTCTAAGGTATTTATCTTTATAAGTATCTTTGACATAGCTTTTTTTATTTTTATAATCAATTTTCATGCTAAACACAGTCCAATTAGGTTTTTTGTATCTAAAACTAATATTTTCAATTTCATTTTGAGCTTGTTTTTGTTTATATTCTTCAAAAATTCTTGGAGATGGTACTCCATGGCATAATACATCTATTGTTAATAAATTTGAATATTCTTTATTTAAAAATTTTTTTAATCCTGCAATTTGGCAAGCCACTCCACTAAAAAGTACTAATCTTCCTTCTTCTAAATATTTCTTTGCCAATTTAAAAATATCTCCAACATAGCTTTGAACATATTTAGATCCTCTAGTTTTTACTAGATCTTCTTCTTTTTCTATTACTCCATGAACAACTTTAAAGTTTTTGTCAAATGTTACTCCAATTATTACCCCTTTTTCTTCAAAAACTTTTTTAGCTATTTCAGAAAAAATCCCTCCAGAAGTACTATTTTTTCGTATTTTTTTATCTTTTGTCCATGCTGCATATACACTTTTATATTTTTGTTTTTCTACTTTATGATTTTGTGGACATGTCATAACACATATTTTACATTTTTTACATTTTTCTTCTATAATTTGGGGTTCATAAAATCCTTTTTTATTTTGTATTATTTCTATTGCATTAAATGGACAAGCATTATAACACGCCATACAACCAGTACATTTTTGAGTTATAACCATAACATTCTCCTATATTTTATTTAATTTATCTTTTAATTTATCATAATATTCATTCTTAAAATATTCAGGTAAATTATATTGATATTCTTTATTATATATTTTTTTTGCTATATTAACCGCTTCTTCTAAATTATTAGCATAAAAAACATAATTTTCAAATCCTTTCACATTTTTAAACCAATCAACACCTGATGAAAGTTTGTGATCTGCTGAACTTAATACTATTGTTGGTGTATTTGAAATCAAACCAAAAATAGTTCCATGATATCTATCAGTTATTATTAATTTATATTTAGAAAAATCTTCAAAAGTTTCTTCTAATATATTTTTTAAATTATTTTTTAATTCTTCATATTCAATATTTATAGTAGTATCATTTCTAGAAACATTACCTATATCACTTAGTTTTTTTATCATTTCTTCTAGCTGACTATTTTCATAATATTTTTCTCCGTCTCTCCTTAAGCAACATAATATACCATTTCTGTTATTTTGATATTGATATTGACCTATTAATGTTGTTACTATATCTGGATATAAGTCAACAGTATTATTTTTATATAATTTTTTAGCCATTTCATAAGATTTATTATCTCTAGCTAGAAACATAACTTTTTTTCCTTTTGAATATGCCTCAGATGATAGTTTAGCTTCATTAGGATTTACAAAATTAACTGTTTGTGGTAATACTAATATCTGATTATTACTAAAATATTCTATTATTTTTCTATGAGCATTTTCTCCTTGATAATTTGCAAAATCAGCTGTTCTATAACCACTTTGACAAACTATAATATCATTTTCGTCTATTATTGGTTTTATTTTCTTTGTCATTATACCTTTAAAATTTGAATTTATTAAGCAATCAGGTAATTCAATTATCTCTCTATTAGGATAATTTTCATTTATCCATTTTGTTATACAATAATATTGTGCTTGATCACCTAAATTTGTATGTAGTGGTATACCTACATATAATATTTTTTCTTTTTCGTTATCGATATTCTTTAAGTTCTCTGTTAAAATTTTATATTCTCTTTTAGTAACTGGCCTCATAAATAATGGATTTAGCGCCTTATTGATTTTTTGTAATATTTTAAATAATCCTTTTGCCTTTTGTTTTATTATTCTTTTTACTTCGTATTTTTCCATTTTTTCCTCCTATAAATCTATCATTTTATATGGTACTACACCATACCATTCTGGTCTATATATCATTATTATTAACCAATAAAATATTAATACTACAATTATTAATATTTTAAAAAATTGTTTATTTTTTTTCATTGTTTCTAATATATTTGATAACCATATTATTTGAAATATAGAAAAATATGGTGTAAATCTATTAAATATAGATACTCTAACAGTTAATAAAGTAAATACAAGATTTACAATTATTAATTTATTATATAACATTATATTTTTAGGGAGTTCATTTAGATCTTTTTTATTCTTAATTATATTGTTACCAAACCACCAAATAATAAATGATAATATAAAATTTATCAATGCTCCGAAATAATTTGCTTTATCAAATTCAGACCCTATATATCCATAAAGTCTTTCAGATAAACTTCCCAAAAACATTAATATTTGTCTACCAAATATAAATGTTATTATTAATAAAGGAATTACAATTTTATTATACTTCATTTTGTATTCATATTTATATAGAACAAAATACAATATTCCTAATATCGCAGAACCATGAAATGTTGTAGCTAATCCAACTAAAATGAAATATCTTATTTTTTTATCATTTTTTAAACATTCAAATGCAAATAATAATATAGCTATTGCTATTGCTTGTCTCATAATATTCATATATGAAAAATAAAAATTTAACAACATATAGCAAAGTACACTATAAACAACATTATTTGAATTCTTGTTTATAAATCTTATTACTGAAAAATTTATAAACATTGATGTTAATATTATTAAACTTTGTGGATTTTCTGTTATTCTATTTAAAATTTTACATAATATCAAAAAACCTATCTCATATCTCTCATTTAATACATTATACCATGTTAAGTCTCCTATTCTTAAATATGCTCTATAATATTGTAATGTATCTACACCTACCTCCTTGGTTCTCAGAGCTGCTACTACTGATAACAAAATATAAGAAACAATTAAAAATACATTTTTGTATTTCGTTCTTTTTTTTGCTATCGTTAGACCAAATGAAAGCTCAAATATAAATATAGCTATATAAATTTCCATAATTTCTCCTTAGTTTATATTTCTGATTTCTTTATTTATATTATTTAAAAATTTTGTCATATTAATATACTTGCTAGCAAACCATGTATCATCTAGCATATATCCTATCTTATTAAATTCCTTTACTTGTATAGTTTTCTCAATATTACATTCATCTGTTGCTACAAAGCATATCTTATTATTGTACTGTTTTATATTACAAAACTCATTTATGTCTTCTTTAGATGCTCCGTTTTGTTCGCTAAATTTGATTATAATATTATTCCAGTTTATCCTTTCCTTTCTTCTTTCCCACTTTTCTTTAGCTTCTTCATTCGTCTTATAATGTAAAAAATGTATCTCTATATCTTCTAATAACCCTATTGGATATTTTCCAAATCTGTCATCTCTAGAAGATATATCATTCTTATATCTTGAATAAAGTGGATTTATAAATTTTAATTCCAAGTTCATATAATATTTTAGATTAGTACACAATTTAATATAATCCTTAGGCATAATAAATAATCCAACAGTGGGGGATAAATATGGTAAATTATATATTCTATAGACCCAACCTGCAAAACAATTATTAGAAATTATAGTAAAATCCCTATTTTTTAGTCTTTTATATCTAATATGAGATATTACTTTTTCATTAATATTTTTTGTCATTTTAAACCATATTTTTTTAAAAACAATTTTTATTGTTAAATTATCTTTTTTCATTATTATATTCCCCATGTTATTATTTTATTTTTTACATAATTCTTGATATTTGTCTATTAATTTTTTACTTTCTGTTTTTATATCATAGCCACTTTTTAAAATTATTTCACTTACATCTTTCCTATTTCTTTTTTCTAATTTATTTATTTCTTCTATCCAAAATTTTTCGTCTGTTATTGGTAAAAACTTAACATTTGCTGTTATTTTTGCTTCTTGCGATATTGTATTAGCCAAAAGACATGTTAAATCTGATGCTTGTGCTTCAATTCCAACTACTGGTAGTCCCTCATATAAAGATGGTAAAACAAATACATCCATTGCTTGCATATATTCGTTGACATTTGTTATATTCTTTTTTATTATAACTTTATCAGTCAATCCATTTTCTTTTATTTTTTCTAACAATTTTTTTTCTTGTGGACCTGTACCTATTAATATCATTTTATATTTATTACTTTTCTTAGTTAATTGTTTAAAAATATCTATCAAAAAAAACAAATTTTTTTGAGGTACAAACCTTCCTATATTTCCAATTAATATTTCATTATCGTTTATCTTTTCTTCTTTTCTAATTTGTTTTCGTTTTTCGATATTATATTTGAAATTTTCTATATTTATAGCATTATTTATAATTTCAAATTGTTGATTTCTAAATAAAAATTTACCTGCTAAATTAGAACATGCATAATATGTATTAGCATTTTTAACTGCTATCTTAGCTAAAAACATATTTCTAAAATTATTTAATGAAGAATCTGCATATTTAGTGGCATGACTATGTAATATTCTTATTGGCACCTTATATTTCTTTGCATAATGTAAATAAAAAGCTCCCATGTTTAATACATGGCAATGTATTATATCATATTTATTATCCCTAAAGAAATTTTTTATCATTTTTATTACATTAAAAAAATTCATTATGCCTTCTATTTTAGGTATGTAATATATTTTACTACCTTTTTTTTCTATTTCATCAAAATATTCACTCTTCTCATTAGCTCCTATAATAAAATCAATTTGTATATTATTATTGTCTATATTGCGAAAATAGTTCATAGCATAACTTGCTATGCCATTACATAATCTTAATGATGGAACTATATATAATATTTTTATTTTTTTCATATTTTTCTCCTCTAAGCTTATTACATATTGTTATCACTTCTTCAACATTTCAAATATTTTTTTTGCTTTTTCCTGACCAATATATTTCTTGACAAATTCTTTGCCCTTTCTCAATGTTTCAGATTTAAAATCTTTTGGTCTGCTTAATCCAAAAAAATTATGAATTTCTTCAGCATCTGTTTTCATTTCAGTAAAAACCTCAAAAAATATTGGTTTGTCATTTTCTAAACTCATAAACTTTTCTAAATTTTCTTCAAAAGATTTCTTATCATTTGCACTTAAATAAATAAAGTTATTTGATTTTACCCATCCTTCAGCCGTCGTATTATGTCTAGCTGCTGTATGTAAATCACTCGCTTCATTTTGCCATATAGAATTAAAATAGAACTCTGAACCACCATGGTTATTAATTAATAAAATATGTACATTTTTTTCTATATGTTTAATTTTTAAAGCATTCATATCATAGAAAAATGCTAAATCGCCAATAATTAAAAAGCTTTCTTTAGAAGTTGCTGTTGCTTGTCCTAAAAACGATGATAGACAGCCATCAATTCCATGTGTTCCTATATTTGCATAAGTTCTAATATTAGAATTTAATTTAAAAAAATTTGTTATTCTAATACTATCATTAATGCTTAAATGTAATATTGAATTAGATGGTATCCTTTCCACAACATTTTTTATTGCATATACATTTGAATAACCAAACTCAGGAATAACTATTGAATTTTCATATTTTTTAAGCAAATTATAATATTCTAAATTGTTATTTTGCTGTTTATCTATGTTTTTATTACAATAACTAAAAAAATATTCCGGAGTGCATTCAAAAATAGTAGTTATGCTTTTATACAAATCTACAACATGCCCATCCTCTTCTATTAGCCAATGTTCAAAATTTCCACGAAAATTTCTTAATTGTTCTTTTATTCCTGAAAAAATTTGTCCTCCAAAAGATATAACTATTTCTGGCAATAATTCTTTTGTTTTATCTCTACTAGTATATCTTGAATCCATGCATACTGTTGTATTTATTCCGTTTTCTAAATCCAAATTAGACATATAATCTACTACTATTGCTGAATTATAATTTTTAAAAAAGTCTTTAATTTCATTTTTTAATTTCTCACTTGCATAATTTTTTTGACCACATGTTATTAAGATTCTTTTTGTGTTTTTTAATTTTTTTACTTTTTCTTTCCAACGTTCATCTTCATTTATCAAACTTAATCTTTCTATTTTAGTAACCTCTGGAAGTTTTGGCGTATTAAATGTTCTATTATATGTATTTGTTGGTATATTAATATGTACTGGACCAGTACTTCCATTATGATTAAGTTCCAATAATGCCTCATTTATTAATCTCTGGCAATAAATTTCATCATTTTTATTGTTAATAATTGGTAAATTAACAGATTTTTTCACATGTCTATCATACATGCCAACTTGATCAATCATTTGATCTTCCCACTGTCCCAACATTTCAGGATCTCGGTCACTTGTCAATACTATAATAGGCACTCCTTGATAAAATGCTTCTGCCACCGGTGGCCAGTAATTGCATGTTGCAGTTGACGAAGTACATGAAATAACTACTGGTTCGTTTAATTGTTGTGCTAGCCCTAGTGCAAAATACCCTGCACTTCTTTCATCCACAACTGAATAACACTTAAAGTAAGAATCTTCCTCTACGGAATGTACAAAAGGAACATTCCTTGAACCAGCTGATAAAACACAATGTTTTATGTTATATTTTTTTAATAATGCTATTAAAAATTGGTAACTCTTCACTTCTGTATACATATAAATTTCTCCTCCAAAATAATTATTATTTACTATAGTTTTCTTTTTTTATTTTTATAGCTCTGTTTATTCTTCTAAACTTCTATTAATAAAATCTTTTGCTATTTTTCTTTGATTTTTCAAAATTTCATTAGCTTCTTTAAAATCAATTTTATTATCACTTAGTGAAACATCTTCTGTATTTTTTACTATTCTATTTTCTAAGTGTGTAATTTCTAAAATATTTTTTACTCTTGTACTATATTTCTCTGGAAATACAATCATAAATTGCGTATTAAAATTTATTGAAAAAGCTGTAGCATGAAAAGAATCTGTAACTACATATTTAGCATTTTTTATTAATGCTAAAAAGTCTTCTACCTTAACATTACATTTCATTTTTCCTTTTTTATAAAACTCGTGTAAAGAATATGATACATAATATATTTTCAAATTTTTATCTTTTGCTAAATTTTGTACATACATATCAATTTTTTTATTTCTATTCAAATTATATACAAATATATAATCTTCATTTTTATACTTATCTGAAGCTAATTTATTCCATTCTTCTCTATTTAACATTAATGTTGGATCTACTACATTAATTGCATTGTCAAAGCCTAGATTCTTTACTATGTCTACACCTGACTTTTCTCTCATTGATAAATATGAATATTTTGATAATAACTGTTTTGTTTCTTCTTTTTCCCAATCTTCTAACTTAGATTTTCCAAAACTAGCTGAAAATGATATACATTTTTTATTTTCAGGTACAAATTTCAAAAAGAATGGATAATCTATTCTTTCATTCCAACCTGTATTCCAAACCTGATCACTTCCAGTACAATAAACATCTGCATCTGGAATATCTTTTTCTAAATCTTCTTCAGTTTTATATACTTTCTTTGTTAAATTTAAATGTTTTTTTATGAAACTTTTAAATACTGTAAATCTTAGAATATATGATGGAAACATGACAGTTCTTGCTGCCATTCTAAAAAAAATATTTTTCTTTAATCTCTCACTTTTATTTTTTATTCTTTTTAACATACCTAACATATGCATTCTTTCAGGATAATAATCTATAAATTCAACTTTATAGCCTAATTTTTCTAAAATATATTGTGTTGCATATGCTTGTAACACTGATCCATAATTTACAATTCTATGTAATGTAATTACATCTATTTTTTTATTATCGCTCATTTTCATTTCCTTTTCTTAATATTTTTTTATAGAAAATTTCTCTCACTTTGTTAGGCATTAAGCATACTATACTACTTGTGCCTGATGTAATAATATAATCTTTAAAAGAATAAAAGCCATTTTTATATTGTTCTTTCTTAAATTTTAAAATTGATTTTAAGTATTTTACGCCGCCTCTCCTTTTATAAAAATCTTCACTTATTCTCATATATACCAAAACATCTTGTATATTATAAAATTTTGCATTTTTTTGTGCCATTCTAATCCACATATCATAGTCTTCACATAAATAATATGCTCTATAATTTCCTGCTTCAATTACTTTACTCTTTTTAAACATTACTGAAGGATGTCCGAATGGATTTCTTCTTTTCATATATTTTTTTATTTCTTCATCTTTTTCCGGTAATTTTCTAAATGCTTGAATATTATCTATATCACCTATAAATTCTGCAATATTTGAACCCACCATATCTATATCAGTATATTCTCTTATTATTTTTAGTTCTTCTTCGCACCTTTTTGAAACCGCTATATCATCAGAATCCATTCTAGCAATTATTTCGTTCTTGCATGCATTTATTCCTTTTTCTAATGCAGGTCCTAAACCTACATTTTCTTCTAATCTCACGACATTAAATATATCAGGATATTTTCTTTCGTATTCTAAAACTATATCTTCTAATTCTTTAGTTAATTTTCCATCTTCTATTAGTACAAAGTCATTTGTTCTTATTGTCTGTTTTAACATACTTTCAATACTTTCTTTTAGCCAATCTGGATTTTCTTTGTAATATACACTCATTAATACACTATAATTTTTTGTATCTTCCATACTATATTATATTGCTCCCTCTTTTTTTACTACTGATAAAATTGTTTTAAAAAACACCTTTATATCCATTTTTAAAGACATATTATCTATGTAAAACAACTCCATTTGCATTCTTTGTTCATATGTAGTATTACTTCTTCCATTAGCTGCCCAATATCCTGTTAAGCCAGGTGTAACACTAAGGAATTTATCTATGTTATATCCATATTTTTTCAACTCTTCTGCTACAACTGGTCTTGGACCAATTATTGATAAATCTCCTTTTATTATATTTAAAAGTTGTGGTAATTCATCTAAACTTGTTTTTCTTAAGATTTTTCCAACTTTTGTTATTCTTGGGTCATCAGTCAATTTATAATTTTCTTTATATTCTTTCATTTGTTCTGGTGTAAAACTTTTAATTAATTCTTCTGCATTTACAACCATTGACCTGAATTTGTATAATTTTATAATTTTTCCATTTTTTCCTATACGTGTATGTTTAAAAAATACTGGTCCTTTTGATTCTAATTTTATAGATATTGCTATAATTGCAAAGACTGGTGATAGTAATATTAATGCTAATGTTGCTAAAACAAAATCTGTTGTTCTTTTTATAATTTTATATGTTAAATCTCTTTTCAATATTTGTTTATCTGATGTGATTGGTAAAATTAATTCTGAAACGTTCTCCATAACATTTTCATTTCCAATAAAACTCATAATAAAAGCCCCCTAATTGCTATTTATTCTTTTTATTTCTTTATATTTATTTTTCAAATCTAATTATACAATATTCGTCATTTTTTTTCAAGACTTATTCATATATTATTTTTTGCCATATTTTCCGTAAAACTAGCATTAATATTTATATCCTCCCGCCTCTTCTTTCTTTGTCTTTTTAATAATATTTTTAGCCACAAGCAAAATCAATGCAGTTATTGCAATTCCAACACACACGCCAGATGCATCAATAAGCACATCAGTAAACATAGCCGACCTTCCAGGAACAAAAGCCTGATGAATTTCATCAGAACTTGCATAAACTATCCCAACTAATAAGCTAGTTACAACTCTAGTTCTTACTTTTAAATTATAAGTATTCATTAAAGCAAACATTAAAATTCCAACTAATGTATATATAGAAAAATGTGCACACTTTCGTATTACTTTTTCTATTTTGTCCAATGTATTTTCTTTTTGATCCGGTTCCATTTTTTGTATTTTCTTTACATTTTTCGTCACAAACTCAGTAACTTCTCTACTAACATTTTTTGATGCTTCCCCATCCTGATTTGAAAATCTAAAAATTCTCACAAAAGTTAAAATCAATAAAATTATAATTATCACTCTAAATATATTTTTTTTCATAATTTCTTTATTAGCCTTTTAGCTAAACTCTCCTTATTTTTATAAACTTATATAAGTTTAAACTTTTTTATTATTTTTGTCAATAACACCAAATTACACTTTCTTCTATTTTTTTGGTAAATATATAAAATTTCATAAAATACTTGCCAAAATTCGGTAAAAAAGTTATAATAAATATAGGTTACAAATTTTAACGAAAAAAGAGAGGAGCGATTTTTATGAAAGTAAAAATAACAGGAAAGGAACTAAAGGTAACAGAAGCAATTAACGATTATGCTGAAAGAAAAATGGAAAGAATAGCAAAATACTTTGAAGATGCAGAAGCAGACATAGTAATAAAAACAGAAAAAAATGCACAAATTGCAGAAATTAAAGTATTAGCAAATGGAGATGTTTACAGAGCTGTAACAGAAGATAAAGATTTATATGCATCTATAGATAAAGATATAGACATATTGGAAGGACAAATAAGAAAAGCAAAAACAAAAAAAGAAAAAATTCAAAAAGACTCAAGTTTAAAATCATTAGATTTTGAGCCAAAAACACATGAAGTTATAAATGAAATTTTAAAAACAGAATATTATGAAATAAAACCAATGACTCCAGAAGATGCAAAATTAAAACTACAAGAAAAACCAACACAACTTTTCTTAACATTTATAAATGTAGAAACAGGAAAAGTAAATGTAATACACAAATTAAAAGATGGAAAAAACTTCGGTTTAATCGAACCAGAAGCTTAAAAATAAATAATTATTATAAATGACCACCAAAAATTAATTATTTTTGGTGGTCACATTATACGAGAGGAATAATATGAATAGCAATTTAGAAAAATTAGAATATGACAAAATTTTAGAAAAAATTACAAATTATTGTAAAACATATATCGGAAAAAACTATGTTTTTGAACTAAGGCCATCACAAGATATCAAAAAAATCAAGAGCATGCTTGCAGAAACATCACAAGCAGAAATATTAATACAAAGAAATAGTACTCCCCCACTTGGAGAAATAGCAGATATAACAATTTACCTAAAAACATTAGAATCTTGTGGTTTATTAAGTATAAAAGCATTATTAGAATTAAAAAACATTTTAAAAATGTCAGCAAATTTAAAATCTTATTTTGAAAAAGACTTTCTCAATACTTCCGATTTTTCAGAAATTGAACAATATTTTAAAAATTTATATATTAATCCAAATATTATATCAACCTTTGAAAAATCAATTATTGACGAAGAAACTATTGCAGACACAGCTTCAAGTAAACTTCAAGACATTCGTAGAAAACAAAGAAAAATTGAACAAGACATACGTTCAAAATTAAATGTAATTCTACATTCTTCAACTTATTCAAAATTTATAAGAGAAAACATTGTAACAATTCGTAGTGGTCGTTTTGTAATTCCTGTAAAAGAAGAATATCGTAATAATATAAAAGGATTTATACATGACATATCAAGTAGTGGTTCAACTGTTTTTATAGAGCCTATTGCTGTTTTTGACTTAAATAATGAACTTTCAAATTTACATATTGAAGAAGAATTAGAAATTGAAAGAATCTTACAAAACTTAAGTGGACTCTTATACCCTTACACTAAAGAATTGCAAACTAATGTAGAAATTATTGGAAAACTTGATTTTATATTTGCAAAAGCCCACTACTCTTTAGCTTTTCATTGTACAACACCTGAAATAAATACTTCTAAATTTATTAATTTAATAAATGCAAGACATCCATTAATTGACCCTACACTTGTTGTTCCCGCTTCTTTAGAATTAGGCAAAGACTTTTCCACATTAATAATTACAGGTCCAAATACAGGAGGAAAAACAGTTACATTAAAAACAATTGGACTTTTAACAGCAATGGCATGTAGTGGATTAAATATTCCAGCAGATGAACATTCTAGTATATATGTATTTGATAAAATCTATGCAGACATAGGAGATAAGCAAAGTATAAGTGAATCTTTAAGTACATTTTCTGCACATATGACAAATATTGTAAACATTACCCACTCCGCAACACAAAATAGCTTAATTTTAGTTGATGAATTAGGTTCTGGTACAGATCCTCTTGAAGGAGCTAATCTTGCAATTAGCATTTTACAATATTTTTCTGAATTAGGTGCAATTACTGTATCAACTTCACACTACCAAGAATTAAAAAAATATGCATTAGTAGCAAAAAACTTTAAAAATGCAAGTGTAGAATTTGACATAGAAAATTTAAAACCAACTTATAGATTATTAATTGGTATTCCAGGAAAAAGTAATGCTTTTGCAATTAGTAGAAAGCTTGGATTAAGTGAAGACATTATTTCTCGTGCCTCTTCTATGATAGATAAAGAAACTATTAATTTAGAAGATTTATTAAAAAGTATATATGATTCAAAAACACAAATAGAAAACGAAAAGCTACAAATTTCAAAAACTTTACAAGAAGTAGAAGAATTAAAAAAGAATTTAAAACATCAAAACTCAGATGTTCTAAATAAAGAGAAAGAATTAATTGCAAATGCTAAACAAGAAGCAAAGCAAATACTTTTAGATGCTAAAGAAACTGCAAACTCTATTATTAAAGACTTAAATAACATGAAAAGTGATATTAATTCATCAACATCAAAAGCAAATAAATTGAGAAATGAATTAAATGAACAAATTTCTTCAATAAAAACTAATGTAGAAGATGTAAATATTTCTCATCAAATTTCTCGTGATAAAATAAAACCAGGATTAGATGTTTTTATAAGTAATTATAATTCACTTGGTACTATATTATCTACTATTTCTAAAGATGATACTGTTCAAGTTCAAATAGGAGCTATGAAATTAAAAGTAAACATTAAATATTTACAAGAAGCTTCTAACAATCTTAAAAACTGTAATAAATCTGATTATAAATATAATAGCCGTTCTAATTTGAAATCTCAAACAGTAAGTTCTGAAATTAATTTACTTGGATTAACTGTTGATGAGACAATTCCTCTAGTTGACAAGTATATAGATGATTGTTTTATTGCAAAACTTTCCCCTATTCGAATTGTACACGGAAAAGGTACTGGTGCTTTACGTAATGGCATTCATAAATATTTAAAAACAAATAAATTAGTAGATTCTTTTAGACTTGGAACTTTTGGTGAAGGAGAAATGGGTGTTACTGTAGTTAGTTTAAAAATTTAATATTTCATAAAAAATACACAGCCTTTAAAAATAAATAAGGTTGTGTATTTTTTTGTTCTTTCTCAAGAAAATAATAAATTGACATTTTATTATATCTCCATTTGGCTTCCTAAAAATGTAGCAGCTGACTGTGCAACTTTATTTTCTACTTCATTCATCTTAGTATTAGCTTCTTTTGATAACAAAATAACTGTTCCTATTGTATCTCCATTTGAAATTATAGGATATATTACTTGTGCATTATATTTTTTCTCACTATTATCATTTTTTGTTATTGGAACTGCTAAATTGCTATTTTCTTTACTTGTATATATTTCTTTATCTTCCATTAATTGTTCTAATTCTTCACTTATGTTTTGTTCTAAATATTCTTTTTTAGAACCTCCTGAAACAGCTATTACTGTATCTTTATCCGTTATACATGCTATATGTCCTGTTGTTTTTGATAATGTTTCAGCATATCCTGTTGCAAATTCAGATAATTCCCCTATTGGTGAATATTTTTTTAGTATTACTTGTCCTTCTCTGTCTGTAAAGATTTCTAGTGGTTCGCCTTCCTTAATTCTAAGTGTTTTTCTTATCTCTTTTGGAATTACAACTCTCCCTAAATCATCAATTCTTCTTACAACTCCTGTTGCTTTCATTTTCCTATCATCCTTTCTTATGCTTAATTTTTTATATATTCTTATTTTAAGCTCCTGCTTTTTTGTTTTTAGTACATTATTATTATGACAAAAAAGGAAAAAAATATACATTTTTCAAAAAAAATAAATGAGTCTATTTTTTAATAGACTCATTTATATATTTTATAGATGTAATACTCTTGATTTTATTTCTTTTGTTTTTCCAACATTCCAAAAATTTTCTCCTAAATATCCACATGTACGACGTACTACATTCATTTTTGCGTGGTCTTTGTTTCCACATTGTGGGCATTCCCATTCATTTTTATCATTTATTATCATTTCTCCATCATATCCACAAACTTGGCAATAGTCTGATTTTGTATTAAATTCTGCATATTGTATGTTATCATATATGAATTTTACAACTTCTTCTAATGCTGTTAAGTTATTTCTCATGTTTGGAACTTCTACATAAGATATTGCTCCACCTTGTGATAGTGCTTGGAATTCACTTTCGAATTTCAATTTACTGAATGCGTCAATTTTTTCTCTAACATCTACATGGTATGAGTTTGTGTAATATCCTTTGTCTGTTACATCTGGAATAATTCCAAATTTTTCTTTGTCTATACGAGCAAATCTGTAACATAAGCTTTCTGCTGGTGTTCCATATAATGCAAATCCAATGTTTGTCTCTTTTTTCCATCTTTGAACTGTTTCGTTTAAATGTTTCATAACTCTTATTGCAAAATCATGTCCTTCTTTTTGTGTATGTGATACACCTTTCATTAGTTTTGTAAGTTCATATATTCCTATATATCCTAAAGATATACTTGAATATCCACCATATAAGTATTTATCAATTTTTTCTCCTTTTTTCAAACGTGCTATTGCTCCATTTTGCCAATGTACAGGGGAAATATCTGATTTCGTTCCTAATAATGCATAGTGTCTACACATTATTGCTTCTTTACATATTTCTAGTCTTTCATCAAATAGTTTCCAGAATTTTTCTTCGTCTCCATTTGCAATAATTCCTATTTGTGGTAAGTTTATACTTACTACACCTTGGTTAAATCTTCCTTCAAATTTGTAGTTTCCATTTTCATCTTTCCATGGTGCTAAGAAGCTTCTACATCCCATTGGACTAAATACATTTCCTTCATAGTTTTCTTTCATTTTTTTTGCTGATATATAGTCTGGATACATTCTTTTTGATGAACATTTTACAGCTAATTTTGTTAAATAATCATATTTTCCTCCTTTTAAGCAATTATGTTCATCTAATACATATATTAGTTTTGGAAATGCTGGTGTTACATATACTCCAACATCATTTTTTATTCCTTGTATTCTTTGTTTTAAGACTTCTTCTATTATCATTGCATTTTCTTCTATGTATTCATCGTCTTGTTCTAAATGTAAAAATAGTGTTACAAAAGGAGATTGTCCATTTGTTGTCATTAATGTGTTTATTTGATATTGTATTGTTTGTACTCCTGCTGCTAGTTCTTCTTTTACTCTATCATTTACCATGTCTTCTATTATTTGTTTTGATAGTTTTCCTCCATATTTTTCTGTTAGTCTTTTTTTGAATTTGTCATGGCTTCTTCTTAAATATTTTCCTAAGTGTTTTAGGTCTACTGATTGTCCTCCATATTGGTTACTTGCTACTGCTGCAATTATTTGTGTTGTTACTGTACATGCTACTTGGAAACTTTTTGGACTTTCTATTGTTTTTCCATTCATTGCAGTTCCATTGTCTAACATGTCTCCTATGTTTATTAGACAACAGTTGAATATTGGTTGTACAAAATAGTCTGCATCATGGAAGTGCAATATTCCTTCTTCATGTGCTTTTGATATTTTTTCTGGTAATAGTATTCTTTTTGTTAGGTCTCTTGATACTTCTCCTGCTATGTAATCTCTTTGTGTTGATGCTAATAATGTGTTTTTGTTTGAGTTTTCTTCTGCTAGTTCTTTGTTTTCATTTCTTATTAGTCCTAGTATTGATTCATCTGTTGTGTTTGATTTCCTTACTAATGCTCTTGTGTATCTATATACTATATATTTTTTGGCTAGTTCAAATTTATCAAATTCCATTAATTTTTCTTCTATTATGTCTTGAATGTCTTCTACTAACATTCTTTTTTTACCTAAGTCTTCTATGTATCCTATTATTTCATTTATTTCTTGTTGTGTTGCTTTTTCTTTTCCTCTTACTTCTTTATTTGCTTTTTCAATTGCTGTTTCAATTTTTGTTTTGTCAAAATCAATTATTCTTCCGTCTCTTTTGATAACTTTCATCTTTCCCCATCCCTTTCTTCTGTACAAACCCTTTAGTGAAGCACATTTTAAGTCTTTTATCACCTTTTTTGTGTTCGATTTGTATGGCTTAATTATATAGCTTTTTTTTCAAAAAACTGTTGCAATTGCAACAAAAATAAAATATAATTATTAAAGATTCTCATAATTTTTAGTATAATAATTATGTCGAATTTTGTATCTTTTGTAGGAGTAGTTTTTAGAAATTTAGGAGGTATTTTTATGGATACTAATTTTGATAAAAAAATTTTTATAGAAAATTTTAAACATAGTTGCAATAGAGTTCAAATTAAAAATTTTGTAAAAGGTGAAACTGTTACTACTTATATTGAAAAGCGTAATCAAATTTGCATTGTTTTGAATGGAGAAGTTGATTTAATTAGATATGATTTTAATGGAAATAAAACTATAATTGGGCATTTTGTTAATGATGATATTTTTGGAGAAGTTTTTTATCCTGCAAATACTAATAATGAACTTTTTGTTGTAGCTAGAAAAAATTCTGAAATCTTGTTTTTTACTTATGATACTCTTTTTACTAAATGTAGACGTAATTGTGAATTTCATAAAGAACTTACTAACAATTTAAGTGAACTTTTCTTAGGTCAAATTATTTCATTAAATTTGCGTATTGAATTATTAACAAAAAGGAATATTAGAGAAAAATTGCTTGCTTATTTTGAAATTCTTTCAAAAGGCTCTATGAGAAAAACTTTTTCTCTTCCATATTCTTATACTGATTTGGCTGATTTTTTGAGCATAGATAGAAGTGCTATGATGAGAGAACTGAAACTTTTATGTGATGAAGGGTTTGTAAAAAAACATGGTAACAAAATTACTATATTATATTAATATTTTTTGATTTAATTGCATATAATTATAGAAATTAGTTATTATGGAGGAAATTGATTTGAAAAAATATAAAATCATATCATTAATTTTATTATTCACTCTTTGTTTTTCTACTAGTAGTTTTTGCTTTTCTAATTATTATACTTGGTCTGTATTAGATAATTCTATTGAAACTTCTGCACCAGTTGATAGTTCAGAACAAATTTTAGATAATAATTTTCTTAATTTAGAAGCTGGTTCTGCAATTTTAATTGAACAAAGTAGTGGTCAAATATTATATGGATATAATATACACGAGAAATTGCATCCTGCCAGCGTTACAAAAGTTATGAGTTTATTACTTATCATGGAAGCACTTGACAGTGGCAAAATTACTCTTGATACTCAAATTCCTTGTAGTGAAAATGCTGCAAATATGGGTGGCTCACAAATATGGCTAGATCCAAGAGAAACTTTGAGTGTTGATAATATGCTTAAAGCTATTTCTATTGTAAGTGCTAATGATTGTGTTACTGCAATGGCCGAATATCTTGGAGGTTCAATAGATGGTTTTGTAAAAATGATGAATAGTAAAGCAAAAGAACTTGGAATGAATGATACTAATTTTGTTAATTGCCATGGTCTAGACGAAGAAAATCACTTGACTTCTGCTTATGATATTTCTTTAATGTCTCGAGAACTTTTAACTAAACATCCCTCAATTACTAATTATACTACTATTTGGACAGATATTTTAAGAGATGGTAAGTCTGCTTTGACTAATACAAATAAATTAGTTCGAAATTATTCTGGTTGTACAGGATTGAAAACTGGCTCTACTTCACAAGCTTTGTTTAATTTGTCCGCTTCTGCAACTCGTGATAATTTGTCTTTAATTGCTGTAGTTATGAAAGCTCCTTCTTCTCCAATTCGTTTTGCCAATGCTACTGCCCTTTTAGACTATGGTTTTAATAATTTTTCTTATAAATCTTTTGGCTTAAAAGGAGATTTTGTAAAGTCTGTTTCCGTTTCTAAGAGTATTATTAGTAATGTAAATGCTGT
Source organism: uncultured Clostridia bacterium (assembly GCA_963556905.1). Classification (GTDB taxonomy): domain Bacteria; phylum Bacillota; class Clostridia; order TANB77; family CAG-508; genus CAG-269. The sequence goes on along the minus strand of CAUWAY010000007.1, from coordinate 9,172 downwards.
TTATGAAACTTCTCCTTCTTTTCTTATTGCAAAAGGTCAAGAATCTAATATTTCTTATGAAATAAGTTTAAATGACTCTGTTCAAGCTCCTGTTTCCCAAGGTCAACAACTTGGTACTATTACTTATTACTTAAATGGAACCAAACTTTCTACTGTTAGTTTAGTTGCTGAGACTTCTGCTGATAAAATAAACTTATTTTCTATGACAAAATCTGTAATTACTAGATGGTTTTCTCTACTTCGATTATAATTTTATTAAAAGACCACATACTTCTGTGGTCTTTATTTATGAAATTTTAATAATTTTGGCAGTCACATTATTTGTTGTATTTTCCATTATAACTTTTATCACACTATCACTATTATTTTTAAATTTAAAATCATAACTTCCATAAGCAACAGCAGCATCTTTACCTTCTTCAATATATGGAACATGTCCACTATGTTTGTGTCTTTCAACAACTTCTAATTCTGGAATTTGTAAAACCGCATTATACAAAGTTGTACTAACCTGACAATTTCCTCCTCCAAGTGCTTGTTCTTTTTTTCCCTCCACATATACATCTGCTTCTTGGTATCCTTTTGCAGATGTTGCTTTTCCTACAATGTCGCAAAAAGAAAAAGTTTGTCCAGGTTGAACCTCTGTACCATTTAAGTTTTGACAAGTAATTGTTATATTATTTTGTCTTTCAGAATCTTTATTATGGATTTTCGTTGAAAAACTTGAAATTTCTGTCTCAACTTTTGGCTTTTCTACTTGAGACAAGTCTTTAGGTTCTGTAACATTACTTCTTTGAGCCTGATAATTAGTTTCATTTTGTGTATTATTTCCCATTGAATTTTTATCAATATTTGATGTATTATTATTTATAAAATTATATAATAAAATACCTCCTAAAATAGCAACTACAAAAATTATAAATAAAATTATTCCTTTTTTCATTATCAGCATTCCTTTCTTTACTTTATTTTACCCAAAAGTTCAAATAATATTGACAAATTCAGAAATAAAAAGTATAATTATAATGTATTAAATTTTTAAAGGAGATTTTATTATGTTAGCTAGATATTGGAAAAAAATAGGTTTATTTATTTTAATAGTTGCATGTATATTTAATATAATGACAAAATTTGTTCATAAATCTTCATTAAACACTGAATTAGAAGCATCAGCAACATATGTAAATCAAATTGAAAACAAAAAAGAAGATAAAAATTTAAACAAATAGCTTGAAAAAATAATAAAACTATGGTAATATAATATATGGCAAAAATTACTATTGTAAGAAAGAGGTGATTTGCAGATGAAAGAAGGAATACATCCAACATATAATCAAACAACTATTACATGTGCATGTGGAAATGTTTTAGAAGTTGGTTCAACAAAAAAAGATTTAAAAGTAGATGTTTGCTCAAAATGTCATCCATATTGGACAGGTAACTTAAGACTTGATACAAAAGGTGGAAGAGCAGATAAATTTAAGAAAAAATACGGTCTTGCATAAAAATATCACTAGGAAAAACCTAGCGATATTTTTTATTTGCTACTTAAAATATTATTCTTCTCCAAAAATTTCTCCATCAGATTCTATAAAATCTATTTCTTGTGAATTATTAACTTGTTTTTCATTTTCTTTTATTTTTACTTCTTGTGCTTTAACTTCTGCACTTTTCTCTTTATCTGTAAAGTCTTTAGATGTTTGCCTATTTTTTAAATCATTTATAATTTTTTGCATTCTGTCTTCTTTTTGTTGTATAGACTTATTAAACATATCACTCGCTTTTTGCATTAAATCTGGTACATAATCCAAAAGTCTATCAATACAAGAAGAATGGTCAATAGGCATTAATTTTACATTATTGTCTTGAACTACTAAAAATGCAACTGCATTTATTGAAACTCCTGCTCCTGCTCCGCCTCCAAATGGTAATTTATATTCAATCTCCTCATCTTTATCTTTTTGCTTATATTGTTTTATTGTTTCACCACAAAATTCGCTTCCACCTGAAGCAAATCCAAAGCTTACTTTTGAAATTGGAATAATTGTTATACCATTTGCAGTCTGAATTGGCTCCCCTATAATTGTATTTACATCTATCATGTTTTGAATACTACTCATTGCAGTCATCATAAGATTTTCTATTGGATGTTCACTCATTTATATACCTCAACTTTCTTGTTTGAATATTTTACTTTCTTCATCAATATTTTTTCTCTTAGATATTTCATTTTACTAAAAATCACTTTATATATATATTGCATCAAATAAATAGAAATTATACAATTTAATTCAAGTTTTAATAAATTTTTATTTATATATATTGGTGTTATTTGATATTTAGGCTTTTTTAGTATTATTCCTATAAAACTTGATATTATTCCTACTAAAATTGCAGTAATAGCAGCATTTTCCGTACCTATTTGTAAATATAATTCAATTTGCTCAATGTCTATATTTTTTAGTAGTTCTTTATAATTTATTTTAAAATCTGTATTTTTCAAAAATTTTATATCTATATCTTTTCTTTGAAAATTAAAATTTTTGATTTTTAGTTTTTTAAAATTTTTTTTGAATAATTTTATTTTTCCAAATACCAATAAAAATAAACATATGTTGCATTCTTTATTTATTTTCTCTCCTTTTGGCTTTTCTGTATTAATAATTAAATTTTCAATTTCAATTCCTATTTTACTTGTATGTATTGCAAATCCTAAAATAAATAGTATTACTAAAATAAAAAGAAAAAACAATATTATCGCCTCTTTCCGACTTAGTTCTTTGTTTTTGGCTTTAATATTATTTTTTCCATTTCTTGTTTTTCTAAACTAAAATTTAATCTACTTTTTTGTATTTTTCAACTTCTATGTCTCCAAAAAGTTCTTCTTGTTCTGTAATAACTTTACTTCTCCTTGACATTTCTAATAGTCCTGAAAAAGCAGTTACTACTTCTGTTTTGTTATGTTTATGTAAAGAAAATAATTTATTAAAAGTAAATTTTTTATATTTTATTAATGCTTTATACATTTCTTTTACTTTGTCTCCAATTGTATATACATCTGTAATTGCAATTTTTTCAATGTTTGATGCGTTTTCGTTTATCTTTTCTGTATTTTTTTGTAATAGTTGTCTATAAATATCAGGAATCATATTAGCAGAATATTCTTTTTCTATTTTCTGTTTAGGTAATTCAATTTCTTCTGGCATTTTATAAAATCTTTTTGAGTTAATTAAAAATGCTTCTTTTAGTTTTTTTGTAATTTCTTTATATTTTTTATATTCAATTATTCTACGAATTAATTCTTCTTCTGTAATTTCTTCTTCTTCACTCTCTTGCTTTGGTAATAAATGTTTGGATTTTAAATACAATAGTGTTGATGACATTACTAGAAATTCACTTGTTATATCTAAATTTAGTTTTTCCATTTGGTTTATAAATTCTATATATTGATCTGTTATTTCACTTATATTTATGTCATAAATATCCATCTTGCTTTTGTCTATTAAATGGCATAATAAATCTAAAGGTCCTTCAAAGTTTTCTAGTTTTATTGAATATTTATTTGTTTCTAATGTTAATAGGTTTTGCATTTTTATTTGTTAGTTTTTACTAACTTCCCTCCTTTTATATTGTAATTTCATAGATTATATCCTTTTTTAAATAGAAATTGTTTTATTTCTTGTTCTTCTAATTTTCCTGCTTTTTTTATTTTTATTTTTTCTATGCATTTTTGTTCATATTCCTCTAATTTTTCACGGTTCTTTTCTATATATTTTTCTATTAGTTTTTTATCTAAACCTTTTGCATATAATTTATATTTTATTTCTTTTATTGACATTGTTTTTAAATTCATATATTCATTTACTTGCTTTTCTATAAATTCACTATCATTCAAGTAATCTGCTTGTCTTAAATATTCTATTATGTTTTCTAGCATTTCTTCTTGAATTTGTCCTCTAAATTTTGTTCTTACTTCATTTTCAGTTCTTTTTTTGTATGTTATATATTTTAGTACTTTTGTTTTTGCTAAATCTAATTCTTCTAATGAATTGTTTTTTTCTTGTTGGTGAAATTTTTCTTTTTTATTTTTTTGATTATCTATATTTGATATTTTGCTTATGTTTATATTTTTTGATTTCATGAATTCTTCTACACTTTTCATATTATCACTTTCCTTTTTCGCTTTTTTATTCTATATTATTTTTGTTTTTTTTGCAAGATTTTTCAAGTATATTTTATTTTAATAAATAAATAATATTAATAAGTTTTATTTTGTATAAAACTGCTAATTGAAATTTTTTACTTAATTTCATTTGGCAAAATTTTTATGGGAGGATTATTTTATGAGCAAAAAGATGTTTTTAATAGTAGGTTTATTAATTTCTATGATATTCACATTTTCAATGACATTTAGTTTCGCAGCAGATAATAATAATAATGATGCAATGAATGCTGTTAATGACGTTCGTGATGGCGTTCGTGATGTAGTTGGTGGTGCTGAAGATGCTGTAGAAGGTGCTGTAAATGATGTTACAAAAGGTGTAAATGATGCTGGCAATTCTTTACAAAATGGTATGAATAATTTAGGAAATGATATTAATAATGGTGTAAATAATGTAACTGACGGTGCAACTAATAATAATGACACTGGAAATATGAATACTACTGGCAATACAAATAATACTACTGGCAATATGAGTACAAATGGAAATAATGGTTATACAACAAGTAGAACTAATACTGAAACAAGAGCCGTTACAGCTAATGATGATACTAATACATTTTTAGGTATGACTTCTACAATGTGGACATGGCTTATTTTAGCTCTTGCAGCTGTTATTATAGTTGGATTGGTTTGGTATTATTCAAATCAAGTTTCAAATAACAGAAGATATGATAATAATGGAGATGAATAATATCATCTCCTATATTTTTTTAGTATTTCATTAAAAGATTTTTTCCTAGGTCCAATTTCATCTTTTTCGTTTGGCTCCATTTGTGAAAGTGTTTTATTTTGTCCATTTGGTTTAAAATATTGATCAAAACCAAATTCTTTTTCTCCCATACATTCACACATTTCACCTTCTAAGCTATTTATTGCTTCTATTGTATCCTCTGTTTTTGGTATTGCAAGTACTATTGCACTAATCCATTTAGCTTTTTTACTTTTGTTTCCGCTTTTTTCCATAATTTCTAATAGTTTAGGATACAGTTGTGATGGTTTATCTACATCTATATTTTCAGAATGGAAAAACTGTGTTATACAACGTTTAGTATATACTCCTGGAGCTCCTCCGAAGTGCTTCTATTTCAATTCCAGAGTCTTCCCCTATTGCTGGCATATTTAATTTATTAGCCCAATATTTGGCTTTTATTCTCGCATTTTCTATAAATGTAGTTCCATTTTCTTCGGCTTGCGGGATGTCTTTTGCTTCTGGTATATCTTTTAAACTTAATATTTCTATTTTTCCTTTTGCCATTCTCTCTAATTCAATAGCTTTTTTAGCATTTTTACTAGCTAATACAATTTTCATATTAAATATCTCCTTCTTAATTTGTGTTTAATAAAACATTATACAATTAATATAACATTTTTCATATTAATTGTACATAATTTTCTTGTAAAATACATCTAAACGTAGTATAATAATATTATTATTGTGAAAGGAACTAATCTAGTGAAAATTTTAAGTATTGATACTGCAAGTAATTTATGTACAGTTGCCATTTTAGAAAATAAAAATTGTTTAAATGAAATTATTGTTGATGATGCTCGTAATCATTCTGAAAAAATAATGCCTGTTATTGAACAAGTATTAAGTGAATCCAATTTAAAACTAAAAGATATTGACCTAGTAATTTGTGATAAAGGACCTGGTTCTTTTACTGGAATTAGAATTGGTGTTGGAACTGTTCTTGCTTTTAAAGATAGTTTGAACATTCCTTGTGTTGGAATTTCTTCACTTGAAGCTCTTGCTTATAATGTTTCTAAAGAAGGCTTTATTTGCTCATTAATTGATGCAAAAAATGATAATGTTTATTATGGTTTATTTGAATTAAAAAATGGTGAATATACTCCAGTTGGAAATTTAGAGTTTAAGACAATTTATGAAGTTATGGACTTACTAAAAGATTTTCAAGAAAATTTAACTTTTGTTGGTGATGGATCTGTTTCTCATAAAAATGTTATATTAAATTATTATCCTAATTCCATGTTTTGCTTACAAAATCAAGTCAGTAGTGTTTCACTTGGAATAGCAGGATTAAATTATTATCAAAAAGGTAATTGTTCTTCTATTATGCCTTTATATTTGAGAAAATCTCAAGCAGAGCGTGCTTTAGAAGGAAAGAATTAGTTTTATAGATTTACCAAAGATGACAAATTGTTTAAGGAGGTATTGCAATGGAAATAGCTGAAATGACTTTGTCTGATTTAGAAACTATGAAAGACACTTTATATTCTGACTTTGATAATTTTTGGAGTTATAATGTGTTAAAACAAGAACTTGAAAATAAAAATGCTACTTATATTATTGCCAAGGAAAATAAAGAAGTTGTTGGATTTGCTGGTATATCAGTTTGTTTAGATGAGGTAACTCTTAATAATATTGTTGTAAAAAAGAATCACCGTGGAAGAGGTATTGGTGGAGAATTGCTAGAAACATTAATAGATTTATGTTCAGAATTAAAAGCTAAGTCTTTTACTTTAGAAGTTAATGTTGAAAATATTCCTGCTATTAATTTATATACTAAATTTGGTTTTAAAAATCTTGGAATTAGAAAAAAATATTATAATAATTCAACAGATGCTTATATTATGACAAAATATGATTTATAGTTTTTTATTATAATACCCTAAAATTAAATATTTTAGGGTATTTTTTATATAAATTTTTCAATTTTTATTATTGTTCTTCCACTTTTGGTTTGTCCTATTATTTCTTTAATATAAAATCTTCCTTTTCCTCTAATTGTTACAATGTCTCCTGACTTTATTTGTTTTGTTTTTTTGGTTTCACATTGAAAGTTTACAAATGCTCTTTCTGTATTTATAATTTCTAGTGCTTTATTTCTTGAACATCTGGCAAGTTCTGATATTATGTTATCTAATCTTAGTGATGATACTATTATTTCAATTTCTTCTTTTTTTATCTCTACTTTTCTTAAGTTTTCTATTTCTTGACTTGTAATGGTTGATTTAGAAAATCTAGTTAAACTTCCCAAATTTTCTAATAAAAATTTTGTAATATCTTTGTCTACAATTATATCTGCTCCTTCTTTATCAACAATTATGTCTCCTATTTTTTCACGTTTTATTCCTAATTTCATTAGCGCTCCTAAGTAGTCTCTATGTGTGTATTTTCCTTTTAGGTCTTCTGGTAATTGTATTCTAATTATTTGAATTATGCTTGAAAGATTTTTTGTTACTACTTGCTCATTGAATTTTTCTGGATATATTATATACATTTTTCTTTCTGCATTTTCAAATCCTCCATATTGTATGTAGTTTTCTATTTTTATTTTGTTTATGAATTTTTGTACTAATTCTATTTGTGCTAAATCTAAAAAATCAGTGTGTTCAATTTTGTTTTTATTTTCTGTTATTTCTACTTTGTCTATTATTTGTGCTAAAAGCATTTTATCTTCTTTTTGTTTATATTCATTTAATATTTCTCTGTTCATTTTTTGAGCTTTTCTCCTTTCTTTTGATAAAAATAATAGCCTTTAAGGCTATTATTTTTATACTAATAACAACATTATTATTGTTCCTAGTGGTACTGATATATTGTCTGTTCCTTTTATTGATATTGCTTCTATTCCTGTTAGTGTAAATGCCATTAAAGATGTCATTAAAATTGTGTGTTCTATTCCCCAATATGCTGGTATTTGTTCATATATTAAATATGCTCCTATTATTATAAATGATATTACAAACATTGTTATTGAGCCTGCAAATGATTTTTTTGAGTTTACTATTTTGTATCTTGGACTTTTTATAAGTCTTCCTATTATTGCTGCTAATCCGTCTCCATATGCCATTATTAATACTGGTATTAGCCCAAGTGTTGGCTTATTATATATTCCAAATGATATTATTACTAGTATTAATAGAGATAATGCATAATATACTGTTCCTAATCCATCTTGTTGGTCTCTTTCCATTACTTTTATTATGTCTTTTTTGTATGATATGTAGTTTATGAATATGAATGTTGCTGGTACAAATGCTGCAAACCATACATTTGTGAAAAAGTACATTGCTATGAACCACCAGTTTCCTAACATTATGTGTATGAATTTTCTACTTGCTTCTTTACTTCTTTTTTCAAATATTTTTGCTCCTAATATTACTATAAATATATATATATATGATGCTATTATTCCTATCCAATTTTTCATTTGGTTTATTTCCCCTTTTTATAGTTTTCCTTTCTTCTTTATTCTACTATAATTTGACAAAAATAGCAAGTATTTTTCTTGCTATTTTTCTGATATGGACAGATAGCTTAGTATATTGTATTAAGAGCTTGTCAAGGTTAGTGTGTGAATTTTTTAAAAACATTTTGGAGGGTAGAAAAATATATAATTTTCTATCTTCTAATTTTTTATTTCTTATTTAATTGTAAATGTGCAATTTAATATTTTATAAATCTAAATATTGAGTATATCTATCCCCAAATAATTCAATAAGTTGAGGTTGAATTATTTTCCAATTTTGAATAGGTTTCTTCCATTTTTCACTTAATTCTTTAATACGTAAATACAAAACTTTAAAAAGAGAAGCTTCGTTAGGGAAAGCACCTTTACCATGAGTAACTTTTCTTAATGCGGAATTTACTGATTCTACTGCATTTGATGTGTATATGCATTTTCTAATTTCTTGAGGCAATTCAAATAAAGGCTCTAAATATTGCATAAAATCTACAGCTTTTTTAACAATTCTTTTTTGAGTTTTTTCATATTTCTGCTTAAAAACGTCAAGATGAAAATTTGCTTCATCTAAACTAGAACTGGTATATATTTTTTTATAATAATAAATTATATCTTTAGCCTCTTTTTTAGGACATAAAGAATAAATATTTCTAACGAGATGAACAACACATCTTTGAGCTTGTGTTTGAAGTGCACCCAAAAAATTAGACAAAAAATCTAATTTTGGAGGTGCATTTTT
>CAUWAY010000006.1:0-62311 GCA_963556905.1 uncultured Clostridia bacterium | reverse complement strand
AGCACTTGACTTTTAATCAAGTTGTCCCGCGTTCGAGTCGCGGATAGCTCACCAATGAATTCTAATTTGAAATATAATTAGAATTCATATCTTTTATGGCCCCGTGGTCAAGCGGTTAAGACACCGCCCTTTCACGGCGGAGTCATGGGTTCGATTCCCGTCGGGGTCACCATATGCCACTTTAGCTCAGCTGGCCAGAGCACCGCACTTGTAATGCGGGGGTCCCCAGTTCGAATCTGGGAAGTGGCTCCAAATTGTCAGTAGTTTTGCAATAAGCTTAATTGCTGGCTTTTTTGTTTTATAAAATATTGTAAAAACAAAAAAACAATGATATAATTATCAAAAAAGAAAAAAGGAAAAAAGATGGAAAAAGTAATAATAGTAACAGGAGCTTCAAGAGGAATAGGACGAGAAATAGCAAGAAGCTTGGCACAGAAAGGACATAAAGTAATAGCAAATTATAACAAATCAGAAAAAGAAGCTCAAAGTTTAAAGGAAGAACAGAAAAATATAGAAATATATAAAGCAGATGTTTCGAAAAGAGACGAAGTAAAAGAAATGATAGAATTTACAATAAAAAAATATAAAAAAATTGATGTATTAATAAATAATGCTGGGATATCTGAAAGCAAAATGTTTACAGATGTAACGGATGAAGAATGGGAAAAAATAATAAAAAACAACTTATATTCAGCATTTTGCACAACACAAGAAGTACTTACAAATATGATACACGAAAAAGAGGGATGTATAATAAATATATCTTCTATATGGGGAATTGTAGGAAGTTCATGTGAAACAATATATTCAATAACAAAAGCAGGAATAGATGCAATGACAAAATCATTGGCTAAAGAGCTAGGGCCATCTAATATTAGAATAAATTCAATAGCACCAGGAATAATTAATACAGATATGAATAAAGAATATAGCAAAGAAGAGATAGAAAATATAAAAAATGAAATTCCTCTTGAAAAAATAGGAAATACAATAGATATTGCTAGATGTGTAAATTGGTTAATAGAAGATGAATATACAACAGGACAAGTAATTTCTATAAATGGAGGCTGGATAATAACATAAAAAAATACCTTCTAATTTAAGAAGGTATTTTTTTATGTTATAGCATCATTATTAAAAGACTTTTTTCTATAATTTCCAGATATTATTTTTGGAAGATAAGTTATAATTTTGTATATAGCTAAACGAATCTTTTTGCTCCAAAAATAAGACTTTCTTAATTTTCTAACTTTACCTAAAGAAATAGGTTCATCATCTAAAACAATTAATTCTACAGGTTTTTTTTCAATATTGAAAATATAGTTTTTTCCGTCATTATTATCCCATTCATTTTTTTCATTGCACAAACAAAAATTAAATGTATCAAAAGATCCTAATTCAATTTCTGTTTGAAAACCTAATTCTGTTTTTTGCATTTCCAAATCACTTAAATTTTCCCAATTAATACCAAAACCATAGTGAATAGATACTTTTTCAGAATTATCTTGAAAAAATTTACCTGTATATGATATTTTAATTATACTATTTTCAACTAATTTATCAGTATTAAAAAATATGTTTTTTGTTAATTCCATTTCTTAAAACTCCCTTTATCTTTTGCTATGCATATTATAATACTAAATTTTACAATATTCAAGTATTTTTATAAAAAAATAAAGAAAAAAACAAAAAAAGATAATATCATTTACAAATAAATTTCATAAAAGCACATATATATAATAAAAAGAATAAAATCAATTTATAAAATTATAAAAATAATTGTCAAAAAAGATAGAATATGGTATCATATAAAAGGAAGAAAAGGAGCTCTTATATGGAAGAAAATAATATTGAAGAAAAAGAAAATAGTACAGTTCAAATATTAGAAAGAGAAGAAGACATACCAAAAGCTATGAAAAATACTGAAGAAACCGAATCAAATCAAGAAAAAGAAAACATACAAAAAACTCAAAAGAAAGAAAATAATGAAAACAAATTAGAAGACGAAAAAAAAGAACTAATAAAAGAAGAATCCAAAGAACTAAAAATATCTCAAAAAACTAACAAAAACTTAATAATATCAATAATAATTGTAATAACTATATTACTACTCATATTAATTGGGTCAACAATATTTGCATTGATAAATATGGGAAATAATAAAATAATTGAAGGAATATATATAGGGACAACTAATGTTTCAAAATTAACAAAAGAAGAAGCTATAAATAAACTAAAACAAATTAATGAGCAAAAAAAACAAAATATTATAAATTTTAAATGTAAAGAACTTGAAATTCCAATCACATATGAAGCACTAAATGTTCAATATGACATAGAAGAAGTAGTAAAAGATGCATATAATATAGGAAGAAGTGGAAATATATTTATAGACAATTTTGTAATACTAAAAACTATGATACAAAAAGCAGAAATAAATCCAAAAACAACAATAGAAGAAGAAACCATAATGCAAATAATAGAAAATATAAACAATAGTATAACAGATGCAGTTGTGCAACCAAGTTATTACATAGAAAATGATAAAATAATAATAACAGCAGGAAAAGAAGGAATAAATGTAGATGATGAAAAATTCAAACAAGAAATATATAAAACAATAAAAACAGACCTAAAACAACAAGAAATAGAAATACCAACACTTTGGAAAAGTCCAGAAAATATAAATTTAGAACAAATACATAGTGAAATATATAAAGAAGTAAAAGATGCATATTATACGCAAAACCCATTTACAATATATCCAGAAGTAAAAGGAATAGATTTTGACATAGAAAATGCAAAGAAAATTATAGAAGAGAAAAAAGAAGAATATGAAATACCACTAATAATTACGAAACCAAAGAAAACAGTAAAAGATATCGGAACAGAAGCATTCCCTGATTTGTTAGGAACATGTTCTACTAAATATAATGCAGGAAATAAAGGTAGAACAACTAATTTAAAACTATCAGCAGGAAAAATAAATGGAACAGTATTACTACCTGGAGAAGAATTTTCATACAATAAAGTAGTAGGAGAAAGAACAATACAAGCAGGATATAAAATGGCAGCAACATACTCAAATGGAAAAGTTGTAGACGGTTTAGGAGGAGGAATATGTCAAATATCATCAACATTATATGATGCAGCAGTTTTTGCAGATTTACAAATAACCAAAAGAAGAAATCACCAATTTGTTACGTCATATTTACCAGCTGGAAAAGATGCAACAGTTGTATGGGGAGCACAAGATTTTAAATTTGTAAATTCTAGAAAATACCCTATAAAAATAACTGCAACAGTAAGCGGAGGAGTGGCAACTATACAATTTTGGGGTGTAAAAGAAGAAGTTGAATATGACATTTCAATAGAAACACAAAAAATTGCAACAATTGCATATACAACTCAATACATTGAAGATCCAAGTCTACCAGCAGGACAACAAGTTGTTGTACAAAATGGAAACAATGGAACTAAAGTAAAAGCATATAAAGTAAAAAAATTAAATGGAAAAGTAATTTCAAAAACTTTATTATCAACAGATACATATAATCCTATGAAAAAAATAGTAAGAGTAGGAACAAATTAAAAATAAAGTATAATATTCTGATATGCAAAACTAATAATTGAATTATATGGGACAAATTACTTATGTAAGTATTCTGACGATACACAGGTTTTTGCCGAATAATTTGCTTAAAATCAGGAAGTAGATTAAAATAAATTCAAACACAAGAAATTAAAAATAGTGCAATAATAGGTAGCAAAAAAGCTACCTATTAATTTTTTTTCAATAGTAACCCAAAATATACAAAAACCAACAAAAAATTCCAAATAAAGGCATAAATCTATTGACAAAAACATCAAAAAAAGGTATAATTAAGTAGTAGTTTGAGAAACAAAAGCAAAAGCAAAAAATGCACCATTAGCTCAGTTGGTAGAGCAGTTGACTCTTAATCAAATGGTCGGAGGTTCAAATCCTCTATGGTGCACCAAAACAATAAGTCTTAGAGCATAAGTTTTAAGACTTTTTAGTATATAAAAAAACAAACAAAATCAAAAAAACCTTAAAAGAATAAAAACTAAAAAAAAGAGAAACATATTTAAGGGTGATAAAATGTTTAAACCAGAAGAAATATACTATGAAAAAGAAATTGAAAAATATGAATTAGGAAAACAACTATTAGAAAAATACAAAGACATACCAAAGAAAATAATAGAAAACCACAACAACATAGAAGAAATGCGAAAAAAGGAAAACTCACAATTTCCAGAACTAAAAAGAAAATTAATAATAGGAATAAGAAAAACGCACAAATATGTAGAAAATCATAAAATATCAGACTACTTAGTACCATATACATCATCAGGATGTACAGCAATGTGTATGTACTGTTACTTGGTTTGTAATTACAATAAATGTGCATATTTAAGACTATTTGCAAACAGAGAGCAAATGCTAGAAAAGATAATAAAAACAGCTGAGAAATCAGAAAAAAACTTAACATTTGAAATAGGAAGTAATAGTGACTTAATACTAGAAAACACAATAACAGGAAATTTAGAATGGACAATAAAAAACTTTGCAAACACCAAAAAAGGAAAACTAACATTACCGACAAAATTTGATATGGTAGACAACATACTACCATTAGACCATAAAGGAAAAATAATAATAAGAATGAGTGTAAATCCAGAAGAGATAATAAACAAAGTAGAATTTGGAACATCAAGATTAAACCAAAGAATAGAAGCAATAAATAAACTTGCTGAAGCAGAATATGAAATAGGAATTTTAATAGCACCAGTAATAATGACAGAAAATTGGAAAGAACAATATTCAAAACTAATAAAAAAATTACAAGAAAATCTTACAGAAAAAGCGAAGAAAAAAATATTCTTTGAAATAATATTTATGACATATAGTTATATCCACAGAGCAATAAATGAAGAAGCATTTCCAAATGCAATAAACTTATTCAATAAAGAAATAATGACAGGCAGAGGAAAAGGAAAATATATGTATAAAGAAAACATAAAAAAAGAAGGAGAAAAATACTTAAGACAAGAAATGGAAAAATACTTTAAAGCAAATCCAATAATTTATATAGTATAAGAAAAAATGGAGGAAAAAATATGAAAAAAATAATGAAAACAAACCCAAATAATAGTAAAATCATAGGAACAACACTTATGCGCAAAATAATGTTAATAATAACTATAATATCAATACTTGCAAGTGACTGTTCACTATTTAGTTTTGGCTTAATAAGCTATGCGGCAGAAAAAGAAACAGAAAGCAATGTAAAATTCGAAGCAAGTTTTATCAATGAAAACGGAGAAAAAATAAAAGAAATAAATCAAGCATCAAGAAATCAAAAACAAAAAATGCAAATAGAAATATCCGTAGAAAATCAAGGATATTTTAATGGTGAAATAGAACTAAAAGAAAGTAATTTCAAAATAAAAGACAAAATTCTTTCTGAAGCAATACTAGAAATAAAAGAAAACAAAATAAAATTAAAACAAATAAACAGTGGAGAAACTGTAAAAATTGAAGTAGAAATAGAAATATTAAAACCAGAAAACATATCAATAGACCAATTAACAAAAGAATCAACACTAAAACTAACAGGAACATATATACAAGAAAAAGCAAAAAAATTAGAAATAGACCTAACAGAAAAAGTAACATTAAGCATAATAGCAGATAACCAAGCACAAGCAGAACTTCAAACAGAGATAGTAACAAACAAAATATTAAAAATACAAGAACAAAATAAAAGAATAATACAATTACTAGTAAAATCAAGAATAACAGAAAACGAATATCCTATAAAACAAACAACAATAAGCATAAATACACCAAAAATAAGTAATCAAAAACCTGAAAAAATAGAAGTATTTTCATTAGGAACAAAAGCAACAAATAATGGACAAGAAGGAAATATAGGACAAGAAACAAATAAAAATCAAACAATAAAACAAAATGTAGAAACAGACCAATTACAAATAATAACAAAAAACGAGGCAAATGAAAACAAACAAATAGCATGGAACAAAAATGCTTATGACACATTTATAATAACATACATTTATGATGAAAAAGCAGAACCAGAAAATACAGAAATAAAAGTAAACTCACAAATAGAATTATATGACACAAATAGTAAAAAATTAGAAGCAAACAATAGTTGCAAAATAGAAAAAGAAGAACGAAACAATATAGTAATGATAGAACAAGAAACAAAAGATAAAGAAATATATAAAGGAAAATTATATGCTAATATAAGTGCAACAGAAAAACAAAACATAGAATATGAAACAGAAACAAAAATATATATAACAAATACAAAAATAGTAAACAAAATAGAAATAAAAGAAACAACAGACAAATTTGTTACGGAAACTAGTGAACTAGAGGCAGAAACAAAATACATTTCAACAAAAATAAATGTAGAAAAACTAACAGAAATATTAGGAGCAGATGGATATATAACAATAAATGACGGAACAAAAACAATAAAAATAGACAGTAAATACATAGAAGAAAATCAAAAAAACATTACGCAAGAAGGAGAAATAGAAATATCATATCCAGAAAATGTAAAAGAATTACAGATAACAACAACAGAACCAGTAAAACAAGGAGAAATAAAATTAACACACAAAAAAGCAATACAAGAAAACCAATATAATAAACAACAAACACAAGAAATAAAAACACTAAAAAATACAGTAACATTATTAGGGAATAAAGATGAAACAGAAATATTAAAAAATACATCTGAATACAATATAAACATGATAGAACCAATAACAAAAGCAGAATTAACCATAGACAAAGAAGAACTATCAACAGCACAAGAAAATAATGTAATAATAGGAGTAAAATTAATAACAGAAAATGAAAAATATAACCTATACAAAAATCCAATAATAAGAATACAATTACCAAAAGAAGTAGAAAGTATACAATTAAACAATGCAGACAAACTATATGCAGAAGGATTTGAAATAAAAGCGCAATATGATAAAGCAAATAAAGTAATATTATTAAAACTAATAGGGGAACAAACACAATATCCAGATACATCAGCAGTACAGATATATTTACAATTAGACTTAACAATAAAACTATCAAAATATGCACCAAAATCAACAAAGAAAATAACGATGCAATATATAAATGAAAATGCAATATCATATTATGGAGAAACAGGAGAAAGCACAGAAAAAGGAATAGTTGAAAAAAGTATAGAAATATCAGCACAAAGTGGATTAATAACGACATATGAAACAGATAAACAAAAATCTGATATACAAATATCAACAGAAGACAGTGAAAAAACAATAAAATTTAAAACAGCAATAATAAATAACACAAAAGAAACAATAAAAAGCCTAAAAACAATATACAAATTACCAACATTAGGAAATAAAATAGAAGAAATAGAAAACACATTAAACACAACATTAACATGGGCAAAAGCAGAAAATGCAAAAATATATTATACAGAAAATGAAAAAGCAACAGAAGACACGCAAAATGAAAACAATGGTTGGAAAACTAATCTAGAAGAAGTACCAAATGCAAAAATGATGTTAGTAGAAAAAGAAGAACTAAAACCAGAATCAAATTATTTTATAGAATATGAAATAAAATTACCAAACCAAATAGAAAAAAACTTAACATCAAGCACGCAATACACAATAAAATATAATACGGAAGCTGTTGAAAGCCAAGAAATCAAATCAGCAAAAATTACAATACAAACACCAACAGAAATAATAATGGACACACAAATAAAAGCAGAAGTTGGAAATAATGAAATAAAAAATGGAGAAACAGTAAAAATAGGAGAAGTAATAAAATATACATTATCCGTAACAAATAAAGGAACAGGAACATTAAAAGATATTATATTAAAAGGATTAGTGCCAAATGGAACAGTACTAGTTGAACCAGAAAAAGACTATCAACATACAGGAGAATCATATTATACAGAAATAACAGACCAAAAAGAAAAACAATATAATATAGAAACATTAAAACCAAATGAAACATATATAGCAGAATATGAAGTAAGAGCAAAAGAAGAAACAAACGCAGTAGAAAATAAAGCAAATGCAACATGTCAAGACAAAATGGTAGAAAGCCAAAAAACAACAAATAAAATAGAAGCTTCAAAAATAAGAGTAACAGTAAAAAGCATAACAGAAGGTCAAAAATACACTAATTCAGAAGCATCATACCTTGTATTTGTAGAAAACACATCAAATGCAGACATTCAAAACATCAAATTAAATGTAAACATAAGTGGAATAGATGTAGAAAATGTTGAATTAGATAACAATGAAAACATAAAAGGAGAAAACCAAACATATACAATATCAACATTACCTGCAAACGTGTCAACATACATAGTAATAAATGGAAAATCAAAACAAAATGAAAACCAAATAACATTATATGCAACTGTAGAAAACAATAGTCAAATATGTAGATCTAATAAAATAACAGAAAAAGTACTAAAAAATGATGTAACAGTTTCATTAAAAAGTGAAATATTTGCAATAGGAGACGAAAATCAAGGACAAAATGTAAATCAAGGAGACACTATAATATATACAATAACATTAAAAAATATAGGAGAAGTAGAAACACAAGTAAATGTAACAGACCAAATATCAGACTATTTAGAAGTATACAGTATATATGTTGACGGACAAGAACAAGAAGAAGCAGAAAACTATGTATTTAGAATAGAAACATTAAAGCCAAGTGAAGAAAAAACAATACAAGTAGTAGCAAAAGTAAAAGACCTATATTATAAACAATTCAAAACACTAGATGTAACAAATCAAGTACAAATAATAGGAACAGGCTTTGAGAAGAAATCAGAAATAATAACACATACAATCTTAGGGATAAAAGGAATAAACTATGATATATCAGATGAAAACATAGACAACCCTATAACTCCAGATGATGACACAAAATCTAATATACTTACAGGTATAGCATGGTTAGATAAAAACATAAATGGAGAAAAAGACGAAGGAGACATTACATTACAAGGAATAAAAATAAAAATATATAATGTATCAACAAATGACTATTTAAAAGATGAAAATGGAAATATTATAGAATCAACAACAAATTCAAATGGAGAATATTCATTTACAGGAGTTTCAGAAGGCTCATACATAGTTTTATTTGAATATGATACAAATTTATATGATGTAACAACATACAAAAAAGCAGGAGTTCCAGAAAGTAAAAACTCAAATGTAGTTCTAAAAAATATAAATATAGCAGGAAAAGAAGTATTATATGCTTTAACAGACATAATAGATGTTTACAATAATGTAGCAAACATAAATGCAGGATTAAAAATAAAACAAAACTTTGATATGGAATTAAATAAATATATATCAAAAATTTCAATACAAAATAACAAAGAAACAAAAACAATAGAATGTAATAATTCAAAATTTGAAAAAGTAGAAATAGCAGCAAAGAAAATAAATAACACATTAGTAGTTATTGAATATACGATAGAAGTAAAAAATACAGGAGATGTATCAGGATATATAGGAAGTATAGTAGATTATTTACCAGAAAGTCTTGAATTTAATTCAGAAATTAACACACAATGGTATTTATTAGACAATAACTTATATACGAATGAATTATCAAAAACAGAAATAAAACCTGGTGAAACCAAAACAGTAAACTTAGTATTAACAAAGAGTATGAATGACAACAATGTAGGACTAGTAAATAATAGAGCAGAAATAGCAGAAAGCTATAATGAAAATGGAATTCCAGATAAAGATTCAACAGTTGCTAACCAAGTAAATGAAGAAGATGACTTGGGAGCAGCAGATATCTATATAGGAATACAAACAGGTGAAAAAACTTTAATAACAATAACACTAATAATGGGATGTATAATATTAATTATAATATACATAAAAATACAAAAAATAAAAAATATGGGATTAAAATCAAAAAGTAAGGAGGTGAACTTCTAATGAAAACAATGAAAAGGATGTTAAAAATTATAATAGGTTTATTAATAATACTATTATTTATAAATTTACCAAAAACATTTGCAGCATATCCAGCAAAGCAAGGCACAAAAGCAACATATTCTATAGGAAACATTAATGGATATACAAACATAGGAAAAGGAATATTTGCAATGGGGCAAAGTGCACTGGGAACAGATATACAAATGGGATTTAGACAATCAATGCTAGGGACAGACTATGTATATTGTATAGACCAAAAAACTAACAATAATATGGAATCAACAGGAGCCAAATACACAATATATGGATATATAGAAATAAATGATGATAAACTTACAGCTTATAGTTTAAACAATGACGGAACAATAACAGAATTACCTTTTTACGACATGAAGAAAGATCCAAATGGAATAGCAAAACAAATAAGAATGTTTGTAGCAGGAATATCACCAAATGGACCATGTGAATTGGGATATGGGTATTCAGAAAGAAATTATAAAACATCACAAAAAGCAGTATATACATTTTGGGATAGTATAGTAAGTTCAATTGAAGGAGGTTCACCTTGGAAAGGTGGAGGAAACTCATCATATGTAAGTGTAGCAGACTCACTAAAAGAATATCAAGAAGGATATTCTGTATCAGCCAAAATATACATTTTAAGAAGTAATGAAAAAACAAAATGGCAAAGATTAATTATAACAGAAGGAAATATTAAACAGCAAAAAGTAGTAGTACAAAAAGTTTGGGAAGATGCTGGAAATACTTCAGGACGTACAGATGTTACAGTAAATATACTTAACAAAGAAACTAATGAAACACAAACAGTAACTCTTACAGCAAGTAACAATTATAAAGCAGAAGTACCTGGAATTGGAGAAGATTTAGATAAATACGAATTTTCAGAATCAGAAGTAGCTGGATATAAATTGGAATCAATTAAAGTGGATAAAGAAAAAAGAACAATAACAATAACAAATAAAAAAGGATTTGTACCACCATTAATTCCAAATATTCCAGATGACTGGCCAGGAACCAATAAAGGAACAGGAAATGTCAAAATATCTGGAACAGTATTTCTTAGTGAATTAACAGGAAAATCTAATAGTGTATCAAGTGAAAAAACAGATAAAGGAGTAGAAGGCGTAGAAGTATATTGGATGGGAGCTAATGGAGGAGTACTAGCATGCATGAAAACTGATGCAAATGGATATTATGAACTAAAAACGCCAATAACAATTTATAAGGACCCATATAAAATAAATAAAGCACAATATGATAATATAAATGGTTCATATGTAGTATTCAAATATGATGGATATACATACACAACAGTAGCATTAGATGCAAATAGGCAAAATATTAATAGTACAGGTTCAAAAGCAGAAGAAAACTCAGAAGAAAGACAAACAGTAGACAATTACTTTGACACAATATCAAAAGATGGAGTTTTTGATCAAGAAACTGGAAAAATGCAACCAGTAAATTATACTATTTCAGGAAATGAAGCAAAAGTAGATGATGAAAAATTAGGACAATATGCAAAACTTTCTGCAAGTACAAAAGGGAAAATAGGAGACTTACTAAAAAATTATGCATCTACAAATAGAAAAATATTTTGTGTAGAACATTGTAAAAAAGGAAATGTTGAAAAGTCTTCAGAAGATGGATTTACAACAAGCCAATATTATAAGCCTCATGTAACACATACACATACTCACACAATTTGTACACTAGTAGGATGTTATTCATACACAACTCCAGAATACTGCAACTGTGGTAGACATCCATCAAAACATTGTGTAACGTATTCAAATAGAATATATGAATGGGAAATACCAAATGTAAACTTAGGGCTATACAAAAAAGAACAACCAAATATAGCAATAACAACAGACATAAATGAAGTAAGAGTTGAAATGAAAAATCAAGCATATACATACATATATAGACATAGAGGATTAGACAATATACAACCAGGAAGTGATTATTTTAAAGCATCATATGGAAATAAATATTCAGAAACATATAAAAGACCAGTAAACCCAGCAGATATTTCATATATAGCATATCACAATTCTGATGAAATGAATGTATATGTAAAATATGACATAAGAGTAAGTAACTTATCAAATACATTAAGAGTAAAAGTAGGAAAAATTATAGACTACTATCAAAATGAAAATTACGACATATGTAGTAAAGACATAATAGCAATGTGGAATGAACCTGAAAGGTATAAAACCGTAGTAGACTGGACACCTACATCAGCAGGGATGACAGGATATGGAGCAGCAACGACAACAGCACTAGAAGGACAAATATTAGAACCAGAAACAGTATCAGACAAGATATCAATTGTATTTTCAATAAAAGATGCAACATTACGAAGTCTAGAGCAAAAACAAAATGTAGAATTAACAAATATAGCTGAAATAGATACATATACAACATATTATGGAGATTCAACGCTTTGTGCAGAAGCAAAAAAAGGAAGATATTCTGGTAATCAATATTCAGGAATAGATTATAATTCAAAACCAGGAGATGTACCAAGTTTTGCAGCAGGAGGAATAATTACAAGCCAAATTGCAAAGGCAAACTTCCAAGACGATACAGACTTTGCACCAACATTTAAACTTGAAAGACAAGATAATGGATATAAAATTTTACAAGGAACAGTTTATGAAGATGAAAATTCATCAAATATTCCTGAAAGAGTAGGAAATGGAATAAATGATGTGGAAAGAGGAGTTGCAGGAGTAAAAGTAGAATTACTAGAAGCAGATACAGGAAATGTAGCAAAAATGTATTATGTAAATGGAGGAATACCAATGGCATCTGATGCAATTGTATATACAGATGCAAGCGGAAATTACTCATTTGGTTCTCAAGGAATATTTGGAGTAATAGAAGATAATTATATACTAAAATACACATACGGAAACGACATAATAAAACAATCTTCAATAATAAATACATATACACAAGGAGAAGTAAGCAGTAGTACACCTGCAATCGGAATAACAACAATTGACGGAACAACAAGTGTAAATGCAAAGAACTATAAATCAACGATAATAACAAATCCAATAATAAAAGCATTATTTACTGGAGTAGGAGAAGAAAATTGGCACTTAAATAAAGAATTACTAAAAAATCTAAGTTCAATTGCATTAGATGATATAGTAGAAAGAGCAATTATAGATTCATCATTGAAATATAGCAATTTTGATGAAACTTCAAGTATATCAGCATATAGTAAACCATTTAAACTAGAAGTACAATTTACAAAAGACCAAGAGCAAGAAGTTGACAAAGAAGGCGGAACATTTGAGAAAAATTGGAATGCATTTGATTTTGGAATTATAGAAAGACCAAGAGAAAATATAGTATTAAATAAAACAATTTCAAATATAAAAGTAACATTGGCAAATGGTCAAGTCCTACTAGATGGAGACCCTTATGGCCAAAAAATAAATTACTTAATAGCATTAGGAAGCAATGAAAACAAATATAATAGAAATGAAAATCTAGTAAAAATGGAAATGGATACAGAATTAATACAAGGAGCTAGATTAGATGTAACATATACAATTACAGTTACAAATAATAGTGAATATGATGAAAATTATTTGATAAGTACAGAATACTATAATTATGGAACAAAAACAGGAAATGTATTAACTGACTCTGTAGAATTAGTAGCAGATTATTTAGATCCAGAATTTGTTTATGAACATGATGATATAGAACAAGATAATAAACAATGGGATTTAGTAAAAACAGATGACTTAGCAGGATTAATATCAGCAGACGGAGATAATTCAACAACAAAATATATAGAAAAAGGAAATTATACAATATTAACTACAAAATATTTTGAAAATATACCTGTATGTGGAGGAACTAAATCATTAAAACTACATGTTTCAAAAATGTTAGCAAATAAAGGTGATGCACATATATATGAAAACCATACAGAAATATTACAAACAGATGGAAGAGTAGCAAGAACAATTGCAAAAACACATAAAGGAACTCAAGTAATTAAAACGTATAAACCAGGGGATTATTTACCAAGTGTGTTAGGAGCTTCATCAAGACAAACAGTTACACAATATGCACAAGAAGAAGGAAAACACGAACAAGATGATGATTCAATAATAATAAGAATAACACCTCCAACTGGAATTTCAACAATATCAGCAATACTATATATAACAACAATTGCAATAGGATTAGTAGTGATAATAGTATCAATTATAGTAATAAAGAAAAAAGTACTAAAAAAATAGTCAAAATAAAAAAATAGCAAGAAACAAAATTCTTGCTATTTTTTTGTTGAAAATATGAGAATCCCTAGAAAAACTTCAAAAAAACCAAAAAAATTTAATAAAAATGTAATATATCTCAAAAATCAAGTATCCTTAAGAGAATAAAGTTAGATGCCGTCGTACAAGGCTAAAACGTGTTGAAAATCAGCAAATAACATGCTAAAATTTATATAATAATGATTATAAATAGGAGGCAAGAGTTATGAAAAAGATATGTAGCATTTTAATTTTAATAATGTTATTATTAAATAGTTCATTATTAATTGTAGTATCAAATGCAGTAGAAAATTTAACAAATCAAACAGCAGAAGTGACAGAAAAAATAAGTATGGACTTAAATTATGCACAATTAACAAATAAAGTACAAAATGAGTTAATAATAACAGGAATTTTAGAAAGAGACACAGAGAAGTGTAAACTTTACTCAAACCCAATTGTATATTTTGAATTTCCACCAGAAGTAGAAAAAGTGGTAATAAATAGTGCAAATATTATGTATGATGATGAATTAACACTAAAAGACTACAAAGTAGAAACAAATGAAAATGGAAGACAAGTAATAAAAATTACAACAGAGGGAACACAAACTAAATACCAAAAAGATACAATAACAAAGGGAACAAACATAAGAATTTCTACAAATGTTATATTAAAACAGGAAATGAAAACAACAGATGGTATAATAAAAATGACTTGTGAAAATGGAGGAGAATCAGGAGGAAAAGCTACAACAGAAAAATTAATTAAGTTAATAAATTCAAAAGAAATAGAAAGCTCAAGTCAAGAAATAGAAGAATCAGGGAAAATAGTAAATATAAATGGATTGAAAATTGAAACAAAAGCAATATTAGGAGATAGTTTATTAAAAGAAAATGAAGAAATATATTCTAATGAAATAATAAAATATGAAATAAATGTAACAAACACAACAAAAGAACCAATAAGCAATATTAAATTATTAGGACATATTCCAGAAGGAATGATATATGTTGATTATTCAGAAGAAGCATTTAGCTATTGGGCAGAAACATATACACCACTTGAAACAGATCAAAAAGACCAAAATGGTGTATATTGGCAAGATGATACATATCAATATCAAGAAGATGAAAATGTAAAAACAAAAGAAATACAAATAGATACAATAAATTCAAAAGAAACTAAAACATATTATTATGAAGTAAAAGTAAAAAAACAAAAAGAAACAGAGAAGGAAATAAAAACACAAATAGATTTAGAATTAAATAATGAAATAACGAAAATATATAATTCTACAAATATTGTTAAAAATGCAGAATTTGAATTAAGAATAAGACAATATGCTAGTGGAATGGTAAGAGATGAATATACTTATCATTTCATTGCAAAAAATCTAACAACAGAAAATAAAAGTGCAGAAATAACAATAAAAATACCTACAACTCTTAAAATAGAAGAAATACTAGCATATGAATTAGGAGAAATGGTAGATTATAATATAGATGCTGGAATATTAAAAATAAATTGTGGTGAAATAAAAGCAAACTACTTTAAGGCATTCGTAATAAAAACTAAAATTATAAATGTAAATGATATTGCAGAAGAAAACAATAATTATACATACAAAATAAAATTTGGAGCAAATATAGAAGATACAAATGAAAAAGGAGTAACATATAAATCTAATCAAAATGTAACAGAAATAGGGATTGAAGCAGTAGAAATAATTCAAAGTTCAAATACAAATGGTGAAAAAATAAAAGAACTAAAAGAAATAACATATGAATATAAAATAAAAAATATTGGTAACCCAGCAAAAGAATGGGGAGAATATACAGCAGTAGTTTTTGAAGATAACATACCAAATGAACTTGCAATAACAAGTGTAGAATATAATAATTTTATAGTAGAAGAAATACAAAAATTTTCAAGAACATATAAAACGACACCAGTAGATAGTAAGTTTTCAAGTGTAGAAGTTGCAGAAGCAAATGGAAGAGACGGAACAGAAACTGCAAGAATAAAAATAAATTTAAACATAAAAGCAGGAGAAACAATTACAATAAAAATAAAAACGAGAACAAGGTCATTAACAAAAGAACAAGATGGAATACTTATAGAAAATTATGCAACAGTAAGTGGAGAACGTATAAAAACTAAAAAATCAAACATAATACAAAATACACTATATAAACCTAATACTACAAATAATGTAGTAATAGATTCTAATGGAAATGCAGTTGAAGATCCAACAAATCCAGATAATCCAAATCAACCAACAACAGGTAAAACAAAATTTACAATATCAGGACTTGCATGGATAGATGAAAATTCAAATGGAAGGAGAGACAGTGAAGAAAAACTAAAACCTGAAATAAAAGTATCATTATTAGATGTAGAAAAAAATTCATTTGTAAAAGACAATTCTGGAAATATAATAACAAAAACAACAAATGAAAAAGGAGAATATTCATTTACAAGAATACCAAAAGGAAAATATTATGTGGTTTTTGAATATGATTCAGAAGAATATGCAATAACAGAATACCAAAAGACAGGTGTAAGTGGAATAACAAACTGTGATGCAGTAAAAAAACAAGCAGTTGTATTAGGAGAAAAAAAGACAATAGGATTAACAAATACAATTAATTTAGAGTCAGATAGAAGTAATATAGATATAGGACTTATACAAAACAAAACATTTGACTTAAAAATAGAACAATTTATACAAAAAATAACAGTAGTAAATAGTAAAGGAACAAAAGAATATAATTACAATAATAAAAAATTTGCTAAAGTAGAAATACATTCAAAACAATTTAGTGGTTCAACAATTGCAATAGAATATAAAATAATAGTAACAAACATAGGTGAAATAGCAGGAACTGTAAATGAAATAATAGATGAAATACCATCACAACTAGAATTTCATTCAGAATTAAATAGTGATTGGACAAAATCTATGACAGATAATGCAAGTAACACAAGTTTTGGAGTACAAGAAATAAAACCAGGAGAAAGTATAGAAGCAACAATAATATTATCAAAAACATTAAAAGAAGATTCAGCAGGTACATTAACAAATATAGCTAAAATAGGAATAAGTGATAATACAAAACATATTGAAGACTCAAATAAAGAAAATGATACGGCAACTACTGAAGTAATAGTAGGAATAGAGACAGGTGCAAAAACAATAATTAAAGTCATAGGAGATATAATGTTAATATTAGTTATAGCTTTAATAATATTTACGATTATAAAAAAATTCTCAAAGAAAAAAAGGCTAATGGCAATTATATTTGCATTGATGTTTGGCTTAACAACATTTACAAATAAAGAAGTAAATGGATATTCTGTAGAAGGAACCATTGCAGATATGCAAGCTGCTGTAAATCAAGCAATTGCTAATGACTATGCAGAAGCAATTGCTGCTACAAAAGAAAATCCAAATGTAAGTGTTAAACTAGTTGGATATAATCCTAATTATGAGGGTTCAGGAATTTTTATAGTAATGCAAGGAGATAAATTAGTTGGTACAGCAACTTGTGGAGCAAAAGGTGACTATTTTCATACTCACTATGATGAAGTACCAATATATAAAACAGATGAAGATGGAAATGTAACAGACGAAGTAGACCATTGGGAAGAAGTTGCAATAGGAACATTCTATGCAAGTAGTTCGCACGCAATAGCTTGCCACTATGGAGGTTCTACAGAACCAGTAATTAACAATATTACTCTAACAGTAACTGGAGACGACTTCCCAGAAGGAGGTCAACTTGTTTGGGAAGGACAAGGTGTTGAAGCAGGGCAAGATTTTTATATGGGAAGTGAGATACCAGATTCGTTTTCAGCAGCAGAATCTACGGCTATATGGAATGGTGTTTCATCAGCTATAGACAGAACTAATTTATCTTCATATGACTTAGGTTCAATACAAACAAGTATAGAAAGTCAAGGAATTAGTGTAGGAAGTTGTACCGCAGATTTAATACAAGGAACATCTGGTGTAACATCATTAAGTGTAACTGTATCAAGATCAATTACATTTCATGTATCATATTCAATTTCTTGGGAAGATATATATTATGTAGACGAAGATTATGTATGTTCTTGTGGTAAAGTACTTGGAAGTAAAAGAAATCAAATAATACCTGTTGCTACAGGAGACAGTGGTTCATTTGAACAAAAAGAAGAATATTCAACAACAGTTACATTTGAACCAGAAGACTTACCAAAAAGTTTAACAATATTCAAATATGATGAAGAAACAGGAGAAAAATTATATACATTACCAAACTGTGAATCAGAATTCAGATTCTTAGTAAAAGGTGATGGAGGAGAATGGGAAGTTGGTGTAGGAGAAAGCATTAATGGATTACATGCAGGAACATATGAAATATATGAAATTTCATCATCATATGGATATGGAGTATGGGAAGACAATTATAACACATCTGCCGGATACAAAAAATTATATGATTATACAATAAATGAAGGAGACATTGTATGTATATGTAATATAGGAAATAAAAAAGAATTTTTAAACTTATCTGGATATGTATGGGAAGATATGTTATCAGGAAAAGACAACTTAAGAGATAACATATACACACAAGACATAGACAAAAGAGTACAAGGAGTAAAAGTTACAATCCATGACCCTGTAAGAGGAACATCATATTCAACATTTACAGATGAAAATGGTCAATATCATTTTGGCTCAAGAAATGGAGATTTAACATATACAGGAGATACATTAAGAAGAAAAGACCTAGACAAATACTATATAGAATTTGAATATAATGGAATAAAATATGGAAATGTTGAACTAAAACCTTTAATAGAAAATGGAGCAAAAGCAACAGAAGGAACACAAAGATTAAAATTTAATGACAAATTTTCAGAAATAACATCAGATGGAACAACAAAAGACACAAATGGAAATACTACAGGAGGGTATGCAAGAGACCCAAGTGGAAATACAACAGCAACAGGAATAAGTTACAATCAAAATGAAGAATATAAATCGACAATAACATATACAGAGGAAAGAAACAATATAAATGATTATTATGGAGTGGATAAATATCATATAACATCATCAACAATGCAAGATTCATATAGATATAAATTAGAAGACCTATATACCGCAGGAAATGAATCATGGAGAAATAATGAAATAACAAATATAAACTTAGGCTTATATGAAAGAGAACAAGTAGATATATCATTAAGCAGTGATATAGAAGATGTAATAGCAACATTAAAAGGATATACACATACATATCATTATGCATCAAGAAACAAATATATAGAAAACAATGGAGCATTTGATGTTGGAATAAAATTTGGAAACAAATATACAAACAAATATACAAGAACAGTATATGAATCAGCAGTATCATGGAGTAAAGAAAACTTTGAAAAAGATAATAGCAATATGTTAAAAGTATATGTTGTATATAAAGTAACATTAAAAAATCAATCAACAACATTAAAAGCAAAAGTAAATGAAATAGTAAACTACTTTGATAACCAATATACAGTAGATAGTATATTCTACAAAGACGGAGAAAATATTATAAAAACAGATGAATATAAAGTAACCGAAAATGTCGGAGGAAGCGGAGACAAAAACTTTAATAAAGTAGTAATAAAAAATCCATTAGGAATACTAAAAAATCAAACAACACAAGAAATATTTATTAAATTTTTAATAAGTGACAATTCAGTATTAGGACTTACAAGGGGAGATGCAACATTAGATGATATGTCAGAAATAACATCATATTCAACATATTACGGAGACAATACAACAAGAACAATATTTGAAGCAATAGACCAATATAATGTTAAGAATACAAATGTAGAACAAATAGGAAGAACATATGCAAGCATAGACAGAGATTCCGCACCAGGAAATGCAAAAATAGAATTAACAACAGAAGACAATGCAAATAGATTAGTAAAAACAACATATGAAGATGATACAGATATGGCGCCATCATTTGTACTACAAATGAACAAGAAAAATGTAATAAAAGGAACAGTATTTGAAGACAGCAGAGATGAAGAAAAATCAGGAGCTAATGAAATATTAGGAAATGGAAAATATGCTGATAATGAAAATGTAATACATAATGCAAAAGTTGAGTTAATAGACTTAGACAAAAATGATGTAGCAACAATATACCAAATAGAAAATTATGAACAAAAATTAATAAAAGCAGAAACATATACAGATGAACATGGAAACTATGAATTTGTAGGAATAGTTCCAGGAAGATATGTACTAAGATATACATATGGAAACACAAATGGAATGAAAACAGAAATAAGAAAACCAGATGGAACAATTGTAAAAGAAGTAGATGCAAGAGACTATAAATCTACAATAATAACATCTGATGTAATAAAAAATGCATTAAATGTAGGAAATGACGGATATCCACAAAGAAATGGAGACATGAATTGGTATGTAAATGATGAATATGCAGATATAAATGGAACACCATATACAGTAAAAACATATTCAAATGCAGTAGACAACATGAAAAAAAGAGCAGAATATGAAAATTTAGCATTAACCAATAGTACAATTAATGATAAATACAATATAAGTGCAGATACAGCAAACTTTGAAGTAAGTGTTGAATTTGAAAATGTGACAGATTTAAAAACACAAACAGATGAATATTCAAAAGATGAAAAAGGAAATCCAATAGTAGATGAAAATGGACTACCAACTATTAATCCAAATTTGGTATCAACAATAGACAAACTAGACTTTGGAATAGTAGGAAGAGCAACAATAGATTATTCAATAGACAAAACAATAAGTCATATAACAATAATATTAGCAAATGGTCAAGTACTATTAGATGGAGATCCAAGTAAACCAGGAACACAATTACCATATGTAAGAACAGGGCTAGATGACTTAGTTCCGATAGAAATGGATGCTGAATTAATACAAGGTGCAACATTGAAAATGACATATGATATAAATGTAACAAACAGTTCACAAATAGATTATGATTACAGAGATGAACATGTAGGAGCAACATTGGCAGCAAATGGAAGAAAATATTATATATTAGGAGATGCAACAGGAGCAGTAGAAGGAACAACAGTAGAAATAGTAGGAGATTACTTAGACCTAGAATTAGCAATAGACACATCAGAATTAGCAAACAGATTTGGAGGAGAATTAAGTACAGCAGAACAATTAAAAGAAAATGGTTACATAAAAGAACAAGTATATAATAAACTAAAAGAAAAAGAATATACTGTTATAACAACAGAAAACTATAAAAATGTAGGAGCAAATAAAAATACAGTTCTATCTTATGAAACAACGAAATTATTATCTTCAAAAGATGATATGAGTTATAGTAATGATGTAGAAATATTACAATTATCTGGAAGAATGAAAAGGTCATATATATCAAAAACAATAGGAACACCAGGAAACCTAATTCCAGAAAAAGCAAAAGAAAGAGATGAAGACAGTGTACACACAATAATTACACCACCAACAGGTGTTATAATCTCAAAAATTTTATATATTTCAACATTCGCAATAGGATTAGCCGTTATAGCATTATGTGTAATATTCATAAAGAAAAGAATACTTGGAAAATAATAAAAAATAATAAAAAATAGCAAGAAAAATCTTGCTATTTTTTATATATAATTAATTAATCTAAATTTTTACCTAAAGTATCTTTAATTTTTTTTAGCTCTGATTTTAAAACATCATAATCAGACTGACTTATATTGGTATCAGAACCATTTTCAAAATTAGAAATCGTATTTTCTATATCCATAACTAAATATTTTTTAGTAGCTCTATTTGAATATTTATACATATAAATAGGAATATAAGAAACATCTCCAATTGAGATTTTACCAGTTTCTCCATTTTTAGTAATATTAATATTTAAAATAGCAGAATTACGGGTATTAGGATATACTTGTCCTGACATGAAATTACCTAAAGAAAATATAACAAAACATTCTTTAGTAGAACCATCAGAAAGAGTAATAGTTCTTTTTTCCATTGGTTGTAAAACATGAGGATGACTACCTAAAATAATATCAACACCGATTCGTAAATAAAAGATTAGCTAATCTTTCTTGTTCAGCATTTTGGGTAGTTTGATATTCAATTCCCCAATGCATACTTGCACAAATTAAATCAGGATTTTGAGCTTTAGCAAGTTTAAGTTGTTCTAAAATAAAATCATCATCAATTAAATTAACACAATAATCTTGTCCATTTGGAACAGGAATTCCATTAGTACCATAAGTAAAAGCTAAAAAAGCTATTTTAATACCATTTACATCTTTAATTAAAATAGTATCTTGTTCTTCTTTTGACCTAG
This sequence comes from uncultured Clostridia bacterium, assembly GCA_963556905.1. Lineage (GTDB taxonomy): Bacteria > Bacillota > Clostridia > TANB77 > CAG-508 > CAG-269. The sequence goes on along the minus strand of CAUWAY010000006.1, from coordinate 39,558 downwards.
AAGTTCCAGTATGTGAAATACCAACTTCATCAAGAAAATTTAAAGTACTATCAAGTCCAAAATAACCTGTATCTAAGCAATGATTATTTGCAGTAGAAACAACATCAATTCCAAAATCTTTTAAATTATTAGCCAATTGTTCAGGAGTATTAAATCTTGGGTAATTACTATAGCCTTTAGCAGAACCAGCAAAAGTAGTTTCCAAATTACCTATAGCAATATCAGCAGAATCTATATATTTTTTTATATCTTCAAAAACATAAGAAAAATCATAACTATTGCCAATATATGCATCTTTATATTGTGAATTATGACACATAATATCTCCAATTACACTCATTTGCATATTTATATCCTCCTTTTTAACAAATTCAACAATTATATCTTCATCTTTATTTTCATCATATACAAGTTCACTAGATGTAGGAACTTGTATATTTTCTACTGTTAATTTTGGCAAAATATAATATTCGTAAATAAGTAAAATTAGAAAGGTTAAAATAGCCGCAAAAACAAATACAAATAAAACTTTTTTCATAAATACCATCCTTTATTTTATAAAATAATTCTTTAAATAAATTTTTTATATATTATTCTACTCCAAGGTATTCATTATAAGTAACTTCTTTATCAATAAATTTATCACTTTTTATATCAATAATTCTATTTGCAACAGTTTGAGTTAATTGATGGTCATGTGATGTAAATAAAATGTTACCTTTAAACTTTAACATACCATCATTTACAGCAGTTATGCTTTCCATATCTAAATGATTTGTAGGTTCATCAAAAATTAAGAAATTAGCACCAGAAAGCATCATTTTAGCTAAAACACATCTTACTTTTTCTCCCCCTGAAATTACTTTAGCTTGTTTCAAAGCTTCATCTCCAGAAAACAACATTCTACCTAAAAAGCCTCTAACATATGTCTCATCAGGCTCTTTTGAATACTTTCTAAGCCAATCTGTTAAATTTTCATCAACATCAAACAAATAATTATTATCTTTAGGAAAATAAGATTTTGTTATTGTAGTTCCCCAAACAAGCTCTCCTTCATCTGGTTCTAACTCGCCAGCAATTATTTGAAATAATACTGTTTTAGCATTTTCGTTATCAGCCAAAAATGCAATTTTATCACCTGTTTTTACAGTAAAAGAAATATTATTCAAAATCTTTTCTCCATTTATAGTTTTAGAAATATTTTTCACTTGCAATATTTCTTTTCCAGGCTCTCTATCTGGTTTAAAATCTACATATGGATATTTTCTATTTGAAGGCTTGATTTCATCTAATTCTATCTTTTCTAAAGTCTTTTTTCTTGATGTGGCTTGTTTTGATTTTGAAGCATTAGCACTAAATCTTGCAATAAAGTCTTGTAATTCTTTTATTTTTTCTTCTTTCTTTTTATTTTGTTCTTTCATTTGTTTTAAAGCTAATTGACTTGATTCATACCAGAAATCATAATTTCCTGGATAGACCTTAATTTGTCCAAAATCAACATCTGCAATATGTGTACAAACTTTATTTAAGAAATATCTATCATGAGAAACTACAATTACAGTATTTTCAAAATTAATTAAAAATTCTTGTAACCAATTTATACTCTTTAAATCTAAGTCATTAGTAGGCTCATCTAATAATAATACATCAGGATTTCCAAATAAACTTTGAGCTAATAAAACTTTTACTTTTTCTCTTGCCTCTAATTCACTCATTAATTTGTAATGTTTATCTGGAATTATTCCTAAATCATTTAATAAAATTGAAGCATCTGATTCTGCATTCCAACCATCTAATTCAGCAAATCTTTCTTCTAATTTTGCAGCTTTCATTCCATCTGCTTCTGAAAAATCAGGTTTCATGTAAATTGCCTCTTTTTCTTTCATAATGTCATATAATTCTTTATTTCCCATCATTACAGTATCAATAACACTATAATTTTCATATGCGAAGTGGTCTTGTTTTAATACAGATAATCTTTCACCTTTTTCCAAAGACACTTCACCTTTACTTGGTTCTAGCTCACCTGATAAAACTTTTAAAAATGTTGACTTACCAGCTCCATTTGCACCTATTATTCCGTAACAATTTCCTTTTGCAAATTTTATATTTACATCTTCAAATAAAACTCTTTTACCAAATCTTACAGTTACTCCTGTTGCAGTTAGCATTTTGAATTCCTCCTTTTCATTTATGTATATATTACTATATCATATTTTCCAGAATTAAACAAGCCCTAAACAAGTAAACTGAAAAAACCGATAATGCCAAACAATATAAATATAATATTAGACAATAACTCTATTGTAGAAGAAGAAACTTTAGAACTAAGCCATTTACCAAAAAATATTGCAATAGAATTACTAGCGACCATTCCACAAACAGAACCTAAAATAAGAGAAAACTTAAAAAAAGGATACTGAATTCCAAGACCAATAGAAGCCAGAAAAGTTTTATCTCCAAGTTCACCAATAGCAATAGAAATAGCAACAACAAATACACAACTTTTAAACAAAGAAGAAATAATATTAGTAAAACTAGGCTTATGAGAAATTTCTTTTGAAACTTTGTTACAACAATTTTTGGATTTTATAAAACCAGTTATACCAAAAAGTAAAAAAGTACAATAAGTAGCAATTTTTAAGTAAAAAATAAATTGTTCACTACAAACTTGAGAAACATTACTTCCAAAAATAATAGCAATCCCATGGCTAAATAAAGTACCTAAAGCAACACCTAATAAAATATGAGAAACTTTATTTTTAGCTGAAAAAGATAAAACAAGAATTTGAGTTTTATCTCCAAGTTCAGATAAAAATATAAAAATAAAAGAAACAATAAAAGGGTATAAATAATGCATAAAAAAACCTCACTTAACAATATAAGTCTTATGTACTAAAACATATGAGAAAAAGACAAAAATATTCTTTTTAAAAAAGAAAAACCTAAAAAACAGGAAATCCGTAAGAAAAAATGTGAAAATTACGTGAAAGATATTTACAAAAAAATACATGAATGATAATATATAGCCATACTAAAAAGATGAGGAGGAAAAATTCGTGATTCAAGTTGAAAATATTACAAAAAAATACGGAAACTTTGTAGCCGTAGACAAAATCAATTTTGAAATAGAAGAAGGAGAAATTGTAGGATTTTTAGGACCAAATGGAGCAGGAAAAAGTACAACAATGAACATGATAACAGGCTTTATAGAACCAACAGAAGGAAGAATAATAGTTGATGGATATGACATATCAAAAAAAGCCAAAAAGGCCAAAAAAGAAATTGGATACATGCCAGAAGGAGTACCATTATATAATGAACTAACAGTAACAGAATTTGTAACATATATGGCAGAACTAAAAGGAGTAGCCAAAAAAGAAAGAAAAGAAAAAGTAAAAAAAATAATAGAAGAAACAGGATTAGAAGATGTAAAAAATAAACTAACAAAAAATTTATCAAGAGGATATAAACAAAGAGTAAGTTTAGCAGGAGCATTAGTAGGAAATCCAAAAGTAATAATACTTGATGAGCCAACAGTAGGACTTGACCCAAAACAAGTGACAGAAATAAGAGCATTAATAAAAGAATTAGGAAAAAAACACACAGTAATATTAAGTTCGCACATATTATCAGAAGTAAGTCAAATTTGTAATAGAGTAATAATAATAAACAAAGGACAAATAGTTGCAATAGATACGCCAGAAAAACTAGAAGAAAAAGTAACAGGTGAAAATGCAATATATGTAACAGTAGAAGATACAAAAAATAAAATGGAACAAATAAAAGAAAAACTAAAAGATGTAAAAGAAATAAAACTAATAGCAGAAAATGAGGATAAAACAAAAAAATATATAATTACAGCAGAAAAAGACATAGACTTAAGAAAAAATATATTTGAAACACTCGCAAAAGAAGAAATTACAATATTTGAAATGAAAAAAGCAGATGTAACACTAGAAGATGCATTTATGCAACTAATAAACACACAAAACGAAGAAAACAAAAAGAAAGAAGAAAACGAAAAAATTAAAGGAGAAAAAAATAATAAAAACGAAACAAAGAAAAAGGGAGGAAATGTATAATGTGGTCAGTATTCAAAAAAGAATTTAAAAGTTACTTTTTATCTCCAATAGGGTATGTAGTAATAGGAGTATTTCTATTCGTATTCAGTGTATTCTTTTACTTAACAGCAGTACAAAGTAGAAGTGTAGACTTAGGAGGACTATATTATTATACAGCATTATATGGCTTAATGATAATAGCGCCAATACTAACAATGAGAATGTTTGCAGAAGAAAGAAAAACAGGAACAGAACAACTAATATTAACATCACCAGTAAGTATGACAGGAGTAGTATTTGGAAAATTTTTAGCAGCAATGGGAGTAATAGCAATAACACTATTAATATCAATAATGTATTTTTTTATAGTAAATATATTTGGAAACCCAAATATATCAGTATTAATAGTAAATATTTTAGGATTTATATTAGTTAGTAGTACAGCAATATCAGTAGGAATGTTTGCATCAAGCATAACAGAAAACCAAATAATAGCAGGAATAATAACAATAGCGTTTTTAATAATGTCATTATTTATGCAAGATTTAAGCAATATATTTTCAGATTTATCAATAATGAGCTATTATCAAAAATTTCCAACAGGGGTAGTTTCATTAAAAGAAGTAGTCGGATCAATAACATTTACATCAATGTTTATAGCATTTACTATTATAGTAATGCAAAGAAGAAAATTAGTAAAATAAGGAGATGAAGAAGTGAAAAAATTATTAGAAAAAATAAAAAACAAATGGCTAATAAAAGGTACAACAACAATAATTTTAGTAGCACTTGTAGTCGCATGTTATGTAGGAATAAATTTATTAGTAGAAAATATAAAGATAGAAGATATAGACTTTACAGAAAAAAAATTATATTCTCTATCGGAAGAAACAAAAAGTAAGTTAAAAGACTTAGACAAAGAAATAACAATACAACTAATTAATATGGAACAAAATTATTATATACAAGAATATATTCAAAAATATGAAGCACTAACAGACAAAATAAAAGTTGAAAGAATAGATGACTTATCAAAAAGGATAGATATAAAAACACAATACAATTTAGACGATACAGAATCTTTAATATTGGTAAAAACAGATAAAAATGAGAAAAAAATTAGAGAAAGTGATTTATACACATATGAATACACATCATCAAAACCAATAGATAGAACAGAAGAAGCAATAACAAACGCAATTGTAGAATTAACAATAAATAAAACACCAGTAATATATCTACTTTCAACAAATACCTATTATGGAACTCACCAAATGTTGCAGTCAGTAATAGAACAATTAGAAGCTGATTCTAACCAAGTACAAAATTTAGACATATTAACAAAAGGAGAAGTACCACTAAATTGTGATTGTTTGATAATAACAACATTGAAAAAAGATATAACAGAATTAGAAAGAGATAAAATAATAGAATATATAAAAAGAGGCGGAAAAATAATGCTTCTAACATCTCAAAATATAGTAAGTGATGTAGAAATGCCAAATTATGAAGCAGTCCTTGCTGAATATGGTTTTTCAATAAAAAAAGGAGCAATATTTGAACAAGACAAAAATAAAATGCTAGAAAATGCGCCTGAATTTGCTATAGTAAACGCAAATGCAAGCTTTATGAATGATATAGATATGGCTTTACAAATGTGTGTTATAGATGCTGGAAAAATAGAATTCGCAAATGAAGAAAAATTAAAAGAACTAGGAGTTGAATATGAAATAATAGCATCAACAGGAGGAACATCATTTATAAGAACAGACTTTAACCAAAACTCATATACAAAAACAGAAAAAGATGGAGAAGAAGGAGTATTTACAGTAGGAGCAAGATTAATAAAAACAATTTCAGAAGAAGTAAAGTCTGAATTAATAGTATTTTCAAGTGAAGTAGCAGCCTCAAATATGCAAATTCCTATAAGTAATCAATACTATATGTATGCAGTAGATTTACACAATAACAGAGATATAATTTTAAACTCAATATCATATTTAACAGAAAGAGAAGATACTATAACAATTAGAAAAACAGATGAATCAGAAACATATATTGTAACAGAACAACAAGATACAATAATAAAAATTGTGATTTTTACAGCACCAGTAATTATAATTATTATAGGTATAGTAATATGGTTTATTAGAAAAAGAAGAAAATAGAAAGCAAAAAGTTGGTAATTAGATTTACCAACTTTTTTTGTATAATATAAAGAAAATGTAAATATAAATAAAAATATATATATAAACATAAATGAAAGGATAAATGATGAAAGAAATTACGTCAATTATATCAGTAATTATAGGAGCACTAATAGGTGCGGGATTTGCTTCAGGTCAAGAAATATATTCCTTTTTTTACTTATATGGAACAAAAGGAATATTAGGAATAATATTAACATATGTACTAATGACAATGTTAATATATAAGACATTAAAAATAGTTTATAAAAATAAAATAAACAATTATAATGAATTTTTAGAACAATTTATAAAAAAAGAAAAAATAAGAAAAATTATTAATTTAGGACTTAATTCTTTACTATTAATAACCTTTTTTATAATGGTAGCAGGATTTGGGGCTTACTTTGAACAAGAAATAGGACTAAGCAAAATAAGTGGAAGTCTTATAATAGTTATATTATGTAGTATCACATTTTTTACAAATATAAAAGGAGTACTAAAAGTAAGTAAATATATAGTGCCAATATTAATAATATTTATTATAACGATAGGAACAATAAATATATCAACAATAAACATAAAAAAATTAGAAATTATGCAAGTTAAAGAACATTGGATTTTAAGTGCAATAATATATTGCAGCTATAATTTAATATTACTTATACCAGTTTTAATTTCATTAAATAAGCAAATAAAAGAAGAAAAAAATATAAAAAAAATAGCAATATCAAGTGGAATTATAATGGCATTAATATCAATGATAATATTTATGTTATTAACAAAAGAGAAAGCAAATATAAGTAATTTAGAAATGCCCATAGTATTTATAATAAGAACATACTTTGCTAAATTCAGAAAAATATATACATTCATAATATTAGCATCAATATTTACAACTGCACTTTCAGTTGGAATAGGATTTTTACAAAATATAAGCCAAAACAAAAAAAGTTATCCACAAATTGTAGTATTAATGTGCATAACAAGTCTAGGAATTTCAAATTTTGGATTTTCAACATTAGTAAATTTAGCATATCCCATTTTTGGATATATAGGAATTATACAAATATTATGGATAATTACAAAAAATGTTTGCAAAAAATAACACTTATGATATAATAATTCCAATAAATAATAAAAATAACAGATGAAACAATTAAAAAGAAAGGAAAACTAACGAGAATGAAAGATTTTTGGGCTGAAGGGCTACAAAATCACCGAAAAGGCAAAATAAAAAAAATAATAATATTAATATTATTATTACTATTATTAATAACAATTATATCATTAATAATAGTATACTATAATAATAGAAAATTTAGAAATTGGTGTGATGAAAAAATTCTAAGAAAAGAAATATCAGCAGAAGATGTAAGATATATAGAATTAGAAGAAGATGAAACAAGTCAAGTATATGCTTATGATAAATATATATGTGTACTAAGAAAAAAAGTATTAGAACTTTATGATAGACTTGGAAATAAAATAAGCTCAATTGAAATAGATATAAATAATGCAGAATTTGCTTCAGCAGGAAGGTATTTGGCAATTTGTGAAAAAAATGGTCAAAAATTTTATTTAATAAGTGGAAAAGAAAAAATATTTGAAAATAAAATTGAAGGAAATATAAGTCAAATAAGTGTAAGTGGAAGTGGATATGTAGCCATTGTAATATCAAATACAAGTTATAAATCAGTAGTAGATGTATATGATAGAAGCGGAACAAGCATATTTAAAAGAAATCTAGTAACATCAAGAGTTGCAGACATAAGCATATCACCAGATAGTAAATATTTAGCAATTGCAGAAGTAGATATATCAGGGATATTAATAAAATCAAGTATACAAGTAATATCAATGGAAAAAGCACAAAAAAATTCAAAAGAAGCATTATTATATAAACATGAAGCAGAAATAAATAGACTAATATTAAACATTGAATATCAAGAAGAAAAACTAATTTGTATGTATAATGACTCAATAGAAATATTAAAAGAAGAAGAAAATACAAAAATAATTAAACTAGAAAATACAAAAATAGCATTTACAACAATAAAACTTAGAAATAGAATAACAATAGTCAAAGAAATTTCAACAGGAGAATATTCAACAGACACACAAGTAAATATAATAAATCCACAAAATAATAAAACAAAACAATACATAGTAGGAGATGTTGCAAAAGACATAAAAACATATGATAACAAAATAGCAATTAATTTTGGAACAGAATTACATATAATAGACACAAGGGGAATATTAAAGAAAAAATATATATCAGACATTGAAATAAATGATATAGTAATGACAGATAATTTAGTAGGAATAGTTTATAAAGATAAAATTTCAATAATAAAATTATAGAAATAATTAAAATATAAAATAGGGAGGAACAAAAATGATAGGAATAATCTTAGACATTATAATAGTTGCAATAATAGCATTAAACATAATAGTTTGTTATAAAAAAGGACTAGTTAAATTAGCAGTAGGATTAGTAGCAGTAATTGCATCAATAATCATAACAGTAATACTATATAAACCAGTATCGAATTTAGTAATAGAAAATACAAAAATAGATGACAATATAAAAAATTCGATAATAGAAAACTTCACATCAGAAAATGAGGAAAGTGAAGAAAAAGAAGATGACGGATTTATGAAATATATACAAAAATATGTAGATGATGCAGTAAATAAAACAAAAAATCAAATAGTAATAGAAGCATCAGAAGTAATTTCTGTAAAAGTAATAAATATAGGAGTAATGATAGTCATATTTATAATAGCGAGAATAGCATTAATATTACTAACCTTTATAACAGACATAATCACAAGTTTACCAATATTGAAACAATTCAATGAAGTCGGTGGAATAATATATGGAGCAATAAAAGCATTATTAATAATATATGTAGTACTAGCAGTAGTATTTTTCGTAATATATATTACTGGAAATGAAAATATTTCAAATGCAATATCAAGTTCATATGTTACAGAATTCTTCTATAACAATAACTTATTATTAAATTTAATATTTTAACAAAAAAATACAGTTATGAGCAAATAACTGTATTTTTTTATATAATACTATTAAATAAATGTGAATATTATGTGAAAAAGAATAAAATGTTTATATAAATGTTGAAATTTTTCAAAAAGTTTGTTATAGTAGAATAGAAAAACAAAATTGGGAGTGAAATAAGATGACCAATAAGAAAAAAGAAAACAAAAAGATAAAAAAGAAATCAGGAATTTTAAAGAAAGTACTATTAATATTAATAATACTACTAGTAGGACTTGCAGGATTTATTGTATATAAAACACAAGCAAATGGAGGAGGAATGTCGGGACTACTTTCAACATTAGTAGGAAATAATGAAACAACATTAGAAGAACTAGAACCATTACAAATATTACTATTAGGAGTAAGTACAGATTTAGGAGCAAAATTAACAGATACAATAATGGTAGCAACATATAATCCAAAAGAACAAACTGCATCACTATTATCAATACCAAGAGACACATACATAGGAACAGATATAAGAAAAGGAAACAGTGGAGAAAAAATAAATGCATTATATGCAAGAGGAGTAGACAAAATAATAAAAAAAGTAAATGAGATAACAGGATTAAACTTAGAAAATTACATGGTAGTAGAAAATCAAGCATTAATAGAATTAGTAGATTTAATAGGTGGAGTTGAATTTGAAATACCAATGGAAATGTCTTATCATGATCCATCACAAGACTTAGAAATAGAACTAGAAGAAGGAAAACAAATATTAAATGGTGAAAAAGCAGAACAATTAATAAGATTCAGAAAAAATGATGATGGAACATCTTATCCAGAATGGTATGGACCAAATGACACAGGAAGAATGAAAACACAAAGAAACTTCATAATGGCAACAGTAAAACAAACATTGCAATTAAAAAACATATTCAAAATAAAAGACATAATAGACCTTATTTATGAACATGTAGAAACAAACTTATCAATATCAACGATAAAATCATATGTACCATATGCAATAGACTTTAATGTAGAAAACATTCAAGGAACAGTACTACCAACGACTTCATTAGGTCCACCAAATGCACCATTATGGTTTGAACAAATGAATAAAAAAGAAATAGAAAAACTAATGAAAGAACTATATAGTGAAGAAGAACCAAATGAACAAGAAAATACAAACAATGAAGAAAATCCAAATAACTCAAATGAAAACAATAATAATTCAAAAGTAAATGAAAGTTCAAATGGAAATGCTAGTTCAAATGTAAATGAAAATACAGATAAAAATACTAATCATAATGAAAATAATGATGTAAATGAAAAAACAAATGGAGAAATAACAAAAACAGAAGCATCAAAAATAAAAATAGAAATATTAAATGGTTCAGGGTCAGACAAAAAACTAGCAGAAATAAAAAAGATATTAACAAAGAGTGGATATAAAATATCTAAAACAATAACAACAACAGAAACTTCAAAAACAACAATAATAAACAAAACAAATGTAGATGCAAAATTTGAAAACAATATAAAAGAACTATTAGAAATTGGTAATATATCAAAAAGCACAGCAAGTTCAAGTAATGTAGATATAACAATAATAATAGGCAAAGACTATAAAATTAAAAATCAATAAAAATAGTGGAGGCTATGCCTCCACTAAAATTAAAAATCAAACTTATAAATAGAAATATTTTTTTCATTATGTTTTTTAGACTTTTTATTTTTATTATTCTTTTTTAAATTTTTTTTATTACTTTTTGGTCTATCAGAAAGTAATTTTGACAATATAATCAAAACTATTAAAGCTAAAGCAATTTGAGTACATATAATAAAAACATTAGATTTTTCAACATCTTGGTTAGCAATTAAATCAGAAGAATATTTAATTCCATCAATATCATATGTGATTTTACCAAGGACAGAACCTTTTGCGATTGGAGCTGAAATATTATCATTTATTTCAACAGAATAATCTAAATTCTGTAAATCAATAGAAGTAGAAACTGTACCTGAAATAGAATTTTTTAAAACTATTTGTAAATTTTTTGTTTCCTTTGTAGCATTAGAAACAACCACATCCTTAATTACAGTATTCTTTGTAGCAAATTGAATGAATTTATAATTTTCATACCCATAATTGAATAAATTAATAGTATCAACATATCTTCCACTAAGCCCATTTTCTGTAGCTTCAGCTCCAAGAGCAACTACAATTAATTCTAAACCATCTTTTTTACTTGCAGAAATTAAGCAATTCTTTGCTTGAGAAGTAAATCCTGTTTTAATACCAATAGCATTTTCATAATAATATCTATTAGAAGAATCAAGCAAATTGTTTGTATTTTTGTAATAGCGATGTTCTCCATATTTATTTGTAGGAGCAATTTTACATGAATTTTTAGAAACAATACTTCTAAAAATTTCATTTTTCATACAATACTTTGCAATTAAAGCTAAATCATAAGCAGAAGAATAATGATTAACATCATGAATTCCACTTGGATTTGTAAAATTAGTATTAGTGCATCCTAATTCTAAAGCCTTTTTATTCATCAAGTCAGAAAAAGCTTCTACATCACCAGAAATATGTTCTGCAAAAATAAATCCAATTTCATTAGCAGAATGTATAAGAAACATATCTAATAAATCTCTTACAGAAATTTTTTCTCCTTCTACAATTCCAGCATTTGAATATCCAGAAGGAATACACATTACTGCAGAACGACTTGCTGTAATTTGTTCATCTAAAGAACAATTTTCTATTGCTAGAATAGCAGTTAAAATTTTTGTGGTACTTGCAGGATAAACTTCTTTATGGATATCTTTTCCGGCTAATATTTTTCCAGTTGATGCATCAATCAATATAGCAGAATCTGAGTAAATTGTAAAATCAGGGCTCGTAATATCTGTAATATTGCTATTCGCAAAAGACAATGTAAATGCATTTACTGAAAATATAAAAATAATGAACATTAATAAAATTCGTATTTTAATTTTCATTTGTTTAAACTCCTTATTTTGTACTAATATATAATACAATATTTAAAAAGTAATTTCAATAAAAATATAAAAAGAAAGGAAAATAATTATGAAATTTTTTAAAATAAACAAAAAAATAACAATAATGATAATAATAATTTTACTAATGATTGGGTATGTCATTGCTGAAAGCAATAAAGAAAAAAATGAATTTGAAAGAGAAGAGGAAAATATATCAAAAAATTTTGAAAACATAGATAATGGTAAAAATACAAGAAATATTAAAGAAGAAAGTGGAGAGGGATATGATTTATTACAAGAAGCTGAGCTTGAAACGGAGGATATTTTAGAAATGGAAAATAATGATAATTTACAAGCCCCTGAATCTTTTGATATTAATACGAAATTTGATATTACTAAAGATACAAATGACAATAAAAATTTATCAAGTGATAATATAAAAGAAGAAAAAATTTATATATATGTGACAGGTCAAGTAAATAATCCTGGAGTAGTGGCTTTAAAAGAAAGTAGCAGAATTGTTGATGCAATAGATGCTGCTGGTGGAATCACTGATTTAGCTAATATATCAAAGATTAATTTAGTTTATGTTTTAAAAGATGGTATGAAAGTAAATATTCCAAGTGATGAAGACTTAAAAAATAGTTCTGATTTTGAATATATAACTATGAGCTCAGGAGATTCAAAAAATGATTCTGATTACATTTCTTCAGATATTTTTGAATCTGATACTATTGATTTACCTCCTTCTAAAGATTCATCTTCTTCAGCTTTTTCTAAAAATTTTGTTGTTAATATTAATTTGGCTACACAGACAGAACTTGAAACTTTACCAGGAATTGGCCCTTCTACAGCTTTGAGCATTATAAATTATAGAAAAGAAAATGGTAAATTTTCTTCTATAGAGGATATTAAAAATGTTTCTGGCATTGGAGATAGTAAGTTCGAAAAAATTAAAAGCTTTATTACTGTTTGAGAAAATTTAGAGAATTTGTTTTGCAATTATATGTAAAGTTTATTAGATATACTTATATAATAAAACAATTATGATTACCATAAAGATATGGTAAAATGTTTGACATTGCTATATTTATATAGTAAAATAATTTTATAAAAATATTTTTAGGAGAAAAAAATGGAAAAAGAAAATTATAGAAAGTATTTAGAAAATATAGCGGAATACTTAAATGTATGGTCTATATGTTCTTTGTATAATGAAAAAAATCCATCAGAAAAAATTGATTATACCAATTTAAAGAACTTTATTAATAAAAGAAGGTATGAAAAGATAAGTATAAAAAGATTAGAAAATTTAACCTTTTTTATAAAACAAAATGTTGGTATGAACTTGATCTTAGAAAATAACAATGAACAACATTTAATTGAAAAATCAAAAAAAGAAATTAAGCAAGAACTTTTAAAAATAATAGAAGATTATAAAGGAGATAATAAAAATGTTCAAAATAGATGAGAAAAGTAAATTTTTAGAAGAATTAAATGAAGAAAAAAAGTTAGATAGAGTGGACATCCACTCATTTCACAGATATTATGGTAAACTAATTCCGGCTATTCCAAGCTATTTTATAAAAAAATTCACAAAAGAAAATGATACTGTTTTTGATCCATTTTCTGGTTCAGGAACAGTTGCTGTAGAAACTAAGAGACTAAATAGAAATTTTGTTGGAGTAGAAATTAATCCATTATCAGTACAAATTGCAAGAACTAAAACATATAATTTAGAGGTTGAAACTTTAGAAAAAATTAATAATGAATTATTAGAGATAATAGAAAAAGATGATTCGAAAATTAAAGAAAATGAAAAACCATATATTATGAATAGAGATCATTGGTTTAAGGAATTTGTGCAAGAAGATTTAATTAGAATAAAAAAAGATATTGACAATTATTTTGAGAAAAATAAAAACTATGGTATAGAATATAAAAAATTTTACTTGTTAACACTATCTGCAATAATAAAGAATGTTAGTAATGCAGATACAAGGCATGTGTTCCCAGGATTTAGCAAAAGAATGCACCAATTAGAAGAAGAAGGAAAAATTCATATAGATGTAAAAGCTTCTTTCAAGAGAGCTGTAAAATCTAGAGCAAAAGCATATTCAATTTATGCAAATAATAAAAATTTTGCAGATATACTAGAAGGTGACTCTACAGAAATAGACTTAAGCGAATACGAAAACAAAGTGGATTTAATTGTTACAAATCCTCCATATATATCATCAGTGCGTTATATTGAAACACTAAAATTAGAAATGTATTGGATGGAAGTTATAAAATCATTGGAAGAATATAATGATTTGGCACATGAAATGATAGGAAATGACAAATTGAAAAAAGAAGAATATAAAGATATAGAACTAACTAATTATAAGGAAATAAATAATGTAATTTATGATATGTACGAAATTGATACAAAAAGTGCAAAAATCATTGGTGAATTCTTTAATAAAATGGAAAAAGTGATAATAAAAATGTCAAATTTATTAAAGAAGAATAAATATTTAGTTATGAAAATATCAGATAGTAAAATGAAAAAGAAAAAAATTCCTACAGGAGAATTTTTAACATTAATTGCAGAAAAAAATGGATTTAAGCTAAAAGATGTATTTTTAGATGAAATAAATAATAATAGTAGATCATTAACAACGGCGAGAAATATATATAGTGATATAATAACACATGATTATATAATAATATGGGAGAGAGTATGATGTATGAAAACATTCAAACAATAAGATATATGGGGAATAAGAATAAATTATTAGATTTTATTGTTCCAGAGATTGAAAAAATTACAACTCCAAAATCAATAATATGTGATTTAATGAGTGGAACTAATTCTATAGGGTATGCTTTAAAAAGTAAATATATAATATATGCAAATGATGTTCAAAAATATAGTGAATGTATAGCAAAAGCCCTAATTGAAAATAATTCAGTTATTATAAGTGAAAAAACATGCATAGAAGATTTGGAAAAAAATTACAGGGGGAATTTAAAAGAAATGAAATATAATTTTTTTTATAGAACATATTCAGACACTTACTTTTCTGACATACAATGTAAAGATATTGACTCAATAAGATATGCTATAGAGAAAATTAATAATGAAAATAAAAAAAATTTATATCTAACAGCATTAATGAGCACTATGTGTAAAGTGCAATCTACAACAGGACATTTTGCACAATATATGCCAAAAGACCATAAAAGAATCGTTCCATTAAGGAGTATGAATGTATGGGAAGAATTTAGGTATAAATGTAATGATTTTAAACACATAGTAAATAACAACATGAATAATAAAGCATATAATTTAGATTATAAAAAACTTATTACTTTAAATGAAATAAAAAATGTAGAAACATTTTATTTAGACTCACCATATTCAGGTGAGCAATACTCTAGATTTTATCATATATTGGAAACAATAGTAAAATATGATAACCCAAAAGTCTCATATAAAGCCAAATATAGAAATGATAGATTTATGTCAGACTTTTGTTATAAAAGTAAAGTAAATAATGAATTTGAAAATATTATTGAATTCTGTAATGAAAATAAATCTAACTTAATAATAAGCTATTCAAACAAGGGAGTAATTGAATGTGAGCAACTAGAAAAAATATGTAAAAAATATTATGATAATGTTGAAATAAAAACATATGATTATAAACACTCAACACAAGGAAAGGGAAATAATAAACTATCAGAATATCTATATATTTTGAAGAGAAGATAAAACTTCTCTTCTAAATATATAAATTAATCATTTATTTGAACTTTTTTGTAAGTTAAATTATTCCAATTTACTTCATATGCTTCCTTTTGATCTGTTTGCTTATTAGCACATAAAAAAACTTTTGGAATGCTATCAATATATTTTGCCAGGTAAGGGCTAAATATTTGAACAATTTTATCAAAATCCCATTTTTCATCTGCATATAACCATGTATCTTTCCATGCTTGGCTTTTGTAGTGATTATGGCGAATATAATTTTCCCATTTATGTTCTAACTCTAATTTTTGAGAAGTACCACCAGAAAATGTTAAAATAACATCTGGTCCACCGGAAGAAGAAACTATAAAATTTACTACATCTTTATTATAAATAGAAAACAATTTTCCGTCTATTTTCTTCAAAAAATGTTTTATAAATAAAGATGCCTCTTCTTCTTGAACCTTTAATACTCCTTCCACGTAATTAGTAACTAATTTTTCTTTTGTTTTTTTCCAATTATATGCTAATCGTTCATCAATATTTCCGTTTTGGTCTTCTATTTTATTTAGGGCTTCATCTAAAGTGTAATAATAGTATGTATTATTATTATTATTATCATAAAATTTTTTTGCTTTTTTGTCAAAATACATAAATAAAGGAGTATTTTGTAATATTTCTCTACTTTTTATTACATAAAATTTATCCCATGAATTCTCATAAGAAGGAATTACAAACAATGGGTTAATGTTAAATTGTTTTATTTTAGGACCTTGTAGATAATTAAACATATTAAATTCAACAATATTATCTGTTTTAAATGTATTAAATAATATTCTTAAAAAATATTGATTATTTTTAGATTTTAATATTGCATTTTTGGGAAAATTTATATCATCCCTTTTTAAAGGAAAATCTTTATTTTTTTCTAAAAAGCTTTTTATATGAGCTTGATTTTCTCTTATATTAAAATTATTTAGTTCTTTTTCTAACAGTTTTTTTAATTCTACATTATTTGTATAAGCACAATAATTATGAGAATCCAATATTATTTCACCATTTTTAAATGCATTAAAAAATCTATCAGTATTTCCAAGCCCATAGTATGCGATAGACTTATTATTTCTATTAATGAATCCTTTAAATGTTAAGGCAGTTGAAAAATTACCTCTTAAACCTCCGGATTTTGTATCATCTAAGAATTTATAATCGTTTTTATCTTTTCTTATTCTTACTAATTCAGGTTTTAACTCATTTGCAATTTTTATTAAATCATTTGTATTATAATATTTTTTATCTTTGGCAAATTTTGATATAAGTAAAGTTAGATATAATATTTTTGGCAAATTAGTGGTAAATCTCATAAAACTCTCCTTTCTATAATAAAAGTATAATAGAATTTGAAGATTTTGTCAAATTTGATAAATTATATAGATTTTATTGAGAAAAATGAAATTTTGTGATATATTGGAAAAAAATGATAGAAGTAGTTTATAAAATAATATATATAAATAAAAGATGAATATGATGAAGTAATAAATACATTGAAAAATTTTGTTAATAATATTTCATAAGATATAAAAAGTTATATAAAAGAAAAATAGAATGTTTTTATAAATTGAACTTATATAAATCTAATTAGAAAAAGATAAAAAGGAATATAGATATGGAAAATTTGGACATGTTTTTTTATAAAGATAGATACATTTGTTATAATGAATACAAAAATTTGTGTGAAAAAAATAATCTAGAAATAAATGATGATATATTGAATGAAAGAAATAATAATTTTATTGATAGAAAACTAATAGAATATAAATAATATTTTGACCATATTTTTATAGATGTAGGAAAAGATATAAATTTAGATGATGAACAAAGAAAAATAATTTTAAGAGATGATAAATATTGTTTAATAAATGCAGGAGCTGGTTCGGGTAAAAGTACAACTATGGCAGCAAAGGTAAAATATTTAGTTTATAAATTAAATATCAAACCAGAAGAAATAATAATGTTAACATTTACTAAAAAATCTAGTGAAGATTTAGATGAAAAGGTAAATGATTTATTAGATTTAGGAATACCTGTTTCTACATTTCATTCATTAGGAATGAAGTTTATAAAAAGATTTTATCCATATCCAATTCAAGTTGTAGGAGTTGATGAACAAAAGCAGATCATTTGTAATTATATTAAAGAATTATTTAAAGAAAAGACTAAACTAAAAGAATTAATCAAACTATTTCAAAAATATGAAAATAAAAGTTATATTGCAAAAGGATTTATAGAAAACTTTGAAAAATTCGATACATTTGAAGAGTATTTTGAAGAGTATAAAAAAAGAAAATATTTAACAGAAAATAATAAAGTAGGTGGGATACATCAATATTTAATAAATAGATTAAGTTTAAGAAATTCACTTTATACAATTAAAGGAGAAAAAGTAAAATCAATAGGTGAAGTTAGAATTGCAAATTTTTTATATACTAATGGTATAGACTATTCATATGAAAAATTATTTGAAGAAAAAGTCAATGAAGACACATCATATGTCCCAGATTTTACAATAGAATATCAAGGGAGAAATATTTATATAGAGTATTTTGGACTTTCAACTTGTTATAATGAGAAAAATGAACTTAATAGAAAAGAAATTGCAAAATATAATAGGACTAGAAAAATTAAAGAAAAGTTTCAAGAAAGTAATAATGAAGATTTTATTAATTTAGACTATATAACGCCAGATGGGGATTTTATAACAACATTAGAACGAGAATTATTAATTAGAAATATTGAATTTGAGAGAAAAAGTGATAAAGAAATTTTTGATAGAATTTTAGATAATAACTTAAATGCTGAATTTTTTAGATTTACTGATTTAGTAATAAGTTTTATAGACATTTTTAAAAATATGTTAATAGATGACGAAGACTATATGTTTAATAAGAGGATGTTTGAAATTAAAGAAGAAAATTTTAAGTATTATTATTATTCTGACAACAAACAAAAAGAAGCTGAATATAGAATAAAAGCACTAGAATATTTAAAAGAAATTTATAAATATTATCAACAATATCTATCATATAATTATATGATAGATTATAGTGATATGATTAATCTTTCTTATAAACATGTAATAAAAGAAGTTAAGAATAAATATCCAGAGTTAAATTATAAATATATTATAGTAGATGAATATCAAGATATTACATTCCAAAGATTTTTATTTGTAAAAAAATTAGTAGAATATTTTGATGCTAAACTAATATCAGTTGGTGATGACTGGCAAGCTATTTATGCTTTTGCAGGTTCAAGACTAGAATTATTTAATAAATTTAGTGAACTATTTTTGAATTCAAAAGATGACATGTATCTTTCAACAACATATAGATATGGACAAGAACTTGCAGATATAACAAGTAAACTTATTCTTGAAAATGATGAGCAAAGTAAGAAAAATATAAAATCAATAAAAAACTTAGAGCATCCGATAGAACTTTGTGAATATGGTGCATATGATGAATATGAAGAAATAAATAAGATAGTACATAAATTATATTCGGAAAATCCCAATAACAATATTTTAATTTTAGCTAGAACTAATGAATGCTTAAATAAATTAGCAAAGAGTGAATTTTTTACAAAAGGAGTAAACGATGTATTAATATGCAAAGATTTACCAGATGCTAAGATAGAAGCATTAACTATGCACCGTTCAAAAGGATTAACATCAGATCAAGTAATTGTATTTGGCTTGAGAGAAAAATTATTTCCAAGTAAAGGCAGACCAGCTCATTGGATATTTGAATATTTTAAACTAGATTCGATAACTGAACAAATGCCATTTGCAGAAGAAAGAAGATTATTTTATGTGGCACTAACAAGAACTAGAAAAAAAGAAAAAATTATATCAATTTAAGAAGGATTAGTGAAAAAAAAAAGACATACGTTTTTTTAGATGAAATTCAAATTTTCCGAAGATATTTAGTGAAAAAATAGCTAAATCCAAAGTGTCATAGAAAGATTAAAAAATGCAGGAGTGGAAGAAAAGAATATATTTATAACAAAGAATCTTTTTAGTAAGGATTAGAAACAGCCGTATATTTAGTATCAGCAAATTGAATATAATCAACTTTAAACATAGTACTTTTTGGTAGTTTACTATAATCATAATACAAATTTTGCCTTAGCATATATCTTTGTAAATTATTAATAAAATCATCTATAAAAGAATCTTTTAAAGTACTTTTGTGAATAGCATTATCTTAACTATTTATAATTAGTTCGAATAAATTAAAAACTATAAAGTTACCTTTTATGAAATTTTTTGTGGAGAAGCTTGAAGAAAAAATATATGAAAATAATATAATTAGTATAGTATAGAAAATAATTCAACATAATTTTATTAAAATTCAAAAATATGATAAAATAGAGATGTTAAAGAGGAGTGAGATAGCTTTGCTAGAGAATTTAGATAAAAAAGAATTAATACAAATAATACAAAAATTAGGAATGCCAATATTTTATAAAACAACACCTAGAATAATAAGCTGTTTTGAAGATGATGAAAAATTTTTGAAATTGCCAAGAGGTTGCATAGATAAAGTTTCAGAAATATGTGAAAAAGCAATGTCAATTTAATGATAAAAGATACAAGAGAAAAAGGGATTAAAACAGACTATAAGTTTAATGGAAAGTTAAATAATAAGCAAGAAAAAGCAATCAAAGAATTATTAAAACAAGATGTAGGTATATTATGTGCTACAACAGTATTTGGAAAAACAGTAGTGGGAGCTAAAATTATTTCAGAATTAAAAATGAGTACATTAGTTATAGTTAATAGAAATAATCTATTAGAATAATGGAAAGAAAGGTTATCATATTTTTTAATATAAATAAAAAAGAAATAGGACAAATTGGTAGAGGTAAAGAAAAGCTAAATAAAAAATTAGATGTAGCAAGTTTTCAATCTTTATTTAAAAAAGATAATTTGGAAGAACTAGTTAAAGGTTATGGATTAGTTATTGTAGATGAATGTCATCATGTTGCTACATATAGTTTCGAAAAAGTATTAAAAGCTGTAAGAAGTAAACATGTATATGGTTTAACTGCAACACCAACAAGGAAAGATGGGTGGCATAAAATAATATATATGCAGTGTGGTGATATAAGAGTTAGGGTGAGCAATCGTGAATTAAAACAGAATAGATAAATGGAACATACAGTAATTGTAAAAAAGACTAATTATAAATATATTCCAACTGAAGAAAAAGGTAAAATACAAATTTCAGAAATTTCTAACGATATGTGCCATAATATTTTTAGAAATAGTGTGATAATAGAAGATATAAAGAAATATGTTCTAGAAGGAAGCGTTCCTATTATTTTAACTGAAAGGGTGGAACACTTGAAAATCTTAAAAGAAAATTTAGAAGATTTAGAAGTACCAGTAATTGTGTATAAAGGAAATATGGAAAAAAGAAAACTAAAGAAATTCAAGATGTCATAGATGAAGCAGATAGAAACAATAAACCAAGGATAATATTAGCAACAAGTATTTCAATAGGAGAGGGATTTGCTGATGGTAGATTAGATACATTATTTCTAATTATGCTAATTTCATGGAAAGGAAGAATTATACAATACGTAGGAAGATTGCATAGAGAACATGAATAAAAAGAAAAAGTAATAGTGTATGATTATTTAGATAATATGAAAGTTCTATAAAAGATGTATGATAGAAGATTAAAATGATATAAAATTGCAGGATATGAGATTATAGAATAAGAATATAGTAAAAAATGAAAATATACAAGAAGAATTAGAGGATGATTTTTATGGCAAAGAAAAATATAGGAAATTTAAAGAAACATTAAGGAAATTTAGAATAGAAAATGATTAATATAGTTTTAGAGAAGAATATCTAAAAAATATGTAAATAGAATGGTGTCAGAAAAATAATATCAAATATGAGGGATAAGAAGTTTTACACCTAAAAATACTACTACCGACCTAAAATATAATAGAATTATTGTAAATAATAAAAAGATTTCTATTCGCTGTAACTATACAAAATAGCACTTTTTATAACGTAATAGAAAAAATGAAAAATTCATTCCATTTCCCTCATAACTCTAAGGTGAGTTTGAAATAATTTTGCTTTACAATTTTGATTTAATCGTTACAGCTTGAATGGTTGTAGCGATTTTTTGTTGCCTTCAAATTGGTTGCTATAATGCTTTAAAATAGTACTATTATGTCAAATTGGGGAGAAATTGGGGATCAACCTCCCAATTGACATAGAACCTCTAAGAAAATCTTATTTCATAAAAATTCTTAAAGTCATTTTTACAACAAAGTAAATCAAAAAAATATAAATATGAGAGTTACAAAAAAGATTTTTAGATAATATTGAATTTCTAATTTGCCTTGCTTGAAATTAACAAATTCTCTAATACATTTCCAGCAGTCCTATCATGAGATTTTAGTGGGTGAACATAGAAATTGTATGTAGTAGTAATTTGTGCATGACCAAGCCTTGCAGATACTGTTGCAACATCCACTTGTTGTGAAATAAGAAGAGTTGCGTTTGTATGTCTTAAACCATGAAAATTAATTACAGGCAATCCAATCTTTTTAACAAACTGTTCAAACCATTTGCTAATTGTAGATGGATGAATAGGTTTACCATCATCTTGAACAAATAGCCTATTAGATTCGTGCCAGAAATCGCCTACGATCGATTTTTGTTCATCATACCATAACTTATATTCATCAAGTAAAGAAACAATAAAATCAGGTATTGCAACATCTCTTATTGAACTTTCTGTTTTAGGTGCCTTAGTAAAAACTCCTTTTTCAGAAAGATATTGACTAGACTTATTAATATTGATAATACCATTTTTTAAATCAATATCACTCCATTCAAGTCCAACAAGTTCGCCAAGCCTTGCACCAGTAAAAATATCAAGTAAAATTGCAGTACGATATTTAATTTGATTGCCTTTTAACTTTTGCAAATTATCAACAAGAATTTTAGTTTGTTCTTCATCATAATGACGTCTTAACGGCTTAGATGTTTTCGGTGGTTGAACACGTTCAGCAGGATTGCTTACAATAAGTTGCCAATATACTGCTCTATGAAGCATTGCCGATAGCAAACGATGATGTTCTAATATTGTCTTTTGAGATAGTGGCTTTCTTGTTTTCTTTCCATTGTTGTTTTTTCTTCTAACAATTTGAGTATCTTCTTCAAGTAAATCATAAAATCTCATAATGTCTGTTGGTTTGATTTTATTTAGCTTATAATGTCCAAAATATGGAGTGATTCTTGTTTCTAACATACGTTTGTATCTATAATAAGTTGATGGTGCTAGTTCTTTTAATGCATAATCTTTTGTCCATATTTCCACATATTGTGTAAATGTTGGGATATTTCCATCTACTATTAGCCCACTTTCTACTTCTGTTAGAAATTTTGCAAGTTCTATTTGTGCTTCTGATTTTTTCTTGCAGTGTATTGTTTTTTGATGTCTTATTGGTCTGCCATCTAGGTCGTATCCTTTGAATACTACTAGTCTGTAACTGTTTTTTCCTCGCTTTTCAATACTACCTGTCACTTTTTTGCCTCCTTTCTGTTGTTTTTAGTAATTGTTTGTATTACTATGTTTTTATTGTAACATTTTTTGATTGGAAAACAAAACCCGACAGGGGATATGAGTGGGAAAATCGGAAAATGTAGGGGAAATATAGATTAAATTGAAAAATATGTTATAATGTTAAATATAAATAGTAAATGAAGGAGAAAAAAATGGAAAAAATAATTGTTATTGGAAGTCCTGGTGCCGGAAAAAGTTCATTTTCTAAAAAGTTAAAAAATATTACTAAATTACCATTATATCACATAGATATGCTATATCATAAAAAAGATGGTACACATATTACAAAAGAAGAGCTAGAAGAAAAATTAAAAGAAATCTTTAAAACGGATAAATGGATTATAGATGGAAATTATCAAAAAACATTAGAATTAAGAATAAATGAATGTGATACTATATTTTTGTTGGATTTTCCAACTCAAGTTTGCCTTGAAGGTGCAAAATCACGAATCGGCCAAAAAAGAGACGATTTACCTTGGGTAGAAGAGAAACTAGATGAAAATTTTAAACAATGCATTATTAATTTTACTAACGAAAAGTTGCCACAAATTTATAAGTTATTGGATAAATATAAAATGAATCATAGTATATTTATTTTTAAATCTAGAGATGAGGCTGATAATTATATACGTAATATGGAGAAAAAATATGCAAATATATAATTTGAAAAATAAATTAGAATATTTAGATGAAGTTGCAAAATTAGAATATAATGAATGGGCAGACAATAAAGAAGAAAATAGAAAATGTAGAATAGAAAGAAAAAAAGAGAAAATTTATAATGCATTTAATGATGAATTTTTTTGCAAGTTAATTTTAGTAGATAATAATAAGTTGATAGGATTTATATCTATATTTCCAAAAGATTGTGAAGAAGAAAAAGAACTAAAGCCGTGGTATGCTACAATGTATGTAAAAAAAGAATATAGAAAAAAAGGATATTCTAGAATATTAAATGATGCCATATTAAAAGAGGCAAAAAATAGAGGATTTACAACAATATATCTAAAAACAGACTTAAAAAATTATTATGAAAAGTTTGGAGCAATTTTTATAAAAAAATTAAAAACAGGTGAAACTTTATACAAATTTGAACTTTAGTAATATTTTACAAATAAAAAAATATATAATATAAAAAAGAGGAGAAAGTTATTTAAAATGAATGATACCGTTATTTATTTAATTAGACATGCTGAAACAGTTGAGGAAAATGGGATTAGAAACACAAATGAAATTATAAGAAATATAAAAGTTAGATATGGGTTACGAGTTGGATAGGGTAAAATAAAGTGCAATTCACACAAGCTTAAAGTGCAAAAATTGCACTTTAAACTCTATTCATTTTCTTACTTTCTTATTTTCATCCCATCAATCCATTTTTCAAAATCACTACCACTAATTTCATCATGTTTATACATATCAAGCATCACAGCCCCATCAACTTTATATCTTTCATAAAGAGTTAATACTTCAGGATTATTACTAATAGAAGCTTGTTTACTCAAATTTTTATATCTATTCCTATACTTTTTACAAATAGGATCATTAGCATATGTTCTACTAGAAGAAACCTTATCAGCAAATTCCTTACAAGTTAGACCACCTTTAAAAATATTATCACAATACAATGTTTTATGTGCAGTTTTAGGAATAAAATAGTTATTACAATTTTTACATTTTATAATCCTAAAACTATTTTTATAATTCATAAATTCTTTCATGCAAATAAACAAAAGACAAGTAAAGTCATTAGAAGAATAGTAATACTTAATATTATCTTTTGACTTATTAGTATTAGAACCTAAAAAGAAAGAATCTAAGTCAAAATTCATTTTTATATCTTTAAAATTTTCAGATATATTATCTAAAATTGATTCATATGTTTCATTATCTTTCAAAATTTTTAGGCTTTCATAATCTGAATCTTCTTCAGTAGACGATTCAAATAATGTCTTGAAATATATTTTTTCTGCGATATTCCTAAAAACAAATTGAGCAGAGTCAATAAAACTAAAATAAAGTAATTTCGTCCCTTCAGCATAATCTATAAATTCATCTTCTGTTAATATTATTTTTGGATTATCCATAATTTCAGATGTTAAATCAATACTTTTATAATATTCAAAATCTAGATAATTCTTTTTACTAGCGATGAAATTAACAAGAAAATAATGCACTAAAAAATAGTTCAAATGTAAAGCATTTGAAAAATCTAAATTTAGAAATTCAAGCAGAAATGTTCCAATATTTTTTGCTTTAGGTTTAACTTTTTCAAAAACATATAATTTTTTATTCTTTAGTTTTTCTGGTATTTTCTCTGAGTCTGTTAGTTCTATTGGTTCGTATCTTACAAAATACTCTTTTGAATTTTTGAAGTCAAATGCTATTTCTAATTCATAATTCATAATTTTCCTCCTTGAACTTGTATTAAATTTATAACCTTTCTATATATAAAAGGCGAAATGAAAGTATTAAAATTCCCAAAAACCTTTTAAAAATTAATTTTTTATGCTTTCATACATAATAGGCGAAGAAAAATGGAAAAACCTATCAAAAAATTTAAAAAAATTAATTTTTATGCCTTCACATATAATAGGCGAAATAAAATTAAAAAATCTCACAAAATTTATAAAGAATTTTAAAATTTTAATATTCCTATATACAAATAGGCGAAGAAAGACCGAAAAATCTTAGCAAAACTACAAAAAAATTTTAAGATTTAATCTTTCTGCATACATAGGCGAAATAATATTGGAAAATATACCAAAAATCATAAAAATTTTTGAAAAATTTTAATCCTTCTATATACATAGGCGAAAAAAAAGTGAAAAACCTGACCAAAATTGTAAAAAAATTTAAAAAAATTTTAAATTATTTGTCTTTCTATATACATAGGCGAAATAAAAATAGAAAATGTGACAAAAATCATAAATTTTTTTATAAATTAAAAAAATAAAGAAATAGCCATACAATAGAAATAAATTTTAGAATTATTATCTGTACGGTTTTTTAGAGCAAATAAAACATCTAAAATAATAAATAATAATTAGTTAACTAAATTATACAAATGTAAATGCAAGAATATATAAAATTTAATATTTATACATATTTTTGCATAAAGAATTTAAGAAAAAGAGAGGTGATTATATGCCAGAATTGCCAAAGGTAGAACGAAAAACACTAACAATGAAAGAGACAGCAGAGTATTTAGGAATATCATATTGGTTAGTAAACCAATTAGTAAGAAGAAAACAAATACCATGTGCAAGAGTTGGTGGAAGAGTATTATTTAGAGTACAAGCACTAGATGAATACTTAAATAATAAAGAACAAGAATCATTAAAAAAGTAAAGGAGGGAAAACATGCAATGGATTAAAGTGTTTACAGATATATTTGCAAATCCAAAAATCAAAATATTACTCAAAGAACGTGATGGGGACACCTTTTTTAGAGTATGGATTCAATTATTAACAATAGCGGGACAATGTATGCAAGAAGGAAAGTTAATGATTTCAGAAAATAATCCGATGACAGTGCATGAACTTGCAACAATCATTCACAAAACGGATGCAAAAATGGAAAATATATTGAACAAATTAATCCATTTAGAAATGCTAATATATCAGGAAAATGCATATATAATTAAAAACTGGTATAAGTATCAAAGTATTGATAAATATGAGAAAATTTTAGAACAAAATAGAGCAAGACAAAAAAGATTTAGAGATAAGAAAAAAGAAGAAAGTAACGTTACGCAAACGTCAGGTAACGTGGAAGAAGAGAATATAGCAGAAAAGAATAAAATAGAAAATAATAGAGTAGAAGATGATATAAAGGCAGGTGAAAATGGTAGTGGATTCAAAACAATTGATTTCTGACATAGTTTTAGATACTGATAATAAAATGCACAAGCAGTGCAAATTCTGTGGAAAGTTATTACATATAAATGATTATACTGCACTATATGTCAATATTGTTTATAAAGATATAGCAACTGCATACGAAAGATGTACCTGTAATGAAGCTAGTAAAATTTGGCAACAATATGATGAATACATTGAAAAAGACAAAATAAGAAAAATCAATTTAAGTAAAATAAACAAATTATTTAAAAATAATAATTTAGGAAAACGTCAATTAAATAGCACATTTGAAAATTATAAAATAACAAATAAGAATAAAAGTGCTTATGAAAATGTTAAAAAATATGTAGATAAATTGATAAAAGGAACAACAAATAAAGGAATTTTTATAACAGGAGCTTATGGTTTAGGTAAAACTTATTTAGCATCATGTATTGCAAATGAAATTATTAAGAATGGAAAATCAGTAATATTTGGAACTTTAATACAATTGTTAGATTTTATTAGAGATTCATATAGTGATTCGGAAGTTTCTGATAAAGACTATTTAAATTTATATTCTAGTGTGGATCTTTTGGTAATTGATGATTTAGGAAAAGAAAAGCCAACAGAATGGGTATTAGAAAAATTATTTTTGATAGTGAATAATAGATATAATAATTATTTGCCGATTGTTATAACCACAAATTATAACAGAAATCAATTAAGAGAAAGATTATGTATAAATAAAAATTATAGTATTGTAGATTCAATAATTTCAAGATTATATGAAATGTGTGGTGGTATTGAAATTAAGGATGATGACCATAGAATGAGCGATTCCCTAATTAGGGAATCACTACAAAATAGTTGATATAACCGGAGTATAAGCTAAATTACTTTAGATGTGAAATGATTAGTGGCAGATAAAAATGTCACTTTTCTTTTTATATTGTTTTGGAGCAAAAAGAACTAAAATAAGAAAAATGTTTTTAGCAAGATTCCCATTTGTGTATACAAATGGTTCTTTATAGTTGGGAAAGTCCCAAACCCTTTTATGAAATGGAGATGATAAATTGAAGAAGGATAAAATTATAACAATTAGAGTTAGTGAAAAAGAGAAGAAAAAATTGATTGAGAAAAGCAAAATTGCTAAACTTAGTTTATCAGAATATTTGATTGAACAAGGTTTAGATAAAGATATAGTCATAGTTGATGGATTAAATGAAGTGGTAGCAGAACTTAGAAGAATAGGAAATAATATAAATCAATTAACATATTTGGCGAATAGTGGAAGAATTTATACTGTTGATTTTAGTGAGGTGAAACAAGAAATAGGAAAGGTATGGAATGTAATTAATGAATTTATATTTTGCTAATTATCATAAAACATATAAAAATTTAATAGACAAATATGTTGGATTTAATTGTAAAAATTCTATGTTTATGATAAAATGACCATAGTTTTGAGAGGTGAAAATATGCAAAACAAAGTAAAGCCATTTGTAAAATGGGCGGGAGGTAAAGGAAGTCTATTAAATCAGTTAAATAAGTATTATCCATTAGAACTAAAAAATGGAGAAATAGAATGCTATATAGAACCTTTTGTAGGTGGAGGAGCAGTTTTAATAGATATATTACAAAATTATAAAGTAAAGGAAGCATATGCTTTTGATATAAATGAAAATTTAATAAATTCTTATAACATAATAAAAAACAATGTTAATGAATTAATATATAATCTAAAAATATTAGAAAAAGAATATTTGAGGTTAGAAAAAGATGCAAGAAAAGAATATTTTTATAATATAAGAGAACAGTACAACTCTTATAAGTTAGATAAAGATGAAAAGTCATTGCAAAAAGCTGTAGAATTTATTTTTCTCAATAGGACATGTTTTAATGGACTATATAGAGTAAATAAAAATGGCGATTTTAATGTTCCAATGGGAAACTATAAGAATCCAACTATATGTGACGAAGAAAATTTAAAGGCATTATCTAGACTTATAAAAAATGTAAAGTTTCAATATGGGGATTATAAGACAAGTCAAGAATATATAAAGAAAAATACTTTTGTATATTTTGATCCACCATATAGACCTTTAAATGTTACATCAGGATTTACATCATATACTAAAGAAGATTTCGATGATGAAAATCAAAAAGAATTAGCATTATTCTATAAAGAATTAAGTAATAAAAAAGTAAAAGTTATGCTTAGTAATTCTAATCCTAAAAATACAGATAAAGAAGATTATTTCTTTGAAAATATTTATAAAGGGTTCAATATTAATGAAGTATATGCCAAAAGGATGATAAATGCTAATTCAAATGGAAGAGGAGAAATATCTGAACTTCTTATAACAAATTATGAGTCAGATAATTCTTGCTATGGAGAAATAGAATGTATAGAGGGAAATACTATTTTGAAACAAATAATTTCAAATTAATTTATAACGATATATTTAAAGCAATAAAAAAAGTCGAAGATAAAAGTATAGATATGATATTTGCAGATCCACCATATTTTTTATCCAGTAATGGTATAACTTGTAGTGGTGGAAAAATGGTAAGTGTTAATAAAGGAGAATGGGATAAAGCATTATCAATTAAAGAAAAACATAAGTTTAATAAAAAGTGGATAAAAGAATGTTATAGAATTTTAAAAGATAATGGTACTATTTGGATAAGTGGAACTTTGCACAACATTTATTCTATAGGAATGGCACTTGAAGAGGAAGAATTTAAAATAATAAATAATATTACATGGCAAAAAACAAATCCACCGCCAAATCTAGCATGTAAAACATTTACACATTCTACCGAAACTATTTTATGGGCAAGAAAAGACTTGAAAAATATTAAATATACATTTAATTATGAAATTATGAAAAAATTAAATAATAATAAACAAATGAAAGATGTCTGGACAACTTCATTAACTAAGCCATCAGAGAAAAAACAAGGGAAACATCCAACTCAAAAACCATTAGAAATATTAGATAAAATAATACTTGCTTCAACAAATGAAAATGATTTAGTTTTAGATCCATTTTGTGGCAGTAGTACAACAGGAATATCAGCAGTTAGATTAAATAGAAGATACATAGGAATAGACAATGAAAAAGAATATTTGGAGATATCAAAAAAAAGATTCGAAGAAATAAAGGAGGAGATATAATGTATTTAGAAATGGACTATGATAAATTATCAGAAATATTTGTAAATAATTTATTAGTAACTAATAGGGGCTTTGATTTTTATGTTGATTGGGAAAATGCGAAAGCGTACAAGGAATTTGAAATAGAATTAAATGCAATGAATGTACTAATAAAAGCAGATAATATAAAAGAAAAGTTTTTCAAATTAGTTGAAAAAGTTCCAACTGTTATTGCAACTTTTCCATTATTATTTGCACTTTCCAAAAATGAAAGAACTGAAGTATGGAAAGGAAAGAATTTGTTAGCAGTTGTTGGAGATGAAATAGGAAATGCTGAAAATTTAAAATTTTCATTTGAAGTTGAAAAACTAAAACAGGGATTATCTAAAGAAGAAATAGAAGATTATTATTATTTCTTTGAAAGAATTGGATTAAAAGATTTATGTGAGAATTTAGCGGAAAAAAGTTTAACCGATTATGTTATTGGGGTATTAGTAGGTTTAGATTCTAATGGTAGAAAAAATAGAGGTGGTACTGCATTTGAAGATACATGTGAACCTGTAATAAAGAAAATTTGTGATAAATATAATGTAACAATGTTATCACAGAAACAATTTAAAAAATTAAAGGATTATGGCTTTAGCATATCTGAAGATATTGCAAATAGAAAAGCAGATTTTATATTAATAAAAGACAATAAAGCTTTAAATATAGAAGTTGATTATTTCTTTAGAGGAGGTTCAAAACCTGAAGAAATAATTGATAGTTATATTAATAGACAACATGATTTAGATAAGTTAAATATGGGATTTGTGCTATTAACAGATGGTTTGTGTTGGGATAATAAATCAAAAAATCAATTACAAAAAGGATTTAGAAACATGAATTATCTTATGAATTTTTATCTTGCAAAAAATGGAATGCTAGAAGAAGTGATACAAACATATTTTAAATAAAAACATATTATGAAAGTTTTATGGGGGTAACTTTTTATTAAGGTTACCCTTTTATAATTAAAAGGAGGAATTTAATTGTTATATAATCCTAAAAATTTTAAGTTAGAGAATACAAGCATATGGAGTTTTAAAGAAAGAGGTAATTGGGCTACACATAAAGGAGATTATAGAGGAAATTGTCCACCACAAGTACCAAGAAATCTAATATTAAAATATACAAGAGAAGAAGATATAGTTTTAGATCCATTTTGCGGAAGTGGCACATCGATGATAGAATGTAAATTATTAAATAGAAAGGGAATAGGAATTGATGTAAATGTAGAATCACTAAAATTAGCTAAGGATAGACTAAATTTTGAATATAATACTACTTATGAGCCAAAGTTAATAAAAGCTGATTCAACTAATTTACAAAGGATAATTCCAAATGGAAAAATTGATTTTATCTTTGCTCATCCACCATATGCAGATATAATAAAATATAGTAAAGATATAAAAGAAGATATATCAAGATTAAATCTACAAGAATTTTTAAATCAAATGAGTTTATTTTCAAAAGAATGTTTTAGAATCTTAAAAAAAGGCAAAATTTGTTCAGTCCTAATAGGTGATATTAGAAAAAATAAAAATGTTATTCCATTAGGTTTTTATATCATGAATATGTTTATTCAAACAGGTTTCATATTGAAAGAAATAATTATAAAAGAACAACATAATTGTAAAAAGACAGATTATTGGAAAAATAAAAACATAGATTTTTATTTATTAACACATGAGTATGTATTTGTGTTGAAAAAGTAGTTATATCAAACTATTGAGAAAAATAAAATTTTATGATATAAATATAGGTAAAAGGAATGATTAAGATGAATATTTCATTTTGGAATACACATAAAAATAAATCAATTAATGAATTTTTAATTTCAATGATAATTGAAAAAAATATAGATATAATGATATTAGCAGAATATGAAGATGATATAAACCATTTAATAAATGAATTATATATAAAGAAGAAATATTATACAGAAATAACACCTATTGCTTGCAAAAAAATAAAAATACTGTATAGAAAAAATATAATTATTGAAATAAATAATGAGTGTTCAAATTATGTTTCAATATCAGTTTTAAATTGTAAGTTAGACTTTGAATTGTTTGCTACACACTTTCCAAGTAAATTATATACATCTGAAGATAATAGAAGATTAATTGCAGGTATATTAAAAAATGATATTGAACAATATGATAAAGTTTTAGTAGTTGGAGACTTTAATTGTAATCCGTTTGAAAAAACGATGTCAGCATTATCTGGGCTATTATCGCTTCCAACAAGAAAATATAAAAAGAGAAAAGTTGATGGAATAGAAAAAAAGATTTTATATAACCCAATGTGGAAATTTTTTGGAGATTTTGAAAGTATTCCAGGTACTTATTTTTATAATAGTAGTGATGATCTAAACTATTATTGGAATCTTTTTGATCAAGTATTAGTATCACAAGAAATGGTAGATCTGTTTAATAATGAGAGTTTAGAAATTATAAAAAAAATAAATAAAAAAAGTTTGATAAAAAGAAATAAAATAAATAAAGAGCTTAGTGATCATTTACCAATAGTATTTTCATTAAAGGAGGAAAAAGATGGAAAAGATATGGGAAAATAAATTTAAGAATAAGAAAGTTAAATTTCCTAATGAAATAGCAATAGAATATTGTAATCAATTGTATGAATTAACTAATAAAATGGTTATTGCAAAAGTAGAAAAATATGAAAAAAATATTTATGATATGGATATAGCAGCGCCAATAGCTAATTTGGCTGGTGTAAGTACTTGGCTGAGAACGACAAAAGCAGAAGAGTACCTAGGGGAAATTTCTGGAAGTGATAGATTTACATATGAGTTATATCTTACAGGTAGTAATACACCAAAATATAAATATAGATTTTGCTTTATAGAAAATGGAGTCTACCCATACCCTGTAAAAATTATAGTGGATAGTGATATTGCAAAAGAGCTAGAGATTGAAACAAGAATAAATTGTGAAAGTGAAATAATATATAAAGAAATATTAATCAAAATCTTAAACTCTAAAAAAATGAATGAAGTTATAGAAGGACTAATGACAATAAATTCTAAAATAAATGAAAAATAACCAAAAATATTAAAATATAAAATAAAATTTTAAATGAAGGATAATAAAAAAATAATGGAAAAATAAATAAATGGGGGATTATATGAAATTAGAAATAATATTTATAATTTTTTTAATTATTATATCAATAATTACAGGTACGTTAGAAGTAGTATTTCATAATACTAATGAATTGATGACAACAATTTCTGCTTTTGTACAAGCTATATGTATAGTAATACAATGTATATTAATATATAAACAGTTAAGATTAAGTGAAATGATTGAAGAAAAAACAAGAGAAGAGAAAAAAGGAATATTTATATTAGATAGAACTAATATAACTGGTATAGATGAAAAATATACTAATAACAAATATGATTTAAATCGAGAAATATCTTTTCATAATAAAGGAAATGACCATGTGATTCTTAAGTCAGTATGTATAAATGGAATTATAAAAGATGAAGGATATAGAACATTTTTTACTAATTTAGAACAATATTCAAAGTTATTAGTAGATCTGGAATTGAGTAAGGAAGAACTAAAAAATGATAATATAGAGGTTAAAATAGATTTAGAATTAGAGAATTTAAAAGGATATAATTATATTGAAAATATAGAAATTATATTTAAAAAAGATAATGATGAAGATATATATAATTTGGATTCATTTAATATAAGATTAAGTTAGATAATCAATTTTTAAAAATTAGACTATATTATTATTTCAGCAATAAAATTATTTATATTTAAAATTCAGAATCAAGATAACATGAAAAAAGTTACTGAAATTACATAGCTTTTTCAAATTTTTGAAAAATTTTGATTATAATACAACATAAAAAATAAAAAACGAAATATCAATATGATTTGAAAAAATTATATTGATATTTTGCTATCCTTATATAAAATAAAGGAAAAATCATAAATGTTAATAATAAATTGTTTAAAAAATTTTAAACAATTTAAGAATGAAAACCATCTAAATATGAAATTGATATCATCAAAAAAAAAGAATATAACATCGCCAAGATAGAAAATGGAGATTGTAAAAAAATGCAAGTGGAAAAATTAATGTAGTACAAGAAATTAGTTATATGAAAAAGAAAGTATTAATTGTTTTATATGTGTAAATTACTTAAAATTAGAAAATCAAAATTCTAAGAAGGCATAAAACAATAAAATGTATTTAAAAACAGTTAAAGCTGAAAAATATAAAGATAAGTAATTAAAATTATTAAGAAATCAAAAAAATCTGCATATTTTTATATTCATAGACAAATTTCGACAAAAAATGCATAGGAAATATGTTATAAATAATTAGAGGTATAAAATATATGGACTATATAATAATGGAAAAATTGAAGGAATTAAGAAAAAGTAAAAAAATCACACAGGAACAGTTAGCTGAAAAATTAGATATAAGTCGTTCGAAGGTTTCAAGCTGGGAAACAAATAGAAGAGACATGAGTATAACAGATGCAATTAAATTAGCTAAGATATATGAAGTAAGTTTAGATAATTTATTTGAAATAAATAAAATAACAGAAGAAGAATACCTAAAAATATCTGATAAATTTTTAAAAAGTAAAAATATTACTCTGAAAGAGAAAATTAGAATTATAGAATTACTTCGAGACAGTTTAAAGAAAAATAATATGGATGAATTTTATGAAAATTATAAAATGACACAAAATGCGACAAAATAGTTATAAAACAACTATTTTGTCGCATTTTAAGTATGTAAAAATTTAACATTTTTTGATAAAATAATAAAGTAGATAAAACGAAAGGACATAAAGTATGGATATATTAAATTATTTGCATTCTAAATCTATATGTATAACAATAGATAACTTATTAATAGGAACTATCCTGATAGTTTTTTTGTTATCAATTTTTAAAATTCTTTTTTATTTTTTTAGAAAAAAAGTTAAAATTGTAAATTTGAATATAGAAATAGGAAATATAGGAAATATAACTCTTGAATTGAATAAAGAAGTATCTAAAATTGCACATAAAACTTGGGTTGAGATTATGACTAGAAAAGTAGGATTAACATTTGAAGAAGATAAAGATGTTATAGTAGAAGTATATAATTCGTGGTATAAATTATTTGAAATAATAAGAGAACTACTAAAAAATGTAGAACCTAATAAAAAAGATAAAAATGTCGAGAAGTTAGAAGATATTTTAATAAAAACATTAAATGAAGGATTAAGACCACATCTAACAAAATGGCAGGCTAAATTTAGAAGATGGTATGATATTGAGTTAAAAAAAGAAGAAAATAATAAAGTACCGCCACAAGAAATTCAGAAAAGATATGAAGAATATGATAATTTAGTTAAAGACTTAAAAAATACGAATGAAAAAATGGTACAATTTGCCCAAGAACTAAAAAAATTAATTTAAGGAGGTGATAAAAATGGCTAAACATAAAGTATTTATATCTCATTATCATGCAGATGACACTGCTGTAAATGAATTTGTTAATAAGTTTGCAAATGAAGAAAAAATTTTTACAGCGAAAATAGTCGGAGATGACTATGATACTACAATTAATAGTGATGATCCTGAATACATAATGAGAAAAATAAGAGAAGACTATTTAACAGACTCTACTGTAACAATAGTGCTAATAGGAAGTGAGACGTATAAAAGAAAATATGTAGATTGGGAAATAGCTTCAACTTTAAGAAATGATTCTATCAATAAAAGAAGTGGATTAATTGGTATTTTTCTTCCAAATAAAAATAGTAGAAACACAACTGTTCCAGAAAGATTACAAGATAATATTAATTCTGGTTATGCAAAATTGTATGAATATCCAACATATCCACATTTAGAATTAGAAAAATGGATAGATGAATCATATGAACAAAAAGAAGATGGATTAAAAGTAGACAATTCTAGAAAATTATATAAGTATAATAGACCTTAATAAAAAGCCGAGAATTATCTCGACTTTTTGCTTTCCTACACCAACTTAACCTCCTCCATCACAAACTCATCAACCATTTTCTGAATCATATTCAAATACCTAACTTGTACCATAAAACTCTCATTCTCAGAAGGAGCAGGAAACCTTTCTCTAAGTTCAAACTCAATCAAATTAGCATAACCCTTCAAATGATATTCAAACTCCAACAAATAATCCATAACAGAACCATCCATAACCAAACGAGAAAACTTAAAAGGCTTATACTCTTCCAAATACTTCTTAGCCCAAACACCATATTTACCTAGTTTCAAATTTACCACCACCCAAACTCATAATAACCAAATTTAAGCAATCACCAAAACCAGCCCTATAATATTTATCATTCCAATAACCAATATAATCAAGATAATTTTCATCAAGCTTGTCCAATTGCTTTTGAACATACTTCTTATTACAAATTGCAACATTTTTCAAAATGTTATCACAATACTTATCAAACTCAATCAAATGTCCTTTATCTTCTTCAGTAAGTCTGCTCAAACACTCATCTCTAAAAATAATCCATTCTTTCATCAAATCATTAACTTTATTATCTAAATCCATAAAAATCATTCCTTTCAAAATTTAATTAAAAATCTAAAATAGTCATAAAAATTCATTAAAAAACTAATCAAAATCGTAAAAAATAAATTTAATTGCTACTAAAAATCAAATGAAATTAGTAAGAATTCCCTAAAATATTCCAATAAAAATTGGGGAGAAATTGGGGATCAAATTTTCAAAATCACCCCAATTTTAACAAAATTACACACTAAACGAAAATCCAGCAAAGCACTAATATCACTAGCATACAATACAATTCAACACATCTAATAAAATATGTTATGTAACCCTCATAACCCGAAGATTGTAGCGATTTTTTTATATTCTCCAATTAGTTAGCAATAATGCTTAAAAATACCATTATTATGTGAAATTTTTTTGGGAGTTTGGGAAAAAATTTTCAAAAAGCATTGACAATTATAATAAATTTTCAGTAAAAGACTATGAGAAAGCTAATTTTATATTTAGTAGTCTATTACTTTTTTTATCGTGAAAATTCTAATGATTTTATAAAAATCCGAAAAAAGATTTTAGACTAATTTTTGTTGTGTCAGTAACAAGATTTCTAAAAAATTTCCTATTTTTTTATTGTGAGAAATGATTAGATGCACATAGAAGTTAAAGGTTGTTGTAATTTGTGCATGACCAAGTTTTGCTGCTACATAAATATTTTATGATATTAAAAGTGTATCATTGGTATGTCTTAATACTTGAAAATTAATTACAGGTATTCCTATATTGCCAACATAGTGTACAAATCATTTGCTTACTGTAGGATGGTGCATAGGTTTTGCCATCAGCTTGTACAAATAATCTATTATAATTAGTCCATAATTAGCCATAGAGCGATTTTGAATCATCATGTCATAATTTTTATACTATTCAAGTAAAGAAATAATAAAATCAGGTATTCTTACTTCTCTAATAGAACTTTCTGTTTTTGGTGTTTTAGTAATGCTCCTTTGCCTGCTAAATATTGACTAAAACGGTTTATAATTACTATACTAGTTTTAAAATCTACATCTTTCCATTCTAATACCATTAATTCGCCTAAACGAACACCAGTAAATATTGTAATAAAGATTGCAACTTTATATTTTATTTGATCTTCACCAAGTAAGGCCAGATTTTGTAATAATATCTTACATTGCTCGTCATTATAATATCTTCTTTTTGTCTTTCTTGCTTTTGGCGGTTGAACACGTTCAGCAGGATTAGATATAATTAGTTGCCAGTAAACTGCTTTATGAAGCATTGCTTTTAATAATCTGTGATGTTCTAATATTGTTTTACCAGATAATGACTTTAATGTTTTCTTACCATTGTTGACATTTTTTCTGACTAACCGAGTATCTTTACTAAGCAAATCATAAAAATGCATGATGTCTGTTGATTTGATTTTGTCAATATAGAAATGTCAAAGTATGGTAGAAGTCTTGTTTCTAACATTCTGCAATATCTTTTATAAGTAGAAGGAGCAAGTTCATTTGAACATCAGCCATAAATTTAGCAAGTTCTATTTGAGCATCTGTTTTTGTTCTGTGTATTGTTTTTGTATGCTTAATTATATTTCCATTTAAGTCATAGCCATTTGTACATACTAATCTGTAACTATCTTTTCCTTTTTTTTTAAGACCCCAATCCATTACCTTTTCAACTCCTTTCAGGCATAACTATGGGTGGAGAAGGAGAAACATTTATATATATTTAAATACTTCTTCAGGGTATAAAATTTTATTTTTGTTTCTAAATTCTTCAATATCTATCCATTTTGCAATAGTTTCACCATGATCATCTATTACTTTATATTTTTCTTGATAATTATCATCAGATATATCAATTGAATAAAATAAAATTAATTCATGAGCATTTTTACCTTGATATGTAAATATATTTTCTGATATTCCTAAAAAATCTTTTACTTTAACATCAATATTAATTTCTTCCAAAAACTCACGTTTTAAAGCTTCTTCACCTTTTTCTAAAAATTCGATACCTCCACCTAGACATCTGTAAAATGTTTTGTTTTTTACTTTGTCAAAACCTTCTGAAACTAGTAACTTATTGTTTTTGATAGCAAGACCTAAAGCTATTGGTCTTATTTCTTTAAATTTGTCCATAAAATTAAACCTCCTCTAAATTAAAATAATATAATTTTTCTCTATTATTTAAATTTTCTAAAAATTTAGCACCAAATTTTTCGTAATAATTAATTAAGTCTGTTTTTAGATATAATTTCTT
>CAUWAY010000005.1:0-65287 GCA_963556905.1 uncultured Clostridia bacterium | reverse complement strand
ACATCCTATATGTGTTCTCATGTGAACTCCACCAGAAACACATCTGTATGGTGCTATTATTAATATTGCAATAAGTGTTAATTTAAAAATTCCTAATAAATATGCTATCAGCAAAATTAATATTCCTTTTGGAATTTCACCTATAATGTTTTGTAAACCATACATTATTATTTCTGCTCTTTCATCATCTATTTCAGGCATCTTCTTTCTAATTCTGTTGGTTAGATATGTGCAGATTTTATCTATCACTTTTCACACCTCATTTCTCTCAAGTACTCTTATACTTTATCACATAAATGAATTTATTTTTTTATTAGCTTATAAATTATGCGTTTTGCAAGATAAAAAGATACTTTTATATTTTTGTATATGTTTTGTCTCTTTTCATGTTTTCTTATAAATAACAAAAAAACTTATAACCATTTTTTAGTAATGGATATAAGTTTTTTTGATTTAAACTTTTTC
The DNA here is from genome assembly GCA_963556905.1 of uncultured Clostridia bacterium. Taxonomy (GTDB): domain Bacteria; phylum Bacillota; class Clostridia; order TANB77; family CAG-508; genus CAG-269. The sequence goes on along the minus strand of CAUWAY010000005.1, from coordinate 64,822 downwards.
TTTACATTTAACTATTATTCTTTGTGAATTATCATCTGTGCATGTAACTAACGTAACTTCTCTTCTTCCGCTTGTCATTTGAGTAGTATCATCTCTATTATTTGGAAATACTGTATGTATATCATATATTTCGTATTCTATTGTTCTCTTACTCAAATCTGTTATTTGAATTGTATCACCAACTGATAGTGTATCAACTTTACTGAAAAATCTCTTATTTCTATAATTATGTCCTGCTAAACATAAATTTCCTACTTCATTTGGATTTGCACCATGAAACTTACAGATTGAAACTTTTAATAATTCAACACTTGTATCTGATAAAATAAGATAGTCTACATTTATTTTTGGAATTACAATTCTTCCTATATAATCATATTCTTCTCCATTTTTTGCTACATATTTTTCAGTTGGTTGTGCTGTTTGCACTGTTTTCTCTTCAACAGTATTTTGATATTCTTCTATGTGTTCTGCAACTTCTTGTGTTATTTTTACTATTAATGCATTTTCTTCTTCACTTACTAATGTTTCATCTTCATTTTCCCATGATAGTAACATATCTTCTGAAATTCCTGCATCTCTATTTCTATCATATTCTGCATAAATGTAGATAGAGAGCAAGCATATAATACAAAATAAAGATATCATAAATAATATTTTATAAATTTTCTTTTTCCTTTTTAATTCAGGTGTTACATAAATTTTTTCAGTTACTAAAATTTGATTCATTTGCCCTCCTCTATTTATTATAATTTTTTATTTTTCGAGTTCTTCTATTGTTACATTGTCTATTAATCCATTTGCATCTTTATAGTAAATCGTTACTTTATATTTTTTATCATCTTTTATTTTCTCTAAAATTCCATTTGCTAAATCTTCATTTTTATTGTCTTTTTGTATATATAATTTTATAAAATATCGTTCTTCTTTATTATTTGAAGAATTTTCTGGATTTTGTATTTTGTTTATTTCAACACTTTTTAAATTTTCCGCAGACTCTTCTATTAATGTTTTAACATTTTTTGAAGAAACTTCATCTCCTGTATAAAATTCAAATTTTGCATTGAATCTATTTATTTCTATTTGAGAAAGTTGATTTTCTTCATCTGGCTCTTCTATATTTGGTTTTTCATTTTCTTCATCTTTTGGAAAAATATCTATATTTAATTTATCCATAATTGTTTCATATATTTTAGTTGATTGTAGTTTTTCCATCAATATATTGATTCTATTTTCAATTCTTTTAAATGCCTCATTTTTTATAATATTTATTATATATTCTATTCTTGCATTGTCTAAATCATTAAATATTACATTATTTTTATCTGTCAGTTCAAATTTATTACTTAAATTTGCTTTTGTTATATTACTTATAGTATTTATTCCTATTTTCGTTATTCCTGTTTCATATTCAAATATTGTTTCTGTTGATACAAGTTCATTATTAAATTTATTTTTTATAGTTGTTCCGAATTCATAGTTTTCCTCACCTGCTATTATTTGAAGTTTAATTTCATAGTCTTCTTGCATGTCTGTTGATATTTTAGATAATTCTAATATTGCTCCTTTTTCTTGTTCTGTATTTAGCGAATTATATTCTATTTTCATATTATTTTTACTATTTTCTGTCCAATTTTCTATTGATAGTTTTTCTGTATTAGTACCAATTGTAATTTTTACAGTTTTACCTTGTTGCTCATATATTGTTACTTCAACTGCTGGTATGTTTTTACTTATTTCAAGATTATTTATTATTCCATCTATTTGGTCTATAAGTTCTTCTCTTTCTATAAAAGTGTCTACCATATTTAATATTATCTCATCTGTTTTTACTGTATTTAGTATTTGTTGAAGGAACATCTTTGTTTGACTAGAGTTTAATGTAGCTATATATTGATTTGCTTTTATAGTCTTTCCTCTTAATGTTATTACTGAATTCCTTTGAGTCGTATATGTAGCACTTTCTAATATTTTTGACAATATGTTTGTATATTTATTTTTTAGTTTGTCTATATCTTTTGTAAAATCAATATTTTCTTCTATTAAATTAATTATATTTTGTAATTCATCTTCCTCAATTCCTAATCTGTTTAAACCTAATTTATTTATATCTTCACCACTTCTTATACTTGTAAATTGCTTAATAACATCTGTAAATCTTATTCCATAAATACTTTTATCTTTTATTGCTTCTACTTCTATTTGTTTTTCATTGTCATATAATACTTGTAAGTCTTTATATATGTAATCAACTCCATCTTTTTGAGTTTTATATTTTATTGATAAGTCATTAAATGGATTAGATACTTCTCCTCCCTCTGAATAAGTTACTGCTATTTCAGAGTTTGAATCATATGAATTTGTACTTTTTATCTTTTCATATTCTTCTTTTGTTTTTGAGTTTGCCATTGTTTTTATTTGCTCTATTTCTTGAATTAGATATTTTTGAAATAGTTCTTTACTGCTTTTAAATGTATCTGTTGCTAACGCTAAATATGTTACTATTCCACCAATTATAGCTAATATTACTACTACTAATATTACTATTAATAAAATATTTTTTTTATTTTCATTTCTCATTTGACTTTCCTCATTTAATTTTATTTAGGTTTTTTAGATTTGGAATTACCTATAACCTTTTATATATTTTTTGCTCTTTGTTTTACTGATTCATATACTACTATTCCTGTTGATACTGCTGCATTTAATGAACCAATTTTTCCCTTCATTGGAATTTTTACTAGAAAATCACAGTTTTTCTTTACTTTTTCTCCTATTCCTTTTCCTTCATTTCCTATAACTATTCCTAGTGGTCCTGTTAAGTCCTGATTATAATAGTATTTATCTGTATCTATTGCAGTTCCGCATATCCATAAGCCCTCTTGTTTTAGTTCTTCTATTGCATCTGCTATATTAGTTACTCTTGCAATTTTCATATGTTCTACTGCTCCAGCAGACGTTTTATTTACTGTACTATTTACAGATGCTGCTCTTCTTTTTGGTATTATTATTCCATGAACTCCAGCAGTTTCAGCTGTTCTAATTATTGAACCTAAATTGTGTGGATCTTCTATTCCATCTAGTATTAATACAAATGGTTCTTCTTTTTTTTCTTTTGCATCATTTATTATATCTTGTATTTCTACATATTCAAATGGTGGTACTATTGCTATAACTCCTTGATAGTTTTCTTCTTGTGCCATTTCATCCATTTGCTTTTTGTCTTTTTCTACTACAATTATTTTTCTTTCTTTTGCTATTGCCAGAATTTTATTTATAGAACCATGCTTTTCCCCTCTTGTTACAAATATTTTATTTATGTCTTTTCCACTTTCTAATAATTCTAATACTGAATTTCTTCCTTCTATTTGGTCATCAAATTTCTTTTCTTCTTTTTCTGTTCTATCACCTTCTCTTCTAATGTATTGTCTTCTTTCTTCTTTTCTTCTGTCTACTGTATTTTTTCTTTTATTTTCTTGAAATTTTTTATTTATTTGTTTTCTGTATTGATTTCTTTTTTCTTTCATATTCAAATCCCTTCTTAACTATGTTTTTATTTTTCTTCATCTAATTTTAATACTGATAAAAATGCTTCTTGTGGTACTTCTACATTTCCTATTTGTCTCATTCTTTTTTTACCTTTTTTTTGCTTTTCTAATAGTTTTTTCTTTCTTGTTATGTCTCCTCCATAACATTTTGCTAGTACATCTTTTCTCATTGCTGAAATTGTTTCTCTAGCAATTATTGTTCCTCCTACTACAGCTTGTAATGGTATTGCAAATAAGTGTCTTGGAATTACTTCTTTTAACTTTTCTACCATTTTCTTTCCTCTTGTATATGCATTGTCTTTAAATACTATAAATGACAGTGCATCAACTGGCTCTCCATTTACATGAATATCTAATTTTACAAGTTTTGATTCTCTATATTCTTTAAATTCATAATCAAATGAAGCATATCCTTTTGTTTTTGATTTTAAGGTATCAAAGAAATCATATATTATCTCATTTAGTGGTATATCATATATTAGTGTTACTCTGTTTTCATCAAGATATTTCATATCTATGAAAATTCCTCTACGGTTTTGACATATATCCATTATGTTTCCTACATATTCTTTTGGTGTCATTATACTTGCTGTGACTATTGGTTCTTCCATATATGCTATTTCTTGTTGTGTTGGTAAGTCTGCTGGATTATATATGTCTAATATTTCTCCTGTAGTTTTATGTACTTTATATATTACAGATGGTGCTGTTGTTATTAATCCTAAATCAAATTCTCTATCAAGTCTTTCTTCTATTATTTCTAAATGTAATAATCCTAAAAATCCACACCTAAATCCAAATCCTAAAGCAGATGATGTTTCTTGCTCATATTCAAGTGCTGCATCATTTAATTTTAATTTTTCAAGTGCTATTTTTAAATTTTCATATTGACTTCCATCTATCGGATATAGTCCACAATATACCATAGGTGTTACTTTTTTATACCCTGGTAGTGGTTCTTTGGCTGGTATTTGTTTTAGTGTTATTGTATCTCCAACACGTATGTCTGTTAAACTTTTTATGCTTGCTGCTATATATCCAACTTCTCCTGCTTTTATTTCTTTAGTTGGCATATATGTGCCTGGTGAAAAATATCCTACTTCAACTACTGTGAATGTTTTTCCAGTTGCCATTAAAAGAATTTCATCTCCAACTTTTACTTTTCCATCTTTTACTCTTACATAAGCTACTGCACCTTTATAATTATCATAATATGAATCAAATATTAGACATTTCGTTTCTTTATTTTCATCTCCTTTTGGTGCTGGTAAATCTGTTACAATTCTTTCTAATACTTCTTCTACATTTAGTCCTGATTTTGCTGATATGCATGGTGCATCCATTGCAGGAATTCCTATTATTTCTTCTATTTCATGTTTTACTTCTTCTGGTCTTGCATTTGGTAGGTCTATTTTATTTATTACTGGTAATATTTCTAAATTGTTATCTATTGCTAAATATACATTTGCAAGTGTTTGTGCTTCGACACCTTGGCTACTATCTACTACTAAAATTGCTCCATCACATGCAGCTAAACTTCTTGATACTTCATAGTTAAAGTCTACATGTCCTGGGGTATCTATTAAGTTTAAAATATATTCTTGACCATTTTTAGCTTTGTATTTCATTCTTACCGCTTGTGATTTTATTGTTATTCCTCTTTCTTTTTCTATATCCATGTTGTCTAAAACTTGTTCTTCCATTTCTCTTTGAGTTAATAATCCTGTTTTTTCTATTAGCCTATCTGCAAGTGTCGATTTTCCATGGTCTATGTGCGCTATTATACTAAAATTTCTTATATTTTCTTGATCCATTATTCCTCCTGCTTTTAATTTTTATTATTATTTTTTTACATACTTTTTGACTATTTTATTATACCATGTTTCTTTTATTTTTGCATTAGTTTTAAAAAATTTTATACATTATTTTCGTTTTTATTATGTTTACATTTTCTATTTTATATATAATAAAAACGAGGTAGAAATTTCTATCTCGTTTTTATTATTCTATAACTTGTACTGGTAGATATTTAACTCCCCATGCTAGTGCTTCTGCATGTGAATCCATATACACATCTATTTTATTTCCCTTTATTGCTCCTCCTCTGTCTTCTACTACATAAATGTTTCCACCTATATTTAGTTTAGTTCCAAATGAGAATTGGCTAGATGTTGCAATTGTTCTTCCTGCTTTTGCATATGTTCCAGATGCAGTTATTCCATTTGTTTTTCCACAACATCTTGCGCATGAACAATATGCTGTTACTTTAAATATTTTTGTTGCTCCATCTGTATGTCCAACTGTACTTCTTGATGATGTTGATCTTGATGTTACATTTTTTTGAATTTGAACAATTCTATCTACTGGCTCTTTTATTATGTTTTCTGAAAGTACTGTTCTTTCAATTTCTTCTTCATTTTGGTATTTTATTTTATATGTTATTTCTTTTAACCCGTCTTCTCCTTTTTGAATTACCTTGTTTCTAGTATCTGTTGCTCCTGATGTTGCGTCTTTTGTAATTGTTTCATATGGTATTATTTCTTCTTCTACCACTATTTTTTCTATTATTGGTGAATAACTTTTTAATATTTCTTCTAGTGATGTCTCAATTCCACTTTCAGATATTTTTGCTATTTGTACTTCTTGTATTGATTTATTTGTTATTAATATTTTGTTGCTTTCGTTTATTTCTTCAGCTAAATTTGGGGTTACTCTTTCGTCTTCTTCTATTATTATATTATTGTCTACTAATATTTCTTCTACATTTGTTTTTGTTGTTATAACTGTCATTTGGTATCCATTAGACATTGTTATTTCAACTGTCCTAATGTTTATTTCCGTAGCTATTGCTGTTACTCCTAACATTAATATTATTATTAAACTTACACCAATGATTTTTGTAATAGAGATAGATGCCCTATCTTTTTTATTAATCATATTTCCTCCTTATAACGATATTTTTATTATACACTTTTTGTTTTATTTTGTCAAATTTTTTGCTTTCTTGTTCCAATTTCCGTAAGCCTTAGAAATTCTTGCCATTTATTATATTATATGCTGCTTGTACTAAAAAAATTCTAAAAATTTTTTAAATAAAAAAAAAAGAAATATAATTTTTACTATATTTCTTTTTTTGGATTTTTATTTATTTTCTTATTTTTGCTCCAAGTTTTTTACAAACATTTTCAATAATTTTATTCATTAAATTATTAATTTCATCATCTGTTAAAGTCTTTTTGTTGTCTATAAATGTTAATGAATATGCAATAGATTTTTTATTTTCTGGTATATTTGTTCCTGTATATACATCAAATACTTCAATATCTGAAAGTATACTTCCTCCTGCACTTTTTATAATCTTTTCAATGTCTTTAGCTTGTATTTGCTTATCTATCAAAAATGCTATGTCTTTTTTTACACTTGGGAATTTTGAAATTTCTTTATATTTCATTTTTCCAACTTTCTTTTGGAACAATTCATCTAAATTAATTTCAAATACATATGCATCATCTTTTGTTATATTTGGATGTATTTTTCCTAAAATTCCTACATTTGTACCATTTACATTTATATATGCACTTTGACCTGGATGCATTTCTTTAGGCATTTTATCTTTAATAAAACTATATCTTCCAGCATATCCAAGATATTCAAGTATCTCTTCTACAATTCCTTTAATTACATAAAAATCTACATTTTTATTATTATTTAAACCTAGAGAGTATTTTCCAGTCATTAATGCACATAATTTTGTATCCTCTCCATATTTTTCATCCTTTTTATAAAATCCTTTTCCTATTTCGAATATTGATATATCTTTTTGACCACGTGCATTATTATATTCATATATCTTATATAATGATGTTATCATACTATATCTTAATGTGTTTCTGTCTTCTGTTATTGGGTCTAATAATTTTAATGGTTCAAATTTATCTAAAGTATAATTATTTACTTCTTGGTCATTTATTAATATATATGTTAGTGTTTCATTTAAACCTAATGCTATCATTTTGTTACGTATTTCTCTTTGCGTTTTATCATAACTCCCTTTTTTCATTTGGACTATTGGAAGTTTTCCTTCTATATTATCAACTCCATATATACGGCTCACTTCTTCTATTAAATCTTCTTTTATTGATATATCTAATCTTCTTTGTGGGACTGTTACTAATACTTTTTCTCCATTAATTTTATATGAAAATCCTAGTTTTCTGAATACATTTAGTATTTCTTCTTTTGGAATTACAGTTCCTAATACATCATTTATATTTTTAAATTCAATTTCTATTTCTTTGTCCTTTTTATTTGTTTTATCATATACTACAGTTCCTGTGATTACTTTTCCATTTGCATATTTTTCTAATAGGTTACATGCTCTTTCTATTGCCATATATGTTCTATTTGGATCTATTCCTTTTTCAAATCTATTACTTGCTTCACTTCTTAAGATTTTTTTTGATGTTAATCTTACTTTTACAGAATCAAATATTGCAGATTCTATAATTATATTTTGGGTGTTTTCTTCTACTTCAGTTTCTATTCCTCCCATAACTCCTGCTAAACCTACTCCATGCTTATCATCCGCAATTACTATATCTGTATTATTTAATGTTCTTTCTATTCCATCTAATGTTGTTAAATTTTCTCCTTCTTCTGCCATTCTTACTATTATTTGGTTTCCTAGCTTATCAGCGTCATAGAAATGTAATGGTTGACCAAGTTCTAGCATTACATAATTGCTTATGTCTACTACATTGTTTATTGGTCTTATTCCAGAAGCTATTAATCTATTTTTTATAAATGTAGGACTTTCTTTTATTTCTACATTTTCGACTTTTTTTATTAATAGCATTTTGCAGTTTTCTGTTTGTACTTCTGATTTAAAAGTTTTGTTTATATCTTCTCCTTGCTCTTTGTGATTTATATCAACTTCTTTTACTGGTTTGTCATAAATTGCTCCTATTTCATATGCCATTCCTAATATACTTAATAAATCTCCTCTATTGGCTGTTAGTTCAAAATCTATAACTCCATCATTCATTTTTAGGTATTCTATTGGGTCTTGTCCTACTATTGCATCAGAATCTAATTCTGCTATTCCTTCTTTATCTTCTTGTTTTAAGAATTTACTTTCTAATCCTAATTCTGCCATTGAACACAACATTCCATTTGATTCTTGACCTCTTATCATACCTTTTTTTATTGTTTTGTCTGGCAATTCTGCTCCATCTAGTGCAACTATTACTTTTATTCCTTTTCTTGCGTTTGGAGCTCCACATACTATGTCTAATATTTCTGTTCCTATATTTACTTTGCATATATGTAAATGGTCTGAATCTGGATGTTCCTTACATTCTATAATTTCTCCAATTGTTAATTTTGTAGCATTTATTAATTTTTCTGCTGAATCATATTCATTTCCCACTTTAGTCATGTCTTCGGCCAATTGTTTTACATCTACATCTATATCTACATAGTCTTTTACAAAGTTTGTACTCAATTTCATTTTTTATTTCCTCCTTGAAAATTATAACCTGATATTTGTTTTAATTTTATTCTTCATCTTTTCTGTCAAATTGTGTTAAAAAACGTATATCGTTTGCATACAAATATCTCATATCTGGTATTCCATATTTGAACATTGCTAATCTTTCAAGTCCTGTCCCAAATGCAAATCCACTATATTTTTCTGGGTCATATCCATTCATTTTCAATACATTTGGATGTACTATTCCTGAGCCTAATACTTCTATCCACCCTGTTTGCTTGCATAGATTACATCCTTTTCCACCACATTTGAAACATGTTACATCTACTTCATATGATGGTTCTGTAAATGGGAAATAGCTTGGTCTGAATCGTAATTCACAATTTTTTCCTATTAATTTTTTTACAAATACTTCTAAAGTTCCCTTTAAATCTGCAAGTGATACATTTCTTTCTTTTTTATCTATTACTAATCCTTCAACTTGACCAAATTGATGTGAATGTGTTGCATCATCTTCTCTACGATATGTTTTTCCTGCACATATCATTCTTATTGGTGTTTTTTCTGTATTTGATAACATTGTTCTTGCTTGAACTGATGACGTTTGGGTTCTTAATAAATATTCATTTGTTATATAAAAACTATCTTGCATGTCTCTTGCTGGATGTCCTTTAGGTAAATTTAATCTTTCAAAACAAAATTCGTCTGTTTCTAGCTCTGGTCCTGTTACTACATCATATCCCATTGAAACAAATAGGTCTTCTATTTCTTCTATTACTCTATTTACAGGATGTTTACTTCCTCTATGTATTTTTGTACTTGGTAATGTTATATCTATTGTTTCACTTTCTAGTTTTACTTTTAGTTCTAATTCTTCTACTTCTTTTTCTGTTTCTTGTATTTTTTGTTCTATTTCGTCTCTTACTTCATTTACTAAACTTCCTATAATTGGTCTTTCTTCAGGAGATAGGCTTCCCATTCCTCTTAGAACACTTGTTAATTCTCCTTTTTTTCCTAAATATTTTACTTTTATTTCATTTAGTCTTTTCATTATATTCTCTATTTCATTTTGCATTTTTTCATTAAGTTCTTTTTCTTCTTTTATTTTTTGTTGATTTTTTTTGATTTCTTCAATTTCTTTTAATGCATTTTCTTTTATTTTAGCAATTTGTTCTTTCATTTTGTGTTTACCCCTCTCTTGGTTACAAAAAATCCGTCCTTAATAGGACGAATCTTTTCGTATTATATCACTTTTTTCAAGTTTTGTAAAGTACTTATTTGTTTTAGCCCTATTGCTCATATATATTATTCTTTTATTTGAATATGTACATCATCTAATTGTTCTTTTGTTACAACTGATGGAGCTCTCATTAATAAGTCTCTTGCTTTTTTATTTTTTGGAAATGCAATTACTTCTCTAATATTATTAGAATTTGCAATTAACATTACCATTCTGTCTATTCCTGGTGCAGCTCCAGCATGTGGTGGAGTTCCATATTGAAATGCATTGTATAATGCTCCAAATCTATTTTTTACATCTTCTTCTGTATATCCTGCTATTTCAAATGCTTTTACCATTATCTCTGGATCATGATTTCTTACAGCTCCTGACGCCATTTCATATCCATTACATACTAAATCATATTGATATGCTAATATATCTAATGGTTCTTTTTCTTCTAATGCTTTTAATCCTCCTTGTGGCATTGAAAATGGATTATGGCAAAAATCTATTGTTCCTTCATCTGATAGCTCATACATTGGAAAGTCAACTATAAAACAGAATTTATATATATTTTTTTCTATTAAATCTAAACGTTTTCCAAGTTCTATTCTTACAAGTCCAGCTACTTTTTGCGCTTTATGTAATTCATCTGCTATAAAAAATATACTATCTCCTGATTTTACTTCAAATTGATTTTTTAGCTTTTCTTTTATATCTTCTGTTATAAACTTAGCAATTCCTCCTTGTACAGTTCCATCTTGTTCAAATTTTGTCCATGCCAATCCTTTTGCTCCAACTTCTTCTGATGTAGCAAATTCTGTCATTTTATCAAAAAATTTTCTTCCTTGTTCTGCCCCATTTGGTACAATTATTGCTTTTATTGTTTTATCTTTAAATGCATTAAAATCTGTGTTTTCAAATACTTTTGTTACATCTTGTATTATTAATGGATTACGTAAATCTGGCTTGTCTATTCCGTATTTTTCCATTGCTTCTTTATATGGTATTCTTATAAATGGTCCTTCTGTGACTTCCCACTTTGTAAATTTTTTAAATGTGTATGGTATTACTTCTTCTATTACTTTGAATGCGTCTTCTTGTGTTGCAAAACACATTTCAAAATCTAATTGATAAAATTCACCTGGTGCTCTATCTGCACGTGGGTCTTCATCTCTAAAGCATGGTGCTATTTGATAATATTTGTCAAATCCTCCTACCATTAGCAATTGTTTAAATTGTTGTGGTGCTTGTGGTAATGCATAAAATTCACCTGGATGCAATCTGCTAGGTACTAAAAAATCTCTTGCTCCTTCTGGTGAAGAATTTGCTAATATTGGTGTTTGTATTTCTGCAAATCCTAGTTCATCCATTTTATCTCTTATTGTTTTAAGGATTTGAGAACGTAATAATATTGTTTCATGTAATTTTTGATTTCTTAAATCTAAGAATCTGTATTCTAGTCTTAAGTCTTCTCTTATTTCTTGTTCTGTATTAATTTCAAAAGGCAAAATGTTTCTACATTTTCCTAATACTTCTATTTTATTTGCTACAACTTCTACATCACCTGTATTCATCTTAGGATTTTTGCTACTTCTTTCCACAACCTTACCACATATGTGAATACAACTTTCTGTTGCTAAGTTTTTTGCTTGTTCTTGTAATTCTTCATCATTTATTACTATTTGTGTTATTCCATATTGGTCTCTTAAATCAATAAATATCATTCCACCTAAGTTACGATTTTTTTGTATCCACCCTGATAATTCGACTTCTTCTCCTACATTTTGAATTCTTAATTCTCCTAAATTGTATGTTCTGTACATTTTTTACTCCTCCTGTTTTATAATTGTTTTGTATTTATTAATTTTAATATAATGTTATATCTCTTGTTACTTCATCAACTGTAAAATATGTTGTTCCATTTACATTTATTCCTCTTGGATAATAAATATTATGACTTTGTTCATTTATAATATAAACATCTTCAAGTGAATTTGTATCACTTTCTGTATTTATACTATAATAATCATTTCCATAATTTAATGATATTCCATTTATAAGTGATAAATTTATTACATAATATACATCATTATCATTTGCTTGTGGTATGAATTTTCTTGGTCCTAAATATTTTATGCTTACTGGCAATGTATTATTTTTTACAATGTATATGTTTATTTTGTCATTTAACATTTCGATATCATTTTCCATATCACGCAATTTTTTTATTTTAGCTCCATTTGTAGAATAATATACTAATACTGATGAAATAACTATCATTACTACTATAGTTATTGCTAACGTAATTAGTTCTACTCCTTTTGGTGAGTTTTTTCTTCTTTTTGTTTTTTCTTCTTTTTGTACTTTGCCTTTTATTTCTGTTTTTATCATATGAATCCCCTCTCCTATAATATTCTTACTATGTCATTATACATTACGATTAAGGAAATTGCAATTAATATCGAAAAGCCTAACATTTGAATTTTTGCCTCTGTTTCCATTTTCATAGGTTTTCTTCTTATAGCTTCTATAATTAATATTAAAATTTTGCCACCATCTAATGCAGGTATTGGTAATAAATTTGTAATTCCTAAAGATATTGATATTACAGATAATAGATAAATATAGTTTGCTATTCCAGTTGTTTGAGCAACTACTTCTGATATTCCAACAATTCCTACCATTTGGTCTGGTGCAAATCCTCCTGTAAATAAAGTTCTTAAACTTTCTAACATTGCTAATATGAATTCTCCTGTTGCTTTTCCTCCATAATATATTCTATTTATAAATGTATCTCTTGCTGGATCTACAAATTGTAATCCTACTGTTGACATTAAAGTAAAGTATACTGCTAAGCCAAATAAAATGTTTACTGCTGCTCCTGCAACTACTATTGCAAATCTTTTACCTAGACTTGCTTTTGAAAAAGCTCCTTCTTGTTCTGATTCTTCGTCTTCTCCTTCCATTGCACAAAATCCACCTAAAGGAATCATTCTAATTGCATATTTTGTTTCTTTTCCTTGTTTTGACCATATTGTTTTTCCAAATCCTATTGCAAATTCATTTACTTTTACTTTGCATAATTTTGCAACTAGGAAGTGTCCTCCTTCATGTATAAATATTAAAAATCCTAGTAGAAATATTATTTTTATTGCATTAATTATAAAATTTATCAATTTAGCCTCCTAAAATTAAATTACATTATTTTAAGTAATATATATGCAAATGGTGCTAAAAAAATTAAACTATCAATTCTATCTAGCATCCCTCCATGTCCTGGTATCAAGTTACTGTAATCTTTTACATCTACATATCTTTTAATGCTTGATGCTGCAAAATCTCCAATTTGCCCTATTATACTTAATACTATTGTTATTCCTATTATATATAAATATGAATATTCTAATGTATAAATAGAATTAATTGCATATGTATAGATTACTGCAATTACTACTGCTCCTATTATTCCTCCTATACATCCTTCAATTGATTTTTTAGGACTAACTTTACTAAATTTATGTTTTCCAAATGTTTTTCCAACTATATATGCAAATATGTCTGTTCCCCATGCTGCAATTATTGCATACCATACTAATATTTTTCCATCATTTAATCCTCTCATTAAAGATATAGATGATATACATATTAAAATATATAAAATTCCAAATAATGTATATGCTATGTCTTTGAAATTTGTCTTCATATCTGTTATTATTACTTGTGCAAATAATATTAGTAATAATATTGGTATTGCTAATGTTAATATGTTATTTATTGTATTTATTGGTAAAATTTCTGGTGCTATATGTAATAATGCAATTGATGTACATGATAAATATCCTAACCAACGTACTGGTTTTGCATCTTTTTGTATTACATTAAAATATTCTTGCATTGCTATTATTGCTATTATTGCTAAAAATATATCTACTATACATTTATTTCCAAGTATTAATATAATTACAACTAATGGAAATCCTAATAGTGCTGAACTTATTCTTTTTATATCCATATTATAGGCCTGTGTTAGCAATATGCTAACACTTCTCCTTTCTTTACTCTTAACTTATGTCTATTAATAAAATTTTTATAGTTGTCTACTATCTATTTTGCTATTTTAGTTTGCTCCAAATTTTCTTGTTCTCTTTTGATATTCTATTATTGCATTGTCCAAATCTTCTTCTGTAAAGTCTGGCCAGTTTTTATTTATAAACAATAATTCTGAATATACAGATTGCCATGTTAGAAATCCACTTAATCTTATTTCTCCACTTGTTCTTATAACTAAGTCTGGATCTGGTTGACCTGCTGTATATAAATTGTTTGATATTAATTTTTCATCAATATCTTCTAATTTTATTTTGTCATTTTTTACTTCTTCTACAATTTTACTTAATGCTTTTACTATTTCGTCTCTACCTCCATAGTTTAATGCTATATTAAATGTTATCCCTGTATTGCTTTCTGTTCTTTTCATACAGTCTTTTATACTTTTTTGCATTTTTTGTGAAAGTTCTTCTGTGCTTCCAATTATTTTTACTTTTATATTTTCAGAATCAGCTCTTTTGCTATAATCGTCTAAATAATTTTGAAATAATGTCATAAGCGTTTTTACTTCTTCTTCCGCCCTTTTCCAATTTTCTGTTGAAAAAGCATATACTGTTATGTATTCTAGTCCAATTTTATTAGCATATCTTACTATTTTTTCTAAAGTTTTTGCTCCCTCTTTATGTCCGAAACTTGTTGGCATTCCTTTTTGTTTTGCCCATCTTCTATTTCCGTCCATAATTATTGCTATGTGTTTTGGCATATTTTCTTTATTAAATTCCATTTTCTTTTAGGTATTAAATTTATAATACCTTTCCTCCTTTTTGTTTTATACACTCATTATTTCATTTTCTTTGTTTGCCAATATTTTATCTATTTCTTCTATGTTTTTGTCTGTTATTTTTTGAATTTCTGTTTCTGCACTTTTTAATTCATCTTCTGTTATTTCACTATTTTTTTGTTTTGCTTTTGCTTCGTCTATTCCATCTCTTCTTATTGATCTTATTGCAACTTTTGCTTCTTCTGCTATTTTTTTTATGTCTTTTACGATTTCTTTTCTTCTTTCTTCATTTAATTCTGGAAAAGATAATCTTATAACTTTTCCGTCATTATTAGGGTTAATTCCTATATCTGATGCTAATATTGCTTTTTCTATATCTTTTAATATACTCATATCCCATGGTTGTATTACTATTAATCTTGCTTCTGGAACAGATATTCCTGCTACTTGATTTATTGGTGTTGGTGTTCCATAATAATCTATTTTTATTTTATTTAATATTGCTGGATTTGCTCTACCAGCTCTTATTTCTGATAATTTTTCATTATATGCTCCTATTGATTTTTCCATTCTTTGTTTTAAATTTGTATAATCCATATTTTTATTTTGTGCTATTTATTAGCACAGCTCCTTCCTTTTTTATTTTACCATTTTTTTCTGTTACTTGTTGCTATTAACTTTGTTGCATCTACTACTCCTGCTACAATTATAGCCATAATTATGTATATCCAAAAAAATGCTACTATTGACATTTTTTGTGATATTTTTAAAAGTATTGCACAAATAGAAACAAATATAAATGCTATTATTATTATTTTAATTACTATTTTTTGTGCTATTGTTTTTGCATTTTTTATCATTTGTTCATTTATTAATTCTTTTTTTGCTTGTGTTTCTATGTGTAAAGCTACTGAATTTATAAATTTTTTTTCATATATTATTTCTTTCATTTTCTTGTTATCAACTAAATATTCTTCATTTTCTAATTGTTTTCTATATTCATTTATTCCATTTTTTAATGCTATTCCTTTATCTGTATATGGATTTATAAATAGTAGCATTATTGTCGAAATTATTTTTTCAAGTATATATATTTGTATATATATTATAGATTTTTCTGGATATATTAAAACTTTTATTATAAAAAATATAATTATTAATATTAGTGATATTCTTATATACCATTTTGTGAATTTCTTTATTTTTTCATTTCTTTCTTCTTCAATGAAGTTTTGTTCTATTAGCTTTTCTTTTATTACTTCTCCTAGTTCATTATATTGTGTATTATATGTTTTAAAAGTTATTTCTGATTTTTCTTCTAGTTCTTTTCTCGTAATTTGTGTGCTTTTTTCAAATAAAAAATTCATCACTATTATTTCATATTTTTCTAGTTTTCCTATGTCTTTATCTAAGTTCTGTTTTATTATATAATTATATTCACTAATATCTTCTTTTACATATTCTATTGTTAAATATCCTTTTACATTTAAGTCTAATATCTCAGATAAAATTAAATCATAATTGTTTTCAATCCCTTTGTTGTTTACATACCCAATTATTGCTGGACTTAATTCTTCTATTTTTTCTTTTGTAAATTTTATGTTTTTGTCAAAATGATAGTATTTTAAATATATATATATAATAATTATTAGATTTAATAATAATATTATTACCATTTCTTCTCCTATCTTACTATTGTACCTATCTTTTCTCCTTTGACTGCTTTTACTATATTTTCTGGGTCTGCTATTCCAAACACTAATAGTGGTATATTGTTATCTCTACACATTGCCGTTGCTGTTGAGTCCATTACTTTTAAGTCTTTATTTAATACATCTAAATATGATATTTCTTCAAATCTTATTGCATCTTTTTGTATTTTTGGATCTGCTGAATATACCGCATCTATTGCTTTTCCAAGTAATATTATGTCTGCTTTTATTTCTGTTGCTCTTAATACTGCTGCTGTGTCTGTTGTAAAATATGGATGCCCTGTTCCGCATGCAAATATTACTACTCTTCCTCTGTTTAAGTGTTTTTCTGCTTTTCTTTGAATAAATGGTTCTGCAATTTCTCTCATTTCTATTGCTGTTTGTACTCTTGAATGTATTCCTCTTACTTCTAATGCATCTTGAAGTGCTAATCCATTCATTGCTGTTGCAAGCATTCCCATATAGTCTGCTGTTGTTCTTTCCATTTGATGTCCATTTCTTCCTCTCCAGAAGTTTCCTCCTCCTACTACTATTGCAACTTGTACTCCCATGTCTACTACTTCTTTTATTTTATCACATATTTTTCCTACTACTTCAGCATTTACTCCTGTTTTTTGCTCTCCTGCGAGTGCTTCTCCACTTAGTTTTAAAAGTACTCTTTTATACTTTGCTTCTGACATTTCAAATTCTTCCTTTCTCTTTTTTCTTTATTTTGTGTTATTTTATCATACTTTTAAATAAATTAGTAGTGTTTTTTTAAATTTTATTTTAAATATCTATAATTTTCTTAGCTTTTTGTATGTCTTCTTGTGTTGCATCTCTTACATCTTGAAGTTCGTATTTAATTCCAAGTTTCTCCCATTTGTATTTTCCCATACTATGATATGGTAAAATTTGAACTTTTTCTACTGTTTTTAATGTTGATATAAATTCCTTTAGTTTTATTAAATCTTTTTCTTCATCTGTATAGCCAGGTACTAAAACTTGTCTTATCCACATTTTAATGTTATTTTCACTTAAATATCTTGCAAATTCTAGTTCTCTTTTATTTGATATTCCTACTAATTTTTTACATTTTTCTTCATCTATATGTTTTATATCTAATAATACTAAATCTGTATATCTCAATAATTCTTTAACATCTTCTGTTAAATTTACCATTCCAGATGTGTCTATGCATGTGTGAATTTTTTCTTCTTTTAGTTTCTTAAATAGTTCTATTAAAAATTTCACTTGTAGTAGTGGTTCTCCTCCTGTTACTGTAACTCCTCCTCCAGAAAACATTATATAATTTTTGTATTTTTTTATTTTTTCTAAAATTTCATCTATTGATTTATATTGGCCTCCGTTTATATCCCATGTATCACGATTATGACAATATTTGCATTGTAGATGACATCCTTGCAAAAATAATACAAATCTTATTCCAGGTCCATCAACTGTTCCAAAACTTTCTACTGAATGTATCTTTGCATAATATCTTATATCTTTTTCCATGACTTTTCTCCTTAATTTATTTTTGTCTAATTTTTTAATTAAAAATTCTGAGGGCAATACTTATATCTTTCTATATAAAAAACAAGTACAAGAATTATTCCTCTCGCACTTGCCTTTTATTATCTATATTGCTTTGCTTCTTTTTTAAATTCTTTCATGAATTGTTCTATTTATAACATCTAATTGTTGTTCTCTTGTAAGTTTTGTAAAATTAACTGCATATCCCGAAACTCTAATTGTTAGTTGAGGATATTTTTCTGGATGTTCCATAGCATCTTCTAACAATGCTCTATCAAATACATTTACATTAATGTGATGTCCTGTTTGTGCAAAAAATCCATCTAACATACTTACTAAGTTATTTACTTTTGTTTCTTCATCTTGACCAAGTGTTCCTGGTGTAATTGAGAATGTGTATGATATACCATCTTCTGAGTCTTCAAATGGCAATTTTGCAATTGAATTCATTACTGCTAGTGCTCCATTTGTGTCTCTTCCATGTAGTGGGTTTGCTCCTGGTCCAAATGGAGCTCCTGCTCTTCTTCCGTCTGGTGTATTTCCTGTTGCTTTTCCATATACTACATTTGATGTTATTGTTAATATTGATAATGTGTGTTTTGAGTTTCTATATGTTGGATGTTTTTTTAGTTTATTTAGGAATTTTCTTACAATTTCAATTGCTATTTTGTCAACTCTTTCATCATCATTTCCGAATTTTGGATAATCTCCTTCTATTTCATAGTCTACTGCTAATCCTGTTTCATCTCTAATAACTTTTACTTTAGCATACTTTATTGCTGAAAGTGAATCTGCTACTACAGATAGCCCTGCAACTCCACATGCCATTGTTCTTATTATATCTTTATCATGTAATGCCATTTCTATTGCTTCATATGAATATTTATCATGCATATAATGAATTGCATTTAATGCTTTTATATATATTTTTGCTACATAGTCCATCATTTGGTCAAATTTACATATTACTTCATCATAGTTTAAATATTCTGATGTTATTGGTTCAAATTTAGGTGTTATTTGTTTTCCTGTTTTTTCATCTCTTCCACCATTTATTGCATATAATAATGTTTTTGCTAAATTTGCTCTTGCTCCAAAAAATTGCATTTGCTTTCCTATTTTCATAGGTGATACACAACATGCTATTCCATAGTCATCTCCAAGTGTTGCTCTCATTACATCATCATTTTCATATTGAATTGATGATGTTTTTATAGATAAGTTTGCTGTGTATTTCTTAAAGCCCTCTGGTAATCTTGTTGACCATAATACTGTTAAATTAGGTTCTGGTGCTGGTCCTAAGTTTTCTAATGTGTGTAATACCCTGAATGAATTTTTTGTAACTAATGTTCTTCCATCTATGCCCATTCCACCTATACTTTCTGTTACCCATACTGGATCTCCACTAAATAGTTCATTATATTCTGGTGTTCTTAAGAATCTTACTAGTCTTAGTTTCATTACAAAGTGATCCATTATTTCTTGTGCTTGTTCTTCTGTTAGTGTTCCATTTTTTAAGTCTCTTTCTATATATATGTCTAAAAATGTTGATGTTCTTCCAAGGCTCATTGCTGCACCATTTTGATCTTTTATTGCTCCTAAATATCCAAAGTATAGCCATTGTACTGCTTCTTTAGCATTTGATGCTGGTTTTGAAATATCAAATCCATATTTCCCTGCCATTACTTTTAATTCTTCTAGTGCTTCTATTTGCTCAGAAATTTCTTCTCTTTCTTTTATTATTTTTTCTGTAAAGTCGTCTACATTCAATATGTCTAGTTCTTCTTTTTTCTCTGCAATTAAGATATCTACTCCATATAATGCAATTCTTCTATAATCTCCTATTATTCTTCCTCTGCCATATCCGTCTGGTAATCCTGTTATTAAGTGTGAACTTCTTGCTGCTCTTATGTCTGATGTATATACACTAAATACTCCATCATTATGTGTTTTTCTTACTGTGTGAAATATTTGGTCTACATTTGGTTCTACTTCTCTTCCATATGCTTCACATGATTTTTCTACTATTTTTATTCCTCCAAATGGCATTATTGCTCTTTTTAATGGTGCATCTGTTTGAAGTCCTACTATTTCTTCTAGTTTTTGGTCTATATATCCTGCTTCATGGCTTGATATTGTAGATATTGTTTTTGTATCAATATCTAATACTCCACCTTCTGATTCTTTTTCTTTTTTATATAATTCTAATAATTCTTCCCATAATTTTTTTGTTTTTTCTGTTGCTTCTGCTAAGAAACTACTATTTCCTTCATATGGTGTGTAATTTTTTTGTATAAAGTTCCTTACATCTATTTGTCTTTTCCATTCGCCTTTTTCAAAGTCTTTCCATTGTTCAAATTCCATGTCTTATACCTCCGTTTTTATTATTTCCATTTTTGGTGATTTTATTATTTTTTCACAAGTTATTATAATTTTAATATGTTTTTTTGTCAATATTTTATATATAAAATTAAACTAAATTATGATAATGTCTTTTATAAATTATGTTGATTTTAGTACCTGTTAAGTAATTCATGCAAAATTTTTGCATGTAAATTTATATGTATTTTTTAGATGTAAGTTTTACTAATTACTTGCTTTTTTGTAAAAGTTATTATATACTTGCAAAATGAACTTAAAAATTATACATTTTAAAGATTAATTTTTTTTGAAAGAGGAATAAAAATGGATAAAATAATTACCAAAATTGCAGGCGAACTAAATGTAAAACCTACACAAGTTGAAAATGCTGTAAAACTAATAGATGAAGGAAATACAATTCCTTTTATAGCACGTTATCGAAAAGAAGTAACAGGTGGCTTAAGTGATGAATTATTAAGAGATTTAGGAGAAAGATTAACATATTTAAGAAATCTTGAAACACGTAAAAGTGAAGTAATAAAATCTATTGATGAACAAGGAAAATTAACAGACGAACTAACAATAGCTATTGAATCTGCTGAAACTCTTGCAGAAGTTGAAGATTTATATAGACCTTTCAAGCAAAAGAAAAGAACTAGAGCAACAGTTGCAAAAGCAAAAGGATTAGAACCTTTAGCCAAAATTATTATAGAGCAAAAAGAAACTCGTCCACTTGAAGAAATAGCAAAAGAATTTATAAATATTAATGATTTATCTGATGAAGATAAGAAAAATAAAGATAAAGTAGTTTCATCAGAAGAAGAAGCAATTCAAGGAGCTTTAGATATTATTGCTGAAAGCATTTCTGATAATGCAGGATATAGAAAATACATAAAAAAAGTTTGTTTTAGAGAAGGTGTTATAGAAACAAAAGCAACAAAACTTGAAGAAAAATCAAACTATAACATGTATTATGATTTTTCAGAATTAGTGCATAAACTTCCAAGTCATAGAATATTAGCTATTAATAGAGGTGAAAATGAAGAATATTTAAAAGTTTCTATAGATAAACCTAAAGATAAAATCTTATATTACATACAAAGAGATATTATAAAAGAAAACACTCAATTTAAAGAACTTCTTGAAAATACAATTTTAGATGCATTTGAAAGATTAATTGAACCATCTATTGATAGAGAAATTCGATCTGATTTAACTGAAAAAGCAGAAGAAAAAGCAATAAAAGTTTTTGGTCAAAACGCAAAACAATTATTGCTTGGTGCACCTATAAAAGGAAAAACAGTTATGGGATTCGACCCTGCATATAGAACAGGTTGTAAAATTGCCATAATAGATGAAACAGGAAAAGTTTTAGATACTTCTACAGTATACCCTACAGCTCCTCAAAATGATGTTGAAGGTGCAAAAAAAGTTTTATTAAATTTAATAGAAAAAAACCATGTAGACATGATTGCAATTGGAAATGGTACTGCTTCAAGAGAGTCAGAAATGTTCGTTGCAGAAATGATTAAAGAAGTAAAACACGATATTTGTTATGTTATAGTAAGTGAAGCTGGTGCTTCTGTATATTCAGCTTCTAAACTTGCAACAGAAGAGTATCCAGATATAAATGTTTCAATAAGGGGAGCTATTTCAATTGCTCGTAGACTTCAAGATCCTCTTGCAGAACTTGTAAAAATAGATCCTAAAGCTATAGGCGTTGGTCAATATCAACATGATGTTAATCAAAAGAAATTATCTGAAAGTTTAACAGGTGTCGTTGAAGATAGTGTTAATAAAGTTGGTGTTGACGTAAATACAGCAACTCCATCACTTCTTTCTTACGTTTCTGGTATTAATGGAACTATTGCTAAAAATATTGTTAAATACAGAGATGAAAATGGAAAATTAAAAGAAAGAAAAGAACTTTTAAAAGTTCCAAAACTTGGTAAAGTTGCTTTTGAACAATGTGCTGGTTTTATTAGAATTCCAGATGGAAAAAATCCATTAGAAAACACTGCTGTTCACCCAGAAAGCTACGAACAAACAGAAATACTATTAAATAAACTTGGTTTTATTGTTTCTGACCTACGCAATAAAGATAGCTTAAAATTATTACATGATAAATTAAAAACTATAAATATTTCTGACTTTGCAAAAGAATTAAATATAGGAGAAATGACTCTAACTGATATAATAAGTGAGCTTTCTAAGCCAGGTCGTGATCCAAGAGAAGATATGCCAAAACCAGTTCTTCGCAGTGACGTTTTAAAATTTGAGGATTTAACAGAAGGTATGATTTTGACAGGAACTATTCGAAATGTAATTGACTTTGGTGCTTTTGTAGATATTGGTGTTAAATATGATGGTCTTGTACATATTTCTGAAATGAGTAATAATTATATAAAATCTCCATCTGAAGTTGTTTCTGTTGGAGACATAGTAAAAGTAAAAGTTATAAAAATTGACAGTGAACGAAAAAAGGTTGCCCTTAGTATGAAAATATAATTTTTACTGTATAGTTCATAACTTGGTCGTATAATTTTAGTTAATACGACTAAGTTATGAATTTTTATTTTTATAATCTTTCCAAAAATCTCTTTTTAGTTTCATAAGAAGAATGTACATATCTATTTAATGTAATATTAACATTTGAGTGTCCTAAAACTTCACTTAAAGATTTTATATCCATACCAACTTTAATACATCTTGTTGCAAAAGTATGTCTTAAACAGTGAAAATTTCTATATTTTACTTTACTTGTTTCTAATACTTTTTTATAAGTATGTTGAAATGTTCTGGGTTCTATGTATTTTTCTTCGCCTGTTATTACATATGTTTTTTTTGAATATAATTCACTTCTTTCTTTTAGTTTATCATATAGGGCTGTTGGAATTGGAATTTTTCTTTCTGATGTTTTTGTTTTTGGAGGAGTTATTATTATTTTTGTTTTACTTTTTTCTAAATAGACTCTTTGCAAAGTTTCTTCAACATTAATAAGTTTTTTATTGAAATCTATATTAGACCATTTTAATGCACATATTTCCCCAATTCTCATTCCTGTATATATTGCAATTAATATTCCAATACACCTTACATCATTTGATTTTTCACATGCATCTTCAATTTTTTTAATTTCCTTTTCTGAAAATATTTTTGTTTCTCTTTTTTTTGAAATAGGAATTGAAATTAATTCTAATTTAAAATTAACATTATATTTTCTTTCAGCATATTTTAATATTGATTTCAATAATAAAATTATGTCTCTTATTGTTTTATTTGATAAATTATCATTTTCCAATTTATCAACAAATTCATTTATATTGTATTCTAAGAAATAGTTTAATCTTTTGTTACCAAATCTTTTGTTCAAATATAAATTTATCATATAATTATAATTCAAATATGTTGATTCTTTTACCATGTGCTTTTTGTATAAAAGCCAGTCTTGTGTAAGTTTTTTAAATTTTATTCCATATAGATGTACATTTCTTATTTTATCTATAATGTTCAAATATACCACCTCTTTCGAGTACTATTATAACTTTTTTGTGATATGTTTGCATCATAGTAAATACTCTTTTTGCGTATATTTCAAAAAACATCCTATTATTAATTTGTATTATTTTTTGCAAAAGTTCATTAATTGCTTTTTTGAATCCTAATAAATAATGGTGAACTTAAAATAAGTTCACCATTATTTATTAGAAAATTTTAATTTTTTATTTCGCATATTTTTCTTGTATTTCAATTATTTTATTAAAGTCATTCTCTAAAATATCTATAAAAATTTTTGCAAATTTGGGGTCAAATTGTGTTCCACTACATCTTGCTATTTCTTCTTTAACTATTTCTAAGTCTAATGCATTTCTATAACTTCTTTTGCTTGTCATTGCATCAAATGTATCTGCAATTGCAGTAATTCTCGCTAAAATAGGTATTTGTTCTCCACTTAATCCATTTGGATATCCTTTTCCATCAAATCTTTCATGATGATGTTTTACAATTGGTATAATATCTTTAAATATTGTGGCTGAACCTAGTATGTGCGCACCTATTGATGGATGATTTTTTATTTCTGAATATTCATCATTTGTAAGTTTTTCTTTTTTTAACAATATACTGTCTGGTATCCCTATTTTACCTATGTCATGAAATAGTCCACCTACTTGTAATGTTTTTATTTGTTCTCCTGATAGATCTATCTTTTCACCTATTAACACAGCATATTCTGATACTCTATCAGAATGTCCTCTTGTATACGGGTCTTTGGCTTCTACTGTATATCTTAGTGTTTGTATCATATCTAAATATGCTTGTTCTAGCTTTTCATTTGATTCTGCAAGTTGTTCGTTTATTCGTTTGATTTCTTGCATTTGCTTTATTGATTTTATTCCTGATTCAATTAATAGTAATAATTGGTCAAATTTATCGCTTTTTTCACAGTATCCCTGTATATCTAATCTTTTTATTGTTTCTAATGGTGGTGCTAAATCTTTATGACCTGTTAATAATAATATATATAGTTCTTTATTGAATTTTCTTATTTCTTCTACAACTTCATCTCCATGTAATGGAACCATCATAAAATCTAATAGCATTAAGTCAAAGTGCTCTTGTTTTACCTTTTCAATTGCTCTAACAGGGTCAGTTTCACCTATAAACTCATAGTCTGTCCTTTTTAAGAAAACAGATAATGAGTCTATTATTCCCTCTTCATCATCTACAGCTATAATTCTATATTTTTTTTTGTTTTCTGAATTAATCTGATTTTGAAATGCTTTTCTCATATAAAAGTCTCACCTTGACCTTTCTTCATACACATTATATTAATTTATTGTATAAAAATCAAGTGTTTTGTAAAATTTATTCTCATTCTTTTATAAGTTATTCTTTTTTGGCTTGTTCCATGAAATATAATCACATGTTTTTGGATTATTTTCACATATATAATATTTTCTTTTGTTTTTGGCTTTCCTTATTTGTACTAATCCTCCACATTTTGGGCATGGAATATCTATTGTTTCAACAATGGCTTTAGTGTTCTTACATTCTGGATATCCTGGACATGCTAAAAATTTTCCAAATTTTCCATATTTATATACCATCATTTTTCCACATTTGTCACATGGTATATCAGAGATTTCTTCAGTCATTTCTACATGTTCTAATTCCTTTTCGACTTTTTCAACATTTTCTTCAAATGGAGTATAAAATTCTTTTATCATTTTTCTCCAGTTTTCTTTTCCCTCTGCTATATTGTCAAATTGATTTTCTATGCTTGCAGTAAATTCTACATTTACTATATCTTTAAAATTTTCTATTAATAATTTGTTTACGATTTTGCCTAATTCTGTCGGTACTAATTGTTTTTGCTCTTTTTCTATATATCTTCTTTCTAATATAGTAGTAATTGTTGGAGAATATGTACTTGGTCTTCCTATTCCTTTTTCTTCTAGTGCTTTTACAAGACTTGCTTCTGTATATCTTGCCGGTGGTTCTGTAAAACTTTGTTTTGGCTCTATACTTTGTTTTTTTACTTCTTGCTCTAACACTAACTCTGGAATATTTTCTTCTTTTTCTTCTTCTTTTTCATCAGTTCCTTCTACATATAATGTCATAAATCCTTTAAATTTTAAGTTTTGACCATTTGCTTTAAATGTATATTTATTGGCATCTATTGTAACTGACATTGTATTATATATAGCATTTGACATTTGGCTTGCCATAAATCTGTTATATATCAATTTATATAATTTATATTGGTCTTTTGTTAAATCATTTTTTATTTGATCTGGTTCTAGCTCAGCATATGTAGGTCTTATACCTTCATGAGCATCTTGTGCTTCTTTGTTTGTTCTATAATATCTATTTTCATAATATTTTTCTCCATATGTGCTTACTATATGTTGTTTTGCAGCAATTCTTGCTTCTTCTGAAATTCTAGTAGAATCTGTTCTCATATATGTTATTAATCCGACTGTTCCTTTATCTTGAATTTTTACACCTTCATATAGACCTTGTGCAATAGACATAGTTTTCTTTAATGTAAATCCTAGTTTTCTTGATGCTTCTTGTTGCATTGTACTTGTTGTAAATGGTGGTGCAGGTGTTTTTTTCTTTTCACCTTTTTTTATTTCTTTTACTATGTATTTTGCTTCTTTTATGTTTGAAAGTATTTCATCTACTTGTTCTTTACTATGAATCTCTAATTTTTTATTTTCTTTTCCATAAAATTTTGATTCAAATGTTTTCTTAGAGTTTTCATCTAATAGTTTAACATATATATTCCAATATTCTTCTGGAATAAATTTTTCTATTTCTTCTTCTCTTTCTACTATTAGCCTTACTGCTACAGATTGAACTCTTCCAGCAGATAAACCTCTTCTTACTTTTTTCCAAAGTACTGGGCTTATTTTATATCCTACTATTCTATCTAATACTCTTCTTGCTTGTTGGGCATCTACTAAATTAATGTCTATATCTCTAGGTTCTTTTATTGCTTTTTGTACTGCTGTTTTTGTTATTTCATTAAATGTTACTCTTGTTATTTTATTATTGTCTACATCTAATACTTTGGCTAAGTGCCATGCAATTGCTTCTCCTTCACGGTCAGGGTCAGTTGCTAAATATACTTTTTTAGCTGTCTTAGCATCTTTTTTTAGACTTTTTATTAAGTCTCCTTTTCCTCTAATATTTATATATTCTGGTTCAAAATTATTTTTTACATCTATTCCTATTTTTGATTTTGGTAAATCTCTTATATGTCCCATTGATGCTACTACTTTTACATTTCCCCCTAGGAATTTTTTTATTGTATTTGCTTTTGCTGGTGATTCTACAATTATTAATTTATCTGCCATGTTCACACCTCTTTATATTTTTTCTTTCATATTGAATTGTAACTTATTTTTCTTTCATTTGCAAGTTCTTCCTTGCATTTTATTTCTATTATTACATCTTCAAGACTTATAGGAGTTACTTGATTGTTTTTCATCAAACCTAAAATTTGCTCTATTTCTTTTTCGCTATTTGTTATATGCTCAACTTTGCTTTGTTCTACTCCTATCTTGTCTTTATATTCTGTCTTTATTATTTGTATTCCATATATTAATTTATTTTGTTTTATTTTTTCTTCTTCATTTGTTATTTTATAATATTCGACTTTTATTGGATAGTTTATTCCAGCTACTTCAAGCTCATCACGATTTATAAAGATGCTTCCAAAAAAGTTTTTCAACATCTCACCCCCCTTTTTCTTTTGTACTCATATATTATTTCAGCATGTTTTCTACTATAATACTTTATTTATAAAAATGCAAGCCTTTTTTGTCTTATTTTCGCAATTTTTATATTTTTTGTTGACATTTTTTTACAATTTTTTGTATTTTTTTGTGTTACAATATTTTTAATAACAGAAAAATACTATTGGTATTTTCTAAGATGTCCGGATTTCTTACTTATTTCGTTGTTATTAGTAATTTATTTTTTTCTTCTAATTGCTAATAACTTAAAAGGTGCACATCATAATTTTCGATGTGCCCTTTTTCATTTTATTTTCTTAATTTTTGCCTTACATATTCATACATTACTATTCCTGCTGCAACAGAAGCATTTAAGCTTTCTGTTTTTCCAATCATAGGAATTTTGGCTTTTTCATCTGCCATATTTTGAATATCTTCTGACACTCCATTTGCTTCATTTCCTATAACAATAATTTTTTTATTGAAATTAATGTCATAAATACTGTTATTAGTTTGTAATGATGTGACTAATAGTTTAAAATGATGTTTTTTAATTTGTTTTATTGTTTCTACTAAATTTTCTACCTCTATTACTTTAATTCTAAAAATTGCTCCCATTGTTGAACGAACAACTTTTGAATTAAATGCATCAGCTGTTCCTTTTGAAACTATTATTTGGTTTAGTCCTATACTATCAACTGTTCTTAAAATTGTTCCAAGATTTCCTGGGTCTTGTACATCATCTAATACTATTATTATGTCTTGTGAGAAATCTATATTCATTTCTTCTGATTTTTTTTCGACTATTGCCATTATTCCTTGTGGATTAGTTACTTGTGTAATTGAATTAAAGATTTTGTCAGTTACATATATACATTCATATTTTGCTATTTCTAACATTACATTTGTTGGTATTTCATATGTTCTAGTAGTATCTTCACATATTATTATTTCTTTTATTTTTGCTTTTTCTTTTACCGCTTCTTCTACAAGTTTTACACCCTCAATAATATATTCATTATTTTCATCTCTATATTTTTTATCTTTTAATTTTTTTATATGTTTGACTAATTCATTATCTTTACTTGAAATTACTTGCATATTTCCTCCTTGTAAACTTTAATTTTATTTTAAAAACTCCTTAACTTCTCTTAGCATTTTTATTTCAGATATATTATCAAGCGCTAAAGTAATTTGAGGTTTTATCCCTTGTGTAAATTTTATTCTGTTCTTATATTTTTTAACAAGTTCGTTAACATCAATATCAATTTCACCAGATTCAAAAATGAATAATACAAAATTTCTTTTACTTTGAATTTTGCTTATATTATGTTTTTTACATAATATTTTAATTCTCGCAATTTCAATTAAGTTTTCAATTTCTTTTGGCATATTTCCAAATCTATCTATCATTTCATCAACTACATTTTGAATATCTTCTTCATTTTTACATAATGCAATATTTTGATACATCTCAATTTTTTGGCTAGAATCTGATATATATTCGTCAGGAATATAGCATGTAGCATTTAAGTCTATTTGAACATCTAATTCTGTTTTTACTGTTTCTCCTTGCATTTCTCTTACTACTTCATCTAGTAAATTGCAATATGTATCATATCCGACTTGTTCTAAATGCCCATGTTGTATTTCTCCTAATAAACTTCCTGCTCCTCTTATTTCTAAATCTCTCATTGCAATTTTAAAGCCTGAACCAAATTCTGTAAATTCTTTTATTGCTTTTAATCTTTTGTCTGCCACTTCTGATAGTAGTTTATCTTTTTTATATGTAATATATGCATAACCTTGCCTATCTGATCTGCCAACTCTTCCTCTTATTTGATATAGTTGTGCAAGTCCAATTCTGTCAGCATTTTCTACAATAATTGTATTTGCATTTGGTATGTCTATTCCAGATTCTAAAATAGTTGTACATACTAATATATCTGTTTTACCTTGTACAAATTCTTCCATTATTTCTTCTATTTCATTTCCCGTCATTTTACCATGTGCATATGATATTCTTGCCTCTGGGATAAGTTCTGATATTTCATTTGTTTTTTGCATTATTTGTTCAACATTGTTGAATAAATAAAAGACTTGACCTTTTCTTTCTAATTCTTTTGTTATTGCTTCTCTGATTACCTCTTTATCATATTCTAAGACATATGTTTGAACTGGTTTCCTGTTATATGGTGGTTCATATATTACTGACATATCTCTTACTCCAACTATTGACATATGTAAAGTTCTTGGAATTGGAGTTGCTGTCATTGTTAAAACATCTACATTTGTTTTATATTGCTTAATTTTTTCTTTTGCCTTTACGCCAAAACGGTGTTCCTCATCTATTATCAACAGACCTAAGTCTTTAAATTCAATGTCTTTACTTAATATTCTATGTGTTCCTACAACAACATCTACTTCTCCGATTTTTAATTTTTGAGCAGTTTCATTTTGTTGTTTTTTTGTTTTAAATCTATTTAATACTTCTACTCTAACTCCAAATGGAGACATTCTGTCTTTAAATTCTTTGTATTGCTGTTCTGCGAGTACTGTTGTTGGAGCTAAATATGCAACTTGTTTTCCATCCATTACTGCTTTAAATGCTGCTCTTATTGCAACTTCTGTTTTTCCATATCCAACATCTCCACAAAGTAGTCTGTCCATTGGCTTTTCTAATTCCATATCTTTTTTTACTTCATCAATACAACGAAGTTGATCATCTGTCTCTTGATATGGAAAACTGTCTTCAAATTGAGTTTGCCATACAGTATCTGACGAGAATGCATATCCTTTAGTTTTTTCTCTTTTAGCATATAATTCTATTAATTCTCGTGCTACTTCTCTTAAATTTTTCTTTACTTTGGCTTTTGTATTTAGCCACTCTTTATTTCCTAATTTGTTTATTTTAAGTCCGCCTTCATCTCCACCTATATATTTTCTTATACTGTCTAATTGGTTTGTTGGGACATATAAAATATCATCTCCATAATATTTTATTTTTATATAATCTTTTGTAGTTCCATCTGCACTTATAGTATTTACACCTATAAATATTCCTATTCCATAATTTTTGTGTACAACATAGTCTCCTACTTTTAAATCGGCAAATACTACTTTTTCTCCTTCTTTAAATGCTGAATTTTTATATGTTTTTCTTTTTTCTCCTTCTATTAATTCTTGTGATGTAATTACAAGTTGATTTGTATCAAAACACTCAAATCCAGCAGATAGTTTCCCTATAGTTACTGTTACTAAGCTTTCTGTATTTTTAACAATTATAGTTTGATTTAGTGTTTCTTCATATTTGTTTATAATTTCATGCTCATTTAATAATGTACATATTTTTTTTGCTTTTTCTTTTGTCTCTGCTAATATATAAATTTTCTTTTTTTCTTCTTGGGCTTTTATTAATTCTTTAAATAAAATCTCTATTTCACTTTTATAAAAGTTTTTTTCTTTATATGTCCATTTATATTTTTCGGCCTGTATTTTTACTTCGTCATCAAATTTTTGGATATATATTATCTGTCTATTTTTTAATTTTTCTTCGAATTGTTCAATATTTAATATGTTTTTTAACACATCTGGAACTATTTTTTCTTTTTCTAACAATAATTGTATTATATTTTGGCTATCTTTGTCTACATTATTTAATCTTTGATTTATTTTATTTTGTTCATCTAATACAACTAAATATTTTTCTGTTATATAATCTAATATCGTTTCTTGTTCTTTATAAAATGCATTCAAATATCTATCAATTTTACTTATATAATTTCCTGACTGTATTGTTTCTATGTCTTGATTAACTTGATTTTGAATTTTTTCATCATATATAGTGTTTTTAATTCTTTTTATTACTTCTTCTATATTGTCTTCTAATATATATTCATGTGCAGGATAAATTGAAACTTTTTCTAAATTTTCTGTTGATCTTTGACTAATAATATTAAAATATCTTATTGAATCTATTTCATCTCCCCAAAATTCAATTCTTATTCCATATTTTTCTGTTACTGAAATGTCTACAATTCCTCCTCTTATGCTAAATTGACCTCTCCCGTCAATTAAATCATACCTTACATATCCTAAATTGACCAGTTTTTGTTTCAAATCTTCTAGTTTGTATTCATCTCTTATTTTAAATTTTAAAATATCTTTATATAATACTTTTTTGCTAATCATTTTTTGTGATATAGCTTCTATTGTTGTTACAATAATACCACTTTTCATTTCTTGTATTTTATTTAATGCTTCTATTCTTTCATATGGTAAATCTTTGCTTTCTGCTATATAATCATATGTTATGATTTCTTTTTTAGGCACATATATTACTTTATCTGAAAAGTATTTTAAGTCTTCTACTATTTTTCTTGCTTGTATTTCATTGTATGTTATTATACATATCGGTCTTTTTAAAAATTCTTTTGTTGCAGAAATTATTTGTGCCATTCCAACGTCTGTTAAGCCCGATATAGCTATCGGGCTTTTTTGGCTTTCTATGCTTTTTATGTATTCACAAAATTTGGAATTTTTTCCTAGTTCTCCTAATATTGTGTTCATTTTTATTTCATTCCTTCCTTAATTTTTATGACTATCATCTTTTAAGTATTTTATTATCTTCCTTCTTCTTCGATTTTAGGATACATATTTCCATCTTTTTTTTGTATATATTTTTCTTGTGTTTCTATATCTAAAAATTCTATTTGTCTTTCATATTTTGTTTTGGTTTTTCCTTTTTTTATTACAGTTCTTTTTTGTTGTAAGTGCTCTGGAAAGTTTTGTGTATTAGTCAAAAAGTTTAAGTGTTTGATAAATTTTGCTCTATAATCTGTTTCTCTAGTTCTTTGGCTTGCTTGTTGTATTTTTTTTATTTGTTCTTGGTTTAAAGGTGCTAATGCATATGTTCCCAAATTTTTTCCTCCGATTTTAAAATCGTCTTTACCTGAATATATTGGTATTAATGAATTTCCTTGACTGGCTCTTATATATTTTGTTATTATATCTTTTTCTATGTGCAATCGTAATGGCATATTTAATCCTTCAATGTCTGCACCTATTAGAACATATTTAGATTTTTTGTTTTCTTCTATTATTCCCCAATTATTAGATATATTTCCATTATATAATAGGTCTAACATTCCGATAATTGTATAGTCTTTCTGCTCATATAAATTTTTAACTGTATTTTCATATCTTAAATATAGTGTAAAATCATCTTCAAAATCATTATTTGTTTTTGAAAATCCACCTATCTTTAAAAAATATTTTTTATATTCTTCTCCATATTGTTTTTTTAATTGTTCTAAATCATCAGTAATTACAACAGATCTTTCATTTCTTTTTCTGTATTTATTGAATAATTCTGTTGTTTTTATTTCTAATAATGCTGTTTTTATTCTTAGCATTTCCATATCATCTTTAGTAATGTCTTGTGTTACGTTTTCTTTATTTAAGTTTGATTTTTTATCAAGTCCAAGTTCATACATCATATAATATGTTTTATAAAATTTTATAGTTTCTTTTACTAAACGGTTATTCCAAAAAGCATATAATGCTAATAATTTTGATACTCCTTGTTTTTTTAAGTATTGTTCATCAAATATTTTATTTGGGTCTAAGTCAAATTCATCAATTCCCATTTGTGAGTTAGAAACATTTTGTCTATTAAAATATGTGTCAATTGTTTCAAATTGATCTAATAATTCTACTGATTTTAAAATTGCTTGTACTAAGTCATCTTTTAGTTCTTTGTCTGTAGATTCTAAGTTATATGTTTCTTTAAAATCATATTTTATTTTTTCTAGTTCTGAATCTGTTCTTATCATATTTATTATTCTGTCTGTTGCTTTTCTGTCTTGTCTTGAAGGATTTTTGGCAGTTAGTTTTTTTCTTAATTTTTCTATGTCATTTATGTTTCCGTATTTTATTATTTCTACAATTCTGTCATCTAATTGTTCTATTTCCATTCTAATGCTAGATAAAATTTCTACAATTACTTGTCTTATCGCTTTTTTTCTATTAGAACTATATATTATTACATTAGGGCATACTACTTGTTTTCCACTTTTTCTTTCACTTTCATTTATCTTTTTATATTCATTTTCTAATTCATTTGGATGTTTTTGCAAATATTGAATCGCATTTCTTCTTAAAATGTCACTTCTAAAGTCTTTTAACATTGTTGTTTCTTTAGATATTTTTTCTACGAAATCTTCTACTTCTTCTCTTATATCTTCTTCTGCCGCATTTGGATTTTTTTCATATTCTTGTAATAAACGTTTTTTTACTATTTCTGCATTTTTTTGAAATTCTTCTATATTTCCAAGTGATTTATTTCTACTTGTTTGTATTGATATTCTCAATAGTTTATTAAATTCATTTTCCACTTTTTCTTCTTTCCTTTATCTTTTTATTACTAATTTATTAAATTTTGAATTTATATATGCTTCTAATTTTGTCATGAATTCATTTGATTTTATTTCTTTTTTTGCTACCATGTCTAGTCCTTTTTCCCAACTTGCTGTAAGTTTTGGATTAAGCATATCTGACATAGAGTATTTTACTACATCATATATTACTTCACCTTTTTTTGTTGGTGTTACTATTTGCGTTTTTGAATTTATTTCTATATATTTTATTTTTTCTAATTTTTTTATTATTTCTCCTCTTGTTGCACTTGTTCCTATTCCTGCACCTTTTATTTGTTCTCTTAGTTCTTCTTCTTCAATTAATTTTCCTGCATTTTCCATAGCAAGTATTATTGAACCTGAATTATATCTTGCTGGAGGTGATGTTTCTGCATCTTTTATTTCATAGTTTTTTACAATTACTTCTTGACCTTTTTTTAAATTTTTTAATATTTCTAAATTATTTTCTATTTCTTCGCTAGTTATTGTATTTTTTATGTTTTTTTCCACATTTGGGTCTTTTTCTGTGTATTGTTTCGGCTTATTTTGTGGTTTTAATACTTCTAAATATCCTTGATTTGTGCATATTTTTCCACTTGAATTAAATGTTTCATTTTCTACTTCTATTGTTAATGTTATTTTATTATACTCTGCTGGTGGATAAAATATTGCAATAAATCTCTTTACTATCACATTGTATATATTTTTTTGTAATTCTGGTAATTTTTCAAAATTTTCATATCCTTGCCCTGTTGGAATTATCGCATAATGGTCTGTTATTTTACTATCATTTACATATTTCGTCTTTATTAAATTTGTTGAATATTTTTCAGTTATCATTTTATTTAAAAGTTTTTGTGTTTCTTCATCTTTATATCCTTTTACTAATCCATTTAAGTTTTTCGAAATTTCTTTTGCTACACTACTAGATAGTACTCTTGCATCTGTTCTAGGATATGTTACTAATTTTTTTTCATATAAGTTTTGAATTATTTCTAGTGTTTCGTCTGGCTTTATTTTAAATCTTTTTGTACATTCATTCTGAATTTCTGCTAAATTAAATAGTAGTGGTGCATTTTCTTTTTGCTTTACTTTTTTTAGTTCAGTTATTATTGCTTTTTTTCCAGCTAAATTATTAATTAGTTGTTTTGCATCATCTTCTTTCTTGAATCCACTTTCATTATATAATTTGGGACTTTCAAACATTTGGGATTTTTCATTTACTTTCCACTCTGCTTTAAATTCCCCTTCTTCTTTTCCAAATTCTCCTACTATTTTATAATATTTTGTTTTTACAAAATTTCTTATTTCTCTTTCTTTTTCTACTATCATTCCTAAAACACATGTCATTACTCTTCCTACTGATATTGAAACTTTTTCTTCATTTATTTCTTTTGCAACTTTTTTTCCATATATTATTGATAATAGTCTTGAAAAATTTATTCCTATTAAATAGTCTTCCTTTGCTCTTAAATAAGCTGAATCAGATAGACTGTCATATTCACTTTGGTCTTTTGCTTCTTTTATTCCTCTTAATATTTCTTCTTCTGTTTGTGAATCTATCCAAACTCTTTTTATTTTTGCTTTTGGGTTTGGTTTTGCCATCATAAATACTAACCTTTGTATGTATTCTCCTTCTCTTCCAGAGTCTCCAGCATTATATATTTCTTCTACATCTTCTCTTTGTAATAAACTTTGAACTATTTTAAATTGGTTTTGAACTGCTGGTATTATTTCATATTTCCATTCTTGTGGTATGAATGGTAATGTGTCTAGTCTCCAAAATTTTAACTTTTCATCATATTCTTCTGGGTAGCTCATTGTTACTAAATGCCCTACACACCAAGTTATTATCCACTGATTTGATTCTATATATCCATTTTTTCTGTTTGTATTTATTTTTAATACTTTTGCAAATTCCATTGCTACAGATGGCTTTTCTGTTATTATTAGTTTTTTGGACATTTAGTTTCTCCTTTCTTGTATTTTTTATATTTGCTTTTTTATATATTCTTCTGCTTGTTTTTCTATTTGTTCCATTCTT
Source organism: uncultured Clostridia bacterium (assembly GCA_963556905.1). Lineage (GTDB taxonomy): Bacteria > Bacillota > Clostridia > TANB77 > CAG-508 > CAG-269. The sequence continues at coordinate 28,438 of CAUWAY010000005.1, read as the reverse complement.
TGCTTTGTTTGTTCATCTTTATAGTTTATTTTTTTTACTAATTTATTTATGTATTCATTCTTTTTTACTATTTTTAAACTTATTGGGAAATTCAAATCATATATGTATGCTATCCATGTTACAATTTGGTCTACACTATTTTTCATGTTTTCATATAATATTGGTCTTTGGTTTATAAAGTCTTCATACATTTTGTTATTTAATTTTTCTTCATCAATGTTTTCACTTTTAAACCATGATGAATCTTCTATATTTGCTTTTATTATAACTTCATATATGTCTAGTTTGTCTGCATCTCTTATTATTTTTGCATGTAATAATTCTTGTTTATTTAATTTTTCTTGAATTTTATATTTATTATGATTTCTTATTGCTTTTATTAATATTTCTTGTTCACTTTTGTCTTCTAAAAATTCATTTAAGAAATTGTTTTCTAGTAATACTTTTATTCCAAGTTCTGCATGGTCTTCACTCATTCTATCTGCAAATGTATTATATTTTTTTATTTGTTCAAATCTTCCAATATCATGTAATAGTCCTATTAGTTCTGCTAATTTTACATCTTCTTCTTTTAATCCAATGTTCTGTGCTATTTTTTTACTTTTTTCCGCTACTCTATAAATATGGTTTGCTTTTATTTGTATTCTTGAATTTTCTATATCATATTTTTCTATATATTTTTTTAGTATTTTTTTTGCCTTTTCTATATCTATACTCAATTTTTGTTCCTCTCTTAGTTAATAATACATAAAACAGGCTGAATTATTTCGTTCAACCTTTTTGCTTTTTATATTATATATTTTTTTTGCTTTTTTATCAAGAGTTTTAGGACTTTTTTATATATTTCATAATAGTAAATTTTTATATACTTTTTATTTTATTATTGCAATTTTCGTTGACTTTTAGCCTTTTTGCTAGTATAATCAATATATTAAATTATATTATGTAAGCAAAATAATTATATACTTTATTTTGCTTAAAGAAAGGATTTTAACATGGCATATAATTTTAAAGAAATTGAACAAAAATGGCAAAATAAGTGGGAAAAAGAAGGTACTTTTAGTGCAAGTACTGATTACAAAAATCAAAAGAAATGGTATGGTCTAATAGAGTTCCCTTACCCATCTGGTCAAGGGTTACATGTAGGGCATCCTCGTAGTTATACAGCATTAGATATAATAGCAAGAAAAAGAAGGTTACAAGGTTATAATGTACTATTTCCTATTGGTTTTGATGCTTTTGGATTACCTGCTGAAAATTATGCAATTAAAACTAATGTACATCCAAAAATCACAACAGCGAAAAATATAGAACATTTTACAGAACAACTAAAATCTGTTGGTTTTTCATTTGATTGGTCAAGAGTAGTAGATACAACTGACCCTGAATATTATAAATGGACTCAATGGATTTTCATTCAATTATATAAAAAAGGATTAGCTTATAAAGCAACTATGCCTATTAATTTTTGCACTGGCTGTAAAGTAGGTTTAGCAAATGAAGAAGTTGTAAACGGTGCTTGTGAAAGATGTGGAAGTCCTGTTGTTCAAAAAGAAAAATCTCAATGGATGCTAAAAATTACTGATTATGCTCAAAGATTAGTAGATGATTTAGATGATGTTAATTTCTTAGAAAAAATTAAAATACAACAACGTAATTGGATAGGACGTAGTGAAGGTGCAGAAGTAAAATTTAAAATTGTTGGCACTGATGATGAATTACTTGTTTATACAACAAGACCTGACACTTTATTTGGTGCTACATATATGGTTGTTGCTCCTGAACATAAGTTAATAGAAAAGTTTGCATATAAAATTACAAACTTAGATGAAATTAAAGATTATCAGCATAAGTCTGCTTTAAAATCAGATTTTGAACGTGGCGAAATGAATAAAGACAAAACTGGTATTGAAATAAAAGGAATTAAAGCTATTAATCCTTTAACAAATAAAGAAATTCCAATTTGGACTTCAGATTATGTTTTATCTTCATATGGAACTGGTGCTATAATGGCTGTTCCAGCACATGATACAAGAGATTTTGAATTTGCAAGTAAATTTAATTTACCAATAATTCAAGTAGTAGCTCCTACAAATAATTCAAATGTGGAATTACCATTTACAGATGTAGAAACTGGAATTTCTATAAATTCTGGATTTCTATCAGGCTTATCTGTAAAAGATGCAAAAGAAAAAGTTATAAAATATCTTGAAGAAAATAAAATAGGAACTAAAAAAGTTAATTATAAGCTTCGTGACTGGGTATTTTCTCGCCAAAGATATTGGGGAGAACCTATTCCAATGGTTTATTGTGAGCATTGTGGTTGGGTTCCTATTGATGAAAAAGATTTACCTTTAACTCTTCCTGAAGTTGAAGATTTCTTGCCTGGTGAAAATGGAGAATCCCCTCTTGCAAAGCAAACTGAATGGATTAATACAATTTGTCCACAATGTGGTAAACTTGCAAAAAGAGAAACAGACACAATGCCTCAGTGGGCTGGTTCTTCTTGGTATTTTCTAAGATATATGGACCCACATAATCATGATGCTTTAGCTTCAAAAGAAGCTCTTGAATATTGGTCTCCTGTTGATTGGTATAATGGAGGAATGGAACATACAACACTTCATTTATTATATTCAAGATTTTGGCATAAATTTTTATATGATATTGGAGTTGTTCCAACTAAAGAACCTTATGCAAAACGTACTTCACATGGTATGATTTTAGGTTCAAATGGTGAAAAAATGTCAAAGTCTAAAGGTAATGTTATTAATCCTGATGACATTATAAATGAATTTGGTGCAGATACTTTTAGAGTTTATGAAATGTTTATGGGGCCTTTTGATCAAACAGCAAGTTGGTCTATGGATAGTATTAGAGGATGTTTTAAGTTTTTAGATAAAGTTTGGAATTTACAAAATATTTTAGTAGATGGTAATGCTTATTCAAAAGAACATGAAAAAATGATGCATAAAGCTATAAAGAAAATTTCTAATGATGTAGAAGATATGAAATTTAATACTTGTATTTCTACATTTATGACTATGGTAAATGAATTTATTAAATTAAAACATGTTAATAAAGCTGAATTCAAAACATTTTTAACTTTATTAAATCCTTTTGCACCTCATATTACTGAAGAATTAAATAAATTAGCAGGATTTGAAGAAGATATTTCTACATATTCTTGGCCTGAATATGATGAAAGTAAGACTATAGATGATGAAGTAGAAGTTCCTGTTCAAGTTAATGGAAAATTAAAATGTACTATTAAGATTTCTTTAGATGAAGATGAAGCTTCTGTTAAGGAAAAAGTTCACTCTGTTTTAAATGATAAACTTGACGGAAAATCTATTGTTAAAGAAATTTATGTAAAAAATAAAATTTATAATGTAGTAGTAAAATAATAAAAAATATAGCTAGTATCTAAATTTGATACTGGCTATATTTTTACGCTTCTCTTTTCCAATAAAATAAATATTGCTGTGCAATTCCTGCAAGATTTCCAAATTTTTCTCGTGCCAATTTTTCTATTTCTTTTTTATTTACTTTTGTTTCATCTTCATTTTTTATATATAGTTCATTCATTACACGTCTTACCCAAACATCAATTGGAAAAACTTCAAATCTCTTTAGTGTTGAAAACAGTAAAATACAATCTGCAACTTTTGGGCCAACACCTGATAAAGTTAAAAGTTCTTCTCTTACTTCTATTGTATTAGGGTTTTCTTGCATTTTCTCTAAGTCTACTTTTTTGTCTAATACAGCATGTACAGTCTCATATAAACGCACATCTCTAAATCCTGCTCCTAAATTTCTATAGTCTTCAGGTTTTACATTTTTTAGTTCTTCAGGTTTAGGAAATGTATAATACTTCTGTCCATTCCATTCAATTTCTCTACCATATGCTTTTGATAGTCTTTCTATTATTCCCTTTATTCTTGGTATGTTATTATTTGCTGAAATTATGAATGAAATTATCATTTCCCACAAATCTTGGTTTAATATCCTTATTCCTTTTCCATATTCTATACTTGTTTTTATATTTTCATCTATCTTTGATAACTTTTCTTTTATGATTTCATAATCACGTTTAAGGTCAAAATAATCTTCTACAATTTCTTTTATATCTCCATTACATATTCCTTTAAAAATAACTGCGTTTTCTTTTTTTTGCACATTTATTACATTATCTTTAAATATACCTGTATAGCTTCCATCTTCTCTTTTATTCCACCTGAAGCATTGGCCACAGTCAAATATGTCTTCTAATTCAAATGATTTTATATTTTCTATTTTATATTCCTGTTCTTTCATTATGACCTCCATACTAAAAAATCTAGAAACCAGTATTAAACATATAGTCTAATAACCGGTTTTACTTTTTATTCTTCACATGCTTTTGCATATTTTTTTAATTTTTCATAAACAAGATAATTTATAGTTCCTGCTGGAAATTTTCCGTCTTTGTCTCTTTTCCCTGCTGGAACTCCTGTTAATACTTCAATTCCTTCATCAATATTTGATATTGCATATATATGGAATTTTTTATTTTTTACTGCTTCAACAACTTCATCTGAAAGTTGTAAATTATTAACATTTTGTATTGGTATCATAACACCATGTGTTCCATCTAAGCCACGCATTTGACATATTTGAAAAAATCCTTCAATTTTTTCATTTACTCCACCTATTGGTTGAATTTGACCTTTCTGATTTACTGAACCTGTTACAGCAATTGATTGCTTGATTGGTATTTCAGATAAACTAGAAAGTAGTCCGTATAATTCTGTACTTGATGCACTGTCTCCGTCTACTCCGTTGTATAATTGTTCAAAACATATACTTGCAGTTAAACATAATGGCATATCTTGTGCAAATAGTTGCCCTATATATCCTGAAAGAATATATACACCTTTTGAATGTGTAGAACCAGAAAGTTCAACTTCTCTTTCAATATTTACTACTCCTTGTTTTCCTGTATATGTGTTTACAGTGATTTTGGCTGGTTTTCCAAATGTGTAATCTCCTATCGTCATTACTGTTAATCCATTTAGTTCTCCAACTAATGAGCCTTTTGTGTTTATTAAAAGTGTATTTTCTTTTATCATTTCAATATATCTTTCATCATATTTTTTTATTCTTTCAACTCTTTCTGCTAGTGCTTTATCTATAAATTCTGCTGTTACTACTTTTGCTTTTGCAAGTTTTGCCCATGTTCCAGCTTCTCCTACAACTTGACCTAATTCTGTAAATCTTGTTGAAAGTTTGCTGTTATCTCCTGCAATTTTTGAAGCGTATTCTACAATTCTCGCCATTGCTCCTCTATCTAAATGAGGTAATTCTTCTTGTTCACAAAATGTATGAACAAATTGTGCTAATTTATTTACATTTGGCTCATTTATAGGTGCTGTTTCTTCAAATTCAACTTTTATTTTGAATAATTTTCTAAAATCCGAATCCATCGAAAGTAGTGTATGATATATATTTGCATTTCCGATTAATATTACTTTTAATTCTAATGGAATTGGTTCTGGTTTTAATGATATCATTGCCATTGATGAACGTTGCTCCATTGAATTATCTATTGCTATTTCTTTTATTCTTAAAACTCTTTTTAGTTCTTCATAACATATTCCATTTGATAATAAATCTTTAGCTTGAAATATGATATATCCTCCATTTGCTTTTTGCAATAATCCTGGTTTTAGCATTGTATAATCTGTTTTTAGTTGTCCATAATAATTTTCATATTCTAATTTTCCAAATAAGTTATGAAATGTATAGTTAGAATCCATAATTACTGGACATCCTTCTTGATTACTATTATCTATAAATAAATTTACTCTATAGTTCAAACATGGATCTAGTCTCCTTTGCGTTGGACCTTGTTGCATTTGTTGTTGATTTTCTATTTTTTCTTCTTCTAAAAAATATGACACATTTTTTAATACATCTTGTTTTACATCATTTAAAAATTGATTTATCTTTTTGTTTCTTTTATATTTTGATTTTATAAAATTAATGTGTGCATTTACTGTTAGCAATGCTACATTTGACTGCCATTCAGATACTTTTTTGTCTGATTGTCTTTCTATTTGTTTTATTTGGCTTATTGCTTCCATTATTTGTTGTTGAACAATAACTGATTTTTCTTCATATTCTTGTTTTATTGAAGTTTCTAGTTGTTCAAATTCTTCTTCTTGTACTACTTTTCCATTTATTATTGGCATCATATATATACCATTTTGTGCTGATTTTACTTGAAATCCATGTTTTTGTGAATCTTCACTAAGCTTGTTCATTACAACTTCTCTTTTTTCTTCAAATTCTCTTTTTATTAGTGCTTTCTCTTTTTCAAAATCATCAGCATTAAATGTTTTCTTTATGTCTTTTTTTACTTCTTGTATAAAGCCATCCATTGCTTCTTTAAATTCTTTCCCTTGTCCTGCTGGTAATGATACTGCTATTGGTTCATTTGGATTCTTGAAGTTATATATATAACACCAGTCATTTGGAATTTTTTTCTTTTTGGCAATGCTGTCTAAATAATTTTTTGTATACATCGTTTTTCCAACTCCACTTGGTCCTTCCAAATATATGTTATAACCTTTTACATCTACATTTACACCAAATTCTAATGCTTTTATTCCTCTTTCTTGTCCTATTCCATCATTTACAGGTTCTAATTCTTGTGTTGTTTCAAAATGAAACATATCTTTATTACATACCATTTTTAGGTCTTTATAACTTAATTCGTTTTTCTCTTTCATCTTTTGCTTTCCTTTCTAAAAAACACTTTTTATGTTTTTATTTTGTCCTTATTCATCTATTTTATTTTATATTAGTTCTGTTTTTTTGTAAAGATTTTTATCGAATTTTCTGGTTGAAATTTCTGGAAAAATATCAGATTTAAAATTTTCATATATTAATAAATAGCTTTCCATATTATATAAAAATACACCTCATTTTTGAGATGCATTTTGATTTTTATTATTCTGCTGTTTTTTCAGTATTTTCTGTAACTGTTTCTGTAGCTGGTGTTTCTTCAACTGTTTCTGTTAATTTTTCTTTTATTGTTATTTCTTTATTTTCGATTCTAGCTCCAACTAATTCTTTAGTTTTAGAAGCTTTACCTGTTCTTTCTCTTAAATAGTATAGTTTTGCTCTTCTTGCTTTACCAACTCTAACTACTTCTACTTTTTCAACTAATGGTGAGTGAATTAAGAATGTTTTTTCAACACCTACACCATAAGAAATTTTTCTTACTGTAAATGTTTCATTAACTCCTCCACCTTGTTTTTTAATTACAATTCCTTCAAATACTTGGATTCTTTCTTTGTTTCCTTCTTTTATTCTAACATGTACTCTTACTGTGTTTCCAACTTTAATGTCTGGAATAGAGTTTTTTAATTGTTCATGTTCTATTGATTTTATGATATCCATCGTATTTACCTCCTTCTTTCTTGCATACAAGCGGTGCCTTGAATTGAAAGTTAGCACATTGTATCTTTTTTATTTTATTTTTTAGATTTTATATCTTCTAAATCTTTTTTGTCTTTTTCAGACAATTCTACATCTTTTAAAAGTTCTGGTCTTTTTAAATATGTGTTTTTTAGTGCTTCATATCTTCTCCATTTGCTTATATTTTGATGATGACCTGTTTGTAATATTTCAGGAACTTTTATATTTTCAAAAGTTTCTGGTCTTGTATATTGAGGATATTCTAATATTCCTTGTGAAAATGATTCTTCTGATGTTGAATCTTCACTTAGAACTCCATCAACATATCTACTAACACTATCAATTAATACCATTGCTGGAATCTCTCCTCCTGTTAGTACATAGTTTCCTATAGATATTTCCTCATCTACAATTTTGTCTATTACTCTTTGGTCTATTCCTTCATAATGTCCACAAAGTAGAATAAGATGTTTTTCTTTACTCAAATCTTCTACCTTTTTTTGATTTAAAACTTTTCCTTGTGGTGTTAAATATATTACTTTCGAATTTTCAGATTTTACTGATTTATATGCTTCATATACTACATCCGCACGCATTACCATGCCTGCTCCTCCACCATATGGAGTGTCATCAACTTTTTTGTGTTTGTCTTTTGAAAAATCTCTAATATTTATTAAGTTAATATCTATTAGTTTTTTTTCTTTTGCTCTTCCTATTATGCTTTCTTTTAATGGATTAAACATTTCTGGGAAAAGTGTTAACACATCAAATTTCATTTTTTCCTCCATTTTATTTTTACATTTTTTAAATCAAACCTGGTATTAAATGAACTATTATTTTTTCATTTTCTAAGTCAACTTGTTTTATTACTTCTTTTATTCCTGGTAATAAAATTTGTTTTCCAAGTTCATTTTTTATAACATATATGTCATTACTACCTGTATTATAAATATCTTCAACAGTACCAAGTAATTGGTTTTGATCTGTATAAACTTTTGTTCCTATCAGATCTGCTATAAAATATGTTCCTTCTTCAAGTGGAACTGCATGCTCTCTATCAACTTCAAGAAATGCATTTTTTAACAGTTCTGCTTGTTCTGGTGTATTTATTTTTTCCAATTTTAGTAATACCATGTTTTTATGATATCTAACAGTCTCTACTTTATATAGTTTTGAGTCTTTCTTTGTTTTTACATATACTTCTTTTAAATTATCAAATCTTTTTATATCATCTGTAAAAGGTGTAATTTTAATTTCTCCTTTTATTCCAAATGTATTTACAATTTGACCTATTTCTAGTTTTTGTTGCATGTTTGTACCATTCCTTTCATGGTATAACTTTTGCTTTTAGGATTTATTCTATAACTTCATCCTTATTTGTTTTTGTGTTTATTCAATAAATTCAACTATAACTTTTTTATTATTTTTACTTGCTACAGCTTTCATTACTGTTCTTATAGATTGTGCAATTTTTCCTTGTCTTCCAATGATTTTTCCCATATCTTCTTTTGAAACTTTTACTTCGAAGATTATGTTTTTTTCATTTTCTGTTTCTTTAATTTCAACCTGTTCACAGTTATCTACTAAATTTTTTATTATTGTTTCTAAAATGTCTTTCATTTGCATTTCCTTTCTCGTATCTAACTTAATTATGCATTTTTGATTAATGCTTTAACAGTATCTGTAGGTTGTGCACCATTTTTTATCCATTGTTCTAATTTTTCTTTGTTTATATTTATTGTTGATGGTTTTGTCATTGGATCATATGTTCCAATTTGTTCTATAATTTTTCCATCTCTTGGAGATTTTGAATCAGCTACTACTATATGATAGAAAGGAGCTTTTTTCTTTCCTTCTCTTTGTAATCTTATTTTTACCATTTTTTTCACCTCCTAAAAATTTTTATGTATATAAGTATAAAAATTTATGAACTTTTTATATGCTAAGTTTTATTTTAGCTACATTTTTAAATTTTTCAAATCTTCCATATTCATATTTTTCATTAAGTTTTTTATTCCACCTTTATTTGATTTCATTTGTTTCATCATTTTTTGTGTCATTTCAAATGATTTTATGAATTTGTTGATTTCTTGTACTGTTCTTCCACTACCTTTTGCTATACGTTGCCTTCTACTTGCATTTAGTAGTTTTACATTTCTTTTTTCTTGTTTTGTCATTGAACAAATAATTGCTTCAACTTTGTCAAATTCTTTGTCATCAATATTTAGGTCTTTTATTTTATTCATGCCTGGTATCATTTTTAATATTGATGAAAAAGATCCCATCTTTTTTACTTGTCTTATTTGTGCTAAATAATCGTCTAAGTCTAATTCGTTTTTTCGAAGTTGCTGTTCTAATTTTTCAGCTTCTTCTTCTGTAATTGCTTCTTCTGCTTTTTCAATTATTGATAACACATCTCCCATTCCAAGTATTCTTGATGTCATTCTTTCTGGATTAAATATTTCTATATCACTTAATTTTTCACCAGTAGCTGCAAATTTTATTGGCTTTCCTGTGACTTTTTTTACTGAAAGTGCTGCTCCACCACGTGTGTCTCCATCTAATTTAGTTAGTACTACTCCATCTATGCCTACTGCTTCATTAAATGTTTGTGCTACATTTACAGCATCTTGACCTGTCATTGAGTCTACTACTAATAAAATTTCATGTGGTTTTATATTTGCTTTTACATTTTTTAGTTCTTGCATTAATTCATCATCAATATGTAATCTTCCGGCTGTATCTAATATTACTACATCATTTAGTTTTGATATTGCTACACTCATTGCTTGTTTTGCTATGTGTACAACATCTTTGGATGTTTCGTTACTATATACCGGTATGTTTAGTTGTGCTCCTACTACTTGTAATTGTTTTATAGCTGCTGGTCTATATATATCACATGCTACTAACAATGGTTTTTTTCCTTTTTTTCGTAAAATGTTTGCAAGTTTTCCTGCTGTAGTTGTTTTTCCTGACCCTTGTAATCCTACTAACATAATTACTGTTGGTGGATTTGGTGTAAAGTTTATTTTGCTTTCAGTTCCTCCAAGTAGTTCTACCATTTCGTCTTTTACAATTTTTATTACTTGTTGCCCTGGTGTTAATGATTTCATTACATCCTGACCTAATGCTTTTTCTTGTATACTTGCTATGAATTCTTTTACTATTTTGTAGTTTACATCTGCTTCTAATAGGGCAAGCTTCACTTCTCTTAGCATTTCTTTTAAGTCTGATTCTGTTATTCTTGCTTTTCCTTTTATTTTTCTTGTTATCTCTTGTAGTCTTGATGATAGTCCTTCAAATGCCATACTTTCCTCCTATCTTTTGTTTACACTAAACAATTTAATTCTTTTTTTATTTCTTCCAAAATACTACTTATTTGTTTATCTGATGAGTCTTTTTGTATTTTTGTTAAATTCAATAAAACTTGTTGTATTTTTTGTTCTTGATTAATTGTCTTCTTCATAAACAATAGCTTTTCTTCGTATTCGAAAAGTTTTCTTTCCCCCTTTTTGATGATATCTCTTACTGCTTGTCTTGTAATTTGCTCGTTTTCTGCAATTTCTGATAAAGATAAGTCATTATTGTAGTAGTAATCTATGTATTTATATTGTTTTTCTGTTAATAGTTTTCCATATATTTGCCATAACATACTTATTTTCACTTTTTCTTCCATTTCTTACTACCACCTCTTAAGTGTTGCTATTATACTTAAATATTAATTTAAGATTAATTATATTTATGTGTAATGCTAATATACTTTACACTATTTTTTAACATTTGTCAAGTGTTTTGAGTAAATTTGTTGTTTTTTATATTTTATATTCTACTATTTCTGGATTGTCTTCAAATATTTTTGCTGTTACATTTTCTTGCATTTTAAATGGTATAACATATCCTTCTAATGTATCTGCTTTTTCTTTTAATAGGTGATTTCCTTGGTTAACATATATTTTTGATTTGCCTTTTCCATTTTTAGCTTCTTGCACAAGGTTTAATACTGGTGAGTTTCCATCAAATGCTATTACAATTGCTTTTCTTCTTTCAAAGATTTCATAATTAAAGCTTTTATATATTCCTAATTCTTCTGTTTCTGGTGAAATACAAATTCCATTTAAGTTTTCGTCTAACAATCTGTCTTTAACTTTTTGAGTAACTACTTTTGGAACAATCGCGTCTATTTCAAATTTTTTCTTCATTTCTTTTGATATGTCTATTACAGCTTTTTCATATCCTTGCATTTTATGTCCTATTACAAAATATATATTATCATTATTTGCATTTTTTATGAGTTCTCTTAATACATTTAAACCTTCTTCTGTAACTAATGTTTCTCTTCCTTTTGTATTAAAACTTCCTCCTGCAATTACTACAGGTACCTTATCTGTTGGGAGATTTATTATTTTTTGTGATAACTCTTTTTCTGTTTCCAAATTATTACTTGTTCTTAGTTCATTTTGATTTTCAGATTCTTTTATATTTTTTTCTTCTAACTCAAGTATTGCTTCTCTTATTGTTCTTCCATTTAAGAATTTTTCAAAATTTTTGCTCTTTTCTTTGAAATATTTATCACTATTTTCTATTATTTCATCTTCAACATTTCTCATCTTTTCAAAATCTTCATTTGTTAAGTCTAAAAGATTTTGGAGTGCTAGTTGCTCATCATATGTGTCTGAACCATAAAATCCGCATCCATCTGTTCCTTGTACACATTTTATTCCATTTTTCAGAAATTTTTTGATTGGATGGCTTGATAAATCACTTATATTGTTTAATCTTACATTTGATGTTAATTGGAATTCTATTACAACTCCAGTTTCTCTCATTAATTGTAATAGTTCTTCTCCTTCTTGACTATTTAAGTCTTCTGAATATAGACCATGCCCTATTCTACATTTTGGCATTTTTTGACCGTCTTTTAGTGACTCTTTTACACATAATATTGATTTTCTTACATTATTTCTTAAACTGTCGTTTTCTCCTGCGTGTATTCTAATTGTAAAATCTTTGTCTTCTTCTCTAACATATTTTACGATTTCTTGTATTGCTGGTTGTAAATCTGATATGTCATTTATTTCTTCTCCTATAAAGTCGCTTCCTACAACATATGGACTTTTTGCTACTGCTTTTAATACATTTATATTTTCTTTTAAGTATGTATTACTAGTTTTTTGGTCTTTTATTATTGTTAATGGTATTCTTCTTATTGCTAATAAGTATCTTATTTTTACTCCTGTTTCTTTTTCTATTTCTGGAAAAATATCGTGTACTTCCTGCAATAGTTTTACTGCTGGCTCTCCTATTTTGGCTAAGTCTGTATCTGCTAATTCTACATATTTTATTCCTTGTTTTTGGTATTCTCTTGCAATCCATAAAAGTTTATCTTGTCTTAATGTATTGTTTTTATATGGACTTTTTGCTTTTTTGTCTTCTAACATTTTTAGTACTATATTTTTAATATCTTCTTCTGGTATTGTTCTAATTAAATTTTCTGTTAATTCTATTTTTTCGTTTGATTCTATTCCTTTTGCAAATACATATCTATAAATATAACATTTTTCTAGGTTAGTAAATACTGCTTGACCGTCTTTTAGTATTGCTAAACTTGTTCTTATTTTTTCTATATTGTACATGGCATTTTCTATATTGTTTAATATAAAGTCTGCAAAGTTTATAAATGTATTGTCATCTATTTTTCTGGTTAGGTATTTTCCTTGTAAAGAACTGTCTTTATATTGTTTCTCTGTATCTTTTCTTTGTTTATATATTTTTTCTTCTTGTTCTTGAGTTAATTTTAAATTTAATTTTTTGATATAATATAATGGATATCTTACTTGATGTGCTATTCCTAAGGCTATTAAACAGTCTGGTGATAAGTTTGCATTTGCATGTGTATGTAAGTCTGTTCTGAATTTTGATTTTTTTAATATATATGTTTTTACAATTGTTTTTTCTATTGGCAGTTTATAATGTTTTGTTTGTGACATTAATGTTTTAGTTATTGCTGGTATTTGTGCTTTTATTTCTATTCTGTTTTCATATATATTGGCAATTTTTATTCCACCTAATCTGAATATATATACTTCTTCATTGTCCCCATTTACACTAGCTGATATCTTTCCTTTGATTATTTTCATGTCTTTTTCGTTTTTTACTGTTTCTAGATTACATATTTGAGCTAAATTTGTGATTAAATTACCTGTATTATGATTTGGGGTTTCTAGTGTGTATGTAATTTCATCATCTCCTGTTTTGTCTAATTTTACTATTATGTCTTTTTCTTTGTCTAAATAAAATTTACTTATCATTTTATTCCTCTTTTCTTTCTAGATTTTAGTTTTTGTTTTTTATTTTTTGAAAATATTGCTTTCTATTATATCACATTTAGACAATTTTCGCAATGGTTTATGTAAAGTTTTTCTGTTATATAAATGGTGCTTTTTATAAAGCAAAAAGCTATGTTATAAAATAACATAGCTTTTTATTTACTATACATTTTCTTTTATGTAATCTACTACATCTCCTACAGTAACAACTTTTTCTGCATCTGCGTCTGGAATTTCAATATCAAATTCCTCTTCTAATGCCATTACTAATTCTACTATATCTAAAGAGTCTGCTCCTAAATCATCTATAAATGATGCTTCTGTTGTAACTGCTGCTTCAGCAACTCCTAATTGTTCTACAATTATTCCTTTTACTTTTTCAAATACTTCTTCTGAACTCATAACAAGTTCACCTCCTCCCAAGTGTTACATAATATATTTCTTTTACTTTTCATGTTTTAAGCATGTTTTTATATACATTGCTTTGCCTTGAATGTCTTTAACATTTATATTATATGTTTATATTTTTGTCAAGTATATTTTCATTTTTTTGTACTGACCGTTCAAAATTTTATTTTTCGAATTCTTCTATCATTCTGTCTACTGCTTTATTTTCTACAAATTTTTCTGCTTGTTTTATTGTAAATTCAAATAATTTTTCATCACTACTTCCATGAGCTTTTACTACTGGTTTCTTTACTCCTAAAAATAGTGCTCCTCCATATGTTTTATAGTCCATAGTTTTTTTAAATCTGTTTATTGCTGGTAGACATGGTATTGTACATATTTTAGATATAATGTTTTTTGTTAAACTTTCTGATAATGTTCTTTTTACAAATTTTCCAAGTCCTTCTGTTGTTTTTAAAAATACATTTCCTGTAAATCCGTCTGTTACTATTGCATCAATTTTTCCTGAAAAAGCATCTCTTCCTTCAACATTACCTATAAAGTTTATATCTAATTCTTTTGATTTTTCTTTTAATAGTTGGTAACTTTCTTTTACTAGTTCATTTCCTTTTGTTTCTTCTGTTCCTATATTTAACAAGCCTATTGTTGGATGTTCTATTCCAAATGTGTTTCTTAAATATATTGTTGACATTTGTGCAAATTGTAATAGGTTTATTGGCTTACAATTAGTGTTTGAACCAGAATCTATTAGTAATAATCTACTTTTATATGCTGGTAGTATTCCTGCTAGTGCTGGTCTATCTATTCCTTTTATTCTTCCTACTAATAGTGTTGCCCCAACTAATAGTGCTCCTGAGTTTCCAGCAGATATAAATACATCTCCTTCTCCATTTTTCAACATTTTAAATCCAACTACCATTGATGAGTCTTTTTTATGTTTTATTGCATCTGTTGGTCCATCTTCCATTTCTATTGTTTCTGTTGCATTTCTGATTTTTAGTCGTGGTGATATTTCTTCAATCTCTTTTCCTGTAAATTGTTTTACTTTCTTTCTAATTGTTTCTTCTTTTCCTATTAATGTTACTTCTGCTTTTATTTGCTGTATTGCCTTTATTGCTCCTTTTATATTTGCATCTGGTGCGTTGTCTCCTCCCATTGCATCTAGTAGTATGTTCATGTTTTCATTTCCTTTCATTTTCTGTTCTTATTTTAGCTTTTATTTTATATTAGTTTATTATTATTCATAATGATTATATTTTATTATTCTTTTTATAAAATTGCAATAGTTTTGTAAAATTTTATAGAACCCTCAAAGTTTCTTTTAACTCTACAAAAAAGATAGAGTAAACTCTATCTTTCAATTTTGTTATCTTTCATTACCATCTTCTCTATGTAATCTGTTTACCGCATTGTCTACACTCTTTTCTGCTGATTCTTTTGCCATTCCTCCAGATATTTTAGCAGCAATTAATGTTTCTCTAGCATTGTTTATCTTTTCTTCTTGTAATGCGTCTAAACCTTTTTCTGCAATAGTTGATACATCGTATTTTTCAAATTCTTTATAGCTAATTGATTTTCTAAACTTTTCATATTGTGTGTCTTCTTTTTGTTTTTCTTCAACCTTAGGTTTTTCCTCGACTTCAGTTTTTTCCTCAGCTTTAGGTTTTTGTTCAATTTCAGTTTCTTCTTTATTAAATTTCCTTGTAACTTTATCTTTAATTTCTTTAAAGAAGTTTTTAATTTTTGCAATTCTAGGATGTTTTTGATCAAATTCACTAATAAGTACTAAAGATTCTTCTTGTTTTTTGTCTTCTTTATCAGTTTTTTCTGAATTTATCTCTTTTTTTACATTTTCCAAATTCAATTTTCTACTTGTCTTTTCAGTATCTTTGTCATTTTTTTCCAATTTAAGTTCTATATTTTCTGCTTTTGCTGCCTCTTTTAATCCTTCTAGTTTTTGAGCTTGTTTATCCTTTGCAGTAAATTTTTTTCTATTTTCAATAATTCTATTTATATTTAAGTTATGAGCAAATTTTGATTCATCAAATTCTTTGTTATATTGTAAATTTATATCTTGTAATTTTTGACCTTCTGATAATTTTTTTCCTAAATAATGAGCTTTAGATATTTTCATACATATTTTTTTATGTGCTTCTATTAATTCTTTTGATGACATCTTAGTAAATTCTGTTTCTTCTTTTATTTCTTCTTTTTTATTATATATAGCAGAGTATTTATTATTATTTTCTTTTTTGTTTTCAATTTCTTGTCTTAATTCTTCTTTTAATACTGTTTTCTGAGCTTCTGATAATTTTGAATCTTTTAATTGTTTTTGTATTGACATTATTTTTGAATTAATTTTTTCATCTTCTAAGTCTAATTTATCAAGTTCTGGCTTAGTCGTGTCTTTAGAATTGTTTCTATTAACTAACTCATCTTCTATTTTTTCTCTAATTTTTTCAGCTTCTAATATATATTCTGATAAATTTTTTAATTGTGACATATTATTCTTTATTTTTAATAATTTTTGATATTCTCCGTATTCTTCTCTTTTAATGCTTTTTTCTTTTACTTTATTTTCTAAATCTGATAATTTAGTATCTATAGTTGTTTCATATTCTTTGTATTGTTTTTCCCATTTTTTCTCTTTATGGTTCATACATTTCCTCCTTAAATTTATTTTTATTTATCTACATAATAATTGTATCATAGTTTAAAAAAATTGTCAATTTTAACTAATTTATTCTATTTTATTAATTATATATAGTTTTTATCATGTTTTATATAGAAAAAAAGAAGCCAATTTCTTGACTTCTCTTATATATATTTATGCAAATTAAGCTATAATATCAGCTACAACTCCTGAACCAACTGTTCTACCACCTTCACGAATAGCAAATCTTAATCCTTTTTCGATAGCGATTGGTGTAATTAATTCAATTGTCATTGATACGTTATCTCCTGGCATAACCATTTCTGTTCCAGCAGGTAATTCAATAACACCTGTTACGTCTGTTGTTCTAAAATAGAATTGTGGTCTATATCCATTGAAGAATGGAGTATGTCTTCCACCTTCTTCTTTTGTTAGAACATATACTTCTGATGTGAATTTTGTATGTGGATTTATTGATCCTGGTTTTGCTAGTACTTGACCTCTTTCGATATCTTTTCTATCAACTCCTCTTAATAATGTTCCTATATTGTCTCCAGCTTCTGCTTGATCTAATAATTTTCTGAACATTTCTACACCAGTAACTACTGTTTTCTTTCTGTCTGCTGATAATCCTACGATTTCAACTTCGTCAGAAACTTTTATTATTCCTCTTTCTACTCTACCTGTTGCAACTGTTCCACGTCCTGTAATTGTGAATACGTCTTCAACTGGCATTAAGAATGGTTGATCTACTGGTCTTTCTGGTGTTGGTATATAGCTATCAACAGCAGCCATTAATTCTTTCATTGGAGCATATACTTCATCATCTGGATTTGTTGATGTGCTCTCTAATACTTTTAATGAAGATCCTTTTATAACTGGAATTTCATCTCCTGGGAATCCATATTCTGTTAATAGGTCTCTAACTTCCATTTCTACTAATTCTAATAGTTCTGGGTCATCAACCATATCACATTTATTTAAGTATACTACTATATATTTTACACCTACTTGTCTTGCTAATAGTATGTGTTCTCTTGTTTGAGGCATTGGACCATCAGCAGCAGATACTACAAGTATTGCACCATCCATTTGTGCTGCACCTGTAATCATGTTTTTTACATAGTCAGCATGTCCTGGACAGTCTACGTGTGCATAGTGTCTATTTTCTGTTTCATATTCTACGTGAGCTGTGTTAATTGTAATTCCTCTTGCTTTTTCTTCTGGAGCTCCGTCTATTTTATCATAAGCTGTAAATTGAGCTTTACCTAATAATCCTAGGTATTTTGTGATAGCAGCTGTTGTTGTTGTTTTTCCATGGTCAACGTGTCCGATTGTACCGATGTTAACGTGTGGCTTTGTTCTTTCAAATTTTGCTTTTGCCATTTTTTATTCCTCCTTGTTTTTAGTTAGCAATGAAGCAATTTTAAAAATTACTTCATGCTACTTTTTATTTTTTAAATTTAATAACATTTTATTACATTGCATTTTATAACATTTCTATAAAAAATGCAAGTGTTTTTATAAAATTACTTTAATTACTAGTTATTTGCTTAAACAATATTAGTCTTTTTTTGCTCTTGAGCTAACTATTGCTTCTAAAACTGATTTTGGAACTTCTTCATAATGTGATGGTTCCATTGAGTATGTTCCTCTTCCTTGTGTTTTTGAACGTAAGTCTGTTGCATATCCAAACATTTCTGATAATGGAATAAATGCTTTTATTTCTTGCATTCCGTCATTTGCTTCCATTCCTTCCATTCTACCACGTCTTGAGTTTACATCTCCTATAACATCTCCCATGTATTCTTCTGGTACTGTTATTTCAACTTTCATTATTGGCTCTAATAGTACTGAATTTGCTTGTTTACATCCTTCTTTGAATGCCATTGAAGCAGCTATTTTGAATGCCATCTCTGAAGAGTCTACTTCATGATATGAACCGTCTACTAATGATACTTTGAAGTCTATTACTGGATATCCTGCTAATATACCGCTTTCTGCAGCTTCTCTCATTCCTTGTTCAATTGGCTTAATATATTCTTTTGGAACTGCTCCTCCAACTATTTTGCTTTCAAATTCAATTCCTTTTCCAGCTTCTAATGGTTCCATTTCAAACCATACATCACCATATTGTCCTTTTCCTCCTGATTGACGTATGAATTTTCCTTGAACTTTTACTTTGTTTCTTATTGTTTCTTTGTAAGCAACTTGTGGTTTACCTACATTGCATTCAACTTTGAATTCTCTTTTTAATCTATCTACTATTATGTCTAAGTGTAATTCTCCCATTCCTGCAATAATTGTTTGACCTGTTTCTTGATTTGTGTATGCTTTAAATGTTGGATCTTCTTCTGCTAGTTTTGTTAATGCTATTCCCATTTTTTCTTGAGCTGCTTTGTCTTTTGGTTCTATTGCTATATCAATAACTGGTTCTGGGAATTCCATTGATTCTAATATTACTGGATGTTCTGGATCACATAAAGTATTTCCAGTTGTAACATCTTTTAATCCTACTGCTGCTGCAATGTCTCCAGCATATACTTTTTCAATATCTTCTCTATGGTTTGAATGCATTTGTAGGATTCTTCCTATTCTTTCTTTTTTGTCTTTACTTGAGTTTAATACAGTTGAACCTGTTTCTAATACTCCAGAATATACTCTAAAGAAACATAGTTTTCCAACAAATGGGTCTGTTGCAATTTTAAATGCCAATGCTGCAAATGGCTCTGAATCAGATGTTTTTGCTTCTGTTTCTTCTCCATCTAATGTTGTTCCTTTGATATGTGGTATATCTAGTGGTGATGGCATATAATCAACTATTGCATCTAATAATTCTTGTACACCTTTGTTTTTGTATGAAGAACCACATGTTACAGGAACTATTTTATTTGCTATTGTTCCTATACGTAGTCCTTTTTTGATTTCTTCTTCAGAAAGTTCTTCACCTTCTAAGTATTTCATCATTAATTCTTCATCTTGTTCACAAACTGCTTCTATCATTGATGTTCTGAATTCTTTTGCTTGTTCCATCATTTCTTCTGGAATTTCAATTTCTTCAACATCTCTTCCTAAATCATCTTTGTGAATAAATGCTTTCATTTTTATTAAATCTACAATTCCTTTGAAATTGTCTTCTGCTCCAATTGGTAATTGAATTGGGATGGCATTTGCTTTTAATCTGTTTTTTAGTTGGTCAACACATAACATGAAGTTTGCTCCAACTATATCCATTTTATTTACATATACCATTCTTGGTACTTGATATTTATCTGCTTGTCTCCAAACAGTTTCTGTTTGTGGTTGAACTCCACCTTTTGCGGCTAATACTGTTACTGCTCCATCAAGTACTCTTAAAGATCTTTGTACTTCTACTGTAAAGTCTACGTGTCCTGGCGTATCTATTATGTTTATTCTGTTATTATTCCAGAAACATGTTGTAGCAGCAGATGTTATTGTTATACCTCTTTCTTGTTCTTGAGCCATCCAGTCCATTGTAGCTGCACCTTCATGTGTTTCTCCTATTTTGTGAACTTTTCCTGTATAGAATAATATTCTTTCTGTTGTTGTTGTTTTTCCTGCATCTATATGTGCCATTATTCCTATATTTCTTGTTCTTTCTAGTGGGTATGCTCTTCCTGCCATATTTTATATTTCCCTCCCTTATCTGTCTGAGGAAATAAATTTCCCCTTTTCTCCTAATTCAGATAAAACTTTTTTCTTTACGAATTAGTGATTACTCTTGTTTTATTACCACTTATAGTGTGCAAATGCTTTATTAGCTTCTGCCATTCTATGTGTGTCTTCTTTCTTTTTAAATGCTCCACCGTTTCCGTTTATTGCATCTATTATTTCGTTTGCTAATTTTTCAGCCATTGTTTTTTCATGTCTGTTTCTAGCATATGTTACTAACCATCTTAATCCTAATGTTTGTCTTCTTTCTGGTCTTATTTCTAATGGCACTTGGTATGTCGCTCCACCAACTCTTCTTGCTTTTACTTCAAGTACTGGCATGATGTTTTCTAATGCTGCTTCAAATACTTCTAAAGGATTTTTTCCTTCTTTTTCTTTGATTATATTAAAAGCATCATATACTATTCCTTGTGCAACTGATTTTTTACCATCTAACATTATATTGTTTATTAATTTTGTAACAACTTTGCTATTATATACTGGATCTGGTAATACATCTCTTTTTGCTATAAATCCTCTTCTTGGCACTATTCTTCACTCCTTTTCTCTATTAAGGTTACATTTTTTATGCTTCCTTATTATATTCGTGATACCTATATAGATATCTTAAGTTACTCTGAAAAGCTTTTGCTTTCCCGCATAGTGCTACATAATCTATTCTAAATTTAAGTACCTTAATTTAGTAAATTGTGTGCACTAATCTTTTTATTTATACAACTTATTTTTTGTTGTATTTGCTTTTATTCAATTTTATAGAATATTCGGCTTATTTTTTTGGACGTTTTGCTCCATATTTTGAACGAGCTTGCATTCTGTCTTTTACTCCTGCTGTGTCTAATGTTCCTCTTATAATATGGTATCTAACACCTGGAAGGTCTTTTACTCTTCCTCCTCTGATTAGAACTACACTGTGTTCTTGTAGGTTATGTCCTATTCCTGGAATATATGATGTTACTTCATAACCATTTGAAAGTCTAACTCTGGCAACTTTTCTTAATGCTGAGTTTGGTTTTTTAGGTGTTACAGTTTTTACTACTGTACATACTCCTCTTTTTTGTGGAGCTCTACTATTTGTTAATGTTTTATTTTTTGAGTTCCATCCATGTTGTAATGCTGGTGCTGTTGATTTTGCCGTTGTTATTTTTCTTCCTTTTCTTACTAATTGATTAATTGTTGGCACTTAAATTTCACCTCTTTTCTTATTTTTGTTTAAATTGCGTAATTACAATTTAAAGACCTCTTTGAATTGCATTTTATATTGCACTTCATCGCGGTCTTTATTTTATCATCTTTTCCTTATTATGTCAATGCTTTTAATTAAAATTTTGTATTTTTCCTTCTGTTAGTAATTTTGCTTTTGTTATATTAAATGTTTTTCTTATAAAATATTTAATTTTGTCTGTTTTGCTTAAAAGCCCTATTGTATTTATTTGATCATTTTTGTTTGCATTTGCACATATTTTTTCTAATTTTTTTTGTTCTTTTTTGCTTATGTTTGCTTCTTTTATATATGATAGATTATATGTTATCTTTGGTAGTAAATCATAGTCACATTCTCCATTATTTGAAAATGACATTACATAATTATATATTAAATTGTTTGCACTTTGATTGTATTTTTCTGCAAAATTAGATAACATTGTACATATTATAGGATCTATTTTTCTTATTGCATTTTTGTCAAATTGTTTATATTCTATTTTTGAATATTCTGCTAATTTTTCTTTTAATTCTTTTTTTGTTTTTTTGTCGTCTATTATTTTACTTTCTTTGCATGGGTATACTATTATTTCTTCTCCATTACTTATTTGTGCTTTATAAACTAGTTCTTTGTTTTCTATCTTTATTACTATGTCTTGTATTGCTAATGGTAGATTTTTATTTATTTCTTCTATTATATCTATATTTTTTTTATTTTCTTCAAATGTTATTATGTCTTGTTCTTCTATTAATTGTTTTTCTATTTCTCTTATTAAATCTTCTTCTGAATCTTCTGACATTTCTTCTTGTTTAAATTCTTCTATTTGCATTTCTTGTATTGGTCCAAGTTCCTCTACTTGTATTTCTTGTATTGGTTCAAGCTCTTCCACTTGTATTTCTTGTATTGGTTCGAATTCTTCTACTTTAATTTCTTCTATTGGTTCAACTTCTAAGAGAATTTTTTCTTCTACTATAGGTTCATTTTCTATTTCTATTGATATATCTTCTATTTCTTCATGGTTTGTTATAGTTTGAATTGTGCTTTGTTGTTTGTCTTCTAAAAATTCATAAATTTCTCCATGCTTTATTTTTCTTTTTGTTTTTGATAAATTTTGTATTTCTTGCTCTGTTTGTTGTTTCACACTATTTAATTTTTTGATTTCTTTAATATTTGAATCATGTATCTCTTGTTGTTTTTTGCTCTCTTGAATAGCTTTTTGAGATAGCTCTGGCATTCTTCCAAATCTTGTAAAAAATTCTTGTTTTTCTAGTTCATATTTTAGGCTTTTTTCTTCTAGTTTTGAATTAGTTTCAGACATCTCTTGTATTTCTTCATCTATTATATGCATTTTTCTTAATTCTTCTACTATTAAGTTGTCTATTTCTATATATGCTTGTGCTTTGATTTCAACAAGTTTTGTGTCTATTTGATTTTGTATTTCTTGACTTTGATTTCCTAGTTCTGATATTTGTCTTCCTAAAAGATTTATTTCTTCCCAAGTATTTGCATTATTGTTAATTTTGTTTTCTGCTTTTTTTTCATTTCTTTTACATGATAAATCTATTCTTTGATTTTCTATTTTCTTTATCTGTTCTTGTTTATCTTTTTTGTTTTTTATGTAATTTCTTAAATTTTCTTCTATTCTCTCTAAACTATTCATTTCCTAGTCTTATCAAGTAGTTTGCTTACTTAATAAACTCCTTTCTTTTGTTTTATATACTGCGATAACATCATCATATCACAAGGTTCTTTTTTATGCAAGGGTTTGCCGTCGATTTTTTTATTTTTTTGTCAGAGAGATTTTTTATATGTTTTTATTGCAAGATTTTTGTTTGTTTTAATTTTTCTATTGCTCTATTTGCTAGTTTTTCGTATTTTATCTTTTTGTCTTTTATTTTTTCATCAAGTTCTGGCAAAATTCCAAAATTCGCATTCATTGGCTGGAATTTGTCATTTGGTGTCGATATGTATTTTGATAATGCTCCTATCATTGTTTGTTCTGAAAATTCTATTTTTTCTTGTAAATTGTATTTTGTAATTGCATTTAATGCTGATATCATTCCTGATGAAATCGATTCTACATATCCTTCAACTCCAGTTATTTGTCCTGCAAAAAATATATTAGGGTTATTTTTTAAGTTGTATGTATTGTCTAATAATTTTGTAGAATTTATATATGTATTTCTATGCATTACTCCATATTTTACAAATTCGGCATTTTCTAGTCCTGGTATCATGCTAAATACTCTTTTTTGCTCTCCATATTTTAAATTTGTTTGAAATCCAACAATATTATATATTATACCATTTTTGTCATCTTGTCTTAATTGTACTATTGCATATGGTCTCTTACCAGTTCTTGGATCGTCAAATCCTACTGGTTTTAATGGTCCAAATCTTAATGTATCTATTCCTCTTTTCGCCATTATTTCAATAGGCATACACCCTTCAAATATTTCTCTTTTTTCAAAGTCATGTAGTGTTACTACTTCTGCACTTATTAGTTCCTGTACAAATTTTTCATATTCTTCTTTATTCATTGGAAGATTTATATAACTTGCATTTTGTGTTTTTATTCTTTCTTTCCACATTTCTATACTTTCTTCTTTTGCTTTTTCTTGGTCATATCTATTTCCATAAAATGCAATATTAAAATTTATACTTTCTTTAGTTATTATTGGCGCTGCTGCATCATAAAAATATAGTTTGTCTTCTCCTGTTATTTTAGCTATTTCTTTTGCCATTTTTTCTGTTGTTAATGGACCTGTTGCTATTATTACGATTCCCTCTTTACTCATTTGAGATATATTTGTTATTTCTTCATGAATTACTTCTATATATGGATTTTTTTCAATTTCTTTTGTAACTTCTTTTGCAAACAATTCTCTGTCTACAGCTAGTGCTTGACCTGCTGGCACTTGCGTTTTATCTGCTATTTTTATTAATAATGAGTCTAAATATCTTAATTCTTCTTTTAGTAGCCCACATGCATTTGTATGTAAATTTGATTTAAGTGAATTACTACAGACTATTTCTGCTAAATTTGGATTATTATGTGCTTCTGTAAATTTTCTGGGTTTCATTTCAAATAATTTTACCTTTATTCCTCTTTTGGCTATTTGATATGCAGCTTCACTTCCTGCAAGTCCTCCGCCTATTACTGTTATATATTCTTTCATTTTTTCACATTCCTTATATAATTTATATATTAATTTTTTATTCAAATAGTTTCATTATATCATCTTTTGAAAGTTTACTTATAAATGATGTTTTTGTATTAAGCATATCATCTATAAGCTGAGATTTCTTTTGTTGCAATTCATAAATTTTTTCTTCTATTGAGTTTTTAGTTATTAATTTATATACTTGAACATTGTTTTTTTGCCCTATTCTATAAGCTCTGTCTGTTGCTTGATTTTCAGCTGATGCATTCCACCACGGATCATAATGTATTACAACATCTGCCCCTGTTAAGTTTAGTCCTGTTCCTCCTGCTTTAAGTGAAATTAGAAATACTTTTATTTCTTTATTTTCATTAAATTCATCTACCATTTTAATTCTTTCATCAACTTTTGTTGCCCCTGTTAGTTTAAAATATGTTATTTCTTTTTCTTTTAATTCTTTTTCAATAATTTCAAACATTGATGTATATCCTGAAAATAGTAAAATTTTATGTCCCGCTTCTGTTGCATCTTTTATAATTTCTACACATTGCTCTAATTTACTACTTCCTTCTTGGTAGTCTTTAATAAATAAACTTGGATGACAACAAATTTGTCTTAGTCTTGTAAGTGCTGCTAATACTTGAATATGACTTTTTTCAATTCCATTTAAGTTTATTGTTTCTGCTACCTCTTGTTTTGCTTGCGCTAGATAATTTATATATATTTTTTCTTGTTCTTCTTTCATCTGATTATTTAATATTGTTAATGTTTTTTCAGGTAACTCTGTTAGTACTTGTTTTTTTGTTCTTCTTAGCACAAATGGTTCTATTAACATTTTTAATTTTTTCATAACTCTTTGGTCATTTTCTTTTATAATTGGTGTTTCATATTCTGTTTTAAATTTTTTATATGTAAATAAATATCCTGGCATTATATAATCAAATATTGACCATAGTTCTGCTAATGAATTTTCTATTGGTGTACCTGTCAAAGCATATCTAGTGTCTGCTGAAATTTCTTTTACTGCTTTTGCATTTTGTGTATTACTATTTTTTAAATATTGTGCTTCATCTGCTATTGAAAATCTAAATTGATATTTTTTTTCTTTATATATTTCTATATCTCTTTTTAATAAATCATAAGATGTTATTACTAAATCATATTTTTCAATTTGTTTAATTTGTTGTTCACGTTCTTGTGCAGTTCCTCTTATTACTATTGTTTTTAATCCATTGGTAAATTTTTGTGCTTCATTTTGCCAGTTTAGTGTTAACGAACTTGGGCATATTACTATTGATGCCTTTTTTTTACTTTCATCTTCTTGTTCAATATAGCCTATTATTATTGATAACATTTGTATTGTTTTTCCAAGTCCCATGTCATCTGCTAAAATCCCACCAAATTTATAATTATCTATTACTTTAAGCCATTTATATCCTGTTTTTTGGTAATACCTTAACACTTTTTCAATACTTTGTGGAATTTGAATATCATCTTCATTATCTTCTTTATCTAGTCTATTTACAATTTTTTTATATTCCAAATTTTTGTCTACTTGTGTATCAGGAATTGTTTTTAATAACTGGTTTAAGTATAAGCTTCTGTTTATTGGTAGTTTTACGTTTCCTTTGTCTAATTCTTTATATGTTATATTTGTTCCTGAAATTAGTTTATCTATAAATTCTATATCTTGATTTTCTTCTAAATTCACAAAGCTTCCATCTTTTAATTTATGATATTTTTTCTTTAGATTATATTTTTCCATTATTTCTTCTAGTTCTTTTATGTCGATATTTAGCTTGTCTAGATTTATTGTTAATAAATTATTTTCTATTTTTACTCCTAATTTTCCTATTTTAGGTTGTTTTACTTGTTTTGTTTTAAAGTTGTCTGTTGCCATTACTTCAAATTTTTGCATATATGTATTTATTTCTGTTGATAAAAAGTTATAAATTTTTTCTTCATCTGGTAATATGAAACATTGTTTTTGGGCATAATACATAAAACCTGTTTTTCTAAAAATGTTTATTGCTTTGTTTTCTGCTATTATATCTCTTGGATATTTAATATTTATTTTTTGTTCTAATGGGTTAAATTCTTCTTCACCATAACAAAATTTAACATCTGCTATTATATAGTCATTTTCATCATTATCTAAAAAGATTTTTATTCCTAATTTTTTTGGTTTATATTGTTCTAATTCTTCTTCTTTTATTCCTTTAAATTCTATGTTATCTTTCATTTTTGGTAATATTATTGAAAATAATTCTGGTAATTGTTCTTTTCCAAATGTTATCTCTGTTATATAGTTTTGTTTAAATATTTGTATTAGTCTTAGTACTGACTTTTCATATTTCTCGCTACATTTATAAATATAATCTTCTTGTAATATATATTTTGATAATTTTCCATTAAATATTTCTATATTTCTTACTATTCCATTATTTTTGTTTGTTACAATTTTGTATTCTTCTCCTTTTGATTTTTTTATTACAAAGTGTAGATCTGGGTCTTGTTCTTTAAGTTTTACTTTTATTTCTTCACTTTCTTTTTGAAATAATATTTCTTTTTCTTTTAATATTTCAAATATTTCATCTAATTCACTACTGTTTAGTACTATATATTCTTCACTTAAAACTTTAGAATAATATCTATAGCTTGAGTTTGCACTAGAGTTTACAAATTTTATCATTTCTGCATGTTTTAATATGAATTCTAATAATTGTCTGTCTTCTTCTTCAAATGATTCTTTAGTATGTTTGAATTCTAGTTTATTTCCATATTTATATTTTTCTTTATTTATCATTCTTTCATAAAATTCAGTTAGATTTTTTATTTTGTACATTCTTTGGTTTCCTATTTTGAATTCTAGCCTTAAGTTATTGTAATATTTATCAAATATTAGTTTTGGCTCAATTTTTATTTTATTTTCTGAATCTTTTTCTATTTGAGTTTCTTCCGCTTCTTGCATTTCTTCTTCATATAGTTCGTTTATTATTTGATTAAAGGTTCTGTATTTTAGGTCTGTTCTTATGTTTTTATTTACCTCTATTTTTCCTTGTTCTTTTAGAATTTCTTCATATTTGTTGTTTTCTGAAAATTCCATCATTGTTGATACTATATGTTTACATGCAGCATATCTCCCTTTATAATCTAAGCATTCACATGTTATATCTTCTATTTCTCCATTTGCAACACATATATTAGTTTTGTATATTTCTTGTCCTGTTACTTTTCCTGTTATTTTAAAGTTGTTTTCATTTTCATAATTGATTTTTACTATTTCTGTTCTCCCAGTTTTTACATATAATCTTGCTTTTTGCACTCGCATATCTCCTGCATTTTCATATATCGCATTTTCTACTTCTTTACTTACTAACATACCAGCTCTCCTTATATTTTCTCGGTTTTTTATTATATCTTATTTTTTGCTTTTTTTCAAGTAGTATTAGGTTTATATTTATTACTTTGTATGAAAGAAATGTGATAATGTCTTAAGTAAAGAAATGAGAAAATGTCCCAACTA
>CAUWAY010000004.1:0-67133 GCA_963556905.1 uncultured Clostridia bacterium | reverse complement strand
ATATGTTCTTACTTTTTTATACTAATTTCTCATGTTTATTTTTAATATTTTTTCTGTTGCTTGGTACATTTTTTATATTAACACATATTGTCGTATTTTGTCAATACTTTTTTTAAAAAAATTTAATATATTTTTATAAATTAATTTTTATATTTTAATATCATTTTTTATTTTTGTGTTTATTATATTTTTTATGTAATATTTATCACTATTAAATTTCTACAAGTATCAAGTCATCACTTATACAATGTATCTTTTCCCATGGTATTACTATATCATTACTTGATGAAAATAAGTTCATTAATTTATTGGTGTTACCTGGTACTATTATAGATGTTATTCTTCCAGTGTCTAAATCAGCACAAACATCTTGAACAAAGCCTAATCTTTTTCCTCCATTTATATTTATCACTTCTTTATGTTTAAAATCCAAACCTTTATCTTCCATACTATAACCTCCTACATATATATAATATGCAAGGTTTAAAAAAATGTTATCTTATAATTATAGAATTTCTTATATATAAAAAAGTTGATTTTTTTTATGCTAAAAAAAATCTGTAAACATTAAATTTGACATTTTAATATTTACAGTTATTTTTTATTTAATATATAATTACTTTCATTAATTTGGAATATAATATCCAACTCCTCTTTTGGTTATCAGTATTTTAGGATTTGAAGTATCTTTTTCAATTCTTTCTCTTATTCTTCTAACAGTAACATCAACCGTTCTAATGTCTCCATAATACTCATATCCCCATACTCTCTCAAGTAGAGCTTCCCTCGTAACTACTTGTCCAGGTTGTTGTGCTAGAAATTTTAATACTTCAAATTCTCTTAATGTTAGATTAATTACTTTTCCATCTACATTTACTTCATATTTTTCTAAATCTAAAATTAAACTTCCAACTTTAATTGTACTTGGTTTTTTCTTTTCTTTTTGTTCTTCTTCATTTTTAGAAATTATGTCACTTTCAAGCTGTGCTTCTGCCTTTCTTAAATTTGCTTTTACTCTTGCTACAACTTCTCTTACACTAAATGGTTTTGTTATATAGTCATCTGCACCAATTTCTAGTCCTACAATTTTATCTAATTCATTATCTTTAGCAGATACAATTAATATTGGTACATTATATACATTTTTTATTTTTTTACATACTGAAAGACCATCCATTCTTGGTAACATTACATCTAACAATATTAAATCTGGTCTTTGTTCTAATGCCTTTTCAACAGCAGTTGCACCATCATTTGCTTCTATTGTGTTATATCCTTCTCTTTTTAAATTATGAACTAATAAATCTACTATTTTTTGTTCATCGTCAACTATTAATATCGTTTTTTTCTCGTAATCATAATTATTTACCATTTTGACCTCCAGTTTTTATTTTACTTTAATTTCTGTATATCTTTATATCACAATTTCTAGCATTATACAAGTTTTTTAAGAGATTTTATGAAAATAGTTTTTTATAGCATAGAAAGTGCTTTTAATATTCCTAATTTTCCATATTCATAAGTTAAACCACCTTGCATATATGCTATATATGGTTTTCTAATTGGACCATCACAACTTAATTCAATTGTTGATCCCTCTGTAAAAGTTCCTGCTGCCATTATTACTTGATCATCATATCCTGCCATTCCACTTGGTTCTGGAATTACATCTGAGTCTATTGGTGAACCCATTTGAATTCCTTGACAAAACTTAATTAATTTTTTTTCTTCTCCTAATTCTATTGTTTGAACTATATCTGCTCTTTTTTCATCAAATTTAGGCTCTACATTATATCCTAATCTTTCTAGTATTCTACTTGTAAATATTGCTGTTTTTACAGCACTTGCAACTACACTTGGTGCAAAAAATAGTCCTTTTATAAATGTTGTATTTTGGTTTAATGATGGTCCTATTTCTTTACCAACTCCTGGTGCAGTTAGTCTTTCAGCACATAACTCTATTAGTTCTTTTTTTCCAGATATATATGCTCCACTTGTTGCAATTCCAGCACCTAAGTTCTTCATTAATGAACCCACAATTATATCTGCTCCAACTTCTGTTGGTTCTTTTTTTTCCACAAATTCTCCATAACAGTTGTCTACCATAATTATAACATCTTTATTTACTTCTCTTATTGCTTTTATTGCTTTTTCTATTTTATCTATTGTTAGACTTTTTCTTGTTGAATATCCTTTTGACCTTTGGATTTCTATTAATTTAATATCTTTTTTTGCTACTCTTTGTTTTATTTTTTCAATGTCAAAATCATTATTTATTAATTCTATTTGTTCATATTTTACTCCAAATTCTTTTAAAGAACTTTTACTTTGCTCTTTACTTATTCCTATTATTGTTTGTAATGTATCATAAGGTGCTCCTGTTACACTTAACATTATATCTCCAGGACGCAATAACCCAAATAAAGTCACTGCTAATGCATGTGTTCCTGATATTAGTTGTGCTCTTACTAATGAATCTTCTGTTTTGAATATTTCTGAATATATTTCTTCTATTTTATTTCTCCCTATTTCATCTATTCCATATCCTGTTGATGAATGTAGATGCATCTCTGATAATCCACATTTTTGAAATGCATATAACACTTTTAAACTGTTTAATTCTTTTATTTTTTCAATTTTTTCAAATTGTGGCTTTATTTCTTTTTCTACATCTTTTGATAACTCAAGTATTTCATTTTTTATTCCAAATTCATTATACATTTTAATTTCTCCTTTTTTATTTATGATATTAGTATATCATGTTTTTTATTTTTTTTCATCATAAATTTTTATATTTGTTAAAAAGTTTATAAAAAATAGCACAGAATACCCAAAAGTGTATTCTATGCTGAATTTTCATCCTGTTTTACTCATTATATCTTTTTTCATTTTCCCTATAATTTTCTTCTCTAATCTTGAAATATAACTTTGAGAAATTCCTAGTTCATCTGCAACTTCTTTTTGTGTTTTTTCTTTTCCACTTATGAACCCAAATCTCATTTCCATTATATTTTTTTCTCTGTCATTTAATTTTTTTATAGCTTCTTTTAAAAGACACATGTCTACTTCATCTTCCAAATTCCTATATGTAACATCTGGTTCTGTTCCTAATATATCTGATAATAATAATTCATTTCCATCACTATCTTTATTTAATGGTTCATCAATTGATACTTCTGTTTTAATCTTATTGTTTCTCCTTAAATACATTAAAATTTCGTTTTCAATACATCTTGAAGCATATGTTGCAAGTTTTATCTTTTTTTCTGAATTAAATGTATTAACACTTTTCATTAACCCTATAGTTCCTATTGATACTAAATCCTCTATTCCAACACCAGTATTTTCAAATTTTTTTGCTATATAAACAACTAATCTTAAATTGCGTTCTACTAATGTTTTTCTAGCTTCTGTGGCATTTTCTGTTTCTAAATTTTTAATTGTTTCTTCTTCTTCTTCCTGACTTAATGGTGGTGGCAATGTTTGGCTACCTGCTACATAAAATATAGGTAATATTTCATCTTGAGCAGTTTCTTTTTCTAAATATTTTAAGCAAATGTTGTTTATACTTTTCCTTATTAATTCTATAAAATTCATTTTCATATTTCCTCCTAAAAATATTTTTATTGTTTAGCTTTCTTTATTGTACAACTTTGTATATGAAAATACTGTCTTATCTTATTGTAGAAAAAAAGAAATAATCGTTTTTTTTCGATTATTTTTCTATAACTTCTTGTTAAATTTTAAAATTTTTTGCATATAATAGAACAAATAAGATAATAAAAAAGAATGGAGGCTTATACAAAAATGAAAACTATTTATTTTGACAATGCTGCTACAACAAAAATAAAAACAGATGTACTAAATGAAATTCTACCATATTTAAGTACAGAATATGGTAATGCTTCTTCCCCTTATTTAATTGGTAGAAATTCAAAACATGCAATAGAAAATTCAAGAATTAAAATTGCTAATTTACTTAATTGTAATCCAAATGAAATTTATTTTACTGGTAGTGGCTCTGAAAGTGATAATACTGCATTAAAAGGATTTGCATATTCCAACAAAAGTAAAGGAAATCATATTATAACATCAAAAATTGAACATCCAGCTATTTTAGAAACATGCAATTTTTTAGAAACACAGGGATTTGAAGTTTCTTATATTGGTGTAAATTCTGATGGCATAATAAATTTAGATGAATTAGAAAATACTATTAAACCATCTACTTTTCTTATTAGTATAATGTTTGCAAATAATGAAATTGGTTCTATTCAACCTGTAAAAAAAATAGCTGAAATTTCTCATAAAAATAATATTACTTTTCATACTGATGCAGTTCAAGCTGTTGGAAACACTTTGGTTGATGTAAAAAAAATGAATATTGATATGCTCTCTATGTCTGGACATAAAATTAATGCTCCTAAAGGGATTGGTGCTCTTTATATAAAAAATGGGATTGAATTTACAAAATTTATTAATGGAGGACATCAAGAAAAAAATAAGAGGGCTGGAACAGAAAATGTTGCAGGTATAGTTGGACTTGGAAAAGCTTGTGAGATTTGTAATAAAAATCTAAATACTCATATTATAAATTTATCTAAATTAAGAGATTATTACTTATTAAAATTAAAAAAGGAGTTTCCTGGTAAATATAGACTTAATGGTTCTATTGAAAACAGATTACCAGGAAATGCTAATGTCTCTTTTTTAAATATAAATTCCTCTGAATTAATTTATAAATTAGATGAAAAAGGTATTTGTGTTTCAAGTGGTTCTGCCTGTTCTTCTGGAAATTTTACTCCTTCTCATGTTTTAACTGCGATAAATACTCCTAAAGAATTTTTACATTGTCCTATTAGAACCACTTTCGGTGATTTCAATACTTTTGAAGAAATTGACTATTTTATCAATGTTTTAAAACAAATTATTAATTAATTTTGTAGTTTTTTTGCACTCTTATAAAAAAATAAGAATGAATTATAACTTTCATTCTTATTTTTGTTTTATATTCCACATATAATAGCTTCTAATCCTATGTTTATATCAATAAGTCCTATCTTATATTTATAATCTAAGTCTTCTAAATTTTGAATTATTTTTCTAAGTTCTTCTGTTTGAAAACCTTTTGATTGTATTTTATATTTGTTTACTAAAAACATTTGATTAGGTTTTAAATTCAAACTTGTAGTAATGTCTTTATTATATTTGATTGCAAGTTTCACAAAATATAATTTTTTGAAATGATTATACAAAGTAATTAATATTTTTTGTATTGGCTCTTTAGCAGAAATCAAATTATGTAAAACATCTATTGCTTCTTTTATTTTTTTCTGTCCTAAATTATCTGTTAAATCAAATATTACACTTTCAATTTTCTTTGTGCACAATAGGTCAATATCTTGTTTTTTTATTATACCATTTTCTCCTGAATATTCTATAAGTTTCCTTGTTTCATTCATTAGGTCTTGCATATTTGTTCCACAACATTCAATCAAATATTGGATTACATTTTCATCAATATTAACTTTATATGCATTACAAACATTTTTTATTCTTTTTACTATTTGAAATGGCTTTTGTTCTTCAAAATTACATATTTGTCCTATTTTTTCAATTGTATTATATATTGAATTTTTTTCTACTTCATCTTCAACAAATATAAGAATTACTGTATCATTTATAATTTCTATATTATCTTTTAAATAATTATTTATTTTGTCTTTTATTTCTTTGCTTACTCCACTGTTTTTTCCTTTTGATTCTCTTTTAAATATTCCTGTATTTTTTGCAATTATCAATTTATTTTGATATCCAAATGCTGGTGTTTCAATGTCTGATATTATCTCTTGTATATTATTTTCATCTATTAATATATAGTTTATACCTTTTATTGCTTCTCCAAATATTTTTTTTATTTTTTTTAATTGCTGTTCTAATAAAAAAGTTTCTTCACCATATAATAGATATATTCCTTTTACAATTTCTTGATTTAGTTGTTTTTCTAAGTCTTCTACTTTTAACATTTTGCACCTCTTAAAACTTCTATTACTTATTAATTTTTTATTTATAGCTATTTTTCTAATATTATTCTAAATATTTCTGCAACACTCCATGCTTGAGCAATTGCACCTTTTGGCTCATATGGCTTTTTAGAATCATATATTTCTGATATACTTCCAATACATCCTCTTTCATTTATTTCTTTAGTAAATGTTTCTGTTATTAAATCTACAAATTCTTTTAATTTTTTTTCATATTCTATTCTTTCTGCGTTGTTTTTTGTTTCCTTTGCAAATTTTTTCAAAGAATTATAATATATTCCTAAAAGCCATGTCCATGTAATTCCTTGATGGTAACTAAAATCTCTTCTAAAAGTATCTCCTTCATATATTTCAACATAATTTTCTTCACCTTTTGCGAGGCTTTTTAGCCCATAATTATTAAGTAATTTTTTAGTTACTGTTTCAAACATTTCTTTTGCTTCTTTTGAGTTAATATCAAGAACAGAATATGTTAAGCTCAAAGCAAATAATTGATTTGGTCTAATTTTAGAATCTCCTAATACATCATATAAACATTTTCTTCTTTTGTTATAAAATTCTTTTTGAAAAGAATTTTTACATTTTAATGCCATTTTTTCATATTTTGCTGCTTTTTCTTTTTCTCCATTTTCATTTGTAAGTTCTTCCATTATTTTTAAAGCATTATACCACATTGCATTTATTTCAACTGGTTTGCCATTTCTTGGCGTTGCTGGTATTCCATCATATTTTACATCCATCCATGTATTTTGTGTATATTCTGTACCAGAAACTATTAATCCATCTATATCCAAATAAATATTATTGTTGTCTAGCTCTATTCCTTTTGAATAATTTTCTATAATGTTTTCTAGTTTATGGTAAACTTCTTCCATTATAAATTTATAATCTGATGTGTATTGTAAATATTTTTTTACTTGCTCAAATAATAATAATGACGAATCTACACTATTATATAGTGGTTTATGATTTTCCTCATTATATAAATTTGGTACTAATCCACATTTTATATCTTTAATACAATTTTTTAAAACTTTTTTTGCTATTTTATATTTTTTAGTAATTAACAAAAGTCCTTCAAATGAAATCAATGTATCTCTCATCCAGTCAGAAAACCATGGATATCCTGCAATTATAGAACATGTATTAAGTGATGGAACTTCTATTATAAAATTGTCACTTGCGACTAATAATTGTTTTATTAATTGCTCTTTTAAATTTTCTTTTTCTGTTTTATTTTCTTTTTTACTATCAATTAATTGTGATCTTATAAATTCTCTATTTTGTCTAACTACTTCATTTGTTATAATTGCTCTTGCATCTAAACTTTCTATATCTTTTTCTAATGAACATATTATTGAAATTTCTTTTTCTTCATTTGGTTGTATTTCTATTTCGAATCTTCCTGGAACTACATGATTTTCTTCTGCCCCAAGTCCACGTTTTTCTTCTTCTATATAAAACATATTAAAAAATGTATCATTTTTGTGTTCAATATATTTTCCTTCTGAAATGGTCATATATATTGTTTTTCCATTATCTATATTTATCTCTAATTTTTTTCCATTATAATGTTGTTCTATATTAAATATATGATTTTCACTTGTTCCATGCACATCTCTGTAATTCATTAATGGTGCTAATATTAATTTTGATTTTTGTTTCCCATTTTTTATTTTATAATATATTCCTACTGTGTTTTTTAAGTGCTCCATACATACTACTTTTTTTATTTCTATGTCTTGAACTTTATATCCAAATATCGGCATATATTCTTTTCTAAACTCTTGTTGATATTTGTATCCATGTGTTATATATCTTTTTCCTATATTTGTATATAAGTCATATCTATTTCCTGATACTTCTATACTTTCATCTATCTTTGACAAAATCATTGTTCTCTTTGCTGGTGGATTAAGAGGTGCAACTAATAGTCCATGATATTTTCTGGTATTTGCACCTATTATTGTAGATGATGAAAATCCTCCAAGTCCATTCGTTATTATCCATTCTTTAGTTAATGCTTCTTCTAAATTTAATTTTTCTTTTGAAAACTTCATTTGTTATTTTCCTTTCTTACAAATCGCAAGCAACGATTATTTTTTATCATTATGTGTTCTGTTGAATTTTTCATCTGATTCTTTTATTGATTTTATTCTTTCACTGTATTTATTACTAAATTTACTTTTTCTTGTGTCTTTTGTTTTTTCTTTTCCTTTTCTTTGAGTTTTTTTGGCATTTTTTGCTTGTTCTTTTCTTATTTTATTAATTCTTTTATCTGATTTTAGTTTTGCATTAAGCATTACATATTCTGGATCATCTTCTTTATCTTCATATTTTAAGTCATTACAAATTAATTTTATTGCTGATTCTGCAACTAGATATTGGTCATGCCTAATTCTTCCATCTATTATTGTTGAAATGTTTTTCTTAATAAATTTGATTTTCTTTAATTCTGGATCATCTAATTTTTGCTCTACTAAGTCTGATCCTTCTTTATTATATTTTTTTATGTATTCAGGAATTACTTCTCCTGTATCATATATACAATAATCTATTAATCCTTCTCCACAATGTTCTATTATTGCTTTTATATGATCTGCTACTGTATAATCGTCAGTTTGTCCAAGTTCTGTCATTATGTTATTTACATATATTTTTATTGCTTTACTTTCTTTTATTGCTTTTGCAACTCCATTTACTAATAAATTTGGTATTATATTTGTATATAGACTTCCTGGTCCTATTATTATACTGTCTGCTTCTTTTATTGCTTTTAGTACTCCTTCTGCTGGTCTACAATTTGATGGTTTTATATATACTCTATTTATTTTTGTCATTTTTTCACTTACTATTTCTGGTATTTTATCTTTTTCTTCAACTATATATCCATTTTCAAGTTCTGCACATATTGTCATTTCTTCTGATGTTACAGGTAACACATTTCCTGTTATATTAAATATTTCATTACTTTTTTCTATTGATACAGTATCATTTTTATATATTTCTTTCATTGCAGTGAAATATATGTCTGAAAATTTTAGTCCTCTTAATGCTGGATTAGTCATTTCATGGTTTAATAACTTATTTAGTTCATCTTTTTTTTCTGGTGCAAGTGCAACTATACTGTCTTTTACCTCTTCAAAAGGTAATGTTGTTCCTAATACTTTTCTTGAATCTGTTGGTTCTTTTCCGTATTCTGAAACTGCTACTATTGCTGTTAAATTATTTGTATATCTTTTCATTCCAGAAAGCACTGTGTCTAGACCTGCTCCTCCACCTATTACTACTATTTTAGGTCCTTGATTATAAATAGTTCTGTCAAATATTAGTGATTTTACATTTACATTTTTTTTGTTTTTCATTCTTTCATCTGTTGCTTCTATAAACAATTCCATATTTCTTTTATTTAACATTATTAGTCCTAATACTATAAATGAAAATCCTATAACAAA
Source organism: uncultured Clostridia bacterium (assembly GCA_963556905.1). Classification (GTDB taxonomy): domain Bacteria; phylum Bacillota; class Clostridia; order TANB77; family CAG-508; genus CAG-269. The sequence goes on along the minus strand of CAUWAY010000004.1, from coordinate 57,634 downwards.
TACTACTATAACTTTCCCTGCTTCTAAAAATTGCATTTCTTTTTGAACTAATATTTTTGATATTCCATAACATGTTAATACTATTCCTACTAAAATTAAGAATATCCATCTTTTCATTTTAGAACTTGATTTTAGCCAATTCATTATTCCTTTCATTGTCCTATTGCGGATTTTGCTTTTGCTTTTCCGCTTCCTCCTTTACTAATTTTATGTTACTATTATTTCCCTATCATTTCAATTTCAGTATCTATATTTTTTCTAAATTTTTCATATACTTTTTCTTTTGTGTATTTTATTAGTTCTTTTACATCTTTTGCTGTTGCATTTTCTTTATTTATTATAAATCCTGCATGTTTTTCTGATATTTGTGCTCCTCCTATTTTGTATCCTTTTAATCCACATTCATCTATAAGTTTAGCTGTAATAAAATCTGTTCCTCTTTTGAATGTACTTCCTGCACTTGGGTATTCAATTGGTTGTTTTTCTTTTCTGTACTTTGCATATTCTTGCATTTTTTCTTCTATTTCTTCTTTTTTACCTTTTGCAAGTTCTAACTCTGTTTCTACTATAATATAATCTTTTTTAGAAAATATACTGTTTCTATATTCAAATTTTGCTTCATTATTTTCGATTTTATGTAGTTTGCCTTCTCTATCTATATATGTTATTGTTTTTACAATATCTTTCATTTCTGTTCCATGTGCTCCTGCATTCATCTTTATTGCTCCACCTATTGTTCCAGGTATTCCACTTGCAAATTCAAATCCTGCTATTTCTTGTTTGGCTAATTGATAAGCCGTTTCTGCTAATTTGTTTCCACTTCCTATTGTTATTTTTTTTATATTTTGATTTTTGCTTTCTTGAATTTCAAATTTTTTAATTTCTATTTTTAATACTATTCCTTCTATTCCTTCATCACTTACTAAAATATTGCTTCCATTTCCTATTATTGTTAGTGGTATTTTGTTTTCTTTACATATCTTTAATACTTGAATTAGTTCTTCTACTTTTTCGATTTTTATTAAACATTCTGCTGGTCCACCTATTTTAAATGATGTGTACTTTTTCATAGGTTCATTCAAATGAATTCTTTCTTTTGGAATTATCTTTTCTATTTGTTTTACATGCATAAAAATCATTCCTTTTATTATATTTAGGTTTTTATTAGTGCTCCTATAAACATTTTTCTTTTGTAATTTTATCTTTTATATCTATAATCTTATTATGTTCACTACTAAATATCTTTACTTCTTTACAATATTATCATTTTTTTACTAATTTTACAAGAATTTTTATCAAATCTCTTTGATTTTTATCAATTTTATAGTATAATATAAGTATAGTTCTTAAATTTAGCTTTATGCATAAATTTTATATAAGGAGGATTTTTTATGTGGCAAATATGGTTAATTGCATCTGGAGTATTTTTAATAGCTGAAGTGTTTACAGTTAGTTTTTTAGTTTTTTGGCTAAGTATAGGCGCATTATTAGCAATGTTAGTTAGTTTTTTTACAACAAATGTTGTTGTTCAAATGACTGTTTTTGTTATTTCTTCAGGATTACTTATTTTTGCAACAAGACCACTTGTAAATAAACTTGCAAAAAAAGACGTTGTTTCAACTAATGTATATTCAATTATAGGAAAAAGAGCTATTGTTGTAGAAGATATAGACAATAATACTGGAAGAGGTCAAATTAAAGTTGATGGAGAAATTTGGTCAGCAAAAACTCAAGAACAACACTCTATTCCAAAAGGTAGTGAAGTAGAAATAGAATCAATAAATGGTGTTAAAGCTTATGTAAAACCTATAAATATTATTTCTACAAAAAATAATTAGTTTTTTATATTATTATATATATTTTTTAAGACAAGAAAAATCTTGTCAAAAGGAGGAAATTATGTGGTTTTTAATTGTACTACTTGTTATAATTTTAGTTATAGCATTCAAATCAATTAAAGTCGTTAGACAATCTGAGGTTTATATTATAGAAAGATTAGGAAAATTCCATAAAATTGCTGATGCAGGTCTTACAATAATAATTCCATTTTTTGATCATGTAAGAAGTGTTGTTAGTTTAAAGCAACAAACAATGGATATTCCACCTCAAGGAGTTATTACTAAAGATAATGTTACAATCACAATTGATACTGTTGTATTTTATCAAATAACAGATCCAGCTAAAGCAGTATATGAAATTCAAAGTTTAAAGAAGGGTATTGAATATCTTGCTATTACTACTATTCGTGATATAGTTGGTAAAATGGATTTAGACGCAACATTTAGTTCTCGTGATGGAATAAACTCTCAACTAAGAACAATACTTGATGATGCTACAGATAGATGGGGTTGTAAAATAGATAGAGTTGAAATAAAAGATATTACACCACCAGCAGATATTAGAGATGCAATGGAAAAACAAATGAATGCAGAAAGAAATAAAAGAGCTTTAATTCTTGAAGCAGAAGCTCAAAAGCAATCTGCTGTTACTATTGCCGAAGGTAAAAAAGCTGCTGCTATTCTTGAAGCTGAAGCTGATAGAGAAGCTAGAATTAGAAGAGCTGCCGGTGAAGCTCAAGCAATTAAATCTGTTGCAGAAGCTAAAGCTAAAGAAATTTCAATGGTTTATGATGCAATAAAAGCTTCTGATCCAGATGAGAAACTTGTACAAATAAAATCACTAGAAGCTCTTGAAGAAATAGCAAAAGGTGAAGCAAATAAAGTATTTATCCCATTTGAAGCAACAGGTGCTTTAAGCGGATTAGGTGCTGCAAAAGAAATATTCACAGATAAAAAATAATAATTTTAAAAAATAGGAAAGTTATAACTTTCCTATTTTTTTTACAAATGAAAATTGAATATTGTTACAATAGTCAATTTTTTGTGTTTTATGGTATTTGCATTTCTGTAACTTTATTTAAGTCCATTTTATATGGTTTTTTTGTTGCTCCATCTATTATTACTTTTATTTCAATTGTTCCTTTTCCTGAAACTTCAACTTTTTTTGCTGTTTCATTTTCTTTTACTGTTTCATTATTTCTTGTTACTTGTTCTCCATTTACTGTAACTTTGAAACTTACATCTTTTGGGTTTTTTTTCTGTTCAACTATTTCTTGTTTTCCATCTTTATTAGTTATTATCACTTTTTCTGTTTCACTATAATCTGTTAATTCTTTTACATTAATAATAATTGTTCCATTCTTTATTTCTGATAATTTGTTTATAGTAATTACTATTACTGTTCCTTCATCTACAGTTGTTCCAGATGAAATACTTTGTTTTAATACTGTTCCATTGTCTTTTGTTGAATCTTCTTCATACTCAACTTCAACTTTTAATCCTGCTTTTTCAAGAGTTTGTTTTGCAGTTGCTTCATCTTTTCCAAATACTGATGTAACAGCTACTTGTTTGATTCCAGTTCCTATGCTTATATGTACTTTTACAGTATCTCCTGCATTTACTGTTTCTCCTTCATCTGTTTCTTGTTTTATAATCACTCCTGCTTCAACAGTTTTGCTTGTTTCTTCAATAAATTCAAGTTTTATTTTTGATGTTTTTGCAGTGTATTCTGCTTCATCTCTAGTTAAACCTTTTAGTTTTGGAACTTTTGTTGTTTCTACTCCTAAACTTATTACTACTTTTACTTCAGTGTTTTCTTTTATGTTTCTATTTTCTACAAATTCAGGATTTTGTGATATTATTTTTCCTGCTTCATGTTCTGCATTATATTCTGATTTTTCTTCAACATATATTAGCTTATTTTCTTCTAATATTTGTTTTGCTTCTTCTACAGTTTTTCCAACTAGGCTTGGTATTTGAACTTCTTTAGGTATTCTGGCATTTGCTATTCCTATTGTTGTTCCTAAACTTATTGAAAATAGTATTATTAGTCCTACAATTGATGATATTACCTTATGTTTTTTTATAAATGTTTTAAATTTATTTTCTTTTTTCTTTTCTGATTTTGGACTTCTGTCTTCTTCTCCTAATGTAGTAATTCTTTGGGTTGGAAAGTCACTCATATTTTCTTCATTATCTACAAAACTTCCGTTTGGGTCTTTTAATGACCTTTTTAAATCTATAACAAATTCTGTTGCACTTTGGTAACGCATATTTGGTTCTTTTCTTAATGCTTTCATTATTATATCATTTACTGCTTTAGGTATGTTCGGATTTATTGCATTTGCTGGTATTGGTTCTTCTTGCATATGCTTTAATGCTACTGAAACTGGTGTGTCTGCATCAAATGGAACTTTTCCTGTTAGCATTTCATACATTACTACTCCTAAAGAATATAAGTCTGATTTTTCATCTGTAAATCCTCCTCTTGCATGTTCTGGTGAAAAATAATGTACTGAACCTATTGTTGTTCCAAATGCTGTAATTGTTGAATTTGATACAGCTTTTGCTATTCCAAAATCTGTTACTTTTGCAACTCCATCTTCTGTTATTATTATATTGTGTGGTTTTATATCTCTATGTATTATATGATTTCTGTGTGCTATTTCTAATGCTGAAGCTATTTGTATTGATATGTTTACTGACCATTTCCATGGTAGTGGTCCTTTTTCTTCAACTATTATTTCTTTTAATGTCTTTCCTTTTACCAATTCCATTACTATATAATGTAAATTTCCATCAACACCTACATCATATACTGAAACAATATTTGGGTGTGTAATACTTGCTGCTGATTGTGCTTCTACTTCAAATCTTTTTATAAATTCTTCGTCTGTCGTAAATTCATCTCTTAATATTTTTACTGCTACATATCTATTTAATACATGACATTTAGCTCTATATACTGTAGCCATTCCGCCATTGCCTATTTTTTCTAGGATTTCATATCTATTTCCTAATAATCTACCTTTTAAATCCATTATTTTCATCCTTCCTAGGTATATATAATTTGAATATCGTGTTTTTATTTTTTGCAGGTTTTTCAAATTTTCCTTTGGTTATATGTTTTTTATAACTATAACTGTTATATTATCTATTCCCCCATTTTGGTTTGCTAATTCGACTAATTTTACAGGTGCTTTTTCTATATTTCCTGTTGCAATTTCGAATATTTTGTCTTGTTTTACCATATTTGTTAATCCATCTGATGTTATTACTAAAATATCGTCTCTTAAAAAACCTTTTACTGCTACATCTGGCTCTACAAATGCATTACAACCAAGTGCTTTTAAAAGCATGTTTTTCTTTGGATGTACTTCTGCTTCTTCTTTTGTGATTGTTCCGTCTTTTACTAATTTTTGAACATAACTGTGGTCTTGTGTTAGTTTTCTAATGAAATTTTTGCGTATTCTATATATTCTACTATCTCCTATATGACCAATATATGCTTTATTATTATATATTAAACAAACTTCTAAAGTAGTACCCATTCCTTCAAATTCTTTATTTTCTTTTGATTTCTCATATACTACCATATTTGCATATTCCATACTACTTGCTACAAGTTGAATTAAGCTTTCTCTATCTTTTGGAGTTTCTTTAAAATTGTTTTCAATATAGTTTTTAGCACATTTTATTGCTAGTTTACTTGCTATTTCTCCTCCTTTGTAGCCTCCCATTCCGTCTGCTAATAAATATATTTTGACATCACTTAACGAATCAGATATGTAATATGAATCTTGGTTCATTTCTCTAGTTTTTCCTATATCCGATTTTGCATAAGCTATTATCATATTTCACCTCTTATCTTTCTATTAAAGTTATATCATACTTTATTATAATTTTCAATTATTTGAGCTAAATATTTTTCCATTTTAATTACATTTGTAATTTATTTTGTTATAAATTTTTTCTTCTTAATTGTCCACATGCTGCATCAATATCTGACCCTAATTCTCTTCTTATTGTCGCAACTATTCCATGGTCATTTAAGTAGTCTCTAAATTTTATAATATTTTCATTAGAGCTTTTTGTGTACTCTCCATTTTCTATTTTATTGATAGGAATTAAATTTACATGACATATCATTCCTTTTAATAAATGTACTAATCTTTTTGCATCTTCCAAATCATCATTATTTTCTTTGGCTAATGCATATTCAAATGAAATTCTTCTATTTGTACTTTTTATATAGTCTTTACATGCTTGTAGTAGTTCTTCGATATTATATCTGTTATTTACAGGCATCATACTACTTCTTTTTTCGTTTGTTGTTGCATGTAGTGATATTGATAATGTACATTGAATGTTTTCTTCTGCTAATTGATATATTTTAGGTACTAATCCACTTGTTGATATACTTATATGGCGTGCTCCTATGTTTATTCCTTTTGGGTTGTTTATGATTCTTATTGCATTTACTACATTTTCATAGTTGTCTAATGGTTCTCCTATTCCCATAAATACTACGTTTGATATTCTTATATTATTATCTATTTCAACTGTTAATATTTGCTCAACAATTTCTCCAGATGTTAGATTTCTTATAAATTTAATTCCGGTTGATGCGCAAAATTTACATCCCATTTTGCAACCAATTTGAGATGATACACATATGCTATATCCATGATGGTAGCTCATTAGTACTGTTTCTATTGCATTTCCATCTAATGTATCAAATAAATATTTTTTTGTTCCGTCTGATGATTCTTGTTTTTTTAATATTTTGAAATTATGCATTTCATAGTTTTGTTTTAATTTTTCTCTTAGTTCTAATGATAAATTTGTCATTTCATCAAAACTTCTTACTTTATTTTCATATATCCACTTAAATACTTGTTCTGCTCTAAATGCTTTTTCTCCAATATTAATAAATTCTTCTTTTAATGAATCTAAATTATAATCTTTTATGTTTTTCATTTTTTCTCCTATTCTAAAATGAAATTTATTTTTTAAATCTCCTAATTATCCAGTCTTTTTCGCATTTTATTGGTAATAATATTTTTACCTTTTGGCCTTTTACTCCTGGATTTACAAATTCAATTTCTTCTTCTGTTTCAATATCCCATAATTTTTCAATTTTAAATTCAATTGGTTTTAATTTATGTGGTACTATTATTTCCATTATATCTCCTATTTGAAGTCTATTTCGTACTTCAATTATTGATTTTTCTTCTTGATATTCTATAACTTTTCCACCAAATTGATATTGTTCATTATATTGTTTTCCAGAATATTCTTGTATATCTTTATTTTTTCTCTCATTAAAATAAAAAGTTGTTAATCCTCTTGTTTTTATTTTTTCAATTTCTTTTAAATATTTTTCTGCATCATAATTTTGTGGATTTTTTTGATAATCATCTATTGCATTTCTGTACACATTTACTATACTTGCTACATAATATTCTGTTTTTAAACGTCCTTCTATTTTTAAACTATCTACTCCCATTTCAATTATTTCTGGAATTTCTCTTATTAAACATAAGTCTTTTGATGAGAATATACTTGTACCATATTCGTTTTCCTCGATTGGCATAAATTCTCCTGGATTGTTTTTTTCTTCTGCATATAAATTATATGACCATCTACAACTCTGTGCGCAGTCTCCAAGGTTTGCACTTCTACATGATAAGAAATCACTCAAAAAGCATCTTCCTGAATATGCAAAACAAATTGCACCATGTATAAATATTTCTACTTCCATGTCTTCTGGTTTATTTTCCATTATATATTTTAGTTGCTCTTTATTCATTTCTCTTGCCATTATCATTCTTTTGGCACCATTTTTATACCAAAAATCACATGCTTGTAGACTTACTATATTTGCTTGTGTACTAACATTTATTGGTATACTTGGTGCATATTTTTTTAGTGTTTCAATTACTCCTCCATCTGCTGCAATTATTCCATCAGGCTTTAATTCTTCTAATTTTTTTGCCATTTCTATTATTTCTTCATATTTTTCATCCCATGCAAATATATTTAGTGTTACATATACTTTTTTTCCTATGTTATGTGCATATTTTATTGTATTTACTAAATCATCATCTTTCATGTCTGCTCTAGTTCTTAATGATAGTGATGATGTTCCACAGTATACTGCATCTGCTCCATATAAATATGCTATTTTTGCTTTTTCAAATGACCCTGCTGGGGCTAATAATTCTATTTTTTTCATTTTATTACCTTCTTTATTTTTTATCGTTATATATTATATATTCTTTTCTCAATTATGTCAATTCCTTTATACATGTCTATTTTTAATTTCTAAGTAATAATAGAAAAAGACGGTTTCCCCATCTTTTTCTATTATTATTTATATATTTTTTTCAATTAAAGGTAATATTTGTTTTTTTCTTGATACTACTCCTGGCATAACCGCTATATTATCTTTTATTTCATATGTTTTTGATATTGCTTCTGTTTTATCTCCTAAAACAATTGCTTCTGAATTACTATTTATTATATCTGTTATAACAAATACAAATAGGCTTAAACCTTTTGATAATATTTCTTTATTTATTGCTTGTTCTATTTTTTCTTTTCTTTTTAAAACATCTGCAATACTTACTGTATTTACTTGTGCTATTATATATTTAGTATCTTCTTTTTCTATTTTTTTTGCATCTAAACAAATTAGTTCTTCTTCTGTATATTTATCTAAATTCGTGCCAGCCTTTAACATTTCTAGTCCATAACTTTCAATATCAATATTTGCTATTTGAGAAAGTTCATTAATTGCTTTTTTGTCTTTATCTGTTGTTGTTGGTGATTTTAATAATAATGTATCTGATATTATTGCACTTAGCATTAGTCCTGCTATTTGTGGTTCTATTTTTATATTATTTGTTTTATATAATTCAAATAATAGTGTTGATGTACATCCTACTGGTTGTGCATAATAATATAATGGTTCTGATGTTTGGAAATTATTTATCCTATGGTGATCAACTACTGTATCTATTTTTACTTTTTCTATTCCTTCAACTGTTTGTGAAAATTCATTATGATCTACTAATATTACTGTTTGTCCTTCTTCTACTTTTTCTATATATTTTGGTTCTTCTTGTTTGAAATGTTTTAATACATATTTTGTTTCTTCACTAATTTCCCCTAATCTACAAGGTATTACTTCTTTTCCTCTTATTTTTGTTTGTAAATCTGCCATTACTATACTTGAGCATATTGAATCTGTGTCAGGACTTTTGTGTCCAAATACTAATATTTTTTCTTCCATTTTAATTACTCCTTTTTTATTTAAGTATTTTATAACTTATTCTTTTTATTTTTTTCCCTTATATTTTCTAATTCTTCTTTGTTAAAATTATATGTTTTATTACAGAATTGACATTTTATTTCTGCTTTTTCATCTTCTTCTATTATTTCTGTAAGTTGTTTTTCTCCTAATGTAACTAAACTTTCTGCAAATTTTTCTTTGCTACAACCACATTCATATACTGGTTGTATTGATTCATCAACTACTTTTACGTTTTTGTCTCCTGTTATTTTTTGGGCAATTTCTTTTAAGCTTAAGTTATTGTCAAGCATTTTTGACATTGCTCCAGCTTTAAATATTGCTTGTTCTACATTTGATATTTCTTCTTCTGTTGCATCTGGCATAGGTGTTATTATATATCCTCCTGATGAACGAACTCCATCTTTATCTACTAATACTCCTAAGGCTACTGCTGTTTGCTTTTGTTCTGATGTTTGAAAATAGTTTGCAAAGTCATCTGCTATTTCTCCTGATGTTAATGGGCTTATTCCTATATATGGTTCTTTTAATCCTATATCTTTTATAACATTTATAAATCCTTTTTCTCCTACTGCTTTTCCTACATCTAGTTTCCCAAATTCATTTAGTGGTAATTCTACTCTTGGATTTGTTATAAATGCTTTTACATGTGGAAAATTGTCTGATACTGATACAATTTTTCCAACTTCTCCATTTCCTTTAATTTGAATTGTTAATTTATCTGTTTTATTTTTCATTTCAGCTCCCATTAATGCTGTTATTGTTAATACTCTTCCTAATACTGCTGTTGTTAATGGGCTTAAGTCATGCATTTTTCTTGCTTCTTCTACTAAATTTGTAGTATTACTACATACTACTGATATTTTTCCATTATATGCTAAAAATTTTATTATTTGGTCTTTCATTTTACCTCCTCTATCTCTTCTTTGTTTTCTTCTAAAACATTTTCTACATTAGGTACATCTTTTACTATTAGTTCTAATTTTGAAGTACAATTTGGACATCTGGTTGCATGATATTTTATTTCAGTTAAACAATATGGACAAATCTTAGTTTCTGGCTCTTTAACTGGCTCAGGCTCTTGTTTCTTTTTTGGTTTTACTTTTATAATTTTTCCATTTTTGTCTAACTTTATTGCTGCCATTTCTCCTAATTCTTTAATTTTGTTCCATTTGTTTAAATATCTTATCATTATAAATATTGAAAATGATATTATTAAAAAGTCAACTATTGCTGTTATAAAATTTCCATATCTTATTGTTGAGTCTCCTATTGTTATTACCATATCTGAAAAGTCAACTTTTCCAGTAAGTACTGATACAGCTGGCATTATTATGTCTTGAACTAATGATGTTACTATTTTTTGAAAAGAACCTCCCATTACCACACCAACAGCTAAGTCCATTATATTACCTTTTGTTGCAAATTCTTTAAATTCTTTTAACATGTTTTTTTCACATCCATTTCTGCATTTTTTCTTTATTTTATTTTTCTCCTTCTGTTATTTGTGATTTTTTTTCTTTTTCTTTTATAAAGTTTCTATATCCAATCGCAACTGATGCAATTATCATTAGTAGAAATGATAGTGCTTTCCATATTCCACTGTCAAATAATATTATTGCAAACATTCCAAGTGATGCACTTAAACCATATAATATCAATACTGCTTGCTTTTGTGAAAATCCTTTTTCAACTAGTCTATGATGTAGATGCCCTTTGTCCGGTTTAAATACTGCTTTTATTGATTTTCCTTTTACTATTCTTCTTATTATTGCAAATAATACATCAAATATCGGTAATCCTAATACTATTACTGGTAATACTATTACTGCTGCTGTATATGTTTTGGCAACTCCTAGTATTGATACTACTGCTAACATAAATCCTAAAAAATTTGAACCTGTATCTCCTATAAATGTTTTGGCTGGTGAAAAATTATATGGTAAAAATCCTACTAATGCTCCACTCATTGCTGTTACTATAACTGTTGCAATTATAGGTGAGCCGTTCATTAAAAATATTATTAATAATGATATACATGATATTAGAGATATTCCTGATGATAAGCCATCTAGCCCATCTATTAAATTAATTGCATTTGTTACTCCTACTATCCACAATATAGTAACTATTGTAGATATTTCATTATTTAAGCCTACCATATATAAAAATGGTATATCTAAATGTTCAATTTGTATTCCAAATGATACTACTATTATTGCTGCAATAATTTGTCCTAATAATTCTTGCCAAGGCTTTAATGTTTTTATGTCATCTATTATCCCCGTTATTGCAATTACTATTATTCCTAGCAATATTCCTATTAGTTTTTTTCCATATTCTTGTTCTGCAAATAAGTCTAAACTTTCTTCTATACTCATTACTATTACTAGGTATATCATTGAAACAATAAATCCTAATATTACAGCAGGACCTCCAAATTTGGGCATTTTTTTTGTATGCATTCTTCTTTGGTCTTTTGGTATATCTACTGCTCCTATTTTATTAGCTATTTTTATTGTGTATGGTGTCGCCATAAATGATACTATAAATGCTAATATAAATGCTATCGCTATATTTCCCCACATTGATGTGCCTCCACTATTTCATATTTTCATTTTCTATTTCATTAATCATTTCTATTCTTTCTTCATGTCGTCCACCTTCAAATTCTGTTGCAATCCATGCTCTTACTATGCATATTGCTTGGTTTACATTTATATAATCTGCTCCTAGTGCTAAAACATTACTATTATTGTGCATTCTTGAAAATTTTGCTTCTTCTTCATTGTCACATTTTGCACATCTTATTCCTTTAAATTTGTTTGCTACTATACTCATTCCTATACCTGAACGGCATATTAATATTCCTTGGTTACATTCTTTGTTTTGTATTTCTTTTGCTACTACTTTTGCAATTTCTGGATACTCTGCTCTTTCTTCTGAAAATGTTCCGCAATCTTCATATTCAATTTCTTTTTCTTCTAAATATTTTTTTATTTCTTCTTTTAATTTATATCCTCCGTGGTCACTTCCTATTGCTATCATTTTTACCACTTTCCTTTCTATTTTGAACCTAATTGTTTGTTCAATATTATATATTAATATAACATATTCTTTCTTCAAGTGCAATATTTTTAAAAAATTTTCGAAATGTGACTTATTTTATAATATTTTTTTGGTATTATTGTTAGTTTATAAATATTTTTGGTATAACAAAAAATTATTTCTATTTTTGACTTGTCAAATTTATTTTTGTATGATATAATTGTATGCGTTATAGTTTAATTTACTAAGAGGAGGTGCATTAAACATGCCAAATATTAAATCAGCAAAAAAAAGAGTTAAAATTATTGAAAAGAAAACATTAACAAATAATATGGTTAAAAGTGCATATAAATCAGCTGTAAAGAAATTTGAGGAAGCTGTTGCTGCTGGTAATAAAACTGAAGCTACTACATTAATGTCTGAAGCTACAAAGAAAATAGACCAAGCTTGCACAAAAGGTGTTATTGTAAAAAATACAGCTGCTAGAAAAAAATCTAGTATGTCAAAGAAATTAAATGCTATGGCATAATTATTATTAATCAAAAAAATCAAGTTATAATTATTAAGTTATAACTTGATTTTTTTATTGTATAACGTTCATTGTATCTTCTTTAGACATACCTTCTAAATTATAATAAGAATCAGGAATATTTCCAACAATAACATGTTCAGCAATAATTACTTGATTAACTATTTTTTTATCATAATTTTTGAATGATGTAACAACAGACATATTACATTCAAAATTAACATATACTCTATGTAGTGTTTGATTAATTCCTTGTGAAATAAATTCACTTTTTATTTCTGTATCAACCATTCCTGTCATAGAAATTTTTAACGGAATATCAGGTCCAAACCCAGAAAGAAAATATATACCAGTTAAATTTCCAAATGGTATACTAATTTCAATATCTTCAATACTATCAAATTTATTTTGAATCGCTTCTGTTAATTGTGACACCATATTGTTTATTGGTGCAACATTCGATTTTATGACTGCAATATTTCCATTGGAGTCTTTTTCTATTGTATATAATTCTTCATATTTGTAATTATTAATTATAATACTAGATTGTTGATTTGTTATAATTGTTGCAATTGATTTTGCTTTTTCTTCACACATTGCCTTAAATACTGGTTCTATTCGGTTAAAAGACATTTTTAAAAGTAAAATTATTACTATTAAAATTAGAATAATTCTCATTGTCTTTTTCTTAAATTTTACAACTTTTAGATTTATATTATTTCTGGGCTTTAATATAAATCTTTTTCTAGAATAAATTTTAGACATTTATAGATAATGTTATTGGTTCTTTTGCTTTTTTTAGTACATATTTAGGAATATATATTTTTTCTCCAACATTTATTTTATTTGGGTCTTCAATTCCATTTACTCTTATAATATCATCAACTGTGCTTCCAAATCTTTTAGCTATTTTCCACAAAGTATCCCCATTTCTTACTACATATATTATTATACTATAATCTTCAAAGTTTTCTATTTCCTCTTCTGTAATATTATTTATTACTGGTATTTCTGAATTTTGATATGTATCTGTTTCAAATATCAAATCTGCATTAACACTTACTACTCCAGATTGATTAATAAATTCCTGTGAACTTATATCTATTTTTGTATTTGTAATGCTATCATTATTTATTCCTTCTATTGTTTGTTCAAATGGAATACTAACTTTTTTTGTATTTACTCCTGTTGAAGAATTGTCTGTAAATATAAAGTTTAATTCTAATTCACATTCATATATTATCTTGCCATTTAGTTTATTTTCTTTGTTTATAATTGTAATAATTCCAACATCTATTATTTTTCCTGTTGTTAATTCTGATACATTTATTTTTTCTCTAATTGCACATAAATTTTTATTATGTTTTTTATTTGTCATTGTATTTAATTTGGTTTCTTCAAATTCTATTTTTTCACCGGGACAATACATATCTTGAATCACATTAATTTCCTTTTCTTCATATGTTATACATGAAATTTCAACTTCTATTTCAATATATATTGAATGTTCTTCCATTGAATTTGGTTTAATTACTATATTTTTTATTAGATATGATATTTCACACATATTTTCTTCTTTTATATTTTGCATATCTATAAAACCAACTAATGGTAACTTTGCTTGTGTTGTACATATTTTTCCCTCTTCTGTTAAATAAACTAATTTTACTTCTACTTCTGATTTTGCAATCACTTTATTATAACTTATTTTAATGTCTTTATCTGTTAAACAAATTTGTACATTTAATATTTCTGCAAAATTATCTGTATTAGGAATTGATATGTTCTCTTTAACATAGCCTTTTGTAGTTCCTGTTCCTAATAATGAGTTTATTTTCATTTTTTTGTTTAGAACTTGAATATTTTCATCATTTGTTCCTATTACAATATTTGCATCTTCTTTAGATGTTATTTTTATAACTATTTCTAAAGTTGTTTTTATTGCTATTTTTCTTCCATTTAATACTTTACATTCTATAGATTTTATTTTTGGCTCTATTTCTGCATCCATTCCTACTTGTAATTCAGGAATATTTATAGTTTCTGAAAAATCTAGTCCTGTATTTAACCCTCTTATATTGTCTTTTTCTCCATCTGCTAAATACATTATATATGTTAATATGTTTCCATCTATTCTTAGTTTTCCATCTATAACTTCTTTTTTGTATATACATACATTTCCATTAGTGTTTATTGTGTTTAATATATCTGGTTTAGAATCAGGAACTATCATGTCTCCTTTAACATTTATAATTTCTTTTTTTATACATACATTTTTATTTACTTTTAAAGTCTCTTTTGTTACTTCCATATAAAAAACCTCCTATACATTTTTTGTTTATTAATGTATATGAGGTTTTTTTACTTTTATTACATATTAATCTAGTTTATCATTTCTACACATTTTTATTTTTATACATATTTAGCATGTCCTTAAAATTAATTTTACTTCCATAATTTAATATAGCTTGTGAATATATCTTTATAGATATTTTTGCTACTACAAATATTGTAACTAATATTAACAAAATTGACACTACTATTTCTGAAGTTGATGCAAGTCCCATCATTACTCTAAATGGCATACAAAATGGTGATGATATTGGAAGTATTGCTGCTAGCTTATTTAGTTCACTCGTTGGATTTATCATTGTAAAATATGCTAAATAAAATCCAATAACTGCAATTATTGCAATAGGCCCATTAGCAGATTGAACATCTTCTGGTTTACTAACAGTTGAGCCTGTTAATGCATATAATAATGCATAAACTGCATATCCTAATAAGAAATATATTATAGTTATAATACCTAAAAATGGTGTTATGCTTGATAAATCTATTATTCCATCTAACATTCCTTCTTCTAAAAATAGTCTTCCAGATATTAATGCTGTTATTATCATTACTATAATTTGTAATAATCCTACTATTCCTATTCCAATAGTTTTACCAAGCACTATTGTTCTTGGTGCTGTTGATGTGACAAGTGTTTCTATTATTTTTGAAGTTTTTTCTGTTGTTATTGATGTTGATACTTGATATGCACAAAAATATATTGCATAAAATAATATCAGTGACATTAACATCATTGCAAATTGATTTCCATGAACTTCTTGCTCATCAGTTTGTTTTATTTCGAAATTAAAATTTGGTACTAAAGTTTGTAGTTGGTCTTGTGTTAATCCTAATTTTGATATTTGTAAATTGCTATATATATTAGTTATAGCATTTGTTAATTGTTCTGGCATTTTTTCTATATATGCTATATTTTCAACAATATATTCTAAATTTATCTTTCCATCTTCCATTTTGGTTATTACTATTGCTTCATCTATTTCAAGTTTTTCCATCATTTCTTTTATTTTTTCAAATTCAATATCTTCATTTTTTACAGTTACTTTATATCCTAATTTCATCTCATTTAATTGTTCTAATGTTCCTTCAAATATGTTATTATTATCAATTATGCATAATTTTGTCTCATCAAAAGTTTCGTTTTCTCCTTTTACCAATTTTATTATATTAGGAACATTAAAACCTATTATTATCATAACTAATATTATAATATTTGATATTATAAAAGATTTTCTTTTTATCATGTCTTTAATAGTAAATTTTGCTACTACAAATAAATCTCTCATCTTAAGCACCTACCTTTTCTATAAATATGTCATTTAAACTTGGTTTTTTTAATTCAAATTTATATATTTCAATATTTTTATCTACAAGTTTTTTTAATAAAGTTTGTGCTTGTTTTTCATTTTCTATTTTTATTTCATAATTGTTGTCTATATTTTTTTCAATTTGCATTTCTAACTCTTCTATATATGTAGTAATGTTTTGTTTTACACTTATTTCTAGTCTATTTGATTGATAACTATCTTTTATTTGTTTTAAATTTCCTTTTAATACAGTTTTTCCTCTATTTATAATTACTACATCTGAGCAGAATTCTTCAATTGAGCTCATTTGGTGGCTTGACATTATTATATATCTTCCTTTTTCAACAAGTTCTGTTATTACTTCTTTTAATATTTCAGTATTAACTGGGTCTAGTCCGCTAAATGGTTCATCTAAAACTATTAATTCTGAGTTGTTTAGTATTGCTGTTATGAATTGTATTTTTTGTTGATTTCCTTTTGATAATTTTTCTGCTTGCATATTTTTGTATTCTTCTACCTTTAGTCTACTCATCCAATAATCTATTTCTTTGCAAGCTTCTTCCTTTTTCATTCCTTTTAATTCTGCAAAATAAAGTAATTGTTCATATATTTTTATTTTTGGATATATTCCTCTTTCTTCTGGCAAATATCCAAAATTTACATTTTTTCTTTCTACACTTCTTCCATTCCAAGTTATTTCTCCAGCATCTTTTTTCAAGATTCCAAGTATCATTCTTATTGTTGTTGTTTTTCCGGCTCCATTTGTTCCTAATAACCCAAATACTCCTGGTTTTTCCATTTCAAAACTTATATTGTCTACTGCTAATCTTTCTCCAAAATATTTACTAACTTTTTCTACTTTTAATCCCATCTTTTATTTCCTCTTATCTTTTATATTTCTTCAATTGATAGTTGTGCATAATCACTTTCAGAAAACTCTGTATCATATTGTACACTATCAAATATTTCTGGCATTTCCTTTTGAAATAATTTTAATAGTGGTATAAGTACTTGTCTTATTGAAGGATGTGCTTTATTTGAGCATCTTAGTCCTAAAATATGTTTCCATTCTCTTATATTGGCTGTCATCGTTACTTCTGCTGCTGTTGAATGTGGTAATACTAATCTACACATATCTGTGGTAGCTCCCAATTCTTTCATCTTCATATATTTTTGTTCTATTTCTTCCATACATTTTTTCCATGTTTCAAATATTTCTTTATCTTTTATATATGCAGATGGATTTATAAATGCTATTTCATTTCCATATTTGTCTTTATTGTAACTACAATATCTTGTTGATTCTATTGAGAAACTTCCAAATCTATGTCTTGTTATGTCTTTATAAAAGCCTATATCACAACAAATTCTTACTGTTATTTTTTCATGTTCTAATACTGATTCATGTCCTCTTGTTATACAATTTTTTAATAAATTTTTATAGCTATCTTCTGTTATACTTCCTTCAGACCTATAACATGTCCTACATGCTTTTTCAATTTTTTTCATTATTCTTACTCCGTCAAATTTTTCAGCTTTAATCCATGGTTCAACTAATCTCATATTTTCCTCCTTTATTTTTTTATATATTATATCAAAAAGTAATTTTTTATCAATATTTTTATTTAAAAATTCCATTTAGGCACATATTCTTCTTCATGTTCTCCGAGTTCTTGAATATATCCATTTTGTATATCTAGTGAGTATAAATAGTTTTCTATTTGTTCATATTCTTCATTTGTTAATTTTCTATTTAGTTCTTTTATTTCTTTTGCTTTATATGTTGGAAAATATTGAGCCATAATACTTATATATACATCGTCTCTTAAATTTCCTTTTATCCATTCTAAAATTTTCTTACTGTTTTCTATCTGATTTGGTAAAATTAAGTGTCTTATCATTAGCCCCTTTTTCATTATTCCTTTTTCGTTTATCTCAAATTTGCCAACTTGTCTAAACATTTCTTTTATTGCTTTTGTTGCAATTTCGAAATAATTATCTACTTTTGAATATTTCTTTCCTAATTCATTGTAAAAATATTTTAAATCTGGTAAATATATGTCTATATATCCTTCTAATAATTTTAATGTTTCTACATTTTCATATCCATTTGTATTATATACTATTGGAATGTTTAATCCTTCTGATTTGGCAATTTTAATTGCTTCTATTATTTGAATTGCATAACTTGTTGGTGTTACTAAATTAATATTTTCTACCTTCCTTTTTTGTTGTTCTAACATAATATTTGCAAGTTCTCTTATTGTTATTTCTTTTCCTTTTCCTAATTGGCTTATTTCATAATTTTGGCAATAAATACAGTTCATATTACAATTTGAAAAAAATATCGTTCCAGAACCATTGGTTCCGCTTATACATGGTTCTTCAAAGTTGTGTATTGAATATAATGCTATTTTTATTTTATCTGTTGACTTGCATCTTCCAATATTTTTTGTTCTATCTATTCCACATTTATGTGGACATATTGTACATTTTTCTAACATTTTTACCTCTTTATTCAATATATTATTTTTAATTTTGCTTTTTATTATAACACTCTATTACTATTTTGTCAGTATTTTATGATTTTTTATTTTCTAAGTCTATTAAATCATAAATTTTCATGTCATTTTTAAATTTTTTATTTTCTTGTAGTGTTATAACCCATAAAAATATACATATTAAAAAAATTGCTATATTTTTAAAATAGTACACAGCAATACTACTTGAAATTGTAAATATAATCATTGTAAAATTAGAAATATAGTTTACTATTTTTTTTGATTTTATATTTCCAATTTCTATGTATAATATTCCCTTTAAAATTCTTCCACCATCTAAAGGATATATTGGTAACATATTAAAAATTAAAATCAAAATATTTGAATATATTGCTTCTTCTTTTGTTATAAAAGTAGGATCAATATAAATATATATTATTGTCAAAATTATACTTACAATAGGTCCTGATAATGCAACTATTGCTTTTTTCAGTTCTAATAATGTTCCTTTTTTTATTTTATAGTTTAAATCTTTAGGATTTACCTTAAATGAAATTGATAATCCACATGGTAAAATTTCTAATTTTTCTATTTTCATTTTTAATAACAGTCCTATTGCAATATGTCCAAATTCATGAATTGCGCAAAATATCATTATTACTAAATAAATTTTTATTTGATTTGTTAGATAAAATAAAAACAAAAAAACAAAAATTTTTAAATCTATTCTAATTTTCAAAGCTTTTCTCCTTTTTTAAAGTATTTTCTTTTGTTATAATTCTAAAATCATTTCCGGATCTATATATCTGCCTTGATATCTTATTTCAAAATGCAAATGTGGACCTGTAACATTTCCTGTATCTCCAACTTCTGCAATTTCTTGACCTTGTTTTATGTTATCTCCCTGATTTACATACAACTTATTGCAATGTGCATATACAATTAATATGTCTCCTATTTGTATTTTTAAATGATTTCCATAGTCTCCTTGTGAAGATGCAAGTACTACAGTTCCATCTGTTGCAGATATAATTTTAGTTCCAATTGTAGATGCTATATCTGTACCTTTATGATTTTTCGGAACTGTTAATGTTGTGGGATTTCTAGGTCCAAACTTTGAAGTTATTTCACCATTTATAGGTTTTACGAAATTCACCGTACTTTTAACAAAGTTTGCATCTTGTTCCATTTGACTTAAATTGTTTATATCTTGGTTAATCTCTAGCTTTTCTTCATTATTTTCTTGAGGTGCTTCTAAATTTTCTACTGTTTGTTCAGCAATATCTGTAATATTTATGATATCTTCAATATTAGTTTCCATACTTAAAGTATCTATATCTTGTATAGGTTCATCTTCAATAGCTCCGCCTATGTTTACATCATTGTTTTGCAAGTTTTCTTCATTATTTACTTTCTGATAAAATTCATCTAGTTTACTTTTTATAACTTTATAAACTTTAACAAAGTTTATATCTTGTTCTAATATTTCTTTTGCTTTATCTGTAAAATCTTTTGAAAATATGTAATTATTGTTTACTATTAAATAAAATCCTCCATATATTAACAAACATAATATTATTTGTTTTACTATTTTTTGAAAAAGTTTTATTTCTTTTTTTGGTTTATCTTTTGATATCTTTCTTCTTAATTCATTTATTCCTTCATTTTTTGCAATGTTTTCATCTAATCTTGTTTTATAATATCTTTCCTCTGCTCTTTTAATTCTATCTTCAACTGACATTACTTTTTCCATATGTTCCTCCTACTAAAAACATTTTATAAAGATATAAATATGTTCTTTAAATGAATAAAACACTTTGTCTAATGCTTTTTTTAATATTTATGCATTTGCAAAGTGTTTTATACTATTATATGAAATTAATTATTAAACTGACAATTAAAAGTATAGTAGAAACAATACTATATTGTTTTAAATATTTATATTTTTTGCTTGTACTTTCTTTATTTTTATTGGAATTTTTTCGTTTTTCTATTTTATTGATATAATCTGTTACAAGCATTTCTGCTTCTTTTAAAATATATTCTTTTGATTTTGTTTTTTCTTGACTAATATTGATTTTTAAATTTTTATCTACCAATTCTTTCTCTTTAATTTTTTGCGTTTCTTTAAAAATTATTATCGCTTCTTCTACCATATTAGATGGAAGATTTTTTAGAACTACCATATTTTTCATATCGCTTGATTCCATTATATCACTCCTTTAGAAAGTTTATATTCTAATTTTTTCCACTATAATGGAATTTATACAGTTTTTATATTAAATATTATAATTATTTTGTTTGTAATATTAACTATCTATTTATATATAATTTTCAAATTAAAACTTTTTTCTTTTTTTCTTATGTTTTGTTAATATTATAAATTATAATTTTATTCATTTTTTACTAAATTTTCAGAAGTTATTTCTATTTCTATAGCCTTTTGCGTATAGTCAAAAACATATTTGGCATATGACTTTGGCGTAAAAATTATTATTAATGTACAAATTATAATTATTAAAACTGCATTTTTTAATTTCATTTTTCACATATTAGCTTTTTATTCTAGCTTTTCTCCTTTCATATATTTTATAATACTTTTATTATAATTTTATATTCTTTTAAGTTTTCTCCTTCTTGAGTGTCTTGTTCGTCTTTACCTGACTCATACTTCCATTCCCATTCTATTACTACTCTATTTGTTTTTCTAAGAATTTTAGTTATTTTAGGTTGCAATTCTTGTATAGTGCTAAATGAAGTATTATCTATAATAAATTTTAAATTTTGTGGCTTTTGATACATTTCTTCTATTATTAGTTTATTATCAAAACTTAATGGTTTATTTGATTTTAAAATAAAGTTTCCTTTACAACCTGGTGCTATTTTTTTGTATATTTTATTTTTATTATATGGATTTATTCCATTTTGAATTGTACTCATTATGTCTATATTTATTTCTTTGCTTTCATCTATGTTATATTCATTTCTTTTTTTATTTTCAATTTTGTCTTTTTTTATGATATCTTCCCACATTCCGAATATTTCTATATCTTCTATTATATTTGTTTTTGAATTATAAAAATTTAGAATTATAAATATTAGAATCAAAATTATTATTATTACAAAAATTATTTTCTTTTTCATTTACTCACTATCCTTGTTCTGCATGAACTTTAACTTGTACTTCTTCTAGTATGTTTTTTCCATTGTTTCCTAATTTTTTATCATATGTTACCTTTAATTTATAGTTTTGTTCTGTTTTTACATTTCCTGAAATATATAAAGTATCTGTTTTTTGATTTTTTAATGGTATTGGCTTATCTTCATTATATAATTCAAATTTTACATTTTCACATATATCTGACATGATTTCAATAGTGTATAAAAAGTCTGTTTCACTTATTTGTGTATCGTCATAATTTTTTACTTTGAATTCATAAAAGCCTATATTATTTATTTCATTTATTTTTGTTTTTTCGGTTCCTTCAACTATAAATATTGGCTTTGCTATTTCTATTGTTCCTATAGTTTTAATTTTTGATATATATTTGGCAAATGTTGTTTGCATAGATAGAATTATTATAATTATAGTAAAAATAGCTAATATAGGTATTTTCCTATTAATTTTTAATTTTATATTATAATTCCTCCTTTACTTTTTTCTTTTTTTCATATTTTTCTGTTATTACTTTTTTAATAGTTTATAGGTGTTTGTACACCTGTTGATATTATTTCAAATCTATAGTCTGTTATGTTTTGTGAATCTTGTGTATCTACTATGTCATTTTCTTCTATCGTTCTTCCATTATTCTTGCTTTCATAATCCCATTTCCAGCCAATTGTAAATGTTTTTGTTTTGTCTTCTTGAGTTGTAAATATTTGACCTCCTCCTATTGTAGTGGTGTCAGTAAAATTTTCAAGTTGTACTCCATCACATGAAAATACTAAATTTTTTGGTTTTTCAGATAGACTTTTTATTTTTACTTCATAGTTCATTCCTACATCTGTTCCTGTTGCATCAATTTTTATTTTAAATTCTCCATGAGTTCCTGGTGCTATTTTTCCAGTTGATAGTAATGATGGATCTGGTTTTAATGTTTCTGTTAAATTTATTGTTTGCTTTTGCTCTGTACTTCCATTTACTTTAAATACCCATTTTGCTATATCTAATTGAGCTGATACATCTATTTTTGATGCATATTTTGCATATGTTACACCTCCTAATCCTAAAGCTAATATTGTTATTAGTGCAATTACTAATGTTTTTGTTTTTTTACTTTTTTTCTTCAATAAAATTCCTCCTTGTTTTTGTTTTTTTAGAAAAATATGAAATTTATAATAATCCTTTTGGGAATTATTAACTTAATAATTATAGTTTGGGTCTTTTTCTATAGCTTTAACACATCTTCTATAATTTGGCTCATTTTCTACACATGTTATTAGTGTTATTGTGTTTTTATCTGTGTTTTCTAGTTCTTCCCAGTCTGTGTCTTTTATTATTTTATTTTTTGTTACTTCATATGTCTTTTCGAATTTTCCATGTCTATATATTATTTCTTCTCCTTCTTTTAATTTTTTTAGATTTTGAAAATAATTTACTTCATATCCTCTATTATGCGCTGCAAGACATATGTTCCCTTCTTCTATTGGAGTTTCTTCAAAATGCCCTATGTATTTATTTAGTGTTTCTTTTTCTGTTCCTTCTGCTATATTGGCTATTAATGATATTGCTGGTATTTCTATTTGCCATATTTCTATATTTGGGGCTATACTATTTTTTTGTTCTGGTATAATTTTTTCATCAATTTTTATCATATATTCTACTTCTTCTTTTGTTTTACTTGTTATCGGCTTTGTTATTTTATATATAAATATTTGAATACAACAAAATAGAATTATTGATATAATAACAATTGTACGGTTTATACCAGTTTTAGTAAATTTAAACATTAATTTACTATCACCTTCTTTGTTGAGTTTTTGATTTATTTCGAAATAATTTTTGATTGAATTTGTTTGAATTAAATTCTATAACTATGTTAACATCATTTAATATTATTGTCAAGAAAAATCGTTCGACTTAATTCGACATTTCTTCATTATTCCTGCTTTTTTCATGAATTACAGACTTATATTTTTTCTTATTTTTTTGTTTTTCTTTAAATTTTATTATAACTTTTTATTTTCACTAATAAAAATTTCTTGCACTTTTTAAAAATTAATGTTATTATGAAAATGACATTATTGAAATTTAATATATTTTTAAATGACAAAAGGAGACAAAAGAAAATGAATAATATAGGAAATTTTGATTTTTATGATCAAACTTATTTAAAATCTTATAATTTGAATAAGTCCATACAATATCAGTTGAATTTGTTAGATTCTTTAGATGTTTTTACCAGAAAACATTCTGAAAATGTTGCTACAATCACTTGCAACTTGTGTAAAAAACTACATTGTTCTAAAGGTTTTACTGAATATTGTACTACTTGTGCATATTTACATGATATTGGTAAAATGTTCATTCCATCAAAAATTCTTCAAAAGCCTTCAAAGTTAACAAGTGAAGAATATGAAATTATGAAAACACATACTACTTTAGGATATCAATTATGTCTTAAAGATAAAAAACTTATGCCATATTATGCTGGTGCTTATTATCATCATGAAGCACTTGATGGAACAGGATATCCTCAAGGATTGATTAAAAATAAGATTCCTTTTGAAGCCCAAATTATAAGAGTTGCTGATGAATTTGATGCACTTGTTAATAAAAGACAATATAAGTCTCATATTGGAATTTCAGAAGCTTTGAAAATTATTATAGATAATACTAAGCCCTCTCCAAATGCTCCAAAGGGAACAGGTTTTACCAATTCTGGTAAAAATAACAAATTAATTGTAAAAAAACTTATCAAAGTTGTTATAAATGATATCGAATATGAAATTGCTTATACTATAGATTATGTTGATTTCTTGAAAAAGGAAATTGAAAGATTCGAAAAAATCGAGGAACTTATAGAAAAAAGAAATTCTTCGAAGAAAAAATCTGATGTTAAGTATTATGAACAATATATAAAATTTTATTTAAAACCTAATGAATTAAAAGAAAATATAACAAACCTTTATCATGAATTTTCAGAAGCCTATACATTAAGAAAAAATAGTCTTGAAAAATTATATGAGGAAATTAAAATAATAAAAAAACTTAAAGTTTAAAAATAAAGGATATTAAAAATATCCTTTATTTTAAATTTATCTTATAAATATTTTTTTTATAATTTCTTCTAACCAATTCGTTTTTTCTTCTTTTATTAATTTGTTTTCTGTCTCTACATTATCTGATTTTTCTAACTCTATTGGCAAAACACTTTTTGTCTTCATTCCTAATTCTTCTGTTGCAACTTGTCTTATTTTATTCCAGTCTAAAGTACTCTCTACTTCTCTAATACTTTTTTCTACTTGCCCATTTTCTTTTTCAATAACTGCTAAATTGTTTTCCATTTTTTTCTTTTGGTTAAACATTTCCATAATTGAAATTTCTCTATAACTTACTGCGAGTAACATACCAAATATTATAGCAACTATTATAATTTGTTTTGCTTGTTTTTTCTTTTCTTGCGTTTTTTTATTTTTTACTGTTTGATATCTTGTTTTTGTTTTCTTATTTTTAGAAATTTGTCTCTTTTCTACATTTTCTCTATTTGTTCTTTTAGGTGTATATTCTGGTTCATATTTTCTTGGGCTTGTTTCGTATTGATATAAATTTCTTGGCATATATTACTCACCTCCTATGTTTTTTTATTTAAAATAATAAATTTTTTATTTTAAATTTTTTCAAAAATTCTTAGTTTTGCACTTCTAGACCTTGAATTTTCTTCTTGTTCTTCTTTTGTTGATATTATTGGCTTTTTATTTATAATTTTTCCTTCACATTTCGCACCACATATACAATATGGTAAATCTTTGGGGCATGTACATTTTCCTTGTGCATCAATATATGCATTTTTTACTGCTCTGTCTTCTAATGAGTGGAATGTTATTATACATAGTCTTCCTTCACTTTTTAAAAGTTTTATACATTTTTTTACTGTATCATATAATGGCTTTATTTCATTATTTACTTCTATTCGTATTGCTTGAAATGTTCTTTTTGCTGGATGACCATCTTTTTTAGCAAATGCTGGAATTGATTTTTCTATTATTTTTACAAGTTCCTCAGTTGTTTCAATTTCTTTTTCTTTTCTTGATATGCATATATTTTTAGCTATTTGCCTTGAAAATCTTTCTTCTCCATATTCATAAATGAGATTTGCTAATTGTTCTTCTGAATATGAATTTACGACTTTTTTCGCCGTTAAAGGTTGATTTTTGTCCATTCTCATGTCTAATTGATTATTTCCTAAATAGCTAAATCCTCTATTTCTTTCATCTAATTGGTATGATGATACACCTAAATCTAATAAAATTCCATCTACTTTTTCTATATGTAAGTTTTCTAATATTTCTTCTATTTCATCATGATTTCCATGTATATATTTTACATTTTGAAATTCTTTTAAATTCTCTTTTGCTGCTTTTAGTGCTTCTTCATCTCTATCTATTCCAACGAGTAAACCTTTAGAAGATAGCTTTTTTAGTATTTCTTTACTATGACCTGCTCCTCCTAAAGTTCCGTCTACATATATTCCATTTGATTTTATATTTAATCCTTTTATTGTTTCTTCCAATAATACTGGCTTATGATTAAATTCCAACTTTTCACCTCATTTTTATTATAAAGCTGTTTATTTTTTGCTTACTCTTAATTTTTGATAATTCTTTTCTTTGGAATTTATCTTTATATTTTTATCTTTTGTTTTTTTGAATATTCTTTTGTAATTTTATCTTTTGTTTTTTCATCTTTTGTATCTTTATTCTTTTCTTTTGTTTGATTTCTTTTGTATTTTTTTCTTTAGTACTACTAATCTTTAGTAATTGTCCTATTTAGTGACAATTTAATAAAAATTAATTTATATAAACTTTTTCAAGTTATATACCTAACATAGTCATATTTTCTGCAATTTCATCTGCTGATATATTTTCATCACATTTCTCCCAAGTTGTTTTATCCCAAATTTCTAGTCTAGTTCCTACTCCTACAATTACAGCATCTTTTTCTAGTTTTGCAGCTTCTCTTAAATTTACTGGAATAAGAAATCTTCCTTGTTTGTCTATTTCACATTCTGTTGCACCTGATAAGAAAAATCTTACAAAGTTTCTTGCATTTTTGTCTGATAATGGAAGGGATTTTAATTTTGTTTCAAAATTCAACCATTCATTTTGTGAAAATACAAATAAACATCCATCTAAACCTTTTGTTATTATAAATGTTTCTCCAATGTCTTGTCTTAATTTTGCTGGCATTATTAATCTTCCTTTAACATCTAGAGAATGTTCATATTCACCTATTAACAATTGAATTTCCTCCTCTCCACTTTTTTACCACTTTGCTCCACTTTTCTCCACCTTGAATCAATAATAATACATTTATGATTATTTTGCAAGCCTTTTTGTAAAATTCTTGAAAAATTTTTATTTTCTAAAACGTCAGTTCGCTTACTCTTGACTGATTTTGCGAACTTGTGTTTTTAAATTAATTCCATTCCTATTAGTGCTCTATATTCTCCTTTCTTAGTTAAAGATTTGTCATATATTCCTATTATAACATCATTTGAATTTTTGTTTTCATCTTCTTTTTCTATTTCTATTTGCTCTGCTCTAATACCAACTAACATGCCATTTTGCTTTCCTAAAGACGAAAATGGTATACATTTTAGTTTTGAAATATAATTTTCTTGAATTTCTTTTGGTATTTCATCCAAATTTCCACTTAATATATTTTCTAAGTTGTTCAAAATTTCTTTTGGCAAAATATCATATAATAAGCTTCTTTCTACAATAATAACTGGTGTTTTTGTAATAGGTTCTTTTACAAGGTTTCCTGTATCTATCATTGCTTTTGCTTTTACTGATTTTCCATTTAATTTGATTTTTACATTGCAATACATGTCTCTAGGATTAATTTTAGTTTTTATAATTTTAAATGAAATTTTAATAACTATAAATGCTACTATTGCACCTAATAATATTGCTTGCAAAATATATTGACTTGCAATTATTCCATTTTTTATGAAAATATCTTGTGGGTTTATAAAATTAATAAAATAAAGAGCTACTCCCCCAAATACAAATGATGTTAAATAAAATATTACAATTTGTTTAAATAGCTTTTTTAGATTTTGTGAGTTAAATGCTACATATACCATAATTATTGATAATATTATTTTTGATATTATGGAATTATATAATTGCATTTCAGATATATATAAAATTATAGAATAAATTGCTCCTATAACACTAGATAATATTAATCTTATTTTTTTTATTTTTACTTTTAATATTATTGATGTTGCATATAAAATTATGCTATTCATTATAAGATTTTCAAAAAAGATTACATCTATATAAATTGTCATTTTGTGTTGCCTTCTTTCTTTTTAAGATGTCCTTTTTATTATATAACTTTTCTTATAAAAATATTGTCATTTATTACCTTAAAGAGAAATAAATTTTAAATAAAAAAATACCGGTCTTAATTTTTATTAAGAACCGGTATTTTTTTTTTACATGTTTTTATTTTTGTTTTTACGTAAAAATGCTGGTATATCTAAATCTCCTGAAGAAGAATTCATGTCTGTTGATGATGGAATTGAATTTATTTTTTTCTCCCATTGTTTATTAACAAAGCTATCTACATTAGCTGCTACTCTAGCTTCTGGTTTTTCAAATCCAGTAGCAATAACTGTAATTTGTATTTCGTCTTTCATCTCTGGGTCTGTGACTGTACCAAATATAATATTTGCTTCTGGGTCTACACTACGTTGAACTAATTCAGCTGCTGTATTTACTTCATGTAATCCTAAGTCTTCTCCTCCTGTTATATTTATAATAACTCCTCTTGCTCCTTCTATTGAAGTTTCTAGTAATGGACTTTGTACTGCTTGTTTTGCAGCATCTTCTGCTCTATTTTCTCCTGAAGCTCTACCTATTCCCATATGTGCCATACCTGTATTTAACATTATTGTTTTTACATCAGCAAAGTCTAGGTTTACTGTTCCTGTTACTGCTATTAAATCTGATATTCCTTGAACACCTTGTCTTAATACATCATCTGCCATTCTAAATGCTTCATTTATTGAAGTTTTTCTATCAATTATTTGTAATAGTTTGTCATTTGGTATTACAACTA
This sequence comes from uncultured Clostridia bacterium, assembly GCA_963556905.1. Taxonomy (GTDB): domain Bacteria; phylum Bacillota; class Clostridia; order TANB77; family CAG-508; genus CAG-269. Next base: position 28,447 of record CAUWAY010000004.1, on the reverse strand, counting down.
GTGAATCTACTTTTCCTTTTAAACTTTCAATTCCTCTTTCTGCTTGTGAAAGTCTTTTTTTACCTTCAAATGTAAATGGTTTTGTTACAACTCCTATTGTTAGTATTCCCATTTCTTTTGCAGCTTGTGCAACTATTGGTGCAGCTCCAGTACCTGTTCCTCCACCCATACCTGCTGTGACAAATACCATATCTGCTCCTCTTAATGTTTCTGCAATTTCAGATTTGTTTTCTTCTGCTGATTGTGCTCCGATATCGGGATTTGCTCCTGCTCCAAGTCCTCTTGTTATTTTTTCGCCTATTTGAATTTTTGTACTTGCTTTTGATTTTTGTAATGCTTGTCTATCTGTATTTACAGCAATAAAGTCTACTCCTTTTATTCCTGCTTCTATCATTCGATTTACTGCATTATTTCCGGCTCCACCTACACCTATAACTTTTATTGTAGCTGCTCCATCTATCATTGTTACGTCTTCACATTCCATCATAAAGATTTCCTCCCCATAAAACTATATATTTATATTATAAATTTTTTATTTGCTGTTTTTTGTAACAGCTATTTTGTCAAAGCACTATTTTTATGAATAAAAGAATTCTTTTATTCTTTCCATTATTACTTTAAATACGCTTTCATTTGGTTGTGTATCTATTTTACTTGATACTGTTTTTGCAAATGGTCTTGCTGCAATATATCTTACAAGAGAATAACTTGTTCTAAATTCTGCTTTTACTGTACTTATTAGTCTTCCTGTTGACATTTTTACAGGTATGTTTAAGTTTATTTTTCCTGCTACATCACTTTTATTTATACTAGATATACCTCTTCCTGTTAGAACTACAGTGTTTATATTTTGTTTAACATTTTGGTTTGTTATATCTTTGTTTATTAGACTAAATATTTCTTCAATTCTTGCTTCTATAATTTCAATTAATTCAGAACTCTTTATAACTTTATTTCTACTCTCATCTCTACATGTATTTAACATTATCTCATTGTCATTGTCTATGAATGATTTTAATGCTAGTCCATATTGTTTTTTTAATTTTTCCGCTTCTTCTTCTGAAATATTTAATACTAATGAAATGTCATTTGTAATGTTTTCTCCTCCTAAAGGAATTGTGTTTGTATATGTGAATTTGTTTCCTTCAAATATTCCTATTTCTGTGTTTCCTGCTCCTATGTCTAATAACATTACATTGTCATATAATTCATTAGTATCTAACATTAAATTTCTTTCAGCTAATGCTGTTGGTACTATTCCATCTATTTCTATTCCAACTCTTTTGAAGATAGATGTTAATTGCCTAACATAATCTTTGTTAGCTAATAGTACTTGTGCTTTTAGTGTAAAACTTGAACTTAAATTGCCTACTGGGTCTGTTACAATTTTTCCGTTATCAAGTATTATTTCTGATGGTACTATGTCTATTATTGTTTTCCCTTCTGGTATTTCTATGTCTTTAGCCTGCATAATTGCATTTTGAACATCTCTTAATGATATTCCCGCAAACTTGTCTTTTAATTCTTTTAATATGCTGTTTTGGACTATTGTAACATACTTGCCTGGTATTGTCACATATGCTGAATTTATTTTGAAATTTGCTTCTTCTTCTGAGTCTTTAATTGTTTTGGCTATACTTAAGCTAATTTCTTCTTCATTTATTATTTTACCTTTTTTTAGTCCGCTACATTTACAAGATGAACTACATATAGTTTCTATTTGACCAAAGTTGTTTACTTCTCCAACAACTGTGCATACTTTAGATGTACCTATATCAATACCAACTATGATATCACCTATTGCCAAGATAATTCCTCCATTTGTTTATGTTTTTCTTTCTACTATTTATGCATAATATTACATATCTTATAGAACATTTGCGATTTTTTTGCTTTGTTTTTCTTCTAGTGTTATATATATTACATTTTTCAAAAAAAGTCAATACAAATCGAAATATTTTTGAAACATTTTTGTAATAATTGTAATATTTTTGTAATATTCTTTTTGATTTTTTCTATTGCCTAAATAATGATTTTATTAACTTAAATTTTGCTTTAAGTTTGTTTTTGATTTTCCTCTTTTATTGACTTTTTTTCTTTCCATTTATCAATGTAATGTAATCTTATTATTGTTAAATTTGTAAACATTCTTCCTACAAATACTACTAATGCTGCTAAATATATATCTATGTTTAGTTTTTGTCCTAAGTATGTTAAAGCAATTGATAAAATACTGTTGCAAAAAAATCCTGATATAAATACGACTAAATCAAAATTTTTCTTTAATACTGATCTTATTCCTCCAAATACAGAGTCTAATGCTGCTATTACTGCTATTGCTAAAAATGTTGAATATGTATATGGTATTATTGGAGCATTTATTCCTATTAAAGCTCCTATAACACAACCTATTATTATTGCTATAACTATCATAATTTTTCTCCTATCATGTTTATTTTTTATAAATTATTATCTATTGTTTATATTTAATTCATATATTTTGTACTTATTGTTCCATTATATTTTTCTATAATCATTTTTTTATTTTTTACTGTCTGAATTTCTACTACATGTCCTGAATCTTGAAGTTGAGTTATTCTTCCATCTTTATTATATACTGCACTTTCTAAATAAGTTGGATCTCCTATAACTTTTATCTCATAAGGTGCTCTTATTGGTTGACTATTTACTTGTAAATATTTCCCGCCTATTTTGAATATATCAGACATGGCTACTATCCTATTACCATTTATTGATATTGCTTCTGCTCCTACATCAAATAATTCATTTATTATAACTAATAAATCTGTTTCTGAAATTGATATTATATATCCTTCATCATCTGGCATCATTTCTCCACCTTTGTCTTGCAGATTTATTATTATTCCTTCTCCTTCTACATCTGTTAAGCCTAATGCTGTATTTAATTGTTCTAATTCATTTTGTAGTAGTTGTGCCGTTTTTTCATCTGATATTCTTTCATTTTGGTATTCTGATATTTTTGCTATTACATCTTCATATCTTTCTGATAATTCACTGTATTTTGTCTTCCAGTCTGATAATTCTGCTCTTAAGTCTGATTCTCTCATGGTTTCTATTGATGTTATATCTGTTTGTTTTACTACTTTAAATTGCATAAACATTACTAGCATTAACGCAAAACATGCTATTCCAATTGTAATAGACATTACTATTTTAGTTCTATTTATTTTTGTTTTCATGTTTTTATATCTTCCTTCCTAATTAGTATTAATTGCTTTTAGTATATTTTGATTTTATTGTTCCTGCATATTTTGGTATTGTTATTGGCTTTTTAGTTCTTTCATATCCTACATCTAATAAGTAATCATATTTTAGAGTCCACAAATATCCATTATATCTATTTACTTGTGCTAATGTTTCTTGCATTCCTATTGCATGTATTATAAATGGTGTTCCTATTTTTTGACCATTTACTTTTATTACAGTTCCATCACATTTTATTACTGTATTTGGAACTATTCTTTGTCCATTTATAGATATTGCTTCAGCTCCTGCATTTTTTAGTTCATTTATTACCATTAATATATCTTCATAATGAATTAGCGCTTCATTTGGGTCTAGGCTAATGTTTGGTGTCAAACTATCATTTAGTTTTATTATTACTCCATTTCCTGTCACTTCTGTTAATCCTAGTTTTTTGTTTGCTTCTTTTACTTCTTCTTCTAACTTTGCTAATTCACTATTGTTTTGAGTTGCATTTGTTCTTTCTTCTTCTAATTTTGCTTCTGCTCTTTCTAATGCTGTATAAAGGTTATCATATTTTTCTTTTGTTTTTAGTATTGCATCTTTTAATTCATTTTCTGTTTCATTTCTACCTGTTGTTGTTCCTATTCCACTTATTGTTCTTACTTGTATTGCTATTCCTGCTGTTAATAATATACACATACATCCTAATATTAAACTAATTAATTTTTTGTCTGTCATCTTTTCCTCCAATTCTTTATAATTGTTATTTTGGAATTTTTAGTTTGATGTAAAATATGGACTAAATCCCTCATTTAAGTTTCCATTTACATTTATTGTTCCAGTATTACCTGTTTCTTTATTTAATATTGCTTTTACATAATACATTCTGCTTTTTAAGTCTGTGGCATTTCCTAGATTTATTGTAATTCCATTTTCTAAACTTATTATGTAATTGTCTTTTACTTGAATTTCTGTTATTTTTTCAAATATTTCTATTTCTTGCATTTCTTTTTCTATTTGTAATATATTTTCAAGTTTAACTGTTAAATCTTCATCTTCTAACCTGTTCTTATTTTCTAAATCGTTTTCTGTAATATTCATTCCAATTATTGTTATTAAATCTAATTTTTCTGTTGCACAATTTGTTATATATCCCTGGCAGTCTATATATATATATAATCCTGTTTCTGTTTGAATTTGATATTTATTTTCTCTTTCTTTTATTTCTACTAATAATTTGTTAGGATATTTTTTTGTTATTTTTACATCTTCTATATATCTATTTTGTTTTAATCTTACTTTTGTTACTATGTTAAAATTTGAAAATATACTTTCTCCTAGTTTTACTCCTAATTGTTCATATATTTGTTCTTGCCTTAATTGTTTATTTCCTATTATTTCTATATCTTTTATTTTAAATATGTCTGCATTTAATAAATATGCATATATTCCAATTATTGCAATTATTATGAGTAATATTATTAGCCTTCTTTTTCGTCTTTTTCTCTTTTTCATTTCTATTTCTCTTTGTTTACTCATTCGTCCTGTTGCTTTTTTTACCGTCATTTTATCACCCTTTCTTAAGGTTTTACTTGCTTTTGTATTTTATCACATCTTATCAAAATTTCCAATATATAATATACATTTTTTAAGCTTTTTTGTGTGCCTTTTTAATAATTTTATATATTTTTATGTTTAAATTATTAAAGTCAAAACTTTATATATGGTAAATAAAAAAAGAAGAATCTTTTTTTATTCTTCTTTGAACATTATTAAATGGTTACATATTTAGATCATCTGTTGTTCCTACCTTATACTCTATATCTTCCATATGAGGAAAAATTTCTTGCACTCTTTTTAAAGTAAGCATTGTCATTTTAGGTTGCGGATTTTTAGGATTATCTGTTAATAATTTTTGAGTATAACAATTTTTTGCTGTTTTAAATAAAACATATCTATTACGTACATAAGTATAATATATCTGATATCCATTTTTTAAATCTAACCACATATCTTCAAAAGTATAATTGTCCATATTTTGTATATAAGTTGCTTTTTAGCAATCTTATTTCTCCTTTCTTGCTTAAACATTTTTAAAGTTATTCATTATTATTTATTTAATCATATCTATGAATTCTTGTTCTGTCAATATAGTTACACCTAAATTTTGTGCTTTTGTAAGTTTACTTCCCGCATCTTCTCCTGCAAGAAGATAACTTGTTTTTTTAGAAACTGAGTTTGAAGTTTTTCCTCCAAATTTTTCAATTATATTAGATGCTTCTTCTCTTGAATATTTTTCTAATGTTCCTGTAAGTACAAAAGTTTTTCCTAAAAATCTGTCATCTTCTTGTTCTTCTTTATGTCTTTTTGTATTAACACCTGCTTCTTTTAATCTTTTTATTAAGTCATTAGTTTGTTCTTGGCTAAAAAATTCTATAATGCTTTGTGCCATAATAGGTCCAATGTCATCTACTTCACTTAGTTCTTCTAGTGTAGCATTAAACAAATTGTCTATTGTGTCAAATCTTTTGGATAAAATTTTTGCAGCTTTTGTTCCTACATGCCTAATTCCCAGTGCTGTTATAAGTCTATATAAATCATTTTCTTTGCTTGTATTTATGCTATCTATCAAGTTTTGAGCAAATTTCTTTCCATTCTTTTTTAGTGATGCGATATCTTCAAATTTTAAATCATATATATCTGCTATATTTGAAATCATTTTTCTTTCTAGTAAAACTCCTATAATATTTTCTCCAAGTCCATCTATATTCATTGCCTCTCTTGATACAAAATGTACTAAATTTCTATACAGTTTTGCAGGACATTCTATTCCTGTACATCTTATAGCAGATTCTCCTTCTTCTCTTATAGCCTTTGCACCACATACTGGACATACATTTGGCATATTAAATTCTTTTTCTTCTCCTGTCCTTTTAGATACTACAACTTCAACAATTTCTGGTATTACATCTCCTGCTTTTTGAATTATTACAGTGTCTCCTATTTTTAATCCTTTTTCTTTTATAAAGTCTTCATTATGTAGGGTTGTTTTTGATATCAATGAACCTGCTACTCTTACTGGTTCTAATATAGCTAGTGGTGTTATTGCTCCTGTTCTTCCGACTTGAAGTTCTATGTCTTTTAAAATTGTTTCTTTTTGCTCTGGGGGATATTTGTATGCTATTGCCCATTTAGGAACTTTTGTCGTTTTTCCCATAATTTTTCTTAAATCTAAATCATCTACTTTTACAACTGCACCATCTATTCCAAATGTTAACTTTTCTCTTTCATTTCCTATTTTATTTATTGCATTTCTTACTTCTTCTATATCTTTACAAGGAATACGTACAGGATTTACATTAAATCCCAATTTATTTAAGTATTCTAGTTCTTCAAAGTGTGAATTGAATTCTTTTCCTTCTATTTTTTGAACATTAAATATATATATGTCTAAAGGCCTGTTTTTCGTTATGTTGCTATCTAATTGTCTTAATGAACCGGCTGCTGCATTACGTGCATTTGCAAATAGCTCTTCTTCATTTTCTTCTCTTTCTTTGTTCAACTTCTCAAACTCAATTTTTGATATAAATACTTCTCCTCTTACTGTTATATTGATTTTTTCTGGTAATACTTGTGGAATTGTCTTTATAGTTTTTAAATTTTCAGTAACATCTTCTCCTACTAGTCCATTTCCTCTTGTTGCACCTCTAACAAATTTTCCTTCAATATATTCTAGTGAAGCTGATAGTCCATCTATTTTTGTTTCAACTACATATTGTAAATTTTTTATATTGTTTTCTTCCGCAACTTTTTTTACTTTTTCATCAAAATCATCTATTTCTTCAAAATTAAAAACATCTTGTAAACTCTGTAATGGAACTTCATGTTCTACTTTTTGAAATCCTTCTTTTACTGTTCCCCCAACTTTTTGAGTTAAAGATGTTTTGGCTATTAATTCTGGATATTGATTTTCTAGTGTTCTTAATTCTAACATCATCATATCATATTCAAAATCTGATATTTCTGGTTTATCATCATCATAATATTTTTTTGCATAATATTCTGTTTTTTTTCTAAGTTCTTCTACTTTTTTTTCTGCTTGTTTCTTATCCATTTTGTTTTCTCCTATTCTACATAAATATTTAATAAGGGAATGTATTTTTAACTTTTTAAGTAATTACATTCCCTTTTAATATTAGTTTTAATTCTAAATGTCTGCTTTTGCCCAAATTATTATTCTTTTTTGGCTATCATCAGTACATGTTGTCAATGATATTTCTGTGGCTCCTTGTGTATCTCTTACCATGTAGTCTGAATCATTATCTTCTGTTTCATATTTATTATATATTGTGTATGATAATCTTTTTCCTGTTAGATCTGTTATATATATTTTGTCTCCATTATTTAATTTTTTGTTATTTGAAAAGAAGTTTCCATTTCTAAAGTTATGCCCTGAAATTACTGTGTTTCCTTCTTTATTTAGTCCTGGTCCATATATTTCACATACTGATGTTGCTAATGCTGATGTTGAATATTCTTCTCTTGATAGTATAGGACATTTTAAGTTTGTTGCTGGTATTTCTATTGAACCTGCTACTGTATATCCTTTATATTTTTGCACTGTTCCTGATGTTTCACCATTTGGTTTTGTTCCTTCATCTACATTTACTACATAGTCATCATCATTGTTATTATCATTATTAGTATTATTATTTTCTGTTGATGTATTATTATCTGTATTTTGATTAGCATTCGTGTCATTTAAAAATGCATCTACAAAGTCTTCAGATTGATTTTTATTGTTTATACTTTTTACATATCTATATCCTAAAAAACCTATTATACAAAGAATTGCTATTATAATTATTACTAGTAATATTGTTAATACATTACTATATTTACTATTCATATTTTATACCTCCCAATTTATCCATATACATTTATTATAGCACATTTTAATATAAATTGGTAGAGTTTTTAAACAATTTTTTCTCCAAGTTTTGTTCCTGCTAATAAGTGGAAGTGTAAATGTCCAACTTCTTGTCCTCCGTCTTCTCCACAATTTACTATTACTCTATATCCGTTTTCTTTAAAATTTTGCTTTTCTGCAATTTCATTTATAATTTTATAAATTTTTGCAATTATTTTTTCGTCTCCTTCTTGCATTTGGGCTAGTGATACTATATGTTTCTTAGGTATTAATAATATATGTATTGGTGCAGCTGGATTTATGTCTTTAAATGCTAGTATTTCTTCATCTTCATAAACTTTGTTTGATGGTATTTCTCCTCTTATTATTTTACAAAATATACAATTTTCATCCATTTTTTATTCCTTTCTCTTTAGAATTTATTCTAAAATTGCTTTTATTCTGCGTATTCCAGAAGAACTTGATTCTTCTTTTTTTATTTTAAAGTGACCTAGTTCTGAAGTATTTGTTACATGAGGTCCTCCACATAGTTCTATTGATTTTTCTCCTATTTTATATACAGATACTATATCTCCATATTTTTCTATGAACATTGCTTCTGCTCCCATTTTTATTGCTTCTTCTTTTTTCATTTCTAAATGTTCTACTGGAATTGCTTCTGATATCCATTTATTTACTAAGTCTTCTGTTTTTTGTTTTTCTTCATCTGTCATCTTGGCTGGATGAGAAAAATCAAATCTCATTCTTTCTTCTGTTATATTACTTCCTCTTTGATGTACATGTGAACCTAAAACTTGCTTTAATGCCGCATTTAATAAGTGTGTTGCTGTATGATATTTTGTTTCCATCTCACCTGTTGAAGCAAGTCCTCCTTTGAATTTTTGCTCTGCCCCTGCTCTTGATTTTTCTTGGTGTCCTTTATATAGTTTTTCAAATTTTTCTTTATCTATTTTCATTCCACTTTCTGTTGCAAGTTCTTCTGTTACTTCTGGTGGGAATCCATATGTGTCATATAGTCTAAATACAATTTCTCCTGGTATTGTATTTTTTTCTTGTTGTTTTATTTTTTCTACTTCTTTTGAAAATTCTTTTTCACCTTTATTTAGTGTTTTTACAAATTTGTCTTTTTCTTCTAATATTACATTTTTTATTGTTTCTTTATTTTGTTCAAGTGTTGGGTACATTTCTTTTAAATTTTCCACATTCATATCTATTAGTTTAGATAATTCGTCTAGTGATATTTGTATTTTGTTCATATGTCTTATCATTCTACGTATTAGTCTTCTTACTATATATCCTCTGTCTAAATTACTTGGTCTTCCTCCATCACATATTATCATCATACTTGAACGTAAATGTTCTGCTATTATTCTTCTACTTGCTATGTTATCTAGTTTTTGTAATTCTTCTAGTTTTTCCATTATTGGTAAAAATAATTCTGTTTCAAATGGTGTTTGCTTTTCTTCTAATAGCATTGTCATTCTTTCTAATCCAAGTCCTGTATCAACATTTTTTTGTTTTAATTTTGTGTATTTTCCATCATTTTCTTTAAAGAATTCCATAAATACATTGTTCCAGATTTCTACATATTTTCCACAGTTGCATGCTGGGTTACATTCTGGTGAACATTTTGGCTTTCCTGTGTCATAAAACATTTCTGTGTCTGGTCCACATGGTCCTGTTTCTCCTGCAATCCACCAATTGTCATCTTTTCCAAAATAATATATTCTTTCTTCTGGCATTCCTGCTTTTTTCCAATATTTTGCTGTTTCTTCATCTCTTGGACAATCTTCGTCTCCTGCAAAACATGTTACTGATATTTTTTCAGCTGGTATATTTAACTCTTTTGTTAAAAAGTCATAACTCATTTGTATTGATTCTTCTTTAAAGTAATCTCCTAATGACCAGTTTCCTAACATTTCAAAATATGTTAAATGACGATTGTCTCCAACTTCTTCTATGTCATTTGTTCTTATACATTTTTGATAATCTGTTAGTCTTGTTCCTGCCGGATGTTGTTCTCCTAACAAATATGGTACTAATGGTTGCATTCCTGCTGTTGTAAATAGTACAGATGGATCATTTTCTGGTATTAATGGTGCTGATGGTATTATTGTATGTCCATGTTTTTTGAAAAATTCTAAATATTTATTTCTTATTTCTATTGCTTTCATTTTTTATTGTCCTTTCTTTATTTTTACTTTTATTAATATTATTTTCTTTATTATTATCTATATGATTATACTTTAATAGACTTAAAAAATCAAGTATTTGCATTAGTTTTTTATATCGAATAAGGCACGCCAGTTGGCGTGCCTCATTCTTACTTAAAGTGGGAAAGTTCTATTGGAAATCATTTCCCCGCATTCATTGTATCGGAGTTCCACTCCGAGACGAATCATAAAATTAAGAAAAACCTCTCTTGCAAGAACTCCTGTGCTTGGCCACTTAAGAGTTGCTCTGTCATCTTTCTGCCAGCCTTTTTCTTTCAAGATTTCTTTTCTCATTTTTACTACCTCCGCCCTTTAGGGCAAATATTATTGTATATATTATTATATCACATTTTTGTATTTTTTGCAAGTTATGTATACAAAAAGCACAAAAAAGTATATAAAATATTTTATATACTTTTTTATGTTTTTTAATACATTCCACCCATTCCGTTATCCATATCATGTGAACTTCCACAACTACATCCTTTTTCTTCTGGTGCATCTGTTACTAAACTTTCTGTTGTTAATACCATTGCCGCAATAGATGCTGCATTTTGAAGTGCACTTCTTGTAACTTTTGTAGGGTCTACAATTCCAGCTTTTTTCATATCAACATATTGCTCTTTATCTGCATCAAATCCGAAACCAACTGCTGCTTTTTTTACATTTTCTAATATTACTGCTGGCTCTAATCCTGCATTTCTTGCAATTTGTTTAACTGGTTCTTCAAGTGCTCTTAATACTATTTCTGCTCCTAGTTTTTCTGCTCCATTTAGAGTTTTTGCAACTTTCTCAACTGCTGGAATTATATTTACATATGCTGTTCCTCCTCCTGCTACTATTCCTTCTTCTACAGCTGCTTTTGTTGCTGATAATGCATCTTCAATTCTTAACTTTTTGTCTTTCATCTCAACTTCTGTTGCTGCTCCAACTCCTATTACTGCAACTCCTCCAGCAATTTTTGCTAATCTTTCTTGTAAATTTTCTTTATCAAATTCACTTTTTGTTTCTTCTATTTGTGCTTTTACTTGTTTTACTCTTGCTGATATTGCATTTTTATCTCCAAAGCCATCAACAATTATTGTATTTTCTTTTTGTACTTTTACTTGTTTTGCTCTTCCTAATTGTTCAATTTGTGTATCTTTTAATTCCATTCCTAAGTCTTGTGAAATTACTTCTCCTCCTGTTAGTATTGCAATATCTTCTAACATTGCTTTTCTCTTATCTCCAAATCCTGGTGCTTTTACTGCTACTACATTTAATACTCCTCTTAGTTTATTTAATATTAGTGTTGATAATGCTTCACTTTCAATGTCATCACATATTATAACAAGTTTTCCTGATGCTTGCATTAAGTTTTCTAGTAATGGTAAAATTTCTTGGATATTACTTATTTTTCTGTCTGTTATTAATATATATGGATTATCTACAGTTGCTTCCATTTTTTCTGTATCTGTTACCATATATGGTGATACATATCCTTTGTCAAATTGCATTCCTTCTACTACATTTAATTCTGTATTTGATGTTTTTGATTCTTCAATTGTTATTACTCCATCTTTTGATACTTTTTCCATAGCATTTGCAATTAGTTCTCCAACTTCACTATTGTTTGCAGATATACTTGCAACTCTTGCAATATCTTCTTTTCCATTTACTGGTGATGTAATTTCTTTTAATTCTGTTACTGCTCCGTTTACTGCTTTTTCAATTCCTCTTTTTATTGCCATTGGGTCTGCTCCTGCTGCAACATTTTTTACTCCTTCTTTTATCATTGCTTGTGCTAATACTGTTGCTGTTGTTGTTCCATCTCCTGCTACATCATTTGTTTTTGTTGATACTTCTTTTACTAAACGTGCTCCCATGTTTTCAAATTTGTCTTCTAGTTCGATTTCTTTTGCTATTGTAACACCATCATTTGTTATAAGAGGCGCTCCAAAGCTTTTGTCTAATACTACATTCCTTCCTTTTGGTCCTAATGTAACCTTTACTGTGTCTGCTAATTTATTGACACCTTCTAATAATGATTTTCTTGCATCTTCTCCAAATTTAATTTGTTTTGCCATTTTAATCTCTCCTCTCAATATCTTTTTATATTATATATGTTTGTTTTTTTATTCTACAACTGCTAGGATATCTTCTTCTCTTAAAATAATATATTCTTCGCCTTCGTATTTTACTTTTGTTCCACCATATTGGCTTACTACTACATTATCACCTTTTTTTACTTCCATTTCTTCTCTTTTTCCGTCTATGATTCTTCCTGGTCCTACTTCTATTACTTCTGCTATTTGTGGCTTTTCTTGAGCTGTACTTGCTAGAATTATTCCACTTTTTGTAGTTTCTTCTTTTTCTTTCATTTTTACTAATACTCTGTCTGATAATGGTTTTATCATTTTAATCACATTCCTTTCTTTTATCAAGTAAGAGTACTTTTTATTTTTTTAGCACTCTTTTTGTTTGACTGCTAATAATATATACCGTATTTTTTACTTTGTCAATACTTTTATAAAAAATTCACATTATTTTCACATTTGCATTTATTATAATTATATTCATACTTTTTTATAATTAGAACTAAAATGCAAAAAACTAGGTTATCTATACATAACCTAGTTTTTTCTCTATTTTCTTTTCATCATTTTTTCTTTGGCTGTTTTTACTAATCCAACAAATAATGGCGCTGGTCTATTAGGTCTAGATTTTAATTCTGGGTGAAATTGACTTGCTATAAAGTAAGGATGTTCTTTATATTCTACTATTTCTACTAATTTTCCGTCAGGTGATGTTCCTGAACATATAAGACCTGCTTTCTCTAATTTTTCTTTATAATCATTGTTATATTCAAATCTGTGTCTATGTCTCTCTTCTATTAGTTCATTTCCATATAATTTTTTTGCAAGACTTCCTTCTTTTAATATGCATGGATAACTTCCTAGTCTCATAGTTCCACCTTTTTTATCTATTCCTATTTGTTCTTCCATTATGTGTATTACTGGATTTTTAGTTATTTTACTAAATTCTTCTGAATTTGCATCTTTTAGTCCTAGAACATTTCTTGCAAATTCTACAACTGCCATTTGCATTCCAAGACATATTCCTAAAAAAGGAATATTATTTTCTCTTGCATATCTTATTGCTTCAATTTTTCCTTCTATACCCCTATTACCAAATCCTCCTGGGATTATTATTCCTTGTATATTAACTAATTTTTCTTTGGCTGTTTCTGGATTTATTGTTTCACAATCTATCAATTTTATATTTACTTTTACATTATTTGCAAAACCTGCATGATGCAAGCTTTCTATTACTGATAAATATGAATCTTCTAATTTAACATATTTACCTACTATTGCTATATTAACTGTTTCATTTCCTATATTTCTTACATTATCTATCATTTTTTGCCATTCCATATTATCTGGAACATATTTATCTAGTCTTAAATAATTGCAAACTTCTCTTGCTAATCCTTCTTCTTCAAGCATTAATGGCACTGAATATAAATTATCTGCTGTTTTATTTTGTATTACACTTGTTTTTCTTACATTGCAAAATAGTGCTAATTTTTCTCTTATTGAATCTGGAATATCTTGTTCTGTTCTACAAACTAATATATTGGGCTTTATTCCAAATCCTTGTAATTCTTTTACAGAATGTTGTGTTGGTTTTGATTTTATTTCATTTGAGCCATATATATATGGTAATAGTGTAACATGTATATATATAACATCTTCTGGATTTTTTTCTAAACCTACTTGACGTATAGCTTCTATTATTGATAATCCTTCAATATCTCCAACCGTTCCTCCAATTTCTGTTATTACAATGTCTATGTCTGTATTTTCAAAACTATATATTTTTTCTTTTATTTCATTTGTTATATGTGGTATAACTTGTACAGTTTTGCCTAAGTAATCTCCTCTTCTTTCTTTTTCTATAACATGTGAATATATTTTTCCCATTGTTACACTTGAATTTTGAGTTAAATTTTCGTCTATAAATCTTTCATAATGTCCTAAATCTAAATCTGTTTCAGCTCCGTCATCTGTTACAAATACTTCTCCATGTTCATATGGGCTCATTGTTCCTGGATCTACATTTATATATGGGTCAAACTTTTGTATTGTTACTTTGTATCCTCTATTTTTTAATAATCTTCCTAGTGATGCTGCTGTTATTCCTTTTCCTAATCCTGATACAACTCCTCCTGTTATAAATACATATTTTGTGTTCATTTTTTATTTCCCCCTACAACTATTAATTTTGCTAAAAATAAATTAAATCTGTATCATTGAAAAATGATGTAAATATAATTAGATATGATAATGATATGAAAAATCCAGCTAATACATCACTTGTATAATGAACTCCTAAGTATATTCTGCTCAATCCTATTAAAATAATCAATAAACTTAACAATATTATTGATATCCATTTTAAATATTTATTTTTTACATTTTTATAAATTATGTATATTAAAAATCCATAAAATGCCATACTTGCCATTGAATGTCCTGAAGGAAAGCTATATCCCATTTCATTTATTATTCTATATTCAGTTGGTCTTGGTCTTTGAAATATATTTTTCAATATTTGATTTAATAATGTTGATATTCCAAGGTTAATCCAAATATATATTCCTATCTTTTTCTTTTTTATTGTTATTAATAATATTGTTGATAATAATATTAAAAATATTGCCCCTCCAAAATGTGTAATTATTTTTATTATTGGTGTTAATTTTTCGGAAATCAGATATTTGGAAATAAAATTATATCCAATCATATCTGCTTCCATTATTTCTTGGTCTAATACATCTTCTGCAATTGATATAACTAATATTACACTTATAAATAGTATTATCCATTTCAAATTTTTTTCTACAAATTTTATTACTTTCATATTTCCTCATTTACTTGCTATTTTTTTAATTCTTCTAAAAACATTTTATTAAGCATTTGTGGGTTAGCTTTTCCTTTAGTTTCTTTCATTGCTTGCCCAACTAGAAATCCTAAAGCTCTGTCTTTACCTGCTTTAAAATCTATAACAGATTGAGGATTTGCTTCAATGATTTTTAATACTACCTCTTTTATCGCTCCTTCATCTGATATTTGTATCCATCCTTTTTCTTTTATTATGTTTTCTGGGTCTCTAGGATTTTCAAATAATTCTACTAAAACTTTTTTTCCTATACTTGAACTTATTGTTCCTTTGTCTATTAAAATTACTAGTTTTGCTAATTGACTTGCATCAAATGGAATTTCAATTGCATCCATTTCTGTTTCATTTAATATTCTAGAAATATCTGAAATTATCCAATTATTTACAGCTTTGTAATTTCCACATATTTCTCCTGCTTTTTCAAATAAATCTGATAAATATTTTGATGATGTTATAATTCCAGCATCTTTTTCTGATAATTGGTAATTAGCTAAATATCTTTGTTTTCTACTTTCTGGCATTTCTGGTAAAGATTTTTTTATATTTTCTATGTATTCATCTGATAATTTTATTGATACTAAATCTGGCTCAGGAAAATATCTATAATCTTGTGCATCTTCTTTGTCTCTCATTGAAAATGTTTTTCCAGATACTTCATCCCATCTTAATGTTTCTTGATATATTTTACCTCCATTGTCTATAATTTCTACTTGTCTATTTATTTCATATTCTAGTGCCCTTGTTATACTTCTAAATGAATTCATATTTTTCATTTCAGTACGTGTACCAAATTGTTTTTCTCCTATTTTTCTGATAGATGTATTTACATCAGCTCTAAATGAGCCTTCTTGCATTTTACAGTCTGATACTTCTATATATTCAAGTATTGATTTTAGTTTTTTCAAATATGCATCTACTTCTTCTATTGAACGAAAATCTGGCTCTGATACTATTTCTATTAATGGAACTCCGGCTCTATTTAAGTCGACTAATGCTCCACCTTTTAAATCATCATGGTCTAATTTTCCAGCATCATCTTCTATATGAATACGTGTTATCCCTATTTTCTTTTTTCCCTGACTTGTTTCTATTTCTATATAACCATTTTCACATAGTGGTTTATCATATTGTGATATTTGATATGCTCTTGGTGTATCTGGATAAAAATAATTTTTTCTATCCATTTTACTGTCTTTTGATATTTTACAATTTGTTGCAAGACCTGCTTTTACTGCATATTCTACAACTTTTTCATTTAATTTTGGTAATGTTCCTGGCATTGCCATACATATTGGGCATACTTGTGTATTAGGTTCTGCTCCAAATTTTGTTGGACAACTACAAAATATTTTTGTTTTTGTTGATAGTTCTGCATGAACTTCTAACCCCATTACTACTTCATAATCTTCTCTTGCCATTATTTTTTGCCTCCTTTAAATGTAGGTTTATACTTTTCTCTAAATTTTGTTTCTTGCTCATAAGCATATGCTGTTTTTATAATTGTTTCTTCACAGAATTTATTTCCAATTATTTGCATTCCTATTGGCATACCTTCACTATCAACTCCACATGGTATTGAAATTCCAGGAAGACCTGCTATATTTACAGAGACTGTGCATATGTCTGATAGATACATTTCTAAAGGATTATTTGATTTTTCTCCTATTTTGAATGCTGTTGTTGGAGATGTTGGTGTTACTATTACATCATATTTTTCAAATGCTTTATTGAACTCGTTCATTACAAGTGTTCTTACTTGTTGTGCTTTTTTATAATATGCATCATAATATCCTGATGATAATACATATGTTCCAAGTATAATTCTTCTTTTTACTTCTGCTCCAAATGCTTCACTTCTAGATTTTTTATATATTTCTTTTAATGTTTTTGCTTCTGGTGACCTGTATGTATATCTTATTCCATCATATCTTCCTAGGTTTGAGCTTGCTTCTGCACATGCTATTATGTAATATGTT
This sequence comes from uncultured Clostridia bacterium, assembly GCA_963556905.1. Taxonomy (GTDB): domain Bacteria; phylum Bacillota; class Clostridia; order TANB77; family CAG-508; genus CAG-269. The sequence continues at coordinate 11,156 of CAUWAY010000004.1, read as the reverse complement.
GCAAGTGCATATTTTGCAATGTCTAATGAAAATTCTTCTATTTCTGCTCCCATTTCTCTATATTTTTCAATTGCCTTCTCTAAAGCTAATTTTACTTCTGAATTTATTCCTTCTCCATAAAATTCTTTTGGAATTCCTATCTTTAGTCCTTTTATATCTTTATTTAATGATTTTATATAATCTTTCTTTTCTATATCTATTGATGTTGAATCTTTTTCATCATGTCCTGCTATAACATTTAAAAGTGTTGCACAGTCTTGTACATCTTTTGTGAATACTCCTACTTGGTCAAGTGATGAAGCAAATGCTATTACTCCATATCTTGAAACTAATCCATATGTTGGTTTTAGACCTACTACTCCACAAAGTGATGCTGGCTGACGTATGCTTCCACCTGTATCTGTTCCTAATGCCCATGGAACCATATTTGCTGCAACTGCGGCTGCTGAACCACCTGAAGATCCTCCAGGCACTTTTGATAAGTCCCATGGATTTCTTGTTTTCTTAAAATATGAATATTCAGTTGATCCTCCCATTGCAAATTCATCCATATTTAATTTTCCTAAATTTATCATTTCTTCTGCATTTATTTTTTCCATAACTGTTGCATCATATGGAGAAATAAAGTTTTCTAACATTTTTGAAGCACATGTTGTTTTTATCCCTTTTGTACATATAATATCTTTTATTCCTATTGGTATTCCTGCTAATTCTCCTACTTTTTCACCTTTATCTATTTTGTTTTGTATTTTTTTTGCTTGTTCAATTCCTTGCTCTGTTAATTCTGTTATAAATGCTTGTATTTCTGGTTCTTTTTCTTTTATTCTTTTAATATATGCTTCATTTATTTGTGTTATTGTTAATTCTTTGTTTTTGATTTTTTCTTGTAATTCATGTACTGTTAATTCTGTAATGTCCATGTATTTTCCTCCTTGTATATTAGTGTTTATTTATTCATTTAAGTTTTTGACTAATTTAATACTTTTGGTATTTTGAACATATGTCTATCTTTTTCTGGTGCATTTTGTAATAGACTATCTGTATCTTCAAATATTTTTACTTCATCTTTTCTAAATACATTTCTTGCTTCATTTGCTCCTATTGTAATGTCAAGACCTTCTACTGGTGCATTATTTACTATATTTGCAAATTCTAATATTTCTTGTAAATTCAATATATATTTTTCTATTTCATCTTCATTTAATGTTAATTGTGCTAAATTTGCTATGTGTAGTATTTCTTCTTTGCTTACTTGCATTTGACTTCCTCCTATTTTCCCAATATAGGGTTAATTTCATTTTTTATATTTTCTATCATTATTTCACAACTATTATTAAATTTTTCTTGGTCTTCTTTATTTAATTTTAATTGTAAAATTTCTTTTACACCATTTTTATTTATTATTGCTGGAACACCTATATACATTCCTTTTTGACCATATTCATTGTCTTGATATGTTGAAACTGTAAGTATTGCATTTTCATCATTTAATACCGCTTTTATTATTCTATTTAATGCCATTCCTATTCCATAATATGTTGCTTTTTTCTTTTCTATTATTTCATATGCTGCTTGCCAAACTCTGTCATGTATCTTTTTTAAATCTTCCATTGGATGATTGTTATCATTCATTATGTCTATTAGTTTTTTACACCCAACATAGCAATGTTCCCATGGTACTAATGATGAATCTCCATGTTCTCCTAATATATATGCATGAACATTTTTACTTGATACTTCTAAGTATTCTGCAATTAAATATCTTAATCTTGCTGTGTCTAATACTGTACCTGAACCTATTATTCTTGATTTTGGTAATTTAGATACTTCTGATACTACATATGACATTAAGTCAACAGGATTACTTGCAATTATGAATATTCCATCAAATCCACTTGCCATAACATTTTCTGTTATACTTTTTATTATTTTAGAATTTTCTACTGCTAGTTCTAGTCTTGATTGACCTGGTTTTTGTGCAAGTCCTGCTGTAATTACTACTATATTTGCATTTTTGCATTCATCATAATCTCCTGCTTTTATTTTCATTTTTTGTGATGCATATGGAAGTCCATGTGATAAGTCCATCTCTTCCCCTATTGCTTTATCTTTTATTACATCAATTAATACTAACTCGTCAACTCCTCCTTGATTTAATATTGAATAAGCCATGCTCATTCCTACAAAGCCTGTTCCTACTAATACGACTTTTCTATTTGTATTCATAGTCATTCCTCCTTTAAAATTTTGTAAATTTTCTTATTCTATTACAACTTTTGCATCTGCTGGGCAAATATTTATAAAAGTGTTTCCGTCATTTACTTGGATTTCGTTTCCTGTCAAATCTTTGTAAATAGTTTGTGCTTCTCTAGAGTTTTTTATGCATTTAATTGGTATAGCTTTTCCGTTTGTAATATAATATCCATCAAATTCTCCAATATTTTTTAATCCTTGTCTTCCTTTTTTCTCGCTGTCTTCTAGTGTGTAATTATCACACATTGTTATTATTATATTTTTTGTTGTAACATCTTCATTTGTTATATAGTCTATTTGCAGCCTTCCTCTTGCATATCTTGTATATCTTTTTGTTTCTTCATTATATTCATATTTTACTGTTTGTAAAGATGAATGTGGTATTGTAATTGTAGTTGCATTTATTGCTTTTGTTTTATTTTCTATTTCACTTGTATTTGTTTGTATAGTTGTATTTTCTACACTTTGCTCTGGATTTTCTGATATATTTTCACCATATTTTTCCCCTAAATTTATTTCATTAGTTACATATTTTAGTATACTTTTTTTACTTGATGTTGTAGAATATCCTTTTCTTTCTGCAATTTTTAGTATACTTTCTGTATTTGTAAATAAATTGTGTGGTGTTGACTTGTTTTTTACTCTCCAAAAATCTTTTGAGCTTTCTTGAATTCCATTTATGTTGTTTACTCCTAGTGTTTTTATGTTATTTTGTGCTTGTGGACTCCAACCATGATGAACATATATTGCATCATTTTCTAAGGCATAATCTAGAAAATAGTGTCTTGAACTTCTTATTGGTCCAATTTTGTCTAAATTTTGTCCTTTAAATACTGCCATTAGTCTTGTTTCTCCACCTTCTACTATTATTTCATAAACTATATATGCTTTTTCTAAATTGGCTTGTGGCCATGCTCCTTTATGATTATCTATCATTACAGCTATCGGTCTATCATTTCCTGAAAAAATTTCAGGTTCTTTTTGTTCTACAATAATTGGTTTTTCTTCTTCTTTATCTGGTATTTGTTCATCTGTTGTCTGATGATTTATTGTTTCTTTTTCATTTGTTATTACTTTATATATTAGCACTCCTCCTGCTACTATTATAAGAATTGATAAAATTGATAATAATATGATTGTTGATTTATTTTTCATTCATTTCCTCCCTTGTGATTCCTAACTTATTTAATATATTTTCTTCTTTAGGTCTCATTTTTAATTTGTCTTCTTCTTTTATGTGGTCATATCCCATCAAATGGTAAAATCCATGTACTAACATATATGCAAATTCTCTTTCAAAGCTATGTCCATATTCTTTTGCTTGTTCTTCTACCTTTTCTATTGAAATTACTATATCTCCAAGTATGTCTTCATGTTCAAAGTCATTATTTTTGATTTTTTTTTCTATTTCTTCTTTTTCAAACATTGGAAATGATAATACATCTGTTGCTCTATCCACATTTCTATATTGTTTATTTATTTGATGTATATTGTCTGGAGTTGTTAATGTTATGCTTATGTATAATTTTGAATTTTTTAATTTTTCTTCTTCAAAACATCTTGTTATTACTTTTTTTATAATTTCTTCATATTTATTGTTTTCTTCTATGTTTAAATATTCTAATTGATACATTTTTATTCCCCCTAATATATATTACCAAATATGAAAAAAAATAGCAAGAAATTCTTGCTATTTTACGCTTGAATTAGTATTTTATTTGACTTATTTGATTATATTTTTTTCCATTATATTCAAAGCTATCTATTGATATTGCCTTTCTTAGTTTTATATTTACTAAATATCCATTTTCTATTCCTTTTACTCCAAGCTCTTCAAATACACTTGTGTCAAAATATCTATACTCTGCACTGCTTTCTCCTGCTAATGCTTCATTTAATTTCGTTTGATCTACTTCTGTTAAACTTTTTCCTATTGATATTGTTTGACCTGTTTGTATTTGTTCTTTATATTCTTCATTCAATAAATTTACTTGTGCTTGTACTATTTGTAATTCAATTTTAAATTTTTGAAATTTACTGCTTTTTATTGAACTTATTCCACTATATATTGCTACTCCTGATATAGTTAGTAGTATTATTATTGTTATTGTAACAGATATTATTGTTATTCCTTTTTCATTTTTTGATATGTTTTTGTTCTCTTTTTCTCTTTTTTTTATTATATTTTTGTTAGGCATATTTTGTTTCCTTTCTTTTCTATATAACCTTAAACACAATTATTTATGCAATAATCTTTAAACCTTTTGTGTAGCTTTTTTAGTAAATTTAGTTTTTTCTAATTTGCCTAATTTTATTTCTTTCATAACTCCATAATCTACTAATTTTCTCTTATAATATTTAATTATTCTACTATAGTCTGTTTTTTCTTTTGTTAATTTTTTCATATCATCTTTTATGAATAATATCTCTTTTTGTTTTACATATTCTATAAAGTCTGTTTCTTTTAGTTTTTCTATTTCTTTATATTTATCATAGAATTTCTTAAAGTTTTCTCTATCTTTTGAGTTATCCCAATATACTTTTGTTGCTAATAAGCGTATATTGTAATCTTCTATTAAAGTTAATAACATTGCATATGCTTTTTCTCTTTTTGCTGCAATTTTTGTATCTTGTACTAAACATCTTGCATCTTTTAATAGTTTCATATAACACTGTTCTGCAACAACAAGTGGTAAACTATGTGTGAATAAATTCCTACTTATTCCTAATAATATCATATTTTTTTCAATGTTGTCTCTTGAGTCTAATTTTCCTACTGAAAATCTTTCGTATTTTTCATATTCTTTTACTACTGTTTCTAATTTTTGGTCTGATATTTTTAATGGTAATATATTTTTTATATAATCTTCTAATGTGTCAAATATTTTTATATATATCCATTCTTTTGTTGAATCATATACATTTGTACTATCAGCTAATTTTATTGAATAGTTTTTTAATATTCCTTTATATAAAGTGTCTTGTTTTGATATGTAAAATTTTTTATATTTTTCTATCATTTTTTCTTTTCCAGAGTTTTTTACGTTTTCATTGTCTAATTCTAATAAGTATTTTTGTTTTCTGTATTTGTATTCTGTATATTCTTTATCTTTTAATGATACTATTCCATAATATTGTGATAATGCCATACTTTCAAAGTTTGTTGCTGTTTCATTTTTTACTTTTTTGTATATTGTGTCTAATACATATTTGTCTAATGATTCTAAATATGAAGTATATGCTTCTTCATATTTTTTTTCTATTTCGTCTTGTTTATTTGATGTGTTTTTTTCATTTGTTAATACATCATATGCTTTTAATAATGCATTTCTTTTTATAGATATTTTTACTCCATTTATTCCAATTTGTGTTGGTATTAGTAGTTTTGATATTGTGTTTGTTAATTTATTTATAAATGTTTTGTCTGTTCCTACTACTCTTAAGCTTCTTTCTTCCATAGTCTTACCTTTCCTTTCTAGAAATAATGTTTTGGGAAATTTAATAATCATTTCTAAGTTTTTGTAGGCAGGTTTGTTTCTTTTTATTGATTTTTTTCTGTTGTTTGTACTTTACTTTCTTCTAGTTTTTCCTGCATTCCTATATTTTCAATTACTTCATATATTACTGTTACTTCAACATATTCTTCTGTTTTTTCAACTGTTGCATTTTTACTAAGAATGTTTTTGTTTTCTCCAATTTTCGCTTCTATTTCTTTTTCTAGTTTTTGTGTTCCTATAACTGTTGCCTCTTCTATTGTGTATTCTTTTGTTTTTTCTTGCTTTTCTTCATTTATTATTTTTGAAATTGAAATTGGTAAATATAAGTTTGAAAATATTTTAAACTTTTTATCCTCCTTTATTGTATCATAAATTTTAAATTTTGAAAGTGTTTTGTAAAAATTTATTTGAAAATTATTTATTTTTATTTGATATTTCTTCTCAATGTTCCCTGTTTTGACTTTTTCTACTTGTTTTAGATATATTTTTTCTTTCTTACTATATTTTACAATTGCTTCTATCTCTCCTAAACTATGTACATATCTCATTCCTGTATATTTGCCTTCCATTGTTCCTTGTATTAGTACTTGACCTTTTTTTACTTCATCTCCTGCTTTTACTATCGCTGTTCCATTTTGAGCTATTATTTTGCTTATTGTTCCATCTTTTGTTGCTACTATATTACAATAATCTTTTTTATCTATAAGTTTAGGTGCTTCTTTTGCTTTTACAACTTTTATTATTGCATTTGTTCCTTTTAGTTCGATTCCTATCCATGATATATCATTTCTTTTTAGCCTTATTTTATTTGTTATGTCTTGTATATCTATTTTATTTTTTCTTATTCCTGTTTTTAGTCCTGCTTCATTTACGTCTTGTATTATATTTTCTATTTTTAAATTTTCTTCTACTTTTATTTCTATATTCCATACATAATTTGTGCTTATACATAATGATATTACTATTATTATTAATGATAGTACAAATATTTTTCTTTTTTTGTATTTATTTATTATAAATGGAATTCCTCTTTTTTTAACTATTTTTATCCTACATTTTAATTTTTTTGCTACTTTTACTGCTCTATAAAAATCTTGAATTCCTACATTTAAGTATAGTTTAACTCCTTTTTCTCTTTTTAGATTCCATATTAAGATTTTACTAGCAGTACATATATTTATAAATCTTTCTATGTAATATCCTTCTACTGTTATCCTAACAAAACCTAATATGTATTTTAGCAATATCTTAATTAACATAGTTCCTCCTACTTTTTTATTTTTTTAATCTTCTGTTCTTTCTAGTTCAACACTTTCTATCTTTCCAGTGATTTTGATATCATCATTTGTCATTTTTTCTAAGTTTAAATTATATCCATTTATATTTATTATGCCTATATATGTACTTATACTTGCAAAAAATTCTTCATATTCTAGTATTCCTTTATAGTTTTCTAAAATCATTTCATTAAATCCTGTTATTGTTACTTTGGGAATGTTTGAATATACTTCTTCTGGAATTTCAAGTATTTTTTCTAATTTATTTTTTTTCATTTTGCTTTCTTCCTTTCTTTTAGGTTTTAACTTTTTATTTGAATTGGTCTAATGTTTTAAATTCGTATCCCTGTTTTTGAGCTTCTTTTATTATTTTTTCTAGTACTTCTGAATTTGTTTTTGAATTAGAGTGTAATAACATAATTTCTCCTGGGTGGAAATTGTTTGTTATCATTTTTTCAGCTTCTTCTATTTGTGGTTGCTTTTTTTCATCCCAGTCGCAGTATGCAAAACTCCACATTACTGTTTTATATCCTAGTTCTTCACATTTTTTTAGTGTTCTACTGTTAAATTCTCCTTTTGGCGGTCTTATATATTTCATTTCGTATTTGTATTTTTCATATACTGCTTGGTGTAATTTCATTATTTCTTTTTCTATTTCTTCATTTGTTATACTAGGAAGACTTTTGTGATTAACTGTATGATTTCCTATTATATGTCCATCGCTTATCATTCTTTCTACTTTTTCTGAAGCAGTATTCAAATAATGTGATGTTATAAAAAATGTAGCTTTAACATCACATTTTTTTAAAGTATCCAAAATTTTATCCATATATCCTGCCTCATAGCCAGAATCAAATGTCAAATATATATTCTTTTCTTCCTTTTTTCCAAAACATATCCCCGCATTTTCTTCAAGTAATTTCTTATTTTTTTCTCCAACATCAGGTTGCTCATGAATGTTATTTCTTTTTATTCCCCAACCTATAGCTTTGCTTTCTTCTCCTGATGTCAATATTGTTTGAGCATTGTTAGCCGATATTACACTAATTGCAAATATTGCTAATGTCAATGAAGATAATACTAGCATTTTATATTTTGTTTTCATTGTGTCACTTTCCTTTCCAAAATTTATTTATACTTAACTATAATGTTATTTTGCTAAATTCTATGCTTAAGATTTTTATATTATAACATATTATATTTTTCTTACAATTTTTGTATTTAATAAATCGAATTGAGTCTCTTAAATTAATTGCTATAGTAAGTCTTGAGTAGGATGTGTTCAATTTGTGTATTGACATTTTTCGATTTTTGTTTTATAGTCTATGAGTGTATTATGTTATATTATTGTTTAATTTGTTAATTTTTGTTAGGAGGGTATTTATGTTAAATTTTGTAATTTGTGATGATGATATTCATATGTTGAATAGACTTTCTTCATTATTTGAAAAAGCATTTATATTAGGGGATTTTAACGCTCAAATTGTATTTAAAACTACCGATTATAATAAATTACTTTCTTATATTGCCAATAATTCTATTAATGTAGTTGTTCTTGATATTGAATTTGCTAGTTCTAAAACTAACGGTTTAGATATTGCTCATAAAATAAGAAAAATTAATAAAAATTGTTATTTAATTTTTACAACTAGCCATTTTGAATATGTTATGCAAGCTTATAAATATAAAACTTTTGATTATCTTATTAAAAGTGCTATTACTGTTGACACTATTAATGATACTTTGGCTAGATTATTTGAAGATGTTTCTAATCCTCATAATAATTTTTTAAGACTTGATAATAAAGGCACTTTTGTAGATTTAACAGATATTCAATTTATTGAAAAAAATGGTGTTAGGATTATTTATCATGGCTCAAAAAAAGATTATATTACTTATAATTCTTTTAATAAGATAACTTTGCCTAGTAATTTTGTTCGTTGTCATAAGTCTTTTATTGCCAATATTAACAATATAACTAATATTTCTTTAACTGATAGCTCTATTACTTTTAAAAATGGTTCTGTTTGCTATATTGGTCCAAAATATAAAAATAGTTTCTTGGAGGTGATAAAATATGATTCAGTTTTTAAATAATATTTGGATAGCTTTGAGTACAGAGAATCCTGCTTTAATTAATATGTTATTGATACCTGCTGGTATAATTGAAAATACTTTACTAATGTTTTTATTTTTAAATGCTTTTTGTGTAAAATCTAGTTTTAAACAAAAAATCAAATATATATTCTTTATGGAAATTGTTACAGTACTTAATCTATTTATTGTTCCATCTCCATTTAATGTTATATTAAACTATGTAGCAGTTTTAATTTCAGTAAAACTAATTTTCAAATTAACTTGGCTAAAAAGTTTAATGGCTCTTATCTTTTCTACATTTATTTTTGGCTTAGTTAATATATTAATGCAAAAGCCTTATTTAGGTACATTTAAAATAACACTTGAAACTTTCTCAGTAGTTCCTATATATCGTGTCTTATATCTATTTATGTTATACTCTATATTAGGTATTATTTGTTTATTTTTAAAACATTTCAAAAACATCAGAATTGACTTACAAATAATAGATAATTTAGATAAACAGACGATTAAGCTATTATGCATAAATATTTGTATAGGTTTTTTAACTCTTATCTTGCAATTGATAACAACTGCTTATTATATAAACATTGTTCCTATATTTATTAGCATTTTAAATTTTCTATTGCTAGTTTCATTTCTTGTTTTAAGTATTTATAGTTTTAATCGTGTAATTAAATTATCAAATACTAAAAGAGATTTGCAAAGTGCAGAAGAATATAATAAGTCTTTAGAAATTTTGTATGATAAAGTTAAAGGATTTAAGCATGATTTCGATAATATAGTTTCTACAATAAATGGTTTCATTGAAAATAATGATATGGATGGTCTAAAACTTTATTTTGAAGATGTAAAAAAAGATTGCAAAATAACAAACAACTTATCACTTCTTAATCCAAGAATTATTAATAACCCTGGCATTTATAGTTTACTTAATAATAAATATTTTAAAGCTACAAATGCTGGAATTAAAGTTGATTTTTATTTTTTCTTGGACTTAAATACTCTTCCAATTAATACTTATAAGTTTTCAAGAATTCTAGGAATATTACTAGATAATGCTATTGAAGAAGCAGAAAAATGTAAAAATAAAATTCTAAAAGTTTCTTTTAGAAGAGAACACAAAAATAATAGAGCAATTATTCTTATTGAAAACACTTACTCTAATAAAAATGTTAATATAGATGAAATCTTTAAAAAAGGAATTTCTGGAAAAGAAAATCATTCTGGAATTGGTCTTTGGGAAGTAAAAAATTATGTTAAAAGAAGCAAAAATTTAGATTTGTTCACTTCTAAAAATAATAAATTTTTCAAGCAGGAATTAGATATATATGATATCGAAAATGTAAGTACAGCAAATTAGTACTTACATTTTTATTCGTATAAAACTTTACAAAAAAATAAGGCTTCATACGAAACCTCATTTTGAATTGAATTTTTAATGTTTAAGAAAAACATTCTTTAAGGAATTAATCTTTTTTTATTAAAGATGCTGGCATCTTTGGTTGATGTCCTACCCAAAAAGCTACACATGCTGTATTTGATGCTTTTGCATACTTTTCAGCCATTTTTGCTAAAAATTTAATCATTTTTAATTCCCCTTTCTTTAGTAAAAAAATTTATAATATAAAAATATAGCATATATATCTTTATATTAATCAAAAATTAATCATTTGCATATATTTCATGTCCATACTTATTTTTAGTCAAATTATATGCAAATCTCGTTATTGTTAAAGTTTGTGCAAAGTTTCCAAATATTATTATCCCTGCAATTGTTGTATTAGTAGTCATTACAGCAATAATGCATTCTACAGTTAAAATAATATATGAAAAAATTCGTTTTTGTAGTCTCTCTTTTTTTCTCAATATTGGAACATTTTCCGTATCTGCTGGTGCATATAATTTTAACATTATCATACAAAAAATCCAAATTATAAAAGTTGCAATGTACTTGGTAATTCCTGTCAAGACTACATATTTTCCTAGAAGAGCTGAACCACTATATAGTATCATTGTATAAATAATACAT
>CAUWAY010000003.1:0-80889 GCA_963556905.1 uncultured Clostridia bacterium | reverse complement strand
TGTTCAAAGTATATATTTTTCAAAAAAGTGTGACATATGATTGACTAACCTACATTAATTAGAAAATATAATTAAAAATAATTATTTACAAGTAGAAATCATTATGATATAATTCAAATGTATAAATACGTGAATAGATAAAATATGAGGTGATAAAATGAATCAAATATTAGATACTGGTGATGAAAGAAATAATAAAGAAAAAAACTATAAAACAACTAAAAAAAGAAAGGAAAGGAAAATAAAAGGAGAAAAAAAGGTACTTGAAATAAAAACAATAGTAATCTTTTTTGCAATATCAATAATAATATTGGGAATATGTTTAATAACAGGAAGTACATATGCAAAAAGAAAAATAAACGACACAGTTGAATCCCAAATGTCACCATCAGTTAAAATAAATAGAAATTATGATGACACAGTAGAAATTTCTGTAAGCCACATAAGAGGAATACAAAAAATAGAATATAAATGGAATAAAGAAGAAAGTAAAATAATACAAGGAAATAATCAAAAACAACTTAGTGAAAAAATAGCACTAATAGGAGGAAAAAATACATTAACAGTAACAGTAACGGAAGAAAATGGAAAATCAGTAACATACCAAAAAGAATTTGTAGTTGGAAACATACCTGAAATAAATTTAGAAGCAATAGAAAATGGAATAAAAGTAAAAGTAAAATCACAAACAAAAATTGACTATATTGAATACCAATGGGACGACGGAGAAAAACAAAAAATACCAGTAGGAGACAAAAACTATGAAGGAACAATAAATGCAATATCAGGAAAACACACATTAAAAATAATAGCAGTAGACATAGATTCAATAGCATCAGAAAAATCACAAGTAGTAGTAGGTTCAACAGCTCCTAAAATAACTGTAAAATTAGGAAAAAGAGATAACAAAATATACTTTGTTATAGACATTGAAGATGAAGACAGATTAGCAAAAGTAGATATAGTATTAAATAATGGAGAAACAAAATCAATAACAGTAAATGACAAAACATATCATGAAGAAATAGAACTAGTAGAAGGAGAAAACAGATTAGTAATAGTTGCAGAAAATGCAAATAAAATAACAACAACATCAAGGAAACTATATGACACAAGAAAATAATAAAGATAGGGGAAGATATATGACACAAGAAATATATATAATAGATGATGATGAATCATCCATACCGATATTTAAAGAACTATTCAAAGAAGAAAAAGAATTCAAATTTATTGGTGTAAAAACAGAGCAAATAGACATAGCACTAAAAAATATACCATTTTTAATAATAATAAATGAAGACTCAATAGCAAGAAACTTAGAAAGCCTTTGCAAACAAATAAGGAAAGATGAAGATAACAAAATAACACCAATAATAGTAGTATCTTCAAACACAGACAGAAATCATAGGCTTGCAGTTCTAAAAAACTCAGTAGAATATTATATAAAAAAGCCTGTAGATACAGACTATTTATACCATACAATCAAAAACTTAAACAGACTTTTATCAATGAATAGAAGAATAAGCCCATTAACAGGACTGCCAGGAAATGTACAAATACATGCTGAATTAAAGAAAAGAATTGCGAATAAAGAAGAATTTTCTACACTATACTTAGACTTGGACAACTTTAAAGCATATAATGATGTGTATGGATTCTTAAAAGGAGACCAAATAATAGAATTTACAGCACAAATAATATCAAGAATTGTACATAAAAAATTTCCAGAAAATTCATTTGTTGGACACATAGGAGGAGATGACTTTATAGCAATTATACCATCAACAGAAGCCGCAGAAACATGCCAACTAATAATTGCTAATTTTGATGAAGAAGTAAAAAAATTTTTTACAGAAGAAGATATTGAAAGAGGATATATAGAAGTAATAAACAGAAAAGGGGTAATGGAACAATTCACATTAACAGCAATATCAATTGGAGTAGTAGTTGCAGAAAAAGGAAGATTTGAAAATATATTGGAAATAGGGGAACTAGGAGCACAAGTCAAACATATGGCAAAAACAGTAGTAGGAAGCAGTTATGTCATAGATAGACGAAAAGTATAAAAGGAGTATAAAATGATTATACAAATACTAATTTTAATAATTTTAATAGGATTAAATGCTTTTTTCGCTGCAAGTGAAATTGCATTTATTTCTTTAAATGACGGAAAAATTGAAAAACAGGCAAAAGAAGGAAACAAAAAAGCAAGACAAATAGAAAAAATGCTAGAAAATCCAAGCAAATTTTTAGCTACAATACAAATAGGAATAACACTAGCAGGATTCCTTTCGAGTGCATTTGCATCAGACACTTTTGCAAATATGCTAGCACCAATATTAAATAATGCAATACCAATAGGAATAAATATATGGGAAAAAATATCAATAATCCTAATAACAATAATATTATCATTCTTTACACTAATATTTGGAGAATTAGTACCAAAAAGATTTGCAATGAAAAATTATGAAAAAATGGCATTTTTCAGTATAGGAATTATACGAGCAATATCAATAATAACAGCGCCATTTGTAAAATTTTTAACATTCATGACAAATACAATATCTAAACTATTAGGAGTAGGAGAAAAAGAAGAAGACATTGTAACAGAAGAAGAAATAAAAATGTTAGTAGACCAAGGAGAAGAAAATGGAACAATAGAAGAAGAAGAAAAAGAATTAATAAACAATGTATTTGAATTTAATGACATAACAGTTTCAGAAATAATGACACATAGAACAGATATATTTGCAGTAGATATAAATATGAGTGCAGGAGAACTACTAGAAGAAATAATAAAAGATGACTGCAAACACAGTAGAATTCCCGTATATGATGAAACGATAGATGAAATAAAGGGAATTCTATATGTAAAAGATATAATAAGACACATAAATAAAAAAACATTTAAAATAAAAAACATCATGAAAGAAGCATATTTTGTCTCTCAAAACAAACTAATTAATGAATTATTTAAAGAATTTCAAAAAAACAAAAAGCAAATGGCAATTATCATAGATGAATATGGAGGAACAGCAGGGCTAATAACAATGGAAGATATTTTAGAAGAGATATTTGGAGACATTTATGATGAATATGATGAAATAGAAGATGAATTCGAAAAAATAGATGATAAAACATATATCATTTCAGGAAGTATGCCAATATATGATGTAAATAAACTGCTAGAATCTCATATTCCGGAAGGAGACTATGATACTCTATCAGGTTATATACAAGAATTACTAGGAAGAATTCCAAATGAAGAAGAAATACCAATAATAGAAACAGAAGAACTTACTTTTAAAATAGAAGAATATGAAGACAGAAGAATACTTAAAGTTAAGGCATGTAAAAATAATTCATTAGGACAAGAATAGAATAAAAAATCATAAAACGAAAAAACTCACATATATTATAAAAAAGAAGCACTAATGTGCCAAAATGAAAATATGGGAGTTTTTTTATGATAGTTTTAAATAAAAAAAGAATAACATTAATAGTATTAAGTGTATTTGTTTCTGTATTTGCATTTATGTTTGCAACAGAAAATAAAGACACGGTGCCAACAGTATCTTTGCCTATATCTGGAAAAACAATAATAATAGATGCAGGACATGGAAAACCAGATGAAGGAGCACAAAGCAGTTCAGGAACAACAGAAGCAGAAACAAATTTAAAAATAGCATTAAAATTACAAAATCTTTTAGAACAAAGTGGAACAACTGTAATACTCACACGTTCAGACGAAAATGCAATATATGATATAGAGGCCAAAACATTAAAACAGAAAAAGATATCAGACATACACAATAGAGTAAAAATAGGAAATGAAAGCTCAGCAGACTTATTTATATCAATACACTTAAACAAAATACCACAACAACAATATGATGGTTGGCAAACATTTTATAAAGCAGGAAGTGAAAAAGGGAAAAAAATAGCAGAATCAATACAAAAAAACTTAAATGATGCAATACAAAAAGAAAACAACAGAATAGCAAAGACAATTAATAATATATATATAATCAAACATGTAGAAATACCAACTACAATAGTAGAATGTGGATTTTTATCAAACCCAGAAGAAGAAAAACAATTATTAAATGATGAATACCAAAACAAATTAGCATGGGGAATATATAACGGAATAATAGACTATTTTTATGAATAGTCTATTTTTTAAGTAATTTTAAGGCAAATAGATTGACTTTTTGACATTTTGAGTGTATTATAGTAATGTGAAAAAAACTAGGATTATAGGTGAAAGGAAGAAAAAATAAGTAATAACAAAAAATCCTAAGGAGGAAGAATATGGGAGAAGTTATAGTTATAACATCAGGAAAAGGTGGAGTTGGTAAAACAACAACAACAGCAAATTTAGGTTCAAGCTTAGCATTAGAAGGCAAAAAAGTAGTACTAATAGACACAGATATTGGACTAAGAAACTTAGATGTAGTAATGGGACTAGAAAATAGAATTGTATATGATATAGTAGATGTTGTTGAAGGAAAGTGTAAACTAAGACAAGCCCTAATAAAGGACAAACGCTTTAAAGAATTATATTTATTACCAGCTGCTCAAACAAGAGATAAAAGTGCAGTAAATGAAGAACAAATGAAAGATTTAGTAAATAAACTAAAAGAAGAATTTGACTATATACTTGTAGACTGTCCCGCTGGAATAGAGCAAGGATTTAAAAATGCAATAGCAGGAGCAACTCGTGCAATAGTAGTAACAACAGCAGAAATCTCATCAATAAGAGACGCAGATAGAATAATAGGATTATTAGAATCATCAGAAATCAAAAATCCAGAATTAGTAATAAACAGAATAAGACCAAACATGGTAAAAAAAGGAGAAATGATGGATGTAGATGACATAGTAGACTTACTTTCAATAGACTTAATAGGAGTAGTACCAGATGATGAATATATAATAACTCAAACAAATAAAGGAGAACCAGTAATACAAAATAGAAAAGCACCTTCAGGTAAGGCTTATTTAGAGATAGCCAAAAGAGTACTAGGAGAAAATATAGAAGTAACAATACCAGGAAGAGAAAAAGGGTTACTCGCGAAAATAAAAAGCATATTTAAAAAATAAACAAAAGTTGGAGGTTAATAAATAATGTTTGAAAGCATAATGAAATTCGTAAAAAAAATGACAAAAAAAGAAGAACAAACATTAAAATCTAAAAATGCAGCAAAAGAAAGGCTACACTTGGTACTAATGCAAGACAGAGCAAATGTATCAGCAGACTTTTTAGATTTGATGAAACAAGAAATAATAGAAGTAATAAAAAAGTACATCGATATAGACGAAAGTACAATGGATGTAAGACTAACAAATAAGGAAAATGGAGATGGAACAAACGGAGCTCCAGCTTTATATGCAAATATACCTATTTTAAACATAAAAGAAGAAACAAGGAAAATCACACAAATAGAAACTCTCAAAGTAGAAACAAAACAAGAAGAAAAACAAGAACAGAAAGAAAAACAAGAACAGAAAGAAAAACAAGAAGAAGTAAAAGAAGAAATAAAAATAGAAGACAAAAAAGAAACATATAATAAAGAAATAAAAGACAAGGAAAGTGAAGAAAAAGAGGAAAAAAAAGCTAATATATACAATAACAATAACACAAACAAAAACATGAACAAAAACAATTTTCATAAGAAAAACAAAAAGAATAAAGGAAGAAGATAAAAAAGAGTGATTAAATGAATATAAGAAGATTAAGAAAAATAGAATGGTGGATACCATTATGTGCATTAATACTATCAGGAATTGGGCTAATTGCATTATTCTCAGCATCATATGACTCGAATCTAGATGAATTTAAAAAACAAATAATGTGGATAGCAATAAGTGTGGTCATAATGTTAATAACGATGATGATAGACTATAAAATTCTAATAAAAATATCACCACTATTATATGGAATATCAATAATATCATTAATACTTGTACTATTTACAGAGCCAATCAATGGAGCAAGAAGTTGGTTTGAAATTGGAGATGGTGCTTTTTCACTTCAACCAGCAGAACTTTCTAAGATATTTGTAATATTATTTATATCATATATTATATCATTAATACAAAGAAAAGGAAGAGACCAAATAAACAAAATACCAAAACTATTATTAATAATATTAACATTATTAGTTCCTTTAGGACTAATAATAATAGAACCAGATTATGGAACAGCAACTGCATATATAGTATCATTTTTATTAATGATATTTGTTGCAGGAATTGACAAAAAATATATAATATCAGCACTTATTATAATTGCTGTAATAGTACCAGTTGGATATAAATTTATATTACCAGACCATGCAAAAGCAAGAATAGAAACATTTTTAAATCCAGAAGCAGATCCAAGGGGAGCAGGATATAATGTATTACAATCAAAACTTGCAATAGGAGCAGGTCAAATTACAGGAATGGGAATATTAAAAGGAAACCAAACACAATTAGGATATTTATACCCTAAAACAACAGACTTTATATACTCTGTAATAGGAGAAGAAATGGGATTTATAATAGCAAGTGGAGTAATAATATTAAATGTAATAATAATAACAAAATCAATACAAGTGGCAAAAGGAATTAAAGATGAAGCAGGAGCATATGTTGCAATAGGAATAGCAGGAATATTTTTATTTCATACATTAGAAAACATAGGAATGACAATGGGGTTACTTCCGATAACAGGAGTTCCGCTATTATTTGTTAGTTATGGTGGAAGTTCAATGATGACAAGTTTTATGTCTCTAGGTGTATTACTAAATATAAGTAGTCAAAGAAAAAATGGAATGTTTAACAAATAATAAAAAGTTTTGCAAAAAAATTTGTAAAACTTTTTAATTTATAATAAGGAGAAAAAAGATATAATGTATATTAAAGAATTACAAATAGGAAATATAAAACTAAAAAATAATTTAATATTAGCACCAATGGCAGGAATAACAGATTTGCCATTTAGAACAATTGTAGAAAAATTTAATCCAGGAATGGTATGCACAGAAATGGTAAGTTCAAAAGCTCTTTTTTATGGAGATGAAAAAACAAAAAAACTATTAAAAAGAGATGGAGAAAAAATACCAGTAAGTATGCAAATATTTGGAAGTGACCCCAAAACAATGGGATTTGCATCAAATTATATAAGTGAAATAGCAGATGTGGTAGATATAAATATGGGGTGCCCAGCACCAAAAGTAGTAAAAAATGGAGATGGAAGTAAACTACTTTTAGATTTAAAAAAAGTAGAAGAAATAATAAAAGAGGTTGTATCAAATTCTAAAAAACCAGTAACATTAAAAATTAGAAAAGGGTGGAACAACGAAAATATAGTTGCAACCCAGGTTGCCAAAATTGCAGAAAATTGTGGTATTTCAGCAATAATAATACATGGAAGAACACGAGATGAATTTTATGGAGGAAAAGCAGATTTAGAAATTATAAAAAAAGTAAAAGAAACAGTTAAAATTCCTGTTATAGGTAATGGAGATGTTATAGATGAAGAAACAGCTAAAAATATGTTTGAATATACAGGTGTAGATGGAATAATGATAGGAAGAGGTTCTATGGGAAATCCATGGATATTTAAACAAATAGAGAACTACTTGAAAACAGGAGAAAAGTTACCAAAGCCGACAAACCAAGAAAAATTAGAGATTATAAAAGAACATATAGAACTATCAACTAAAGAAAAAGGAGAAATAATTGCAATAAATGAAATGAGAAAACATATAGCATGTTATACAAAAAATATGCCAGAATCGAGCGACTTTAGAAATAGCATAAACCACATAAATAATAAAAAAGAACTAATAAGAAAAATCGAAACGTATTTTTCTTATTAGAAAAAATATTACTATGAAAATTAACATAGTAATATTTTTTTTGAAATAATAATAAATATTACAAAAAGGGAGGTATACATGAAAAAAAAGTATTGGTTAATTTTAATAATAATAATTTCACTAGGAAGTATATTTTTTTATAAAACAACGGTTAAAGATTCTAAAATTGGAAATAATAAAAACAGTCAAGAAATCGTAGATTATATTTTAAATCTTAGTTCATATGAAACAAAAATAACAGTTACAGTAAGTAGTAATAAAAATAATAATAAATATATATTAAAACAAACATATCAAAAACCCAATAAAAGTACTCAGGAAGTAATAGAACCAACAAATATAACAGGAGTAAAAATAGAAAATGATGGAACAAATTTAAAAATAGAAAATACAGGTTTAAGTTTAAGTACAATTTTAGAAAACTATAATTACTTAGCAGATAGTTGTTTAGACTTATCTAGTTTTATAAAAGACTATAAAGAAGATGAAAAATCGAACTTTGAAGAAAAAGAAACAGAAATAATAATGAAAACACAAAACAATAGTGGAAATATTTATACACAAAATAAAACATTACATATAGATAAAAAAACATACAAACCAACACAAATGGAAATAAGAGACAATAAACAAAAAACGACAATTTACATATTATATAATGAGGTAAAGTTTAATTAACCTATAAATATTAAAAAATAATATGTAAAATAATAACTATTAACTTTACTTCAAACTAAGTTTAAAATACGATCTAGACTTAAAATATACTAATTTTAGGAGTGAAGAAAATGGTAGTCAAAAGAGGAGATATGTTTTATGCAGATTTAAGTCCAGTTGTAGGTTCTGAGCAAGGAGGAATTAGACCTGTTTTAATAATACAAAACGATTTAGGAAATAAATATAGTCCAACTGTAATTGCTGCTGCCATAACCTCTCAAACAAATAAGACAAAATTACCAACACATATAGAAATAGGAGAGAATACCAGTGGACTAAAAAGTAATTCAGTTGTATTAACAGAACAAATAAGAACAATAGATAAAAGCAGACTAAAAGAAAAGATTGGCCATATAGATGATACAAAAATAATGCATAAACTAAACAATGCATTAGGAGTAAGTTTTGGATTAGATTAAAAATATAATTATATAAAACTTATAAATAAAAACATTATAACTTTTTACAAAAAAGCTGAAGCGGAAAAACCAAGATTTTCTGCTTTAGCTTTTTTTATTAAATTATAAAAAAACAAAAAAACCTTAAATTATAGCATGTTATTACCAAAAAGTACTTGATAAAAAAAGCAATAAGTGATATATATAAATAAACAATATTTTGTCGAATTAAGGGGGATAAAGATGAAATTAATAAATCTTTGTAAAAAATATAGACATGTAGCATTAGTACTAATTGATATAGCAATAATAATATTTTGTTATACATTATCAATGTTATTTTTAGATATAAAAATAGATAATATATTTAATTTTATAAAAGAAGTAGTAATAGCTATACTTACTTATCAGGCATTTTTAAATATTTTCCAAATGTATAGAGACTTAATAAGATATGAAATAGGAAAAGACTATATAAAATATATGCTTGTAGGACTAATATCTACAATTACAATGATGGCCTTAAGTAAAATTTTAAAATTTAACTATTTGGGAATTAGAATAAATGTCTTATCAGGAATTTTTATATCAGGAGCATTTGTACTTTATAGATTAGCAGGAAGATCTGTATTATCAAGAGTAACGAATATAAAGAAAACAAAAAATGATAAAAAAGATTCTAAAATAGAAAACCTATTAATAATAGGGGCAGGAATGGGAGCGAAAGAGATAATATTAACAGTAAACAACACAATGAAAGAAAAATACAACATAATAGGAATGGTAGATAGCAGTCCAAATAAATTAAATAAGAACATATTAGGAATAAAAGTATTAGGCTCAATAAATGACATTCCAAGAATAGTAAAAGAAAAAGATGTAAATATCATGTTTTTAGCAATTGATAATATAACACAACCAGAAAGAAAAGATATAATAGAAATTTGTCAAACAACAGGAATAAGAACAAGAATATTACCAAGTACAGAAGAAATGATAAAAAAAGGCGGAATAATGAATAACCTAAGAGATGTAGAAATAGAGGATTTACTTGGAAGAGATGCAATAAAACTAGACAACAAAAATATAACAGATTTAATAAAAGGAAAATGTGTATTAGTAACAGGTGGAGGAGGTTCAATAGGTTCTGAACTATGTAGACAAATAATGAAATATAATCCATCAAAATTAGTCATATTCGACATATATGAAAACAACTTATATGAAATAGAAATGGAACTAAAATCACATTATCCAAAAAATAAAATAGAAGCAATAGTTGGAAGTGTAAGAGATATAAAAAGGCTAAAAAAAGTATTCGAAGAATATCAACCAAAATTAGTATTTCATGCTGCTGCACATAAACATGTTCCATTAATGGAAAATAGCCCATTAGAAGCTATAAAAAATAATATATTTGGTACATATAATGTTGCTAATTGTGCAGATGAATACAATGTAGAAAGATTTATTTTAATTTCAACAGATAAAGCAGTAAACCCAACAAATATAATGGGAGCATCAAAAAGACTTTGTGAGATGATTATACAAGCCAAAAACAAGGTAAGCAAAACAGACTATGCAGCAGTTAGATTTGGAAATGTTCTAGGAAGTAATGGTTCAGTAATACCTTTATTTAAAAAACAAATTGCAGAAGGTGGACCAGTAACAGTTACACATAAAGACATAACAAGATTTTTTATGACAATACCAGAGGCAGTAGGCTTGATATTACAAGCAATAACATATGCCAAAGGTGGAGAAATTTTTGTATTAGACATGGGAAAACCAGTCAGAATATATGACTTAGCAATAAGCTTAATAAAATTATCAGGATATGAACCAGAAGTTGATATACCTATTGAATTTACAGGTCTAAGACAAGGAGAAAAACTATATGAAGAATTATTAATGGCAGAAGAAGGCTTAACAACAACAAAACATAATAAGATATTTGTTTCACAGCCAATGAATATATCAATAGATGAACTAAATCAAAAATTAGAAAAACTAAGAAAACTAGACGATAAAGACAAAGATATAAACAATAAAGTAAAAGAAATAATGAGACAAGTAGTACCAACATATAAAGAACCAGAAGAAGTAAATGGAATAAATGTTGCGTCATAAAAAAATAAGAAAAATGTAAACACATTCAGAAAGGAGATAAAAATGGAAAAAAAGATGAACATAAAATTTTCACCACCAGATGTAGGAGAAGAAGAAATTGAAGAAATAATAGATGCAATAAAATCAGGTTGGATAACAACAGGACCAAAAACAAAACTATTTGAGCAAAAAATATCAGAATATTGTAACACAGAAAAAACAGTATGTCTAAACTCATCAACAGCCGCTATGGAAATGACACTTAGAGTACTAGGAATAGGACCAGGAGATGAAGTAATAACAACAGCATATACATATACAGCATCATGTAGTGTAATATGTCATGTTGGAGCAACTCCAATATTAGTAGACATTCAAAAAGATAATTTTGAAATGGATTATGCCAAACTAGAGCAAGCAATAACAGAAAGAACAAAAGCAATTATACCAGTAGATATTGGTGGAGTAATGTGTGATTATGAAACAATTCAAAAAATAGTAGATAAAAAAGCTAACATATTTATACCAAAAACACAGTTACAAGAAAAACTTGGAAAAATTGCAATAATAGCAGATAGTTCACATGCAATAGGAGCTACAAGAAAAGGCAAAAAATCTGGAGAATATGCAGATTTTACATGTTTTTCATTTCATGCAGTTAAAAATTTAACAACAGCAGAAGGTGGAGCTGTAACATGGAAGAAAAATGACAAATTTGATAATGAAGAAATATACAAGAAATATCAAATATTATCATTACATGGTCAAACAAAAGATGCACTACATAAAAATCAACTCGGTTCTTGGGAATATGATATATTAGAGCCAGCATACAAATGCAATATGACAGATATAATGGCAGGAATTGGACTAGCTCAAATAAAAAGATATCCAAGCTTAGTTGAAAAAAGACACCAAATAATTAAAATATATGAAAATGAACTAAAAGGGCATAAAGTAAAAACATTAAACCATGAAGATGAAAAAATGAACTCAAAATCTTCAGGACACCTATTTATAGTAAGAATTGACGGAATAGATGAAAAAACAAGAAATGAAATTATAGTAAAAATGGCAGAAAGAGGAATTGCAACAAATGTACATTATAAACCATTACCGATGTTAACAGCATATAAAAATCTTGGATTTGATATAAAAAATTATCCAAATAGTTATACTTTTTATAAAAATGAAATTACATTACCACTATATTCATTACTAACAGAAGACGAAGCAAAATATGTTATAAATAACTTTGTAGATATATTAAAACAATACGGAAAATAAAATTCATAAAAAGGAAAAGAAAATGATTTTAAAAAAATATGAAGAACTACCAGAGAACATGAAAAATGAAAAAGTAAAAGAATATTATGAAATATTATCTAAGAAAAAATTTAGTCTATTAATGAAAAGAATATTTGATATATTTTTTTCATTAATAATATTAATAATAGTTTCACCAATAATATTAATTTTAGCAATAGCAATAAAATTGGATTCAAAAGGTCCTGTATTTTATAGACAAGAAAGAGTCACAACAAATGGAAAAATATTTAAAATATTCAAATTTAGAACAATGGTACAAAATGCAGACAAAATAGGAACATTAGTAACAATAGGAAATGATGCAAGAATAACTAGAGTTGGAAAATTAATTAGAAAAATAAGATTAGATGAATTACCACAATTAATAAATATTATAAAAGGTGAAATGAGTTTCGTTGGAACAAGACCAGAAGTAAAAAAATATGTAGACAAATATAGTGATGAAATGAAAGTAACATTGTTAATGCCAGCAGGTGTAACATCAATAGCAAGTATAAAATATAAAGATGAAGACGAAATACTTGATAAATCAGTAAAAAACGGAAAAGATGTTGATACTGCTTATGTCGAAGATGTTTTACCAGGTAAAATGAAATATAATTTGGAATATATAAAAAAATTTTCAATATTACGTGATTTTAAAATTTGTATAGATACAGTAATAGGAGTATTAAGATGATAACAGAAAATAAAAAATTAGAGTTAGTGTCAATAGTAATTCCTGTCTATAATGAAGAAAAACACATAGAGGGATTAATAGATTCCTTATTTAAGCAAGATTATGATAGAGAAAAGCTTGAAATCATATTTGTAGATGGCAATTCAAGTGATAATACAGTAAAAATAATAAAAGAAAAGATGATAAATAATGAAAAAACAAAAATAAAATATAAAATATTAACTAATGTGGAAAGAATTACGCCGAAGTCAGTAAATATGGGAATAAAAGATTCTCAAAATGATATAATTATCAGACTAGATGCACATAGTGAATATCCGGACAATTATATTACAAAATGTGTGTATTACTTAAACAATACAGAAGCCGATAATGTAGGTTGCCTTTCTAAGGCAAAAGGAAAAACTGAAATTGGTCAAGCAATAGCAAATATTGTATCATCAAAATTTGGTGTAGGAAACTCTCAATTTAGGTTAAATGAAAAGAGTGGTTATGTAGATACAGTACCATTTGGAACATTTAGGAAAAAATTATTTGATAAAATAGGATATTTTAATGAAGAACTACTAAGAAGTGAAGACAATGAATTCAATTATAGAATAAGAAAAAATAATGGAAAAGTGTACTTATTTAATGATGTTGTAACTATATACTATCCTCGAGATACTATTTATAAACTAATGAAAATGGGATTTCAAAATGGAAAATGGGCAACATATACCGGCTATATTATTCCGGGATCTATGGGAATAAGACATTTTATACCTTTATTTTTTGTAATTGGATTAATATTAGGAACTATTTTTACAATATTAAATATAAAGCCATTAACAATTGCTTTCTTTAGTGTATTATCAATATACCTTGGAATGGATTTAATATACACCATTAAAAGTATAAAGAAAGATGGAATTAGCCAAATAATTTGCTTTATTATATATCCTCTATTTCATATTTCATATGGAATTGGGTCAATTTTTGGACTAATAAAAATATTAAAGAAAGTAGTAAAAGAATGGAAAAAATAATAAAAAATTTAAGATTTATTAAGATGAAAGATATTTTTTCAATTTTTCAATTCATATTAGCAATAATTCCGGCAATGATTTTTAAAATCATAAGAAAAAACATTTGGTTAATTTGTGAAGATGAAAATGAAGCGAGAGATAATGGGTATACATTCTTTAAATACATGTGCCAAAATAAAAGTGAAAATATAGATGTAGTTTATGCAATAAATAAAAAATCAAACGACTATCAAAAAGTAAAAGATGTTGGAAAGTGCATACAATATGGTGGATACATTCATTGGATATATTATTTAGCAGCCAAATATAATATCAGTTCACAAAAAGGTGGAAAACCAAATGCAGCTGTTTGTTATTTTTTAGAAGTGTTTGGAATTTTGAAAAATAATAGAATATTTTTACAACATGGAATAACAATATCAGATGCTAAATGGTTATATTATGATAATACAAAAATGAGACTATTTATATGTGGTGCTCAAAAAGAATATGAATATGTAAAAGAAAAATTTGGATATCCACAGGAAAATGTAAAATGTTTGGGATTTTGCAGATTTGATAATTGGCATAATTTAAAGATAAATAAGAAAAGAATACTTGTTATGCCATCATGGAGAGAATGGTTAAATAGAAAGACTGATGCTTATTATGAATTACAATATGATGGACAATTTGAACATTCTGAATATTATAAAAGGTGGAACTCATTTTTAAAAAATAAAGAATTAAAAGAGTTTTTGGAAAAAAATAATTTGGAACTAATATTTTATCCACATAGAAATGTACAAAATAATTTAGAATATTTTAATTCCATATCTCAAAACATAAAAATTGCTTCGTGGAAAGAATATGATATACAAGAATTACTAAAAAATTCAGCAATTATGATTACAGATTTTTCAAGTGTAGCAATGGACTTCTTATACATGAAAAAACCTGTTATATATTATACCTTCGATATAAATGATTTTATAAAAGGACAATATGCAAAAGGATATTTTGACTATGAAAACAATGGTATGACATATTATTCGCGAGATGAAAATGAAATTGTATCACAAATAAAAAAAATATATCAAGACAATTTTGATTTAGACGAAAAAATGAATAAGAAAATAGATGAATTTTTTGGGATTTGTGACAATAATAACTGTAAAAGAACATACGAAGCAATAAAACAAATAGGAGGATAAATGAAAAAAGTAGGAATTTTAGTATATGATTTTTATGCTGTTGGAGGGGCAGAAAAAGTTGCAAAAAATTTAGCAATTGAATTATCCAAAAATAATGAAGTTTTTGTAATAAGTTTATTTGAGACCAAACCAGAAAATAATAGTTATAAATATAATTATGTTAAAATGTTTAATAAAACGATAAGTATAACTAAAAATTTTATAAAAATTTCTAAAAAAGTGAAAGAATATCTAGTTCAAAATAATATAGACATATTGTTAATAATAACTGCTGGAGTAAATACTATTGGAGTAATTTCAACATTAGGAACGAATGTAAAAACAATTTATTGCGAGCATTCGAATTTAGAAAATAAAACATATGGAAAAAGACATGTATTTAGACAATGGTTTGGAGCGAAATTTGCAGATAAAATAATAACACTAACAGAGAGAGATAAAAAAAATTTTGAAAAAGAATTTGCAATTTCACCGCAAAAAATCATGTGTATACCAAATTGGATAGAAAAAAAGTCAGAGACAAAAAATATAGAATATAATAAAAATTCAAATAGAATTATAACTGTTGGGAGATTAGAAAAAATAAAAGGATATGATAAATTAATAGAAGTTGCGAAAATAGTCAAAGAAAAAGAACTAAACTGGCAATGGGACATTTATGGAGACGGAAGTTTACACAACGAACTAAAAGATAAGATAGAAGAAGAAAAGCTAGGAGACTTTTTACATCTTAAAGGAAATGTTAGTAATTTAGATGAACTATATTCTCAATATTCATTTTGCGTTATGACATCATATTATGAAGGACTACCTCTTTCATTGCTAGAGGCTCAAATAAACAAGTTACCAATTATAAGCTTTGACTGCCCAACAGGTCCGTCAGAAATTATAGAGAATAATGAAAATGGATATTTGGTTGAATGTTATAATGAAAAAGAAATGGCAAAAAAAATAATAGAGTTAATTGAAGATAAAACAAAAAGAATAGAATTTTCAAATAAAACCAATTTGAATTTAGAAAAGTACGAAAAGCAAGAAGTACTAAAAAAATGGAATGCTCTATTTGAAGAAATATAGAAGGAGCTACGAAATGGAAATTAAACAATTAAAAGCAGAAAATAAACAACAAATAAATAAATGTTTCTTAATAGTAGGTATTATTTTAATTGCTATAATTAACTATTATATAGGTGTAATTAAAGAGAACTTTTATATAGCAATTATAAGCATAGCTTTAATCTGGATAATGAACTTATGCTGGGGAATATCAAATATAAAGAAAAGATACATTTTTGTAGGAATGAACATAATGATGTTTGTTTTCATTCTATCAAGACCAATAATAAGTACAATTCGATTAGAAAATTGGTGGTATTTTGATATCCAAGCTATATGGAAAAGTCTTAATGTAATAATGATTTCATTAATATCAATTTTCATTGGAGGAATTATTGCAGATAAAATAACCATAAAAAACGATGAAATAAAATCTTATAATAACATATTTGTGAAAAATATTATGTATATTATTCTTGTAATAACATTTATAGTACATATGTATGTAGAAATAAACAATTATATATATTTGAAAAATATGGATTATGCAAATATGTATTTGCGGAGGTGTAGAATATAATATAATTATAAGAGTAATATCATCAATATATGAGTATATGACGATATTGGTATTAGTGATGTTTCCAAGAAAAAAGGAAACAGTAATTATATTAGGCTTATATATTAGTTCATCAATTCCATCATTTTTACTAGGAAGTAGAAATGAGATTGTTTTAAAAAGTATATTTGCAATAGTTTATTATGCATTTAGAAATTATTATTATGCAAATGGAGAAAAATGGATAAAGAAATATCACAAAATAATGGGATTAATATTAGTACCTATTTTTATTATTGGATTAGGAGCATATAATTATATTAGAGATGACAAAGCAGTCGAAAATAGTTCTCCAATTAATATGTTTGTAGATTTCTTTTATAAACAAGGAACTACATTTGATACGATTTGCCAAGGATTTGAAAATGAAAAATTATTAAAAAATCAAAAACATGTAATAAGCTATACTTTTGGTGATTTTATTGATTATATATTGCATAGTACAATTTCACAAAAAATATTTAAAACAGATAGTTTAGGAACTGGAAATAGTATTAAAATGGCAACAGAAAGTAATAGTATGGCACATCATTTGTCATATATTGTATTAGGAGATACATATTTACAAGGACATGGAAGGGGAACGTCATTTTTAATAGAACTATATATGGACTTTGGAATAATAGGAGTAATTATATATAGTATTATATTAGGGATACTATTAATAGTAATATTAAAACTATGTGGGAATAAAAAAATTTTAATACGATATATTGCATTTACAGTACTTGCTAACATTTGGACATTACCACGATATTCTGCAACAGGATTTTTAAGCTTTATTATTACACCACAATTTTGGATTACAATAATATTATTATATTTGATAGAACTTTTTTATAAGACAATAAAAAAAGGAGGAACTAATGAGAGCACTTAAATCTGCAAAAAATATTATAGTAGCACTAATAAGTAATACACTAAATATAGTTTTAGGTGTAGTTGTACAGTCAATATTTTTAAAAACATTAGGAGAAGAATATTTAGGGTTAAACACAGTTTTTACAAGTATTTTATCAATGTTATCAATTGCTGAGCTTGGTTTAAGCTCAGCAATCATATATAATATGTATAAACCAATATCAAATGGTGACAAAGAAAAAATAAAATCACTAATGCAATTTTATAAAAAATGTTATACAGTAATAATAATTGTAATGTTAGCAATTGGACTAGGAATAAGTTTATTCTTAAAACAAATAGTAGGGGAAATACAAGAAGTACAAAACCTATACTTATTATATTTTCTTTTTTTAGCAGATGTAATATTTTCTTATACAATAGCATATAAAAGATCAATAATATATGCAAATCAAGAAGAATATATTATAAACATAGTACATTTAATTTATTTAATAGTTATGAATGGACTACAAATTGCATTTTTATATATAACACATAACTATTGTGTATTTTTAATAATAAAACTAGCTTGTAGAATTTTTGAAAATATACTAATATCAACAATTGCAAATAAAATGTATCCATACATAAAAGAAAAAGAAGTTGTAGAATTAGAAAAAGAAACAAAAAATGGAATTATAAAAAACATAAAAGCATTATTT
The DNA here is from genome assembly GCA_963556905.1 of uncultured Clostridia bacterium. Taxonomy (GTDB): domain Bacteria; phylum Bacillota; class Clostridia; order TANB77; family CAG-508; genus CAG-269. The sequence goes on along the minus strand of CAUWAY010000003.1, from coordinate 62,319 downwards.
TTCCATAAAATAGCAGGATTTATTGTAAGTAGCACAGACACAATACTAATATCAATATTTTTTGAAGGACTAATAACAGTAGCATACTATTCAAATTACAATTTAGTATTATCAGCAGTTACAATGATTTTGAATCAATTCTTATTATCTGCAACTGCAAGCATAGGAGACTTATTAACAGAAGGAAACAAAGAAAACAATTATAATGTATATAAAAAACTTAACTTCTTGAACTTTGTAATATTTATTATTGGAGCAACAGGAATAGCTTGTGTAATAGAGCCATTTATAAAAATATTCTTTGGGGAAAAATATGTATTAGGAAAATTTATACTAATTTCTTTAATAATTAAATTTTTAGTACAAGGAATGAGAAGAACTTTAATGGCATTTAAAGAAGCAGCTGGAATATTTTATGTAGATAGATTTATGCCTATATTAGAATCAATAGTAAACTTAGTAGCATCTATAATTTTATTAAAAATATTTGGACTAGCAGGTGTATTTTTAGGAACTGCCGTAAGCTCACTATTAATATTGCTATACAGTTATCCTAAATATGTTTACAAACCATTGTTTAATAAAAAATGGAAAGATTATTATAAAGAGATTGCTAAAAACACAATTTATGCTATAATAATAATTACATTAACAATGCTTATAAACCAAATGATAAAATTTGAAAATGTATTTGTACAGGCAATTATAAGCACAATAATTGCAATTGTTATACCAATAATAATTATATGTATATCATTTGGAAAAACAGAAGAATTCAAATATTACATAAATATTATAAAAAATGTAATATTCAAAAAAAGGAGGCAAGAAGTATAATGGAAGATGAGCAAATAAAATTAGAACAACCAAAAAACAAAAAAGGTGGAAAAAGACACAAGAAAAAATCAGGAATAGGGAAAAAAATAGGAATTGCGGCACTAATAATATTAATAATTATTGTTATAATATTAGGAATAGGTTTAGGAATGGTTGCAAGTAAAATAGGAAAAATAGATTTTAGCGATTTAGACGAAAGTCAATTAGGATTAAATAATGACTTATATAATGAAGTATCAGAAAATATATCAAAAGAAGAATTTAATAAAATAAAAAATGTAGCATTATTTGGTATAGATGGAGGAAGAAGTGATGCTATAATAATTGCATCAATAAACCAAGTAGAACATACAATCAAGTTAATAAGTATTCCAAGAGATACATATGTAACAGTAGATGGACATGGCAAAACTAAATTAAACCATGCATATGCATATGGAAAAGAACAATTAGCATTAAAAACTATAAACTCTAACTTTGGATTAAATATATCTGAATATGTAACTATTAACTTCAAAGGATTAATTAATGTAATAAACAAAATTGGTGGAATAGAATTAACAATATCAAAAGAAGAAAAAGACTATATAAATGAATTTGTACATGAATCGTATGAACTAACAGGCAAAAAAACACAATTATTACAAACTTACGGAAAAGTAAAACTAACAGGAGAGCAAGCATTAACACATGCAAGAAATAGAACTATAGGAAGTGACTTCGAAAGAGAAGAACGCCAAAGAGAAGTTATTACAGCAGCAATGAATAAAGTATCTAAAATGGGATTAACACAAATTTGGAATATAAGTGATGCTATATTAAAAGAAGTAAAAACTAATTTAGATGTTACTGAATGTATGGGAATAATGACAGATATACTAGGAAATAGCAGTGAATACTTAAATAATGTTACATCTAAGCAAATTCCATCTGAAGAAGAAGGAAAAGGACAAACAATAAATAAAATTTATTACTTTGTCTGTGATTTACAAAAAGTAAAAGAAACATTCAAAAACACTATTTATGGAGAATAATATACAATAGAAAAGTTCAAAAGAAAATATTTTCTTTTGAACTTTTTTTGTACTTGTTTAAAAAGCAAAATTAAATGTTTTATAATTTTTAATAATAGAGCATACAATTAAATAAAATATTCAAAGTATATACTTGAAAGGAGAGATTTATATGCCATTATCATTATCAAATAAAAAAAAGATGAAAAATGCTCTATTTATAGTATTAATAATAATTATACTATTAACAGTAAGATTAGCTTACATACAATTTGTTTGGGGAGTAGAACTAAGTGGAAAAGCAACAAGCCAGCAATCTCAAAGCAGAATAATAACAGCAAAAAGAGGAACAATATATGATTCAACAGGAAAATATGAACTAGCAGTAAGTTCAAGTGTAGAAGCAGTAACAGTTAATCCAACCAATATAGCGAAAGAAGACAAAGAATTAGTATCAAGAGCATTAAGTGATATATTTGAGTTAGATTATGAAAAAGTATTAAAAAAGGTAAGCAAAAAAAGTTCAATTGAAACAATAATAAAAAAAGTAGAAAAAGAAAAAACAGATGAATTAAGAAAATGGATGGAACAAACAGGAAAAACATCGGGAATAAATATAGACGAAGACACAAAAAGATATTATCCATATGGAGATTTAGCAGCACAAATAATAGGATTTTGCGGAAGTGATAATCAAGGACTTGACGGAATAGAAGCAAAATATGATGATGATTTAAAAGGAAAAAATGGAAAAATAGAAAGACAAACAAATGCAGCAGGTGTAAGCTTAGGAGATGAAGAATATATTTCAGCAATAGACGGGAATGATGTAATATTAACAATAGACATGACAATACAGTCAATTGTAGAAAAATATTTAGAAGAAGCATGCATAGACAATGTATGTACAGATGGTGGAAGCATAGTTGCGATGGACCCAAGAAATGGAGATATTTTAGCAATGGCAACATATCCAAGTTATGACTTAAATAGTCCATATGAACCACATACAGATGAGCAAAAAGCAAAGTGGGAAACATTAGATTCTAAAGATAGAACAACAGCAATGCAACAAATGTGGAGAAATAAAGTAATTTCCGACACATATGAACCAGGTTCTGTATTTAAAACAGTTACAGCATCAGCAGCATTACAAGAAGGAATTGTAACAGACATAGATCAAGCAGGACAATTTTCATGTACAGGAGCAATTGAAGTTGCAGGAGTACGTATAAAATGCTGGAGATATTATAGACCACATGGTGCAGAAAGCTTAAGATTAGCTCTAATGAATTCATGTAATCCGGTCTTTATAGGTTTAGGGCAAAAAATAGGAGTTACAAAATATTATGAATATTTACGTAAATTCGGATTATTTAATAAAACAGGAATAAAACTACCAGGAGAAGCAAATAGTATTTTCGTAAAAGAAGAAAAAGCAGGCCCAGTAGAACTTGCAACAATAAGCTTTGGCCAAAGATTTGAAATAACACCACTTCAAATGGTAACAGCAGTTTCATCAATCGCAAATGGAGGAAAATATATAAAACCAAGAATAGTAAAAAAAATAATAAATAGTCAAACTAAAGAAACAATAGATATGCCTGTTGAAACAGGAGAGCAAATAATTTCTAAAGAAAATGCCGAAAAAGTTTTAAGCATGATGAATAGTGTTGTTTCAGAAGGAACAGGAAAAAATGCAAAAGTTGAAGGTTATGAAGTAGGAGGAAAAACAGGAACATCAGAAGATGGTGTAAACACTGGAAAATATGTAACATCTTTTTGTGGAGTAGCAGAGACTACTAATCCTAAAATAGTGTTATTAATAACTTTATATAATCCAACAGGAGAAGGGGGGCACCAGCAAGGTGTCAGCTTATGGAAGTTAAAAAAAATAGAGGTATATATATTTGATGAAACCTTACATATAAGCGAGATATAGTAATTAAAAAAGTAGCATTTAAATATTAAAAATATGGTATAAAACAACAGTGAGGTGTCAGCTTATTGCAGGAGTTATAAACAAATAGTTAAAAATATGTGGAAAAGGCTAGTTGTAAAGCAATTAGTTCTTTTTTTATGCAATTAAAAATATGAAATAGGAGGGAAAAGGAATGCAAGAAAAAGATTCGATACAAACATTAGAAGAAATGCAAACAGGAATGATTTGTAGCATTGGTCTACCATTAACTAATTCAATGAAAAGTGATGTAATGTCAATTTATTTAGGAAAAGATAAAGACGGAAGATATAACTTCTTTGACGGTGGAGGAGTTATTGGAACTTTTAAAATGCCAAAGGAATTTATTATAAAAAGAGATATAAAAATATCAAAAATAAATAGTGAGGAACAGACAAAAAGACTATATACAGAATTAAAACGACAAGAAATAAAGAACAAGCATAAGTTAAGAGATAGCAGATAAACGAGTTGTAGAGATACAATTCGTTTTTTTTACATAACAGCAAAAAGAACATAGTCATTATTTTATGACTAAATTTTAAGGAAAGGAGGAACTACAAATGTCAAAGACAAAAGTAATTGCCGTTGCTAACCAAAAAGGTGGAGTAGGTAAAACAACAACAGCACTTAATTTACGGAGTAGGTTTAGCAAAGAATGGAAAAAAGGTATTACTTGTAGACGCAGATCCACAACGGAGATCTTACAACTTGTTTAGGTTATAGAAACCCAGATGAACTTGATAAAACAATAGGAACTGTGCTTGATAAGGTAATAAAAGATATTCCATTAGAGGAAAATGAAGCAATATTACATCATAGTGAGGGAGTGGATTTAGTACCATCTAATATTGATTTAGAGGCAATAGAAGTAGGTCTTGTTAATAATATGAGCAGGGAGTATATGCTAAAAGAGTATATTGACGGAGTAAAAAGTAAATATGACTTTGTGATTATAGATTGTAGACCTAGTTTAAGTATGATTACACTTAATGCTCTTGCTTGTAGTGATAGTGTTATAATTCCAGTACAAGCACATTATTTATCAGCAAAAGGAATGACACAATTAATTCAAACAATAAATAAGGTAAGAAAAAGAATAAATCCTAGTCTAAAAATTGATGGTGTGTTAATTACTCTTGCAGATATGCAAACAAAAGTAGGAAAAACAACATTTCAAACACTTCAAAATAGTTATGGTAGCAAAATAAAAATTTATGACACGATTATTCCACAGGGAGTAAAAGCAGTTGAGGGAACAATGGTAGGCAAGAGTTTATTTGCTTATGATAAAAACAGTAAGCCAGCCATTGCCTATGATAATTTTTGTAAGGAGGTATTGAAAAATGAAAAGCAAAGAACTAGAAATGAAGTTGCCCACACTAGATGATATTTTTGAACCTGTGCAACGGAAAAGACATATTGAATATTGAGAAAGCAATTCCAATACCATTAGAAAAATTATATGATTTTCCAAACCACCCATTCAAAGTAAATGACGATAAAGAAATGGAAAACATGGTAGAAACCGTAAAAACAGGTGGAATAATAATGCCATTAGTAGTAAGGCAAAGAAATGACGGAAATTATGAAATTATTTCTGGACACAGAAGAAAAATGGCAAGTCAAAAAGCAGGTCTAAAAGAAGTGCCTTGTATTATTCGTGATTTAAGTGATGATGAGGCGACAATAATAATGGTAGATAGTAATATGCAAAGGGAACGAATACTTCCATCAGAAAAAGCATTTGCATATAAAATGAAGTTAGAGGCACAAAAACATCAGGGACAAAGAACAGATTTAACTTTGTCGCAAGTTGCGACAAAGTTGAATGAAGAAAGAACAGCAACAAAAATTGGTAGTGAATTTGGAGAAAGTAAAGATACAGTATATAGATATATAAGACTAACTGAATTAATACCAGAATTGTTGGAATTAGTAGATAAAGAAAAAGACGGAATGGCATTTAGTCCTGCTGTCGAAATTTCATACTTAAAAGAAGATGAACAATATATATTACTTAACCTAATTCAATTTAATGATGCAACACCATCACAGACACAAGCAAAATATATGAAAAAATTAAGTCAAGAAGGAAGATTAACAACAGAAAAAATGGAAGAAATAATGGGAGAACAAAAACCAAATCAAGTTGAAAAAATAAAAATTAAAGCAGATAAAATACAAAAGTTACTCCCAAAGGAAATAGTAACAGAACAACAAACCGAAGAATTTATAATAAAATGTATAAAAGAGCATAATCAGAGGGAGGAAAGAAAAAGAAAAATGATACGCTAGGATTATGCAAAAAAATTGAGGGAGTATTTTTTATAAAATTCCCCCTTACAAACCCCTTTTAATACTTACTCTTTACTAACTGAAAAGAATATATTTATAAATATATAAATTAGCAAAAAAAATAAAAATAATACATTTGTTTTACTCCCACAAACCTATTAAAATGAAGTCAAAGGGAGGAATGAAAGATGAAGAAAGTTATTTTAATTATATTTATGGCAATAATATCAAGTTTTAGTTATTATGGAGCAGTAAATGAAAAAGGAGATAAGGTGGTTGATTTTACTACTTCATCACAAAAAGAAAATATGGTAGTAAGTAAAACTGAACAAGAAACACAAGAAAATACAGTAGCACAAGCAGAAGTAACACAAAATGGAAAAACAGAAATAGAAGAAACAACAAGAGAGCTAACGATACCAATTGCAAAAAAAGCAAATAAAAGTGAAATTACTAATAAAAATAAAAAAGCAAAACAGGAAATAAAACAAAAGCAAGACTTAAAAGTAAAAGAGCAAAAAGACACAAAAGTAATCAATGGCAATACAACAGAAAAAAAGAAAGAAATAAATACAAATGCAAATCAAAATAAAAATACCAATAAAACAAATAATGCTCCAAAATGTACTCATTCAAACAGCAACTGGTATAATTCAAAAGTAGAGGCAGAAGCAATATATAATGCAGAAATAAAAAAATGGGGAGATAAATGGACAAGTAATGAAATAAATATTGAAGAATATTCAAAAAAGTGTCCAGATGGTTATGAGGTATGGAGTTGTCCATATTGCAATAAATGGACAATAGAAATGTATTATTAAAAAATAAAAAAATTAGAGCAAGTGAAAAACTTGTTCTTTTTTTGTTAAAGGAGGAAAATTTTAATGTTAAAAAAATCAAAAAAAATAAATAAAATTTTAGCAATGATACTTTTAATGCTAACATTATTTAGTATAGCACAACCTATTTTTGCAGTTTCAAGTTCTGGAACAGGGAAATGGGTGCCGGGACAATATGACTCTGGAATAAAAACAACAGATAGTAAATCAAATGTAGGAATTTTAATAAGAAGACTTATAAATGTAACAACAGGAGAAAAGTTAACAGTATTTTGTGCAGAACATTTTATTGACTCTATAACAGGAAATGTGGAAACAGCACAGCATATAAAACCTACTGATCCAAAAATGAAAGAAGCTTGTAAAGTAGCATATTTTGGATGGTATGCAAAACACAAAGATTATGTTATAGATGGTGGGATACTTGCAGAAAGTATGAAATGGGTAAAACAAGATTATGTTTTTACACAACAACTAATATGGGAAAAATTAGGACAAAGTAGTGCAAGATTTTTAGATCCAAGTTTACAAAATCAATATGAAGCATTTAGAAATGACATAAATAATAAAATTGCTAATATGAAAAAGAAACCTAGTTTTAGTGATACTGTTATTACAGTAGAAGTAGGGGAAAATATAATTACAGATACAAATGGAGTGCTTGCAGATTATACAAGTATAGATAAAACAATAAATGGAATTAGATTTGTTCACAACAAAGGGAACAATACAATGTCCATAACTGTTAGTGAAGATTGTAAGATAGAGGATTATAAAATAACAGATCAAATGATGAAAGAATGGGGAATGATAAAAGAAGAAACAAAAGATAATGACACAACAGTATTTTTTCAATTTAGAGAAGGAGTTCAAAACCAACTTTATGCTATGCACTACAATGATCCAGTAACGATGTCAATGCAATTAAAAATAAATCTTTTAGGAAGATTAGAGTTAAGCAAATTAAATACTAATGGAGATTTAGTCGAGGGAGCTATCTTTAATGTTACAGGAGCAAATGGATTTAATAAAGATGTAGAAGTAACAAACGGAAAAATTATATTAGAAAAAATTAGAAAAGGAATTTATTTAGTAAAAGAAAAGTTTAGTCCAGAAGGTTACTTATTAAACACCGAAACTTACAAAGTAGAAGTGAAACCTAATCAAACAGCAACGCAAGCTATCGTTAATGATGAGCCAACAGGAGAAATAGAAATTACAAAAATAGATATTGAAACAGGAAACAAAAATAGAGTTGATGGAACAAGCTATCACGGAGACGCAAGTATAAAGGGAGCTGAATATACTTTATACGCAAGTGAAGATATTTACAATAAAAAAGGTACAATAAAATATTTTTCAAAAGATGAAGAAATAGCAAAATTTACGTTTAATGGAAAAGGGGTAGCAAGTGTTAAAATTACAAATAATACTACACCTGCACAAATAAGTGTAAAAGGAAGTAAATTAATAGGTCTTCCAATGGGCAATTTTTATTCAAAGGAAACTGTTGTACCAAAAGGTTATACAAAGGACACAAATACTTATACTTACACGCTTTCGTACAAAGATAGTAATACAAAAGTTATTAAAACAAGTGGAATTGTAAAAAATACAGTACAAAAAGCACCATTTGAAGTAATAAAAATTAGTACAAATAATAATACAACAGCAGAAATAGTTGAAAATGCAGAATTTACTGCAATACTAACAAAATATGTAGATTTCTATGGAAGCTTTGATGAGGCAAAGAAACATTTAAACGAATTTGCAAAAGATGAATATTCAATTTTTAGAACAGGTGCAGATGGACATGGAATTTCTGGACTTTTAGCTTATGGAGAATATACAGTAAATGAAACTTATACTCCATCTCCAGATATAGAAACAGTAGAACAATTCTATGTAACAATAGATAAAGATAGCAAAACACCGATAAAAGAAATTGTAGCAAATGATTTACCATTTGAGGCATATATAAAATTACAAAAACAAGATAAAAAGACAGGAAAATTTGTAACTTATTCTAATGCTACTTTTGAATTATATAGACAAAATGAAAATACAAAGAAATGGGAACAAGTTGAGTGTAAAGTAGGAGATAAATATCATAAATCTTGGACAACAAATAATGAGGGAATTGCAAAAACGGAAACAAAATTAGAAGCAGGGAATTATAAACTAGCTGAAATAAAAATTCCAACAGGCTTTCTACAATTAGATAAAGAACTAACTTTTAAAGTAGATAAAAGAAACTCTACACTAAACTATGATAAAGATTATGACGCTTGGATTACAGTAACAGCCCAAAATGAACAACCAACAGGAACATTAAAATTAAATAAAAAAATAGCATTAAGAGAAGATATAGACAAAACAATGATAAAAGATATTGATTTTACAAAAATATCTTTTGAATTAGTGGCAGATGAAAATATAATTGATTATGCTGATGGATCAACCATATATGAAAAAGGAAAAGTAGTAGGAAAATATAATCTAAAAATCGATGGAACATTAACAGTTTCAAATTTACCAATGGGAAAATATCATTTAAAAGAACTAACAACAATAGAGGGAGCTGTATTAGATGAAACAGAACACAAAATTATATTTGAACAAAAAGATACTATAACCAAAGAATATATAGTGGAAAAAAATATTGAAAATAAAACAACATCAATAGAAATTAGTAAAACAGATATAACAGGAGAAAAGGAGTTGGTTGGTGCAAAACTAACTGTTACAGATGAAAATAACGAAGTTATAGATAGTTGGGTATCTACTGAAAAAACTCATAAAATTGAGGGATTAAAGGTAGGAAAAACTTATACACTAACAGAAGAAATTGCACCAGAGAACTATGTAAAAGCAACTTCAATAAAATTTACGGTAGAAAATACAGCAGATATTCAAAAGGTTACTATGATAGATAAATTAGTAATAATGACAAAAGAAGATATTGCAGGAAAAGAAATAGAGGGAGCAGAATTAAAAGTAGTAGATAAGGACGGAAATGTAGTAGATAGTTGGATATCTACAAAAGAAGCTCACAAAATTAAAGGACTAATTGAGGGAGAAACTTATACACTTTATGAAGATTATGCTCCAAATGGATTTGTTATTTCAAACAAAATTGAATTTACAGTAACCGAAGAAAAAGAAACACAAGAAATAAAAATGATAGATAAAGTAGTAGAAATATCAAAAGTAAATATTGCAGGCGAAGGATTAGAGGGGGCAACTTTAGTTGTTACAAATGCAAAAACAAAGAATATTGTAGACAAATGGGTATCTACAAAAGAGCCTCATAAAGTAAATGGATTAGTAGAGGGAGAAACTTATATACTTCACGAAGAAATTGCAATAGATGGCTATGTAAAAGCAACAGACATTGAATTTACTGTTACAAATGAGAAAGAAACACAAAGAATTGAAATGGTAGATAAGATAGTAGAAATAGTGAAAACAGACATTATAACAGGAGAAAAATTAGAGGGGGCAGAACTAGAAATTATTGATAAAGAAACAGGAAAAACAATAGAAAAATGGATTTCTGGAAAAGAGCCACACATAGTAACAGGACTTGAAGAAAATAAAACCTATATATTAAAAGAAATAACAGCACCTTATGGTTATGAATTAACAGAAGACATTGAATTTACTGTTACAAATGAGAAAGAAACACAAAGAATTGGAATGAAAGATATGCCAATATTAAAAGACATTAAAGTAGTAAAAGTAGATAGTCAAACAAAAGAAATAATTAAAGAAAAATTCACTTTTGGAATTTATGAAGATAATGAATGCACTAAACTAATTAAGAAAATAAAAGCAAATAAAGAGGACGGATTCGTTACTTTTGAAGATTTACGCTATGGCACATTTTATATAAAAGAAATTAAAGCACCAAATGGGTATGAATTATCAAATAGAATAGCAAAAGTAGAAATAAATGATAAGGGAGTTTTTGTAGACGGTATAGAAATTAAAGAAGATAATTCAATATATAGTTTTGAATTTGAAAATCAAAAAATAGAAACTCCAAAAACTGGAGATACAAGAAATATACTATTAGCATTAATGATTTTTGTTATTTCACTAATAGGACTTGTAATATTAGTAGTTACAAAGTTAAAAAATAAATAAAAAAATTAAATAAGCAAAATGGTGGCCAATAAGTAGCCACCATTTTTGTTTAAAAAGGAGTGAAAAATGGCAAAGTACAATATAGCTCAAATACAGAAGATGATAGATAGACTAGCCGAAATAGGAATAAATACAGAAAAAGCGATATTAAATATGCAATTTGAAGATTTAGAAAAAATGCCTAATTATACAATAACAGATATAAAGACTTTAATTAGTTTGAGAAAAGCTATAAGAAAGAATAAAAAGGCATTATTTTTATTTTTAGGCGAAGAAATAAAATAATAAATAATAAAAGATTAAAAACGAGAGGAGGGTAACTATTGGCAAAAGAACTAACTAGAAAAGAAAAACAAATAACAGAATTATATTTTGAAACAACACTAGATGTAGGAAAAAACGCAGACAACTGGATTTCATTTTTAAAAAGAGCAAGTTTTAATTATAAATATAGATTTGATGAACAGATATTAATATATGCACAAAAAACAGATGCAGTAGCCTGTGCAGAAACAACAATATGGAATAAAAAGCTAAAAAGGTGGATTAATAAAGGATCAAAAGGAATTGCTTTAATAACAGAGAAAGATGGAGAATTAGGTTTACGATTTGTTTTTGATGTATCAGATACTAATAGTGATGTTTATGGCAGAAAATTTAAACTATGGCAAGCAGAAGAAAAATATACAAATGATATTATAGAGGCATTAGAAGATAAATTTGGAAAAATGGAAGACAAAAGTAGTTTGCCACTTGCAATAATATCAACTGTATATAATCGTGTAGTAGATAATATGCAAGACTATTTAGAAGAATTAAAAGATATAACAACAGGTAGTAAACTAGAAGAATTAGATGATGAACAATTAGAAAGTGCTTTTTTAGAAATATTATTATATAGTACGATAGGTTTAATAATGTCAAGATGTGGGTTAGATGTTAATGAGTATATTTCAAAAGGAAATTTTTCTGGAATAGAAAAATTTAATACTTTTGAAACAATGTCAATACTTGGAACAGCAACTAGGGATTTTTCAAAAGAAATATTATTAGAAATTTCAAAAACAGTAATAAATGTACAAAAACAAGAAAAAAAGAAAAATCATACATTTGAGAAAGTAAAACAAAGTATTTATAATAAAGAAAATGAGAAAGGAAGTGTTGAGAATGAATCTAACTTACACACAAAAAGGGAATTATCTAATACCAGACTTAACGATAGAGAAAACAAACAAGAAAGTGAATCTAGGCAAGTTCGCCAAAATGAGATTGAAATACCTAAAAGAGAACAAGAGAGGAACTTATACAATGTTAGTAGCGAGCAACAAATTAACACAGCACCTACAACAGATAGAAATGACAGTAATAAACAGAATAGAACAAATAGTGGAGCAGATGAAGAAACAAGAGAATATAACAGAAGAAATGAAAGCTATAAATCAGATGGAATGGATTGGCAGAATGAACAATATTCGAGCAACAGCAGAACAGATAGCAATAAGGGAACTAATTTACAATTAGAAGAACAAGATAATCAAAAGGAAGTAGGCAATACTTCTTTTTTTGATGGAAAAATAACAAATGCAGAAGATAATAAAAATGACTATATATTTATGATAGGAGATATTATCTATATAGGTTTTCAAGAATTTACAATTTTAAATATAGATGATCAAACAATAACAATGTATGATAATCAATTTCCATTGGATCAAAGGACAATAGCTATAAAAGATATATTAGAAAAAATATCTGAAAATCCTATGAATGATTACTTAAAAGATAGAGAAAAACCAGAAGTAGAAGAAAAAGTAGAAAGTGCTTTTAATAAATGGTTAAATACATTTATTAAAGAAAAAGAAATTGATTTAGAACAAATTATTGAAATAAAAACAGAAATTAATACACATTATTTTGAAATTGGAAATATTATTGAAAATATAAAAGCTACAACACCAGAAGAACAAGCAGGAATAAAAGATATGATAGTCAAAATAGACTTTCACAATGGAGATGTAGTAGATTATTTTAGACATTTAGCACGAGCATTAGTAGAAAATCATGAAAAACAACTAGAAAATTCAAAAGAAGAAAAAACAGAGAAACAAATAGAAGTAACAAAAGAACAAGAAATTATTGCAGAAAAATTAATTAAAAAGAATAGAAATATTGAATATTTTGATTTACATCCTGAAATACCTACTGAAGAAAGAAACAACTTTAAAATTACAGATGATAATTTAGGTATAGGAACAGTAAAAGAAAAATATAAAAATAATGTAGAAGCCATAAGATTATTAAAATTATGTGAAAAACAAAATAGATATGCAACACCAGAAGAACAAAAGATACTTTCAAAATATGTTGGTTGGGGTGGTTTAAAATCAGTATTTGAAGAACAAAACGATAACTGGTCGAACGAATATGTGGAATTAAAAGAATTACTTACTGAAGAAGAATATAAAAATGCTAGACAGTCAAGTTTAACAGCATATTATACACCCCCAGTAGTTATAAGAAATATATATAAAGCATTACAAAATATGGGACTAAAACAAGGGAATATTTTAGAACCATCTTGCCGGTGTAGGTAACTTCTTAGGAATGCTACCAGAAGAACTAGAAAATTGCAAAATGTATGGAATTGAATTAGATAGTATTTCTGGAAGAATTGCACAACAGTTGTATCAAAAGTCTACCATTGCTGTACAAGGATTTGAAAAAACAAATATACCAGATAATTTTTTTGACATTGCAATTCGGTAATGTTCCGTTTGGAGAATTTAAGCTAAATGATAGGAGATATGATAAAAACAAATTCTTAATACACGACTATTTCTTTGCAAAAAGTTTAGATAAAATTAGACCAGGAGGAATAGTTGCATTTATAACTTCTAAGGGAACAATGGACAAAGAAAATAATAGTGTTAGGAAATATCTATCACAGAGAGCTGAATTAATAGGAGCAATAAGATTACCAGATAATACATTTAAAGGAAATGCAGGAACAGAAGTAACATCAGATATTATCTTTTTAAAGAAAAGAGATAAAATTACAGACATAGAGGAAGACTGGGTAAATATTGATACAGCTGAAAGTGGAATAAGAATGAATAAATATTTTGCAGATAATCCACAAATGATTATGGGACAAATGGTAATGGAAAGTACTAGATTTGGAGAAAGTTCGGCTTGTAAAATGATAGAGGGTAGCGATTTAGATTATATGTTATCTAATGCTATTTCAAATATAGAAACAGAGATAGAAGAATTGGATTTGGATGAACTAATAGAAAACGAAGACAATTCTATACCAGCAGATCCGGCAGTAAAGAATTATTCATATACTATTATTGATGGTAAAGTATATTATAGAGAAAACAGTAGAATGTTTGAACAAGATTTGCCAGAAACAACAATAAACCGTATAAAGGGTATGGTAGAAATACGAGATTGTACAAGAAAGCTAATAGAACTACAAGTTGATGATAGTAGTGATAGTGAAATAAAGTCAGAACAAGAAAGATTAAACCAATTATATGATAAATTCGTTAAAAAATATGGAAGAATTAACAACAGAGGAAATAATCAAGCATTTTCCGAAGATAGTAGTTATTATCTTTTATGCTCATTAGAAATATTAGATTCAAAGGGAAATTTTGATAGAAAAGCAGATATATTCACGAAGAAAACTATAAAAGCTAAAAAAGAAATAACAAAAGTAGATACAGCAAACGAAGCACTTATATTATCTCTTTCAGAAAAAGCAAAAGTTGATATTGAATATATGAAATCGCTCACAGACAAAACAGAAGATGAATTAGTAAATGAATTGGAAGGACAAATATTTATAATACCAAATACACTAGCTGAAGAAAGAAAATATGTAACAGCAGATGAGTATCTTTCTGGAAATGTAAGAGAAAAACTTGTTATTGCTAAAAGAGTTGCAGAGGGAAATCCAGAATTTGAAATAAATGTAAGAGAACTTGAAAAAGTAATTCCAGAAGATATAAAAGCGAGTGAAATATCAGTAAGACTTGGTGCAACTTGGATACCAGAAGAATATATTGAGCAGTTTGTATATGAGTTATTGGATACAGATTATTGGAACAAAAAAAAGATAAAAGTACATTATTCTGAATATACAGGTAGTTGGAATATTACGGAGAAATCACTAGATAAAGGAGTTAAGGCTACAAAAACCTATGGAGTAAAAAAAGCAAGTGCATATAAAATAATTGAAACTACTTTAAATTTAAATGATGTAAAAATATATAAAAAAATTAATGAGGGAACTGAGGATGAAAAAAGTGTTATAGATAAACAACAAACAGCAATAGCACAAGCTAAACAAGATGAAATTAAAGTAAAGTTTGAAGAATGGATCTTTAAAGATCCAGACAGGAGAGAAAAGCTAGTAAAACTATATAATGAAAAATTTAATAGTGTAAGAAATAGACAATATGATGGAAGTTATTTGAAATTTTATGGAATGAATCCAGAGATGAAATTGATGGAACATCAAGCTAATGCAGTTGCAAGGGTATTATATAATGGAAACACTTTATTAGCACATTCAGTTGGTGCAGGAAAAACATTTGAAATGGTTGCTTCAGCAATGGAAAGCAAAAGATTAGGATTATGTAATAAAAGTCTTTTTGTAGTACCAAATCATATAGTAGAACAGTTTTCTAATGAATTTTTACAATTATATCCATCTGCCAATATTTTAGTAACAACAAAAAAAGAGTTTTCAAAAAATAATAGAAAAAAATTTTGTTCAAAAATAGCAACAGGAGATTTCGATGCTATTATAATAGGACACAGTCAGTTTGAAAAAATACCTATGTCATTAGAAAGGCAGAGGTATTTTTTAGAGAAACAAATAGAAGAAATAATAGATGGTATAGAAGAAATGAAAGAATTAAATGGAGAAAAATTTACAATAAGAGAATTAGAAAAGACAAGAAAAGCATTAGAAACAAAACTTGAAAAGTTAAATAATACAGATAGAAAAGATGATGTAATTACATTTGAACAATTACGGAGTTGATAGATTGTTTGTAGATGAGGCACATTACTATAAGAATTTATTTCTACAAAGCAAAATGAAAAGAATTGCAGGAGTCCAAAGTGGGGATGCACAAAAAAGTTCCGATATGTTCATGAAATGTCAATATATAGATGAAATTACACGGTGGAAAAGGCATTATATTTGCTACTGGTACACCACTTTCAAATAGTATGACAGAACTTTACACAATGCAACGATATTTGCAATATAATACATTAGTTAAAAATCATTTACAACATTTTGATTCGTGGGCAAGTACATTTGGAGAAACAGTAACAGCAATAGAACTTGCACCGGAACGGAGATAAGTTTAAAGTAAAGACTAGGTTTTCAAGATTTCATAATATACCAGAACTAATGACAATGTTTCGTGAAATTGCAGATATTCAAACAGCAGAAAATTTAAAGTTACCAACACCAGAAGTTGAAAAGCATAATATAGCAGTAGACGCAACACAAATACAAAAAGATATGGTAGCAGAGCTAGGAGAAAGAGCAGAAAGAATTAGAGCAGGTTTAGTTAATGTCTGGGAAGATAATATGTTAGCAATTACAAATGAGGGAAGAAAACTAGCTTTAGATCAAAGACTTATAAATAATCAGCTACCAGATGATGAAAATAGCAAAGTAAATAAATGTGTTGAGAATATCTATAATATATGGGAAAGCACAAAAGAAAAAAGTTCTACACAGTTAGTATTTTGTGATTTATCTACGCCAAAAGCATTAGGAAGTATGGATAACCCTTATGAAATGGAACAAATAAATGGTATATGGAAGTGCAAAGAAAGACAATTTACAGATGTATATACAGATATGAAAAGAAAATTAATTGAAAAAGGGATACCAGAAAATGAAATTGCTTTTATTCACGAGGCTACATCAGAGGTTAAAAAAGAGGAGATGTTTGATAAAGTGCGTAATGGAGAAATAAGAATTTTAATGGGTAGCACATTAAAAATGGGAGCAGGAACAAATATACAAAATAAAATTATAGCACTTCATAATTTAGATTGTCCGTGGACAAGTGCAAATCTTATACAAAGAATTGGAAGAATGGTTAGAAAAGGAAATAAAAATAAATTGGTACATATATATAATTATGTAACGCAAAGGACTTTTGACGCATATATGTATCAGCTAATACAACAAAAACAAGAATTTACTAGCCAAATAATGACTTCAAAAACTCCTATTAGAAGTATGGAAGATATAGATGAAAGAGCACTAGACTATGCTGAAATAAAAGCACTTGCGACAGGTAATGAATATATTAAAGAAAAAACTGAATTAGAGGCAAAAACAACAAAATTAAAAATGCTAAAACAAAGTTATTTAAGTCAAAAATATGATTTAGAAGAAATGATACAAAGAAAATACCCTCAACAAATAAAAGAATGTAAAGAAACAATAGAAAATTTAAAACAAGACAATCAATATCTAAAAGATAATACAACTTTAAATGCAGATAACTTTTCTCCAATGAAAATAGATAATCAAATTTATAATGAAAGAGCAAAAGCAGGAGAGAAAATATTAGAAATGTGTAAAAAGATTAATGATACAAAAGGAATTCATATAGGAGATTACAGAGGGTTTAAAATGTATTTGGAGTTCAATACATTTGAGAAAGTATTTCAAGTAGCATTAAAAAATATACAGACTTATAGGACAACTCTTGGAAGTGATAAGGTTGGAGTAATAACTCGTATAAATAACACATTAGAATCAATAGAAAAAATGATAGAAAATAATATTCAAAAGCTACAAAATTTAGAATTACAATGTAAGAATGCACAGGAAACATTAGAAATTCCATTTGGACATGAACAAGAATTACAAGAAAGTTTAGCAAGACTAAAAGAAGTAAACAAATTATTAAAAATAGGAGAAACAAAAGAAAGAGAAGTTATAGATATTGTTGATGAAGAAAATGATGAAATAGAGGAATATTCAAAAAGGGAGAAAAGAGAATATGTAAGGTAAAAGTCAATACTATAAAATAACAAAATTTATTAAAATAGTACATTTCCTTTATATATAAACTTAACATAATATATAACCCATAGGAGGTAATTATATTATGGAAAAATTTTTAAAACAAAATATTTTAGACGAATTATATGAAATGAGAGGAGATGAATTTGAAGATAATATTTTGAAAGAAATGGCAAAGCAGAATAAAGAGTTAAGTTCATTAGATATTGAGGAAAATTTAACGAAAAAAATTAAACAAGCTATTTCTAATAAGAAATTACAAGAAGAAATATTAGAATTACTAAATAAATATGAATTAGAAGTTGTAAATGAAAATGAATTTTGGAACAAGATGTATTATAAGTTAGGAGTTTATGACTGTGTTGAAATGAAAAAAATATTACAAACAGAAGACAAAAATGAAAATATAAGAATAGAAACAGCTTTTTTTGATGAATATTCTGATGACTTTATGGATTATTTAGAAAAAAATAGAATGAAAATTTTAAAAGGAAATACAGAATATAAAAAACTAACAGAAAGAATAGAAAAAATAAAAGTTGCTAATCCAAATGTTCGAACATTTATGGAAGATAAAGAGGCAGTAGAATTAACAGATGTTGAACTAAACGCAGTTTTAGACATTTTAGAAGTAGAAGATGATATTGACACTATTGAAATGAAAGAAAATTTTAAATTAGGTGCTAGAGAAATGATAATTTTTCTAAAACAGATGAGATTATTATAATTTGTATTTTATAGAAGATATTAAAATTTGATATCTTCTATATTGTTTTATAATGTTTTATGATATAATCATTTAAACGAATAGTAAATTGTAGAGGAGATGTGTTTTATGAAAAAGAAAATTATATTATCTAGTGCATTTATTGTTAGTCTATTACCAATGTTGTTAAAACAATATGGAGGTGCAAAAGGTGTTCAAGAAATATCTGGATTAGGCAATTTACTTAATCCAATTGGTATTATATCTGTTTTATTGTTTATTATGGGGGTATGGATATCTTTTAAAAATTCTACAATAAATAGAGTATTAAGCATTACAGGTGTAATTGGTATTGTTGTTTCAGAGATTTATCAGTTTTTAACTTGGCATATATTAACTATTACAGGAGAAATGAGCATACAAAAAAGTTTTAATCTTGCTTTTCCAGAGTTTTATATAGGATTAGTAATGTCTTTAATTATGGTTATTGCTTATTTTGTCATTGATAAATTAGTAAAGGAATAGAAAATTATAGTATATGAGTAGAAAACAATTAGTGATTTATATTTTAGGAGGAAATAAAATATGATTTGGGATATTATATTGTTAATTATATTAGTAGTATGGATAGTTATATATTTAAAGAACAAAAAAGTTATATTATCATTACCTTACTTACTTATGATTTTTCTTACACCTATTTATAACATATTAGACCAAAAAATCTTTGTCAAAATATTTGGATGTGGATGTGTGCCTTCTGCTCAAACTAATATGTTTAACATAGACTTTAATGCAAATGATTTGAGATTAATTGTATACAATTTATTAGCTGTTTCTATTACTATTTTAGGTTTATTTTTATCAAAAAAGATTGAAAGCAAAAAATTAAAAATTATATATGTTTTAACTATATTAGTGTTAAATATTTTATTAGCATATAAAATTTGTCAATTATATATGTGGGCTTAAAATGATAATAAGAAATTACAATATATAGATATGGTAATTTATAGTTATAAATTAGAAAGAGAGGAAAAATATGAGTGGAAAACAAAAAGTTTTTATTATAATAGGAATGATAATAATTATTGTGGTAAGTTTTACAGTTGGCTTATTTATAGGAAAAATGAATGTAGTGAACGATGATTTAGCAATTAGTAAAGTAGTATATGGTCAAACATTTTATGCTAATATAGAAAGCATAAAACAATATAATGATGATAGTTTTCATCTTAATGTAAAAGGTTTAGAAGTAAATGATATAAATTATAGGGGGAATTATACATTTAAAGTAGATAATAGTATTGATATGACTTGGAGAGGAAAGAAAATCAATATTTCAGACTTAAAAGAAGGAGATGATATATCAATTACATTTACTGATGAAACAATTAATGACATTAGTCCAACGCCTTTGCAAGAAGTTGTAAAGGTTCAACTTTTAAGAGATGATGTTGAAAAGCAAGAAAATGAAATTAACAATAAAGTTACTACAATAGATATTCAAGAAACAGGTTTAAGTTCCGTAACACCACCAAAAAAATATACTTTAAACCAAGAAGAAATATATACAATTTTCAGTATTATAGATAATTTGACTTTTTCCAAAGAAACCTGTGATGGAATTCCAACCTATTTCATTAAGTATAATAGTGAAGAAAAAGAAGGCTTTATAACTTATGGAATTGAAATATTTGAGAATGAATACCATATTACATCAGAAGAAAAAGGTGAAGCTATATTATCTAATGAACAACAAAAACAATTAGATGAAATAATAAACAAAATGCATAATTAGACAAACAAATTACAATTTTGTAGTTGAGAGATTTATAGTAATTTATGGAGGTATATATGATTAAATCAAATATAAAAAAGCAATTTTCTTGTGATAAAAATAAATTGTGGAATATTATTATAGATAATTCAAATTATAAATGGAGAACAGATCTATCCAAAATAGAAATAATCGATGAAACACATTTTGTTGAATATACTAAAAATAACTTTCCTACATATTTTACTATTACTGCAAAAGAAAAGTTGAAAGAGTATAAATTTGAGTTAGAAAATGCTAATTTAAAAGGTAAATGGATTGGTATTTTTTATGAACTTCCAAATGGTAATATTGAATTGGATTTTACTGAGGAAATAGAAGTAAATAGTTTAATTATGAAACTATTAGCAAAATCTTATTTAAAAAGTCAACAAAAAAGATATATGAAAGATTTAGAAAGAGAATTAAATAAGTAAACTACAAATTATTGAGATAATTGAATATTAAACAAGATTAGAAGTTGATTAAATCAGCTTCTTTTTTTTCGCTTAAAATGAAAGGAAGTGATAATTTTGCAAAGGGTAGATATAACAGAAGAAATTAGAAAAATAAATATACAAATTGCAAAAGAAAATAAAGAATTAGAAGAACTTGAAATTAAATATAAAAAGAAAAAATTAGAAATAAGAAAATATAAAAATGAATTAGCAAAATTAAAATTAGAATTAAAAGAGTTAGAACTTGAAAGATATAAGGAAATTCAGGAACAAAAAAAGATAAAACAAATATACAAAGAAACAATTAAAAAATATGTAGATTTCAATAATGAATATTATTCACAAGAAAAAAATTATTATAATTCAGAAGATTCATACAAGAGTTATATGGAAAAAAATATATTACCATATAATGACTAGAAAGGAGAATTTTATATGATTTATGACGATTTAAAAGATATGTTAATGAAAAAAATTGATCAAGAATTATTTAATTATAAACAAAATCTAATAAAAAATTATACTTCAGAAGAAATAATACAAGAGGCTTATAAAATCAATTTTAAAGAGCAGATTAGAGATATTATTGATAGTTCAATGATAGGTAGACAAGAAATAAAAGTATTATTAAAAACAGAAAATATTATAGATAAATTATATGACTATTGGGAACACTCAGATGGTAGTATATGGGGACTATTAGAAGATAAAGTACAAGAAAAAGTAGAGAAAATGGCAATGGAGTATGACAAGCAAAAAAGAAAAGAGAAAGTGAGGTAATACAAATGGCAAAAATATATCAAATAGAAATAGAAGAAACATTACAAAAGGTTGTAAAAATAAAAGCAGATTCGCTAGATAAGGCAATAGACATAGCTCAAAATAGATATTCAGATCAAGAATATATGTTAGATTATGAAGATTATAAAGGTGTGAAATTTAGAGAATATAAAGACGAAGTTATAAAACAAAAAAATAAAAAAGAAAGAGAAAGGTAGGCGAAAAATATGCCATATATTGCACCAGAAATAGTTGCACAAGCAAGGCAAATTGATTTGCTTACTTATTTAAAAAATTATGAGCCAAACCAGTTAGTAGAGGTATGTAGAAATACTTTTGTAACAAAAGAACACGACAGTTTAAAAATTAGTAATGGTTTATGGTATTGGTTTTCAAAAGGAATAGGTGGAAAAAGTGCAATAGACTATTTAATGAAAGTCAAAAATTACACATTTATAAATGCAGTACAAACTGTTATGGGAAATATAAAAATACAAGCACCAGTTAGATGTGAACAGCAAGAAAAAAACTACGAAAAAAAATTAAAAATACCAGTAAAAGCAATTAATAATGATAGAGCAATGAATTATCTATTATCAAGAGGAATTGATAAAGAAATAATAAAATATTGCATTGAAAATAAATTACTTTATCAAGAAGAAAGAACAAACAATGCAGTATTTATTGGTTATGATGACAATAAAATTCCAAGATATGCTTTTTGCAGAGCAACTAATCAAGAAAGATTTATGAGAGAGGCAACAGGAAGTAATAAAAAATATTCATTTAAAATAAAATCAGGACAAAAAAATAATATAGTTCATTTATTCGAAAGTAGCATTGATTTATTATCATTTGCTACTCTTTTAAGTTTAGAAAATAGAAACTGGAGGGAAGAAAATTTACTTTCATTAGGAGGGATTTATTCCTCAAAATATGATTTAGAAAAAACAAAAATTCCAGTTTCATTAACTGAATTTTTAGAAAAAAATCCTAATGTAAACGAAATACATTTGCACTTAGATAGAGATTTAGCAGGAAGAAATGCAAGTGCTTTTTTTCAGCAAGTATTGAGTGAAAAATATAAAGTTTTTGATAGACCAATGCCTTATGGAAAAGATGTAAACGAATATTTATGTTTGAAAAAAGGTATTAAAAAAATGGAAAAAGAAAGGACAAGATAGTTATGAAAAATTATTTACTTTGTGTAACAAAAAGTGTAGAAAAAATTGTAGGAATAAGAGCAAGAAATGAGAAAGAATCAAGAGAAAAAGTTGTAAAACAAATAGTAGATGGAACAATTAATTTTGACGATGCAAATAAAGATGAAATTCATTATGAAATAGGAGAATTTTATTCTGATAATTTAGAGAAAAAATTAAAAGAAATGTTAGGAGAAATTGTAGAAGAAAAAAATAAAAAATTTGTAAAACTAACAGAAGAAATTATAGAAAAAAATAAAGAAGAACAAATAAAAATTCCTTGTAAAAAGTGTGGAACTTGTATGTTATTGGACGATATTATACACCAATGATATTCCTAACAAGCACTGAATTTTTCCTCCCAAGAAAAATTCGATATTATGGGGCAATGCCCCAATCCCCATTTTAAAATATAAATAAATGAAAGGAAATATTATGAGAAAAAGAAGAATAAAAAAGAATTTTTGGTTTGACGAAGATGAAGATAATACATTAAAAAATTTAAGTAACTTATCTGGAATGACAGAAGTACAAATTGTAAGAAAATTGATAAAGGGATCTACAATAAAAGAAAAGCCACCACTAGAATTTTACGAAACAATGAAAGAACTTGTAAAGTTGAGAAAAGAAATAAAAACGATAAAAGATTTAACTAAATATACAAGAGAATTAGATACAAAAAGAGTAGAAAAAATGCTAAAAGGTATTGATGAATTAAGAATGAGAATAGTAGAAAAATATTTAAAATAGTTTGGAGGAGATACAATGGCAACAACTAAAATATGGGACATACAAACAAGACTAGATAATGTTATTGACTATATAGTAAATGAAAAGAAAACAAATGCAGATAGTTATTATAATTTGCACAGAGTCGTTGAATATGCAAAGGCAAGTTACAAAACAGAAGAACAACTATATGTTACAGCAATAAATTGTAGCGAAGACACTATATTACAAGAAATGATGGAAACAAAAAAGATATTTGATAAAGAAGATGGAATTTTAGGTTACCACGCATTTCAATCTTTTAAAGAGGGCGAAGTAACACCAGAAGTTGCACACAAGATAGGAATAAAACTTGCAGAAGAAATATGGGGAGATCGTTTCCAAGTTGTAGTTACTACTCACTTAAATACTCATTGTGTACACAACCATTTTGTACTCAATTCAGTTTCATTTATAGACGGTAAAAAGTATTATGATAATGACGAAACTTATGCTTTAATAAGACATACATCAGATAATCTGTGCAGAGAATATGGACTGTCAGTTTTGACAGAAAAGCCAACAGGAAAATATAAGATTGATTATAACAAGTATTTTGAAAAATATACAAAAAAATCTAATTATCATACACAAACCAAACAAGATATTGATTATGCAATTACACAGTCAAATACCTATAAAGGATTTGAAAATTTACTAAAAGCAATGAACTATGAACTTATTTATAGAGCAGGTAAGTTGAGCATAAGAAAAGAACCATATACAAAAAATATAAGAGTAGCAAGAGCCTTTGGAGATGATTATACCATAGAACAAATAAAATCAAGAATTAAAACAGAAAAAGCAATAAAATTGCCATTTCCAGAAAAGCGTTCAAATAAATTATACATTTATAAAGGAAAGATAAAAAACAAGAAAAAAGCAAAAGGAATTAAAGCATTATATTTATATTATTGTTACTTATTAAAGATATATCCTAAAACAGAAAAAAGAAGAAAAACACCAATTTCAATTAAAGCAGATGTACAAAAAATGGAAAGAATATCAGAGGAAGCAAGACTCCTTTGTAGTAATGATATTAAGACTACAAAGGAGCTTTCTTTATATATGCAAACATTAGACGGAGAACTTAAAAATCTTGAGGAGGAGCGAGATAAATTATACTATCAAAATACAAAACTGAAGAAAGAAGAAAGACAAGAAAATTATACGAAACTCTCTCAAATAGCAGGAAAAATTCAATACCTAAAACACGAAATAAAAAAATGTAAGGAAATTGAGGCAAGAGTACCAAAGATAAAACAAAATCTAAAAGAATTAGATGAGAAAGAAAAAATCCAAAAAGGAAAGGAGAAAAAAGACTATGAGTACATCAAGTGATAGTGCAGAAGAAATTGTACGATTAAGTTTAGAGGGATTTGAAGTTGTAGCAAAACTAACAGGAAGTATGGCAAAAGAAATGGCAGTAATGTTATATGCTATGTCAAAAGAAAGAAATGAACACAAAACAGGTAAAGTAGGACTAAATAAAATGTTAAAAAGTAAGGGGAATTTTAAAATATTTAGTATTCAAAAAGAGAACTTAGAAGACTTTAAAAAAGGTGCAAAAAAATATAAAGTTCCATATAGTGCAATATATTTAAAAGGAAATCAAAATGGTGTTATTGATATTGTTGTTAAAGAAGATGATGCAGTTTTAATAAATAGAATAGTAGAAAATTATAACTTAACAACAGTTCAACAATCGCAATTAGATGAAGTATTAGAAAAAGCAGAAAAAGAAAATCCTACACAAATACCAAAAGAGAAAAAAAAAATACAAAAAGAGATTCAAGAAAAAAACACATCACAAGATTTATTAAATAAACTAATGAAAAAACAAAACAATAAGGAGGAAAATGAGAATATCAATCCCAGTAACATTCCAGTTACGGAGAAAGAAGTTCCATCAGAGAATTTATTGAAAGTAAGCGAAAAGATGGAGGGGACTAAAAAAGAAGAAAAACCATCAATAAGAGAAAAACTAGATACAATAAAAAAACAGAGCGAAGAACAAGAAAAACAAAAAGCAAATGAAGAAATAAAAGAAACACCAAAAAAAGAAAAATTAAATGAAACAAAACACAAACAACCAAAAAAGAAAAATAGAAAAAAGGAAAGGAGCAAATAATTTATGAGTATGATAAATGATATTATAAAAAGTGCAGTTAATAATGTTCAAAGTAATAAAAAGGAATTTGATGCAGAGGAATGGGGGAAAGGAAAACAACAAGATAGAGAATTTGCATATAGTACACAAGATGAAATGGCAAGAAAAATAACAGAAAATGGGCAAATATACAAAACTTATTTAGATGTACAAAGTAAGTTCCCAACTTATTCAGTAGGAAATGCACTACTTGTTACAGCACAAAATCCAAAAGCTACACAATTAAAGGACGCAGAAGGATGGAAAAAAGAAAATATAAATTTTGCAGGAAAACCAAACAAAATAATTATATTAGAACAAGGAGATATTTACCAAAGGGATGATGGAACAGAGGCACAGAGTTATAATCCTAAAAATGTTTATGATATTTCAGATATGAGAGTAAAAAAACAGTTAAATGCAATACCATTTTCAAAAGAAAGTATAATGAAATCTATATTATCTATGTCTCCAGTAGAAGTGACTATTGTGGCAAATACCTTTAGCAATAAGTTAGTTAATTTTAATGTAGATAAAAGAGTAATAGAAGTATCAGAAAGAGCAGAAGTAGAACAAACAATTAAGGGGCTAGTAAGAGAAATTGCAAGCATTCATACATTATCCTTTGGAGAATCAGAATTAAATACTTTCAAAAACGAAAGTGTTGCATATATGGTATGTAAGAGATATGGAGTATCAACAAAAGACTTTGATTTTGAAATAATACCAGAAGAATTAAAACAAATGACACCACAAGAAATTAAAGCAGAGTTAGGAAAAGGACGAGAATGTTTTGAAATACTAGCAGAGGGAATGGACATAGATGTTGGAATGCAAAATAGAACTAAAATTAATAGAGAATATGAAAGGTAGGAAAGTTTTATGGAAGATGAAAAAAGAGTAGTTGAAATGGACAGAATAGTGTATGCAATTATATTAAATTCGTTATTAAGTATGAAAAATGAATTAAGACAGCAAGAAAAAGAAACAGACTTAATAGATAAAGTTATAATAAAAATTGCAAAAGCACCATCTAAAAAGCAAAAAGGAATATTCCATCGAAAAAAAGGAGATAGAGATGAAACAAGATAATAGAATATATATAATACTAACTATTATTGGAATAATACCTGTGATATGGTTTGCACTTTTAGTAGCACCATTATTAAATGGTGGACTTGCAAAAATAATAAATGAATTACCAATAGTGTTAAGTACGCCATTTAAAATAATTATTGTTGAGAATAGTGTAAAAACTGTTCTTATTTTTTTACTTTCTTATTTTGTAGGAATAGGAGTATACTTTTCTACTAGAAAGAATTATAAAAAAGGTAAAGAACACGGATCAGCTAAATGGGGAAATACAAGAGAAGTTAATAAAAAATATAAACAACTACCAGAAAGTGAAAACAGAATATTAACACAAGATATAAGATTAGGACTAAATGCTAAAAAACACAGAAGAAATCTTAATACATTAGTAATTGGACGGAAGTCGGAGCAGGGAAAACATTATTTTATGCAAAACCAAATTTATTACAAGCTTCTAACAATTCGTATATAATTTTAGACCCAAAAGCCGAGATATTGAGGGACACAGGTTATATGTTAGAGCAAAACGGATTTGAAGTAAGAGTATTAGACTTAATCAATATGAATTTAAGTTCTGGTTATAATCCTTTTGCATATTTAAAAACTGATAATGATATTCAAAAGTTAGTAACAAACTTGTTTAAAAGTACAACACCAAAACGGAAGTCAAAGCAACGATCCGTTCTGGGATACGGCAGCGTCAATGCTTTTGATGTCCCTAATCTTTTTATTAAAATATGAAGCTCCAGAATATGAACAAAACTTTGATATGGTATTAGAGTTATTAAGGGCAGGAGATGTAAAAGAAGATGATGACGAATATGAAAGCCCGTTAGATACATTATTTAAAATGATAGAAGAAACAAATCCACAGCATATAGCATTGAAATATTATAGGAGTTATCACTCTGGTTCAGCTAAAACATTGAAATCAATTCAAGTAACACTAGCCTCACGATTAGAAAAGTTTAATTTGAGAGATTTAGCAAACTTAACAATGGATGATGAAATGGATTTAGCAAGCATAGGAGAAAAGAAAGTTGCATTGTTTGCATTGATACCAGATAATGACACATCATTTAATTTTATTGTTTCAATGCTATATACACAAATATTTCAACAACTATTTTATATAGCAGACCATAAATATAAAGGAGCATTGCCTGTAAATGTGCATTTTATAATGGACGAATTTGCGAATGTAAGTTTGCCAGACGATTTTGATAAAATTTTAGCTACAATGAGGTCAAGACGGTATATCTGTAAGCATTATTTTACAAAATCTTGCACAATTGAAGACACTTTTTGAGAAACAATGGGAAAGCATAGTTGGTAACTGTGATGAACTTTTGTATTTAGGAGGAAATGAACAGTCCACACATAAGTATATCAGTGAGCTTTTAGGAAAGGAAACTATTGATACAAACACCTATGGAAAAAGTACAGGGCATTCTGGAAGTTATAGTACAAACTACCAAATAGCAGGTAGGGAGCTAATGACACCAGACGAAGTGAGAATGCTAGATAATAAGTATGCTTTATTATTTATAAGAGGAGAAAGACCAATAATAGATTTAAAATATAATACATTTGCACACCCTAATATCAAACTAACAGAAGATGGAGGGTACAAACCTTATATTCACGGCAATACAAAAAATGCTATTGCTACTATATCAATAGAAACAGCTGTAAACGATATTAAATGCAGAGAGTATAAAGATATAGAAAAATATGAAATTTTAGTTGATGAAGAAATTGATGATTATTTAAAAAAAGAGTCAATGAAGAATAAATAATTTGAAGAAAATAAAATAAGTTAATATGCCCTCTCAGAAAGAGAGGAATTTTTTTATGAAAAAGAAAATAAGTAAACAAAAGTTATTAAATATAATACTAAAAGTTTTAGTAATTGGAATTGTATTAGTAGTTGGAAACAATACTGTATTTGCAACAAATGATCCTTTAGCAGTTATAAACAATTTAAAAGGTTTTATGTATCAAATAATAGGAGCAATAGGAGCAATTTTGCTATTATGGGGAATTGTGCAAATAGGTATGGCTATAAAATCACACGACCCATCACAAAGGGCAAATGGATTTATGACTCTTGCAGGTGGAGTAATTATAGCTTTTGCAAAACAAATACTAGAACTAATTTTAGGCTAGAAAATTGAAGAAAAATAAGAATGCCCTCTAAAAAATATAGGAGGCGATAAATTTGAGTGATAATTGGATTGTAGGGAATCTACAAAATGCAATAAATACTTGGAATGGGAAACTAGGAGAGATATGGCAATTAGTTTCTCAAACTCCAGAAGACTTTAAGGGACGGTGGTATATGGAATGTAATTATTAATATACACGGAGCAGTGCAGGCAATACGGAATTGCGTTGCTAGTAATTTTCTTTTTAGCAGGAGTTATCAAGACTTGTAATTCATTTTCAGAAGTAAAGAAACCGGAACACGCATTTAAGTTATTTTTGAGATTTGCAATAGCATATACAGTAGTAGTGTATGGATTAGATTTAATGCTAGCAATATTTAAAATAGTACAAGGTGTAAGTTCTACAATAATGAGTTCAGCAGGTTTTGGAAACAGCACAAGTACAGTTATACCTTCAGAAATAATTTCAGCAATAGAAAGTTGCCGGTTTTTTCGAGAGCATTCCATTATGGGCAATTACGATTATTGGAGGATTATTTATAACTGTACTTTCTTTTGTAATGATAATGAGTGTATATGGTAGGTTTTTCAAACTTTATCTATATACAGCAATAGCTCCAATACCATTATCAGCAATGGCAGGAGAGCCATCGCAGAGTGTAGCCAAAAGTTTTATAAAATCTTATACTTCAGTATGTTTGGAGGGAGCAATTATTGTTCTTTCTTGTATCATATTTTCATTATTTGCGTCTACACCACCAGCTGTTGATATTAATGCACCTGTTGCAACGCAAGTATGGAGTTATATTGGAGAGTTAGTTTTCAATATGTTGGTTCTTGTAGGAACTATTAAAATGTCAGACAGAGTTGTGCGAGAAATGATGGGATTATAGGAGGTATAAATTGTGAACGAGAAAATCAAAAAAGTAAAAGAAGATATAGAAACTTTTTTAATGGAAAATATGGAACACCAAAATAAGCATATTGATTATATTTTGGTGGATCAAGAAACAAATGAAACTTATGTATTAGCAAGTGATGGTGCAGATGAGGCAATAGAGTTTAATCCACTTTCAAAGAATTATAAAGAGGGTTTTCAATATGTTCCAGAATGGGATTATAACTTTGATTATTATATTTATAATTATTTAGAAGAAGGTAAACAAATTGCATATATGACTGATGATGTTCATTATAGTATCTGGAACTCCATTCACGAATTATATCCAGAAGATATAGATTATAAAGATGGAGTACAAAATTACTTACAATATTGTGCAGATAATGGAATTACAAAAGAATATTTAGATAAAAAAACAGGTTTAAATACACCAGATATAATGCAATATTTTGAAGGATTAGCATTTGGAGAAACAATGAAATATAAAGGATATATCTGTGTGGCAGATGATATGAATTTAGATAACAATAAAGAAAAGTTAGTTCAAATATATGAAAATCAGCAAGATTATATCAATGGAGAAAATATTGAAACAATATCATTAAATACAATAGGTTTAAAACAAAATATTAAAGATTATATAGATGATGTATATATCAAGAATAGAAATATTGAAAGTGAAAAAGCATACTTTACTTTTATTTTAGGTTATGACTTATTGAATGATATGCTATCAAAGTCTGATACAACAGAATGTGATATAAATTATGACTTTTGTAATTTAATAGCAAATAGGTTTTTACAAAGTGAAGGATACAAAAATACTAAATATTCTGCTTATGAAATGTTACAAGAATGGCTTAGTGACAATCAAGAAATAATACAAAGTGAATATCTATGTTATTCACACAAAGACAATAAATGTATACTTGAAACAGGAAAAAGAAATAGTGATAAAGTAGCACTTGTAGAACATCAATTTAAAGATGGAACAAAAGAATATATTGTAGCTTTTCATTATGAAGTAGATGATAAAAGGGTAAAATGGGGCTATGGTTACTATTATGGTAATGACTTAAAAAGAGCAAAAAAAGATTTTGAAAAAGTAAAAACAGGAGGAAATCTAGCAGATACTTTTGAAGAAAAGAAAAGTAAAAAAAACAAAGAAAGGGAAAGATAGAATATTATGGAAGTTAAGATAAACAAAGAAATAAGACAGTACAAAGAAAATATATTTTTTGGACTGACAATGAGGCAATTTATATGTTCGACATTAGCTTGCATTGTAGCAGTAGGAATATATTTTATATCAAAACCAATATTTAATAATACAGGAACTGTATCGTGGCTATGTATGGCAGGTGCAGTTCCTTTTGCATTATTAGGATTTGCAAAATATAACGGAATGACAGCAGAAAAATTTTTAATAGCTTGGATTAAATCTGAGATATTAACACCTAAAAAATTAGTCTTCAAACCTAATAATTTATATTTAGATATGTATAGGCAATGCGAAAAAGACCGAAAGAAGAACAAAAAAGAAAAGCAAAATAAGAAAGAAAAAAAGAACAGAAAAGGAAAAAGGAGGGCAAAAAATGTTTAGATTATTTGATTTATTCAAAAAAGATAAGGAAAAATATATAATTCCAAAAGGTGTGCAAGATGTTATACCAGTAAAGAGAATATGGCGAGATGGAGTATTTCTAGTAGGTAAAAACAAATATTCAAAGACTTTTAAATTTACAGATATTAACTATATAGTAGCAAGTGAAGAAGATAAAGAGTCAATGTTTTTAGATTATATGCAGATACTTAATTCTTTTGAATGCGAAATGCTTGTAAAAATTAGTATATTAAATAGTAAAATGAATGAACAAAATATAGAAAATAACATTAAGATAGAAAATGAAAAAGACAGACTTGACAGATTAAGAAGTGAATATAATAGGCTAATTGATGAGGGGGCAAAAACAAGTAACGGAATTGTGCAAGAAAAATATATAACAATAACTATAAAAAAGAAAAACTTGGATGAGGCACGAACGGCTTTTAGAAGAATAGCATTAGAATTAAATAAACACTTTAAAAAGTTAAATTCAATTTGTATAGAATTAGATTCAAACGAAAGATTAAAAATGCTACATAACTTTTATAGAATAGGAGAGGAAAGTAGTTTTAATTTTGATATGATAGACAATATGCAAAAAGGACACAGTTTCAAAGATTATATATGTCCAGATAGTTTTGAGTTTAAAAAGGATTACTTTAAAATGGGAGATAAATTTGGTAGAGTAATATTTCTAAAAGAATATGCCTCATTTATAAAAGATAGTATGATAGCAGAGTTAACAGACATTAGCAAAAACTTAACATTAACAATAGATATAACTCCAGTAGCAACAGATGAGGCAATAAAAGACGCAGAACGAATATTGCTAGGAGTAGAAACAAATAAAGCAAATTATATAAGAAAACAAAGCGAAAATAATAATTTTTTTGCATCAGTTCCATTTGATATGGAACAACAAGAACAGGAAGCAAGAGATTTCTTAAATGATTTAATGACAAGAGATCAGCGTATGTTTTTAGGATTAATTACAGTAGTATTTATTGCAGATACAGAGAAAGAACTTGAAAACACAACAGAGACAATATTAACAACAGCAAGAAAAAATTTGTGTCAGTTTGGCATATTAAGGTTTCAACAGCTAGATGGACTAAACACAACATTACCTATTGGAATAGAAACAATAGAAACATTAAGAACATTAACAACAGAAAGTCTAGCAGTATTTATGCCTTTTAAAGTACAAGAAGTACAACATCCTAAACGGAATATATTATGGACAAAATGCAATTTCAAAAAATATGATATTACTAGATAGAAAACAGTTGCTAAATGGAAATAGTTTTATACTTGGAGTTTCTGGTAGTGGAAAAAGTTTTACAGCAAAACAAGAAATAAGCTCAATAATGTTAAAAGAAAAAGACGCAGATATAATAATAATTGATCCAGAAAATGAATTTGCAGGACTTGTAAAAGAACTCGGAGGAGAACTTGTAGAAATATCTTCGACAAGTAAAAATCATATAAATGCAATGGATATGAATAAATTTTATGGAGATAATGCAAATCCAATAGTGCTAAAATCAGAGTTTGTACTTTCATTATGTGAGCAATTAATGGGAAAAGCATTAGAGCCACAGCAAAGATCAATAATTGATAGATGTACAGCAAATGTATATAAAAAATATCAAGATAACGATTATGAGGGAGATCCACCAACATTAAAAGATTTTAGAGAAGAATTACTAAAACAAAATGAGAAAGAGGCAAAAGATGTAGCATTAGCAATAGAATTATTTAGTAATGGTAGTCTGAACACTTTTGCAAAACAAACAAATGTAAATATTCACAATAGATTAGTTTGTTATAATATATTAGAATTAAAAAAACAATTACAACCTATTGCAATGTTAGTAATACTAGATAGTATATTTAATAGAATAACAGCAAACAGACAAAAAGGAAGAAGCACATATATTTATATTGATGAAATATATTTATTATTTCAATATGAATATTCAGCTAACTTCCTTTTTACTTTATGGAAAAGAGTTAGAAAATATGGTGCTTGTTGTACAGGTATTACACAAAATGTGGAAGATTTATTGAGAAGTGATTTAGCAAGAACAATGCTTGCTAATAGTGAATTGATTATAATGCTTAATCAAGCAAGTACAGATAGAATAGAACTTGCAAAATTACTTAATATATCAGATCAACAGTTAAGCTTTATAACAAATGTTGAGGCAGGACACGGACTATTAAAGATAGGAAATTCATTGATACCTTTTATAAATAAATTCCCAAAAGATACTGAACTTTATAAATTAATGACAACAAAATTAAATGAAGTTATATAGAAAGAGGTAGAAATATGTATAAAAAGTTCTATATTTTTTTAATTATAATGCTAGTAGCTAGTTTAGTTACTAGCATTAGTTATATAATGATTAATTATAAAGAAGATAAAAAACAAAACGAAGTTTTTGAAGAACTAGAAAATATTATTACAGAAAGCAGGGAAGAAGAACAAAAAGAACAAAAAAAAGAAACTATAAATTTCAAAAAATTATATGAATTGAATAATGATTTTGTAGGTTGGTTAAAAATAGAAAATACAAATATAAGTTATCCTGTTATGCAGACAAAAAATAGTAGAAAAGATTATTATTTAAGAAAAAATTTTTACAAAGAATATTCACAATTAGGAACACCTTATATTGCTGAATATTGTAATATACAAACAAGTGATAATGTTATTATATATGGTCATCATATTAAGAATAATCAAATGTTTGGAGAATTAGAAAAATATAAAAAGAAAGAATTTTATAAAAGTCATAAAATAATAAGTTTCAATACAATAAATGAAAATGCAAATTATGAGATAGTTGCAGTATTTAAAACAGTTGCATATACAGGTTTTGAATATTATAAATTTGTAAATAGTAGTTCAAAGCAGGAGTTCGATACATTTATACAAAAATGTAAAGAACTTTCTTTTTATGAAACAAAAAATACAGCAAAATATGGCGATAAACTTATAACATTATCTACTTGCGAATATTCCAACAAAGATGGGCGATTAGTAGTAGTAGCAAAAAAAATAAAAACAGAATTGGAGGAATAGAAATGGCAGATATAAAAACAAAGAAAAAACAAGAAACCAGTATAAAGAAACTTAATAGATCAACGATAGTAGGTCAAAACCTAAAATCAAATATAATAAGTGTAAGAGATAAAACAAAAGAAAATTATGAAAAAAATGAAAATACAGCACAAGAATATGCAGAAAACAAAGCAAATAGTGTAATGAAAGATATTATATATAATACACCACAATTAAACAGAAAGGGAAAGCAAAATTTTCAAAAAACAATAGAAAATATTAAAAAGGGTAAAACTCAAATAAAAAAGGCAGAGAAAGGAATAAAGAATGTAAAACAAAAAGGAAAAATTGCAATAAACAAAGCAAAAAGAAGTATAAAAAAAGTTCAAAACACAGTAAAATCAGCAAGAAATACAGTAAAAGCAACAAGGAAAACAGCAAAAACAACAATAAAGACAACAAAACAAGTGGTAAAAAATAGTGTAAAACTAGCTCAAAGAACAGCAAAAATGACAAAACAAGCTGTAAAAGCTACAATACAAGCAACAAAGATAGCAATAAAAACAACAATAGCAATAATAAAAGCTATAATTATGGCAACAAAGGCACTTATTTCAGCAATTATTGCAGGAGGTTGGGTGGCAGTAGTAGTAATTATAGTTATTTGCTTAATTGCTATGATATGCACATCTATTTTTGGAATCTTCTTTTCAAATGAAAAAGATGTAGGAGAAAAAACAATGAGCTCTGTTATAAGAGAACTTAATACAGAATTTACAAATAAAATAGCAGATATTCAAAAAAATACGGAACACAATGAGTATCAGATCAGTTCTAATAAAGCAGAGTGGAAAGATATTATTTCACTATATGTCGTAATAATAAGCAATGGAGAGGAACAAACAGATGTAATTACATTAGATGATAATAAGATTGGCAAGCTTAAAGAAATATTCTGGAAAATGAATATAATAACTTCAAGTGTAAGTGAAATAGAAAAAGAATATGAAACAACAGATGAAAACGGAAATATAAAAAAAGAAAAGAAAAAAATAAAAATGCTACATATTGATGTAAAGAGTAAATCAGTACAAGAAATGATAGAATTGTATAATTTGAATATAAAACAAAAACAACAACTTGCTGAACTACAAAAGGAAGAATATAATTCAATGTGGTCATATATGTTATATGGTTCTTCAGCAGGTAGTAATGATATAGTAGAAGTGGCGAAACAATATATAGGAAATATAGGTGGTCAACCATTTTGGAGTTGGTATGGATTTTCATCTAGGGTTGAATGGTGTGCTTGTTTTGTCAGTTTTTGTGCTAATGAATGTGGTTATATTGAGGCAGGAATAATACCTAAATTTGCAGGATGTGAAAGTGAGGGAGTTGCTTGGTTTAAGACTTGCGAATTATGGCAAAGTAGAGGATATATACCAAAAGCACGGAGATATAATTTTCTTCGATTGGGCAGATTCAAATGATGGAAAAGCAGATCATGTTGGTATTGTAGAAAAAGTAGAAAATAATAAAGTTTATACTATTGAAGGAAATACTAGAGGAGATATGTGTAAACAAAATGTGTATGATGTTGGAAGTAGTGTTATTTTAGGTTATGGAACACCGGCATATCAATAAAGGAATGTGATAGAGTATGAAAATAAAGAAGTTTGATGTAGTAGAATTAAATGATAAAAATAAGGCAGTCATTTTAGAAATATACAAAAGGAATAAATATTATGCAGAAATAGTAAATGATAAAGGGAAAACGATAGATAAAAGAGAAATTGAAGAATGGCAAATAAATAAAGTGATTTATAGGAAAAAATAAAAAAATAGATTGGAATGGTACTTGTTAGAAATAATGAGTATCATTTCTATTATTATTTTGTGATTTTTAAAGACAAAACAAAGAATAAGTGCTATAATTCAAATTGAAATGGAGTGAAAACAATGACAACACAATTTGTAGAAAAACTTATAAATAGCAAGATGAATGTAGAGCAAAATAAAATTATCTTTACTTTTTATGAATTAAGAATAAAACATAACCTAACTGAAGAACAAACAGATGAATTTTTAGCTTTATGCAAAACGAGATTAGAAAATTTAGATTATAAAGTATTTTTTACTGGTGCAAGATTTACATATAAAGAACAACAAAAAGTAGTACAAGACAATGAATTATTAGTTGCAATTAAGGAATAGGAGAGAAAAATAAAGATGAACTTAAAAAATGAATTTGGAAATGAAGAAATCAAGTTGCTAAAAAAAGCAGGAATAAATGTAGAAGATAGAGATTATAGCAAAGAAGAAATAAGAAAATGTGAAAGAAGCATAGAAGAATTTATAATGTTACATAGTTCTAAAAATGGAGATATACCTAAATTAAGTAATCAATATTCTAATATTTTAGAAACATTTATAAAGAATGTGTAAAATATAATTAGCTATGTTCAAATAAATTTTAAATTAGATAATAGCTATATTTAGAATAAACATTAGTAATACGGATAGGATTTTATTTGCAGAATAAACTTGACAAATTATTCCAAATATGATATTATGTAACCGTAGTACATTTTTATGTATTATTTGGAGCAGTAATTATTGTTCCAAGCAACTCGTTGAAATTTAACAGAAAGGAGAACACACTATGAGCAAAATGACACGGACAAATTATTGGAATCCTAGTGTAAACTACATTGGGAAGAACTCTGCTCAGAACTTTATGAAGTCTGCAAAGGCTAAATTAGTTGGAGCTGGAGTCAAAGTAGTTGCTGCAGATTGCTCCTGTAACTGCTCAAGCGGTTGCTCGGCATGCAGTAGTTCTTGTGGATCGTGCACATCTTGTAGTACATCTTGTAGCTAATACAGAGAGATGAACTAAGAATGTGTAGTGTCGACAACACACATTAGTTTCAACAAAGCAGAGGCATCTCTTTTAGAGGTGCCTCTTGCACTAAAAGGAGGATTTGTAATGGCAGAAAGAACGAAATTTAGTATGCAATGGCATATTACAGACAGATGTGACCAGCGGTGTAAACATTGTTACATCTATGAAGGAAAAGACAAGAAATGTGGTCTTGAACTCGATTTAGACACATTAAAATTAATTTTGGAGAACTTTCTCCAGACATGTGATAAACTGGAAAGAGATCCTTTTCTTGTGATTACAGGTGGAGATCCGTTGCTCTATGAAAGAATTTGGGACTTCCTTGAAATCCTTAAAGAAAAGAAGGTTCATTTCGGACTTTTGGGCAATCCGTTTCATTTAGACTATGATGTAGTTAAACGACTGGAAGATTTAGGGTGTATTAACTTTCAGATGTCATTAGATGGATTGAAAGAAACTCATGATTATATTCGTAAAACTGGCTCGTTTGATGCGACCTTAGATGCGTTAAAGTATTTCGAGGGAAGCAAAATCAAAACAGCTATTATGACAACCGTTTCCAAGACAAATATTGCGGAAATTCCGGAACTGGTAGACATTGTTGTAGAACACAAAGTTAGCAATTTTGGATTTGCAAGATATTGTCCTAATCCAGAAGACTTCGATTTGATGGTTTCCCCAGAAGAATATAGAAATTTTCTGGACAAAATGTGGGAAAAGTATATGCAGAACCAAGAATGTGATACAAGGTTTGCATTAAAAGACCACCTTTGGAAACTGTATCTTTATGAGAAGGGATTATTTAATCCTGAGGAAGTCAACAATCCTAATGACCTTGTTCTTGATGGATGTCATTGTGGAATTACCCACATTACAACTTTGGCAGATGGAACAGTATATGCCTGTAGACGAAGTGAAACTCCTGTTGGCAAAGTTCCGGAACAGTCTTTCTACGATATTTTTACTGGAGAAGAAATGGAAAAATATCGTCAGTATGATAAGTTCGAACATTGTTCCAAATGTGAAATCAAGAACTTTTGCAGAGGCTGTCCTTCGGTTGCCAAATGTTTAACTGGTGACTTTTATTCGAAAGATCCTCAGTGCTGGAAAAAATTTTGAAAGCACAACAGGAGAGTGAAAAAATAAATTTTCACTCTCCTGTTACTTTTTATAGAAATATATGTTATAATTATCGTTGATAAACGGAAAGGAACTGATATTAATGGGAGATATACAAAAATATTATGAAAATACTGAAAATGCTTTACCACATCCAATGGTTAAAAAATTTATAAATATGAACATTAAACCTAAAAATGCTGTTGACTTAGGGTGTGGTGCAGGTAGAGATACAATATATTTAATAAAAAACGGATGGAATGTATTATCAATAGATAAAGAAGATACTAGAGAACTTATAACCAGTAAGTTAGACAATGAAGAAATAGAAAGATTTAATTTTAAGTGTCAAAATTTTGAAAATATAGAATTAGAGAAGAATAATTTATTGGTAGCTAATTTTAGTATTCCATTTTGCAATAGAAATTATTTTAATGACTTTTGGAATAAAATATCTGATAGTATTTTAGAAGAACGGTTACTTTGTTGGAAATTTTTTTGGTTTAAATGATTCATGGGTAAAAGTAAAAGAGCAAATGGTGTTTTTATCAAAAGAACAAGTTTTAGAATTATTTAAAAACTCATTTGAAGTAATAGAATTTAATGAAGTTGAGAAAGATGGAAAGACAGGATTAGGAAAAATGAAACACTGGCATATTTATAATGTTATAGCGAAGAAGATGTAATTGATATACTTATAATGCAATAAGTATATTATATTCAAAAATTAAAATAAGCAAAGCAATTAATGAAGTAATTTTAGTTAGTAAAGAAGCAAATAAAATAAATATTATAGTGAATAAACATATTTATTTGCCATTATCGGTTACTTATGTAACTCATATAAATAGAGATATTAAAGAATAATACAAATTATATTTATTAATTAATAAAAACAATAGCCATAATAACTATTGTTTTTATTTTAATCTTGTTCTACATCATCAAATAAAGGATCTTGGAAAAATTCTGACAAGCTAACTTCAAAACCCTCACAAATATGTAGTAAAGTTTTTAAAGTGAGCAATTCTCTTTTAGCATTCATAAAAGCAGAAAGTGTAGACATAGGTATACCAGTTCTCTTATATAAATGCCATAGCTTCATATTCTTTTCTTTTAATAGATTTTTGATTCTTTTTCTTATAGCGTCTGAAAGTTTCATTTTTTTCACCCAAAAAAATTATAGCAAGATGTAACTTTAATATAATTTACTCGAGTAAAGGTTTTTGAAAAAACTTTACTTTTGTAAAGTAGTTTATTGAAGTAAAACAATAGATATGTTAAAATTTAAAATAAAGTTTACTCAAGTAAAGTTTTTATGCTTTTATGACACAATTCGACAGAAAAATGAGAGAAAACATAGTATAATATATATAATAAAGAAAAATTATGAAAGGAGAGTAATTAAATGAAAAGTACAGGAATTATAAGAAAAGTTGACGAGCTAGGCAGAATAACAATTCCTAAAGAAATTAGAAGTCAGTTTGAGATTTATGAGCAAGATCCTTTAGAAGTATTTGTTGAGGGAGAAAAAGTAATATTAAAAAAATATGTAGAAAATTGTATATTTTGTAATAGTGAAAATGCAGGAAAAAAATTTAAAGGACATTTAGTATGTGATAAATGTATACAAGAAATATTTAAAATAGCAAAATAAAAATTTTTTTGCTTACTTTTGCACGAATATCGTGCAAAAAAGAAAGGATGATAAAATACTATGATAAGAATAGTTGTAGCAGATGACAATAAGGTTTTACTAGAACATATTGTAAATGAAATAAAAAAGAGTGATAAGATAGAGGTAGTTGGAGTGGCAAATGATGGAGATGAAGAATTAAAATATATAATGCAATATTCTCCAGATGTTGTAATTACTGATATAGAAATGCCTAAAAAAACAGGTGTAGATGTTATAGAAATTGTAAAAGACTTTGAGAAAGTACCAGAATTTATTGCTATTACTGGAGGTGTTAGTGCTGATGTAATGAAAAAGTTATATTCTTTACCTGTAAGAAATATCTATCGCAAACCAGTAGATATGGAAAAGCTAATTAATGAAATTGAATTAATTACGCAAATAGAAGATAGAGAAGAAATAATTAACAATAAACTAACTGAAGAAAAAAGTATTATAAAAAAAATAGTAAACTTTTTCAAAAAATAATAAAAATCCAGTGAAAGCTGGATTTTTATTATTTTTTACTCTAATTCATTTTCTGTTCCAGAATAAAGTTCATCTAAACTTATATTAAAAACTTTAGCAAAAGCTAGAGCTTCATAATCTTTAACAATTCGTTTGTTATATTCAATAAGATAAATATCAGAATGATATAAATTCAAACCAAATAAGTCTAATTTATGACATAATTCTTCTTGTGTATAGTTGTTGGCTGTTCTATATTTTTTTACATTTTTTCCAATGATATTAGATTTAGAATTAAGTCTTTTGGTTTTCATATATCTCATTCCCTCCTTTTAAAATATAGTTTTTCCAATTTTATTATAAAAAATTCATTTTCTTGCACGAATATCGTGCAAGAGGTGATTTATAGGAATAAGAAAGTGTAAATATTAAAAGAAAGTTGTAAAATTTTGTAAAAAAATTTGGTGCTTTTACAAGTTTCGACAAATTTTTTGTGTTAAAAGTGTTAATATATAACAAAAAAGGTAAATACAAAAGAAAGTACAAAAAACGAAAGGAAAGGGGTTATAAATTTAAGATAAAATCAAAAGCAATATTTGTTTTTAATTTTTAGAAAAAAATAATCCAATAAATAAACTACCTAGATACTAATTTACTCAAAGATAAGTGAAATAAGATCATATTTTAGTGTAGTGTTGTTCTATTTATTTCAAAGTACATACTCTACGCTACACAAGGAGTATGTTAGTGAAAGTAAGAGGGGTAGTTTTTTTCAATAATTACATAAAAAAAGAAGTCAAGATTATAAAGAGTAATATTGACTTCTTTTTTTATATGAACGTTCTTTTACTTTTTAGTTGTGGCTGTCATAGTCCACCTCTGTTCAATAAAAAACAAAATTGAATGGAGGTAAGAAAAATTGGAAAAAAGTATTGAATATAAAGATGATATTGTATTTGCTAATTATATAAATTATATGAGAATAGCATTATTACATAAAAGAATTGATTATTTAAAGCATAAAAAATACTTACTAGATAAAGAAATATCTATGTCTAATGAGGAATGGGAATTTTTGTCTAATGTAGACAATTTTACTCATTCCTTTTTGAGTGAAGAAGACTGTAAAAATGAAGATTTAGAAAGAGCAATAGAGAAGCTAACTCAAAAACAAAAAAAAGTAATTATACAGTATTATTACCAAAATAAAAATTTGAAAGAAATAGCAAATGGAATGAATATAACTGAAAGTGCAGTGAGTAAATTGAAAAATAAAGCTATTGAAAAGTTAAAAGATTATCTGGAGGTAGAAAATGAAAAATAAAACAAAATTTTATGAATTATTATCAAAAGCAAAAACAGACGAAGTATCATTAATTTTAGTAATAAATAAAATAATGCCATTAATTGATAAATATTCAAAAGACGAAAATAAAAAAATAGATCAAGAATTAAAAAGTTATTTAATTGAATATGCAATAAATATCATAAAAGATGAAAATTTTGCAGAAAAATTGTTAAATTAAAAAAATTTTTAAAAAAAGTTCAAGTTTTTCATTTTTCAATCGCTGTTAAAGATGAGAGGGCAATAAAAATATTGTTTTTCTTCAGAAAAAATATATGCACATTGAAAAGTGAATAGAAATTCGTTAGATACAGTCCTTTGATTGCTTGAGCTAGTAATATTAGTATTACTTAAATATTAGTTTGCAACTAATAAGGCGAAGATAAGTGTAAAAGGAAAGAAACTTTTGTATAGTCATAGAACGAGCGTTAAAAGCGTCCCACGCAATGAGTACAAGTCGGTTAGAAACGGACAGGGGTATACCGAATACCACCTATGAAGATGTTAGCAAAGCATCTGTCTAATGAATTATAAAAAGGTATAAAAGAAAACAAAAAGAACTCTAAAAATAAGGTATGCAATATCAATATACCTCAAAATATTTTAGAGTTCTTTTAACATAACGAGAAAGGAAAAATTAAGCAATGATATTAAAAATATTAATAATAAATATG
Organism: uncultured Clostridia bacterium; assembly: GCA_963556905.1. Taxonomy (GTDB): domain Bacteria; phylum Bacillota; class Clostridia; order TANB77; family CAG-508; genus CAG-269. The sequence goes on along the minus strand of CAUWAY010000003.1, from coordinate 19,246 downwards.
TTTGTAATAGCTGTTTTTATGTATTTAATAATATTAGGAGCAAGTAAAAATAAAACAGCTGAAGAAATAGAACAAGAAGATAAAGAACAGATAGAACAACTAAAGAAATATTGTGGGAGGCAAAAAAATGATAAATAAAATTAGAAGAAACGAAATATATCTTGCTAATTTAGGAAAAACAGTGGGAAGTGAGGAAAGAGGAATAAGACCAGTTTTGATTATTCAAAATGATATAGGAAACAAGCATAGTCCAACAACAATAATTATTCCAATAACAAGAAGAATAGAAAAAAATAACAGCATTCTTCCTACACACATAAAAATAAAATCATTTGGAAAAATGAAGTACAAAGCAACAATATTAGCAGAACAAATAAAGGTAATAGATAAAAGAAGATTAATAAGAAGAATAGATATATTGCCCCAAAAATATATATATTTAGTAGATAGAGCTATAAGAATAGCTACTAATTTACAGAAAAGGAATTATTATGGAATTTATAAATAAAGAACACGAATTATTCTGGAAAGAGAAAAATTTATTATTGCAAAAATATGGAACAACAGATTCATATTATAGAGCATTAGTTTATACATTAGGAATATGTGAAACAACTAGAAATAATTTTAATAAAATATTTGATATAGAAAAAGGCGAAATAAATATCGATTCAATAAATGATCCGTATCAAACAAGTACAAGTGCAAAAGTTACTAGAATGGCATTTAGCTTATTTAATGGTTGTAATTATGATAGTGAAATAGACGTAGAAAAAGGAAAAATATCGAGTAATTATAATGTTAGTGATATATTTTGTTGTAGTTATGCACCATATTTTTTTGAAGCAGTAAAAATAAAATATCCAGAATATACAATAAATCAAGAAGAACAGCAAAAATATAAAGAATTAACTTATATGCGAGTTGGAAATATAGAACAATTAGATTATTATATTGATGAAAAAATAGAAAATAAAAAGGATAAAAATATGGTAGCTTTATATATGAGAACAAATAAAGTAGATGAAGATATGATAAATGCAGACATTTATTTTCAAAGAGATAAACTAGAGAAGTATTGCAAAAAAAATAATATAGTAAATAGAGTTTATTATATAGATGTTAGAAAGAATGGAGTATCTGAAGATAGAGAGGCGTTAGATAAACTTATAGAAGATATAAAAGCAGGTAAAATTAAACAAATAGTTGTAACTAATATTTCAAGATTATTTAGAAATCCAAGTAAAATAACAAGTTTACTTGAAAATAATTATATGAAAAATGTTGATATAATCACACTTGATGGAGGGTGTATCAATAGAAAAAGTTATATAGAAACTATTAAGAAATTGGGTTTTGAAGAATTAGCTAGAGATATTAAAAGAAAACAAATAAAAGATAGAAAGGACAAGTCCAGATAGGGCTTGTTTTTGTATATAGGAGGGAATTTTGATGAAAAAGAATATAAAAAATAAAAACTATACTATGAAAGAGGCTGTTAGCTACTATATTTTAGGATATAAAAGATATGAACAAAATACAGAGCAAAATGGACTTGCTGATATATTGAAAAATATAGTACAAGTAGCACAAGAGAACATAGAAAATAAAGGAAATGTAGTAGTTAGTAATGATACATTAAATAGAATTAATTTTGACTGGTTACTATCTGCAAATGATCTTATTGCTTATGCAGTTTGTATTTTTTATGTACTTATAAATAGAGAAATACAAATAACAGACGAAAAAATAGTTAAAGAATTTTTAAAAGAACTACATTTGCACCATCCAAGAAAAACAATGAAAGAGGCAGAAATTATTTTAGAAAATTGTTTTCCAGAATTAAAAAATTAGTCATAAATTCAATGTAATACTAATATTTTTAAAAAGAAATTAGGAGGTGTATATATGGTACAAGATAATGAAAAAAGACAAAATGTAACAACTTATGAAATAGATAATAAAAAATATACAGTAATAACAAAATGTGTAGAAAATGTGCAAAATTCAAACAAATTATATGATGTTATATGCAAATATGCAATTTCACAGATTGAATCTAATTTGTACATTTGTAATTAGGTAGTAATACTTATAAAATACTTTCATATCAAATATATATGCCTCACAAAAGAGGTGTTGAATTATGAGTGAAAAATATAAAGTGGCAGGTTATTTAAGATTGTCACAGGAAGATGGTGATAAAGATGTAAGTGATAGTATAGTAAGTCAAAAAAATATAATAGAAAAAAAAGTGCAAGAATTAGGCGAAGAATTCTTTTTAGTAGATTATTATATTGATGATGGCTACACAGGACTAAACACAAATAGACCAAGTTTTCAAAGAATGATAAAAGATATAGAAAATGGAACTATAAATTGTATTATTACAAAAGATTTATCTAGACTTTCAAGAAATAGTTTCGAGGCAAATTACTATATAGAGTTATACTTTTTAGAGAGAAATATAAGGTACATATCAGTTTTAGATAATGTGGACACAGGAACTAAAAATGCTAATAATGATATGATACAATTTAAAACACTAATAAATGATTGGTATAGCAAAGATATTTCAAGAAAAGTAAAATCTAGTGTTTGGGCTAGAAAAGAAAAAGGAATGTATATGGGGTCAATAGCTCCTTATGGCTATAAAAAATCAAAAGAAGATAAACACAAACTTGTAATAAGTAAACAAGAATCAAGAATAGTAAAAAGAATATATGAAGAATATAGTAAAGGAAAATCTATTACAGAAATAATTAAAGGCTTACAAGCAGATAATATTCCAAGTCCAAATAATAATAGTAATAATGGAGAAATTAGGTATAAATGGAGAGAAGAAACAATAAGAAGAATGTTAAGCAACAAAGTTTATTTAGGTCATACAGAATATGGAAAGAAAATTAATTTGAGTTACAAATCTAAAAAAAGAAAGTATATTCCACCAGAAGAATGGAAAATAGCTTATGATACACACGAAGCAATTATTACAGAGGAATTGTTCAATAAAGTTCAGAGCAAGAGAAATATGAATAAAACAATAAAAAGGAAAAAACATGAATGGATTTTAAATGGGCTTGTAAAATGTAAAGAGTGTGGAGGTAAGATGACATTAAAGGTCGAATATAAAAGAGACAACCCAGAACAACTAAAATCTAAAAAGATATGTTGCTTAAATGGTTTAAAAAGATATAGAGGAAAAGACTGCATTAAAGGAAGTAAAGGACTAGATGAAAAAATTCTTAATACTATAATTTGTAAAAACTTAAAAGAAACAATAGGTTCACTAGATAAGAAAAAAATAAAAAAATTAATAATGCAACAAAAAAGTGATGTTGAAATAAATAAAGTCAATGATAATAAAGAATTGCTAAATAAAGAATTACTTAAAATAGAAAATGAAATAAAAACATTGTATTTAGATTATAAAGAAGAACTATTAGATAAAGAAGATTATAAAAAATATTATAAAGAGAAACTTAATGAAAAAAACAGAATAAAAAACGAATTGGAACTTTTGGAAAAAGAAGAAAATAATAAACAATTTATAACAGAAGAAAAATTAAGCGAGTTAGTGAAAGATATACTAAATATGAAAGAATTGAATAAAGACATTATATCAGAGATAATATATGATATAAAAATTGATAATAATAATCAAATTTATATATATTACAAATATGACATATTCAATATGGTGGCTTAATATGAAAGAGTATAGAGCAGGAATATATTTAAGATTATCAAGAGAACATGAAGAAGAAAATAATAGTATAGAAGCACAAAGAGAGATTACAACAGGGTATGCAATAAAAAATGGCTATAAAATAGTTAAAGAATATGTAGATAATGGTTACTCAGGAATATTAGATTCAAGACCAAAACTTAATGAAATGATATTAGATATATCAAGAGGTTTTATAAATATGGTAATCGTAAAAGATATAAGTAGACTAACTCGTGATAAAAATAAAACAGGATGGTACACAGAAGTGTTTTTTCCAGACAATGATGTAAGATTTATATCAGTAACAGAATTTATAGATAGTGGAGAAAGATATGAAATAGATGATAGCATAATGCTTCGAGGAATAGCAAATCAATATTATATTACAGATATATCAAGAAAAGTAAGAGCTAATAAAAATGCAATGAAACAAGCAGGAAAATTTGTTGAACACTATGCTCCATACGGATATAAAAAAGCAGATGATGACAAGCATAAAATAATTATAGATGAAAATGTAGCAGATAATATAAGAAAAATATATGATATGTATATAAGTGGAAAAACAAGTAGTCAAATAGCAGAGTATTTTAATAGTAAGAAAATTAAAACTCCAAGTAAATATATGAAATTAAAAAATAGTGTTAGGAAATGGAATGCAGAACAAATAAATGATATGTTAAGAAATCCATTTTATTGTCGGAGATACAGTAATGAATAAATATGAAACTAATTATATAAAAAAGACTTGTAAAAAGAATAGAAAAATAGATACTTGGATTATAAAAGAAAATACACATGAGGGAATAATTGAAAGGAAAAAATACAATATAGTACAAGAAATAAAACAAAGAAAAAAAAGTCAAACAAGTATAAAACATGAATATTTATTAAGGGATTTATTATATTGTGGTCATTGCAAGAGAAAAATGCAATATAAAGTTTATAAGTCAGCAGACAAACAAAACTTTTTATATGATAGTGCAGGATTTAATTGTAGTTTATTATATAAAAAGAAATGTAAAAATAAGACCTACATTAGAGAAAAAGACTTAAATGAAATTGTAAAAAATGAAGTAATAAAAAGACTTGAGTTAATAGAAATAGATAAAACAACAAATAAATTAGTTGACTACTATAAAAAAAATGATAAAGACATTAATAAAATAAGAGAATGCAAGAATGAAATTGAAAAACTCGAAAGAAGGAAAAGTGTTTTGTATAAAAAGAAATGTGAACAGTATATAACAACGGAAGAATTTAAAGTAGAGTATACACAAGCAAAAAAAGAAATAGAAAAGCTTGAAAACTTAATTAAAAAACTTGAACAAGATACAGGAAATAAGTTAGAAGAAAAAAAGATAAGAAAAATTATAAATGAGTTCAAAAGAGGAAAGTGTATAAATAATGACTTTTTAAAAGAAATTATAGATAAAATTGAAATATATTCAAAAGATAGAATTGAAATTACTTTTAATTTATAAAAGCATTCAAATTTAACGAAAAAGGTTAAATTTATTTTTAAAAACTATTACTGCAATAAACGGGGGGTAAGCCAAGGAGGTGGTGTAGCAGCACCAGTAGGTGGAAAAATATTAAATGAAGTATTACCATATTTAGAAACAAAAAATAATTAAATAAAATTATTAATAATATTTGATATATTAAACAAAAAATGATACAATGCGAATAAATAAAAACAAAAATAACTTCTAAAAATAAGGAAACAAGGCCTTAAGAAAGGAAAAAATATGGAAGAAAAATGTGTATTAAAAAAAATAACAGAAGAAACAAAAGAAATTATATCAAAACATCCAAAAGAAAGAGATTCACTTATAGAAATATTAAATGAAATACAAGAAAAATATGGATATATACCAAAACAAGCACAAAGAACAATTTCAGCAGAACTATTGATACCAATGGCTGAAATATATGGAGTAATAACATTTTATTCAAGATTTACATTAACACCAAAAGGAAAATATAACATATCAGTATGTTTAGGAACAGCATGTTATGTAAAAGGTTCTCAAAAAATATTAGACAGAGCAAAAGAAAGACTAAAAATAGAACCAGGGCAAGTAACAGAAGACGGAAAATTTTCATTAGATGATGTAAGATGTGTAGGAGCATGTGGCTTAGCACCAGTATTTATGGTAAATGATGAAGTATATGGAAAAGCAACAGTAAAAAAATTCGACGAGGTAATAGATAAATACATGAAAGAATAGGAGGAATAAAATGAAAACCATCCAAGAAATAGAAAGCATAAGAAAAGAAAAAAGAAAAGAATTAGATTTAAGAACAAACACAAATGCAGACACAAGAGAAAAACACATATTAGTATGTAGAGGAACCGGTTGTACATCATCAAAATCTCCCCAAATAATTGAAAACTTTAGAAAAATACTAGAAGAAAAAAATATACAAAATGTAAGAGTAATACAAACTGGATGTTTTGGATTATGTGCAAAAGGACCAATAGTAATAATAAGACCAGAAGAAACATTTTATGCAAATGTAAAACCAGAAGATTGCGAAGAAATAATACAAACACATATATGTGAAGGAAAAAAAGTAGAAAGACTATTATGTAAAGACATTAGTGGAAAAATAGTAAATAAGCTTGATGAGCTAAATTTCTATAAAAAACAAAAAAGAATAGCCTTAAAAAATTGTGGAATAATAGATCCAGAAAATATAGATGAATACATAGCATTTGAAGGATACAAAGCAATAGAAAAAGTTTTAACAGAAATGAAACCAGAAGACGTAATTGAAACAATTACAAAATCAGGATTAAGAGGCCGTGGAGGAGCAGGATTTCCAACAGGCAAAAAATGGAGCTTTGCACAAAAAGAAGAAAATAAGCAAAAATATATCATATGTAATGCAGATGAGGGAGACCCAGGAGCATTTATGGATAGAAGTATACTAGAAGGAGATCCACATTGTGTTCTAGAAGCTATGACAATTGCAGGATATGCAATTGGAGCAAATCAAGGTTATATTTATGTAAGAGCAGAATATCCAATAGCAGTACAAAGACTAAAAATAGCAATAAAACAAGCAAGAGAATATGGCTTACTTGGAAAAAACATATTAGGAACAGAATTTAACTTTGATATAGAAATAAGACTAGGAGCAGGGGCATTTGTATGTGGAGAAGAAACAGCACTATTAGAATCAATTGAAGGAAAAAGAGGCCAACCAAGAGTAAAACCACCATATCCAGCAAGTAGTGGACTATTTGGAAAACCTACTGTAATAAATAATGTAGAAACATTAGCAAATATAACAAAAATAATTTTAAATGGAGCACAATGGTTTTCAAAAATAGGAACAGAAAATTCAAAAGGAACAAAAGTATTTGCATTAGGAGGAAATGTAAACAATGTAGGCCTTGTAGAAGTACCAATGGGAACGACATTAAGAGAAATAGTATTTGACATAGGAGGGGGAATACCAAATGGAAGACAATTCAAAGCAGCACAAACAGGAGGACCATCAGGAGGATGTATTCCAGCAGAACATTTAGATACACCTATAGATTATGAATCATTAGCAAGTATAGGGTCAATGATGGGGTCAGGTGGACTAATAGTTATGGATGACACCAAATGTATGGTATGCCTAGCAAAATTTTATTTGGAGTTTACTGTAAAAGAAAGCTGTGGGAAATGTACACCTTGTAGAATAGGAACAAAAAGAATGCTGGAAATTTTAGAAAAATTATGTGCAGGAGAAGCAAACGAATATGATATTTATAGATTAGAAAAATTAGCAATAAACATAAAAAAAGCAAGTATATGTGGTTTAGGGCAAAGTGCACCAAATCCTGTAATAAGTACACTAAAATATTTTAGAGAAGAATTTAGAGAACATGCACTTGCAAAAGAATGTAAAACACATGAATGTAAAGCTCTGGCAACTATAGAAATAGACCAAGAAAAATGTAAAGCATGTGGAATATGCCAAAAAAATTGTCCAGTTCAAGCAATAGAGGGAGAAGCGAGAGAAAAAAGAAAAATAAATCAAGACAAATGCATAAAATGTGGAACCTGTATAACAAATTGTCCATTTCATGCAATAAAATAATACATAGAAAATATAAAAAAGTAACTAAATACCCAATTGTTGTAAAGAAAGGAAAAATAAATATGAATGAAGAAATCATTACACTAACAATAGATGGAGTAGAAGTAAAGACTAAAAAAGGAACTACAATATTACAAGCAGCAAAAGAAGTAGGAATAGATATACCAACACTATGTTATCTAAAAGACATAAATGAAGTTGGAGACTGTAGAATGTGTATAGTAGAAGTAGAGGGGAGAAAAGGATTTGCAACATCATGCATACAAAAAGTTGAAGAAGGAATGGTAGTACATACACATACACCAAACGTATTAGAAGCAAGAAGAGTAATATTAGATTTAATAATTTCAAACCATGCCAAAGACTGTTTAACATGTACACGTTCAGGAAACTGTGAATTACAGGCACTAGCAGTAAAATTTAACATATTAGACATAGAATACCCTGGAGAAATGTCAAAACACAAAATAGACAATAAATCACCAGCAATAGTAAGAGACTTTAATAAATGCATATTATGTAGAAGATGTGTAGCAACATGTAAAAATGTACAAGAAATAGGAGCAATAGACTGTATTGAGAGAGGTTTTGATTCTTGCATATCAACAACATATGACCACAGTTTAAATGATGTAGACTGCACTTTTTGTGGGCAATGCATTCAAAGTTGCCCAACAGGAGCATTACATGAGAAAGAATCAATAAATGAAGTATGGGCAAAATTAAAAGACCCAGAAACTTATGTAGTAGTTCAAACAGCACCAGCAGTAAGAGTTGCCATAGGAGAAGAATTTGGAATGCCAATAGGAACAAATGCCAAAGGAAAAATGGTAACAGCACTAAAAAGAATAGGATTTGACAAAGTATTTGATACAAATACAGGAGCAGACTTCACAATAATGGAAGAAGCAAACGAATTTATAGAAAGAATACAAAATGGTGGAAAATTACCAATGATTACATCATGTAGTCCAGGTTGGGTAAGATTTGCAGAAAAAAATTATGGAGAATTATTAGATCACTTATCAAGTTGCAAATCACCACATCAAATGTTTGGAGCAATAATTAAATCATATTTTGCAGAAAAATATGGAATAGATAAAAACAAAATTTGTACAGTATCAGTAATGCCATGTATAGCAAAAAAATATGAATGTAGTAGACCAGAGATGGAAGTAGAAGGAATTAGAGATATAGATTATGTAATAACAACAAGAGAATTAGCAAAAATGATAAAACAAGCAAACATAAATTTTACGCAATTAGAAGAAAGCAACTTTGACAACCCTATGGGAGAAGCAAGTGGAGCAGGAGCAATATTTGGAACTACAGGAGGAGTAATGGAAGCTGCTGTAAGAACAGCAGTTGACACATTAGAAAATAGAAATATAGAAAAAGTTGAATATACAGAAGTAAGAGGAGAAAAAGAAATAAAAGAAGCAACAATAAATATTGCAGGAAAAGAAATAAAAATAGCAGTAGCAAGTGGACTTGCAAATGCAAAAAAAATAATGGAACAAATAAAAAGAGGAGAATCACCATATCATTTTGTAGAAATAATGGCATGTCCAGGAGGATGTGTAATGGGAGGAGGCCAACCAATAAAAAGTTCAAAAATAAGAAGTACAATTGACGTAAGAAAATTAAGAGCTAGCAGTTTATATGAAATAGATGAAAAAAGCAAAATAAGAAAATCACATGAAAACCCAATAATAAAACAAATATATAATGAATATTTAGAAAAACCAGGAAGTCAGTTAGCACACAAATATTTACATACTGCATACAGTTCAAAAGCCAAATATGATATTGAATAAAAAGACCCCGTAAAAATACGGGGATTTTTTATGTATAAGAAAAATAACAATTTTTTTAGAAAAAAGAGGGAATTATGTAAAATACGTCGAATAATATAATTATGCGATAGATAGATTTTATTTTCGTTAAGTTTAGGAGTGGAGGAAATGATACGATATAGCGAAGAAATAATAGATGAAGTAAGGCAAAACAACGATATTGTAGATATAATTGGGCAATACGTACATTTAACTCGAAAAGGAAGAAACTACTTTGGACTATGTCCATTCCATAGTGAGAAATCTCCCTCTTTTTCTGTGTCACCAGACAGGCAAATATTTCACTGTTTTGGATGCGGAGTAGGAGGAAATGTATACACATTTTTAATGAAAATAGAAGGAATAGGATTTAAAGAAGCAATAGAGCAATTAGCAGAAAAAGCAAACATACAATTACCAACATTAGAAAATACAGGAGACACTGCAAAAGAAGAATTAAAAGCAAAAATATACAAAATAAATGAATTCACAGCAGAATTTTATCATAAAAACTTATATAAACCCACATCTAAACTAGGACAAGAATATGTAAAAAAAAGAAAATTAACACAAGAAACATTAGAAGCATATAAAATAGGATTTTCAGGAAAATATGATGAACTATATAAAGAACTAAAAAAAGAAGGATTTGGAGAAAAAGAAATCTTAGAATCAGGTCTAATTGTAAAAAAAGACAAAGGATATATAGACATGTACAGAAACAGACTAATGATACCAATCTGTGATGTAAGAGGAAAAGTAATAGCATTTGGAGGAAGAGTACTAGATGACTCAAAACCCAAATATATAAACTCGCCAGAAAATGTAGTATATAGTAAAGGAAGGCATCTATTTGGACTAAATATAGCCAAAAATGACTGTAAGAAAAAGCTAATAATAGTAGAAGGTTACATGGATGTAATATCACTACACCAAAGAGGAGTAAAAAATGTAGTTGCATCATTAGGAACCGCATTAACAGAGCAACAAGGTTGGTTACTAAGAAAAAGCACAGAACAAGTAATATTAGGGTTTGATGCAGACGGAGCAGGACAAACAGCAATAGAAAGATCAATGGAAATACTACAAAAAATGGGATGTGATATGAGAGTATTACAAATAGAAGGAGCAAAAGACCCAGACGAATTTATAGTAAAATATGGAGAAGGAAGATTTAAACTAGCAGTAGACAATGCAATCTCATTAGTAGAATTCAAAGTAAAAAACTTAAAAAAAGACATAAACTTAGAAAATGTAGCAGACAAAATTAAATTCTTAAACGAAATAGCAAAAATACTTGCAAAAGTAGAAAATACAATGGAAAGAGAAATATACATAGAAAAAATAGCAAAAGGATATAATATATCAAAAGAAGCAATATATGCAGAAGTAAATAAACTAATTTACACAAATTCAAGAATAGAAAAAATAACAGAAAGCAAAAATAAAGAAATACAAATAGCAAAAAAAATAGAAAAAGAAGAAACACAAATAGCTGAATCATTAAAAAATAGAGAAAACACAATAATAGCATTATTACTAGATGCCAATATAAACATATTTCAAAAAATAAAGAAAAAAGTAAAGCCAGAAGACTTTAGAGATGAAATAAATCAAAAAATAGCGAAGCAATTATATTCAGAATTAGAAAAGCAAGATGCAAATATAAACAAATTAATAGACGAATTTGATGAAGAAACCAAAAACCATATAACAATGGTAATGGCAACAGACTATGAAATAGAAAATGTAGACAAAGCAGTAGATGACATATTAACTAAATATGAAAGAGAAAGATTAGAAAGTGAAAAGCAAAAAATATTAAAACAATTAGATATTGAGCAAAATGGGGAAACAAAAAAGCAATTAAGTAAAAAATTAAATGATATAATAATATCATTAGCAAAAATTAAGTAGGGGTGAATTTTCGTGGAAAAGAAAAAAGAAGAAAATCAGGAGCAAATTGAAGGAAAAGTAGAAAATAAAGAAATACAAGAGATAGATAAAGTAAAAGACATTGTAAAAAGAGCTAAAGAAGCAGGAAAAATGACATATGGAGAACTAGCCAAAGAACTAGAAGACACAAATCCTGACCAAATAGACAAAGTATTTGATGCTTTTGAAGAGATGGGAGTAAACATATTAACTGATGACTTTGAAGAAGAACCAGACATAGATGACCTAAAAGAAGTAGAAGACTTAAAATTAGACGAAATAACAGATAGCAGTTATGAAGGAATAAGTGTAGATGACCCAGTAAGAATGTATTTAAGAGAAATAGGAAAAATACCATTACTATCATATGAAAAAGAACTAGAGCTAGCACAAAAAATTTTAAAAGGGGATGAAGAAGCAAAACAAGAACTAGCAGAAGCAAACCTAAGACTAGTAGTAAGTATAGCAAAAAAATATGTAGGTAGAGGAATGTTATTTTTAGATTTAATACAAGAAGGAAATATGGGATTAATAAAAGCAGTAGAAAAATTTGATTACACCAAAGGATTCAAATTTAGCACATATGCTACATGGTGGATAAGACAAGCAATAACAAGAGCAATAGCAGACCAAGCAAGAACAATAAGAATACCAGTACACATGGTAGAAACAATAAACAGATTAATACGCACATCAAGACATCTATTACAACAACTAGGAAGAGAACCATCACCAGAAGAAATAGCAGAAGAAATGGAAATACCTGTTGAAAAAGTAATGGAAATACAAAAAATAGCACAAGACCCAGTATCATTAGAAACACCAATAGGAGAAGAAGACGATAGCCACTTAGGAGACTTCATACAAGATGAAGACTCACCAGCACCACATGATGCTGCATCATATACACTATTAAGAGAACAATTAGAAGATGTAATGAGTACATTAACACCAAGAGAAGCAAAAGTATTAAAATTAAGATTTGGCTTAGAAGATGGAAAAGCAAGAACACTAGAAGAAGTTGGAAAAGAATTTGATGTAACAAGAGAAAGAATTCGTCAAATAGAAGCAAAAGCACTAAGAAAACTAAGACATCCAAGTAGAAGTAAAAAACTAAGAGACTATATGAACTAAAACCAAGATTACGAATAAAAACGAACTTAAGATTTTTAACAAATGAAAATTAAAGAAAATCTTAGGTTCGTTTTTATTTTACCAATAAATTTTCACAAAAAAGACATATATAAAAGCTATAATATAAAAAGAAATATAAACGAAAATTTATAATGAGGAGGAAAAATAATGGAAGGAACATATATTTTAATAGTAGATGATGAATCAAGAATGAGAAAACTTTTAAAAGACTTTTTATCAGCAAAAGGATTTCAAATTTTAGAAGCAGAAGACGGAGAAAAAGCAATAGAAGTATTTGAAGAAAATAGAAACAAAATTAAACTAATACTATTAGATGTTATGATGCCAAAACTTGATGGCTGGTCGGTATTAAGAAAAATAAGGCAAGAATCAAACTTGCCTGTAATAATGTTAACTGCGAGAGGAGAAGAACAAGACGAACTATTTGGATTTGAATTAGGAGTAGATGAATATATATCAAAACCATTTAGTCCTAAAATATTAGTAGCAAGAGTAGAAGCAATTTTAAAAAGAGTATATGGAGACATAAAACAAATAAAAGACTATGACGGAATAACATTAGACCAAGAAGGAAGAACAGTTAAAGTAGATGGAAAACAAGTAGATTTAAGTTTAAGAGAATATGAACTATTAAAATATTTATTAGATAACGAAAATATAGCACTATCAAGAGATAAAATCTTGAACAATGTGTGGAATTATGATTATTATGGAGATTCAAGAACAATAGATAGCCATATCAAAAAAATAAGACACAAACTAGGGAAAAAGGGAAAGTATATAGAAACGATAAGAGGAATAGGATATAAATTTGAAATAAAGAAATGAGGAAATAAAATTGGGAATAATTCAAAAACAAGCAAAATCTGTTAGAGGAAAACTATTTTTTTCATTATGTGTAGTTGTAATATCAATAATTTTATTCTTAATATTAGTAAATAGTTTTGTGCTAGAAAAATACTATCTATATACCAAAAGTAATACATTAAAATCAGTATATAACACTATAAATGCTTATTATAACGGAAAAATAATAGTAGACAATATAACTGATGAACTAGATAAGATATCAATAAGAAATGATTTTGATATTATAGTAAAAGATGAGGAAAATGTAGCTGTATATCTTTCAAATAAAGATTTTTTATTAAATATAAGACGAATTATAGACTTTTGGGGGATGGATAAAAAGCAACAAGCAAATATATTAGAAAAAACTGATGACATAGAAATAAAGAAAATAAGTGATACTGAAACAAAAATAACATATATGTTATTGACAGGAGAATTAGAAAACGGATATACAACATATATAAGACTGCCAATGTCATCAATACAAGAAAGTGTACGAATATCAAATAAATTTTTATATTTAATTGCAAGTATTGTAATAATAATAGGAGGAGTTGCAATAATATATATATCTAAGCAATTTAGTAGTCCAATATCAGAACTAAATGCAATAGCAAAAAAGATGTCTAATTTAGATTTTAGTCAAAAATATATAGTAACAGATGATGATGAAATAAATGAGCTTGGTGAAAGTATAAACATAATGTCAGAAAAATTAGAAAAGACAATAAATCAATTAAGAAATACTAATATAGAATTAGAAAAAGATATAGAAAAAAAATCAAAAATAGATGAGATGAGAAAAAGTTTTATATCAGATGTATCACATGAATTGAAAACACCAATAGCACTAATACAAGGCTATAGTGAAGGACTTTTAGAAAATATAAATACAGACCCAGAAAGTAGAAAATTTTATGCAGAAGTAATTTTAGATGAAGCTGGGAAAATGGATAAATTAGTAAGACAACTAATAGAACTAACTAAACTTGAATATGAAAAAAGAGAATTTAATAATAGAATTTTTAATATTGTAGAATTAGAAAAAGAAATTGTTAGAAGTTCTAAAGTTATGTTACAAGAAAAAAAAGTAGATGTTGAATTTGAAACAAAAGAAAATATAAATGTTTTTGCAGATGATTTTTATATAAGCCAAATAATTACAAATTATTTAACAAATGCAATAAAGCATGTAGAAGAAAAAGATGGAGATAAGCAAATAAAAATAACAAATACAATTATACCAGAAAGGCAAAAAGTTAAAGTTACAGTGTTTAATACAGGAGAAAATATTTCGGATGAAAATGTACCACGTATATGGAATAGATTTTTTAAAGTTGATGAAGCACGTAATAGAGAAGACGGAGGAAGCGGAATAGGACTTTCAATTGTAAGAGCAATTATGAATAATTATGGAAATGATTTTGGAGTCGAAAATAAAGAAAATGGAGTAGAATTTTACTTTGAAGTTGATACAAAAGATATGCAAGATTTATAATAAAAGTATGCTGAGTAATTGGCATACTTTTTATTTTATAGAAAAAGTGATTGTAGATTTTTATATGGTAGGCAAGTATTACCTTTATATAATATAAAAAAACGGATATAAAATCCGTTAATGGTTGGGCTGGCTAGATTCGAACTAGCGCATGTTAGAGTCAAAGTCTAATGCCTTACCGCTTGGCTACAGCCCAGTATATAAGAAAGTAATGGGGTGGAAGATGGGACTCGAACCCACGGTCTCCAGTGCCACAAACTGGCGCGTTAACCAACTACGCCACATCCACCATTAATTAGCTCATTTGTGAGCACATTATATATTTTAATAGGATTTTCGCAATTTGTCAAGACATTTTGAAGAAATTCTTTAAGTTTTTCAAGAGTTTTTTTTAAATGTAGTAAAACAGCATAAAAGGAGATATTGATTTTTGATATAAAATCTGTTAACATATAATATAAAAGAATTAGAAGGAGGGAAATGTTAGCAAAGCTAACATAATGAATAAATGTCAAAAGTAATAGTAATAGGAGCAGGACCAGCAGGAATGATGTCGGCCATAACAGCAGCAGAATATGGAAACGAAGTAACAATAATAGAAAAGATGCCATCATTTGGAAAAAAATTATTAATAACTGGAAAAGGAAGATGTAATATAACAAGTTCATTATATATGAGTGAATTTATAAAAAATACACCAGGAAATGGTCAATTTCTTTACAGTGCATTTCAAAATTACACAAACACAGACATAATAAACTTTCTGAAAAATCAAGGTTTAGAAGTAAAAGAAGAAAGAGGAAACAGAATATTTCCAGTAACAGACAAATCAGTAGACGTATTAAACTGCTTTTTAAAGAAAATAAATGAACTAAATATAAAATGTATGTTAAATACAAGAGTAGAAAAAATTTTAATAAAAGATAACAAAATATTAGGGCTAAGAACACAAAAACAAATAATACAAACAGACAAAATAATATTAGCAACAGGAGGAAAAAGTTATCCATTAACAGGTTCAAATGGAGATGGATATAAAATTGCTTCAGAAATAGGCCATAAAATTACAGAAATCAAACCATCATTAGTACCATTAGTAATATTTGAAAAAGAAGAATGTAGAAAAGTTCAAGGATTAAGCTTAAAAAATGTAGGAATAAAGATTATAGATGAAAATAAAAACAAATTAATATATGAAGACTTTGGAGAAATGATATTCACACACTTTGGAATATCAGGACCAATAATATTAAGTAGTTCTGCACATTTAGTAAGATATAAAGAAATTGAAAACTTACTTAGAAATAAAAAAATTAAAATTTATATAGATTTAAAGCCAGCATTAACAGAAGAGCAACTAAATGAAAGAATATTAAGAGATTTCAAAGAATTTAAAAACAAACAATTCAAACATAGTTTAGATAAATTATTACCACAAAAAATGATACCACTAATTATAGAGAAAACAAATATAGATGAAGAAAAAAAGGTAAATGAAATAACAAAAGAAGAAAGAAAAAAGTTAGTAAATTTATTGAAGAAACTCGAATTTACAGTAAAAGACTTCAGACCAGTAGAAGAAGCGATAATTACAAGTGGAGGGATTAGTACAAAAGAAATTAATCCAAAGACAATGGAATCAAAACTAATAGAAGGATTATATTTTGCTGGAGAAATAATAGATGTAGATGCATATACAGGAGGATTTAATTTGCAAATAGCTTATTCAACAGGATTTACTGCAGGAATGCATTGTGGAAATAATGAATAAATTATTTTTTTAGAAAGGAATATCTATTCATGGAAAATTTTTATACAATAAAAAATGAAGAAATAGAGGAGATAGTAGAAAAAAAATCTAGATTTATAGCAACAATATTTAATGTAGAGGATATTGAACAAGCAGAGCAAAAAATAAAAGAAATAAAAAAGAAATTCCATGATGCCAAACACAATTGTATAGCATATAGAGTCTTAGAAAAAGGGCAAATTATTGAAAAATCAAGTGATGATGGAGAACCATCAGGCACTGCTGGAGCACCGATGCTTAATGTTTTACAAAAAAATAGAATATGTAACATAGTAGTAATTGTCACAAGATATTTTGGAGGAGTTTTGCTAGGAACTGGAGGACTTGTAAGAGCGTATACAGAAGTAACGCAAAAGGCAATTGAAAAAAGTGATTTAATATATAAAGTAGAAGGATTTGAAGTAGAAATTAGCATAGATTATCCTAATTTTGAATTTTTTAAATATTATTGTAAAACAAACGATATAAAAATTATAGAAATAGAATATTTAGAAAATATAAATATAAAAATAGAAATTGAAAAAGATAGAAAAAATATTTTATTAAATGATATTGAAACAAAAAGTATTAATATAAAGAAAATTCTAGGATTTAAAGATAAATATATAAATAAAACTGTTGAAAAAATAAATAAATGGTAAAAAATTCCAAAAAACTATTGCAAAAATTTGGGCAAAGTATTATAATCAAAATGTAAAATTTTTACAGTAGAAAAATTAGGAGGAAAAAACATGAGAGAAAAAATCACAGTTTTAATTGCAGATGACAACCAAGAATTTAGCATGACATTAGCTACATATTTAAAGAGCCAAGAGGACATGGTAGTAGTAGGAAGAGCAAAAGATGGAAATGAAGCTTTAGATATGATACATAATTTAATGCCAGATGTAGTATTATTAGATGTAATCATGCCACATTTAGATGGAATAGGGGTTTTAGAAAAATTAAATATGATTAAAATAAGTAAAAAACCAATCTGCATAATGTTATCAGCAGTAGGACAAGACAAAATAACAAGAAAGGCAGTAGAATTAGGAGCAGAATATTATGTAGTAAAACCTTTTGACATTGATTTATTAATTACAAGAATTAGAGAATTAAAAAATTTTAAACCAACACAAGCAAATAGCTTTATATCAAAAGATATGGCTATTCAAAAACCCCAATATATTGAAATTTCAAACAATAGTGATGACCAAAAAACTAATTTAGAAGCATTAGTTACAAATGTAATTCATGAAGTTGGAGTTCCTGCACATATCAAAGGATATCAATATTTAAGAGAGGCGATAATAATGGTAGTTACTGACATAGATGTGATAAATCAAATTACTAAAAGTTTATATCCTAAAATAGCAGAAAAATATCATACAACTCCATCTCGTGTAGAACGTGCAATCCGCCACGCAATAGAAGTAGCTTGGGGAAGAGGACAGCAAGATGTAGTTGAAAATATATTTGGATATACAATTTCAGCAAGTAAAGGAAAACCAACAAATTCAGAATTTATAGCAATGATTGCTGATAAATTACGCTTAGAGTTAAAGAGTGCTTAAGAAATGGTGTAGTGCTTGGGAGAGTGAGGATACATATAATATAAAAATTTGCACTCATTGCAATGAACTGTATAAAAAGTGTGAAGAGTGAGGATAAAATTCGAGTGCATTGCAATGAATTGTTTTAGACTATTGCAATAAATAAAAAAATCTATTGGTTAATAGAAAAGTAAAAATATGGAAATATATTTCCTCGAATAGTGCAATATACTCAGAACTTATACCTTGTTAAAAATGTGCTCAGTAAAATAAATTAAATGATATAGAATAAAAAAGAATAGATGATTAAGTTCATTTATTCTTATTTTTTTATTTCTAAGAAATAGAAACTTTAAAAAGTATAATCTGTTGTATTTTGTAATTTTTTTGAAAATTTTGTGTTTTTTGTAATAAAAGAACTCACTGTAAAACGTATTGATAAAAGTTAGAAGTTATGATAAAGAAATGAATAAAAAATAATTGTAAAATTTGTGATGTTTGCTTGAAATATGTAAAAATTTATTGTATAGTAGACGTTGTAGGAAATGAGATAGCAGATATGTTGTGGCTACCACTTTCAATACTCTATACATTCGAGAGCAAAGAGGTGGTTGTTTATGGGATTTATATTAACTTTAATATATGCTTTGGGATTCTCCCTAACTATAAACGTAGCCTTATTGTGTATTATATACATACTGTGGACTAATAAACAATAAAAAACAACACATTCTGCTTTGTGTACTGAACCCAAAAAATTGGACATTTTTTGATTTAGTATTAAGCAACATTTTG
>CAUWAY010000002.1:0-95154 GCA_963556905.1 uncultured Clostridia bacterium | reverse complement strand
TTAAGTTACTTTCTGTTACATTTCCGTTTGGGTCTTCTCCCATTGCCAATGCTGTACATAGTTTTAATATGTCTATTTCTTCTGCTATTTCTGTTTGCTCTTTTGCATATTTGGATTTCTTTATTATTCCATTTTCTCCTCCTAATATTCCTATACTTACTGTTGCTAGTATTATTAGTACTATTATTGTTATTACTAATGTTATTAATGTTATTCCTTTGTTTTTTTCCTCATTGTAATTTAATTTCTTTCCTTTACTCAATTATTCCATCCTCCCTTTTTCTCTTGTATTCTTTAATGTTTATAATTAAAGGTAAAAAAAAAGCTCGAACAGATTTCACTTCAAGGATTTTACTTTTTTATATTTTAATTTTCAGTTAATTTTTTTTTGCAAGGTTTTTTATATTATTTTTTATTAATGTGTTGATTTTATTATTGTTTAATGATATATTTGTTTTATAATTATTGTCTTTAATTATAAACATTAAAGACATTTTTTTATTTATAAACATAAAAACCGCACATATTAAAAATAAAATTTAATATTTGCAGTTTTTTATATTATTTCTTCTACATAATAATAATCATTTGAAATTTATTACACATTTTTTAACTTAATTTTATTCATACCATTCAAAAGTCCAATTTAAAACTTGTACCAAGTCTCCTTCTTTGATACCTTGTTTTTTTAGTTCATCTTCAATTCCCATAGATTTTAAATTCTTTTGGAAATAATACATTGATTCATTATCATCAATATTTATTTTTCCCATAAGTCTATTTATTGCTTTTCCTTCTATTACAAATTTTTCTCCTTCTTTTCTAACTACAAAATCATCTTTGTTATCATCTAAAGTATATACTACTCTTTCATCTATATCAACTAATTCTTCTTTTGGTAGAGTTTTTAAAACTTCTGAAACTCTATTTAAAAGTTCTGATATTCCTTCTCCTGTAGCTCCTGAAATTTTATAAATTTCTAATTTTTCCTTTTTTGCTAAATTTTCTAGTTCTTTATATTTACTATCATCTTGCATTATATCAATTTTATTTGCAACAATTATTTGTTTTCTACATGCTAATTTCTCACTATATTTTTTTAACTCTTCATTTATTGTATAATAATCTTGAATAGGGTCTCTTCCCTCTAATCCTGAAACATCAATTACATGTAATAGTAAACGCGTTCTTTCGACATGACGTAAAAATTGAATTCCAAGACCAATGCCCTCACTCGCACCTTCTATTATTCCTGGAATGTCTGCAATTACAAAACTGTCCCCATTTCTTGTTTTTACTACTCCTAGGTTTGGCTCTATTGTAGTAAAATGATAGTTTGCAATTTTAGGTTTTGCATCTGTAACTACAGATAGGAATGTTGATTTTCCTACATTTGGAAATCCTAATAATCCTACATCAGCAAGTAATTTTAGTTCTAATATTATTTCTTTTTCTTCACCATCTTCTCCTGCTTGTGCAAATCTAGGAACTTGCCTTGTAGCTGTTGCAAAGTGAGAATTTCCTTTTCCACCTCTGCCTCCTTTTAGTATTAATTCTTCTTGTCCTTCTTCTGATAAGTCTGCTACTATTTTTCCAGTTTCAGCATCTCTTATTATTGTTCCTATCGGAACATCTATATATAAATCTTCTCCAGATTTTCCATATCTATTTGCTCCGCTTCCATTTTCTCCATTTTGTGCTTTGAATTTTTTTGTATATCTAAAATCTACTAATGTATTAGCATTTGGGTCAACTCTAAAGTATATGCTTCCACCTCTTCCACCATCTCCTCCGTCTGGTCCTCCTGCTGCTACATATTTTTCTCTTCTAAATGTAACTGCTCCATCTCCGCCATTTCCTGATTTTATTGTTATTTTTGCATAATCTGTAAACATTTTTCCTCCTTAACAATTATTTTTTATAATTCATCAAAATAATCTAGTTTCATTGCTTTTTTTACTTTTCTCATTGTTCCTTTTGCTGTTTGTCTTGCTTTTTCAGTTCCTTTCATCAAAATATCATCAACTAGTTCTGGTCTTTCTTCATAATATTTTCTTTTTTCTCTTATTGGTTCTAATGTTTTATTTATGTTTTTCGCAAGTTGTTTTTTGCATGCTACACATCCTCTTTTTCCTGCTTTACATTCTTCACAAACAGTTTTACATGCTTCTTCTGTACTAAATAATTTGTGATAATAAGACACCATACATACATCAGGGTTTCCTAAATCATCTTTTTTTATTCTATTTGGGTCTGTTTTAGCACTCATTACTTTTTTATTTACTTCTTCTTCTGAATCTGATAAGTAAATTGCATTTCCAAGTGATTTTCCCATTTTTTCATTTCCGTCTAAACCTTTTATTCTTTTTGTACTTGATAAAACTGCTTCTGGTTCTTTTAAAATATCTCCATATATACTATTAAATTTTCTTACAATTTCTCTACATTGTTCTATTAATGGTAGTTGATCTTCTCCTACTGGAATAACTGTTCCTTCCATTACTGTTATATCTGCTGCTTGATTTACAGGATACCCTAAAAATCCATATGTTACACTTTCTCCAAATAGTTCTCTTTTTTGTGATATTTCTGTTTTTACAGTTGGATTTCTTTCTAATCTTGCTATTGTTACTAAATTTGAATAAAATACCGTTAATTCTGCTGTTTCTGGTATTTGTGATTGTATGTATATAGTTGTTTTCTTTGGGTCTATTCCTACAGATAAATAATCCATTACCACTTCTCTTACATTTTTTCTGACTTTTTCTGGATTATTAAAATTATCTGTTAGTGCTTGAACATCTGCAACTAAAATGTATGGATCATATTTTCCTGATTCTTGCATTTCTACTCTATTTTTTAATGAACCAAAATAATGCCCTATATGTAATTTTCCTGTCGGTCTATCCCCTGTTACTATTCTTTTTTTATCCATTTATATCTTTCCTCTCATTTTATTATTATGAATTTATTAATAATATTTATATAGTTTTTTCAAAAATATATCTAATTTTTTACAAGATTATTATACAATATTTTTTGTAAAAATGGAAGTGGTTTACAAAATATTATTTTATTATATAAATTTACATAATAAACAAGAGTAAAAGATTTTTATTACATTTCCTTTTACTCTTGTTTATTTATTATCCGAAAATTCCTCTTTTTTTAACCGGTGGTTGTTCATTCATTGTTTGTGCTAGTTTTTCTAACAGTTCTCTTTGTTCTTTGCTTAAACGTTTTGGTGTTTGAACTGTAACTGTAAATACAAAATTTCCTCTAACAGATGAATTTATAGACTTAAATCCTTTTTCTTTTATTGTAAATTTTGTACCTGTTTGAGTTCCTTCTGGTATTGTAAAAATTTCTGTACTTCCGTCTACCATTGGAATTTTTAAGTTTGCCCCTAGAGTTGCTTGTGTGATTGTAATTGGAATTTCACACATTACAGTATTTCCATTTCTAGTAAATACACTATTTCTTTTTACTCTAACTGTTATGTATAAGTCTCCTTTTGGTCCACCTTTTTCTCCTGGTTCTCCTTCTCCTCTTAATACTACTGTTTGATTATCATCTATTCCTGCTGGTATTTTTACTTTTAATTTTACTTGTTTCCTTACTGTTCCTTTTCCTCTACAGCTTTCACAAGGTTCTTTTATTACTTCACCTGTTCCATGGCAATTTGTACATGTTGTGGTTGTTTGCATTCTACCTAGAATTGTATTTTGTACTTGTTTTACTGTTCCTGTTCCATTACATACAGAACATTTGGCTACTGTTGTTCCAGGTTTTGCCCCTGTTCCATTACATGTTTGACAAGTTTCTGGTCTTGTTATTGATATTTCTTTTTCAATTCCTAAAAAAGCTTCTTCAAATGTAATTTCCATATTTAAGTTTAAGTCTGCACCTTTTCGTGGACCTCTTGCTTGTGCATTTCTTCCACTCGCTCTTCCTCCACCAAAAAAGCTTGAAAAAATATCTCCTAAGTCTCCAAAATCTGAGAATCCATCAAAACCTGATGAACTATATGAATAATATCCACCACCAAATGGTCCTCCTGCTCCTCCACCAAATCCTTGTGGGTCAACTGTTCCAAATTGGTCATACATTTTTCTTTTTTGTGAATCTGATAGTATTTCATATGCTTCATTTATTTCTTTAAACTTTTCTTCTGCTTCTTTTTTATTATCTGGATTTGCATCTGGATGATATTTTTTTGCAAGTTTTCTATATGCTTTTTTTAGTTCCTCATCTGTTGCTGTTTTTTGAACTCCTAATATCTCATAATAATCTTTTTTTGCTGCCACTTGTTTTATTCACCTCTCGTCTTTATATTTTATATATTATATTTTTCAATTTTTACAATTTTACAGGCAGGAATCAATTCTACCTGCCTGTTAAAATTGTCTTATTTTATTTATTATCATCTTCTACTTTATAATCTGCATCATATACATTTCCATCATTTCCATTACTTTCATTATTGCTTTCTGCTCCAGCTGTTGCATTTGGGTCTACTCCTGCATTTGGATTTGAATTTTTGTATAGTTGTTCAGACATTTCATAAAATACTTTTGTTAATTTTTCTGTAGCTTCTTTTATTGTATCTGTATTGTTTCCTTCAAGAGCTTTTTTAGTGTTTTCTATTTCTGCTTCAATTTTTGCTTTTTCTTCTCCACTAATTTTGTCTCCTAATTCTCCTAATGTTTTTTCACTATTGTATACTAAGCTTTCAGCATTATTTTTAACTTCTATTTCTTCTTTTTTCTTTTTATCTTCTTCAGCATGTGCTTCTGCATCTTTAACAGCTTTGTCTATATCTTCATCTGTTAAGTTTGTTGATGCTGTGATTGATACATTTTGTTCATTTCCTGTTGCCATATCTTTTGCAGATACATGTACTATACCATTTGCATCTATGTCAAATGTTACTTCGATTTGTGGTACTCCTCTTGGTGCTGCTGGAATTCCTGTTAGTTGGAATCTTCCTAATGTTTTATTATATGCTGCCATTTCTCTTTCACCTTGTAATACATGTACTTCTACACTTGTTTGACCATCTGCTGCTGTTGAAAATACTTGTGATTTTTTTGTTGGTATTGTTGTGTTTCTTTCTATTAATTTTGTAAATACTCCTCCATATGTTTCAATACCTAATGATAATGGTGTTACATCTAATAATACTAAATCTTTAACATCTCCAGAAAGTACTCCTCCTTGAATTGATGCTCCTATTGCAACACATTCGTCTGGATTTATTCCTTTATCTGGTTCTTTTCCTGTTATTCTCTTAACTACTGCTTGAACAGCTGGAACTCTTGTAGAACCACCAACTAATAATACTTTGTGAATGTCATTTGCTGTTAATCCTGCATCTTTTAATGCTTGGTTAACTGGTCCTGCTGTTGCTTCTACTAAGTCATGTATTAGTTCTTCAAATTTTGCTCTTGTTAATGTTACATCTAAATGTTTTGGTCCTGTACTATCTGCTGTAATAAATGGTAAGTTTATTTGTGTTTGTTGTACTCCTGATAATTCTATTTTTGCTTTTTCAGCAGCTTCTTTTAGTCTTTGCATTGCTGCTTTATCTGTTGATAAGTCAATTCCTTGGTCTTTTTTGAATTCTGATACTAGATATTCTATAATTTTTTGGTCAAAATCGTCTCCTCCTAAATGTGTATTTCCGTTTGTTGCTAATACTTCAAATACTCCATCTCCAATGTCTAGTATTGAAACATCAAATGTTCCTCCTCCTAAGTCATATATCATTATTTTTTGGTCTTGCTCTTTATCCATTCCATATGCAAGTGCTGCTGCTGTTGGTTCATTTATTATTCTTTGTACTTCAAGTCCAGCTATTTTTCCTGCATCTTTTGTTGCTTGTCTTTGGCTATCACTAAAGTATGCTGGTACTGTTATAACTGCTTGTGTTACTTTTTGTCCTAAATAGTTTTCTGCATCTGTTTTTAATTTTTGTAATATCATTGCTGATATTTCTTGTGGTGAAAATTTTTCTCCATCTATGTTTACTTTTTCGTTTGTTCCCATTTTTCTTTTTATTGATATTACTGTGTTTTCAGGGTTTGTTACTGCTTGACGTTTTGCTATTTGTCCTACTAGTCTTTCTCCATTTTTTGAAAATGCTACTACAGATGGTGTTGTTCTTGCTCCTTCTGCATTTGGTATTACTACTGGTTCTCCTCCTTCCATTACTGATACACATGAGTTTGTTGTTCCTAAGTCAATTCCTATTATTTTTCCCATTTTAATTTACTTCCTTTCTTTTTCTCTAGTTAGGTTTAAATTTTTTCTTTTTGTTTTCCTAACTTTTATATTTTTTAAATTAATAACTTAAAATTAATTTGCTACAACTACCATTGAATGGCGTATAATTTTGTTTCCTATTTTGTATCCTTTTCTGTATTCTTGAATGATTTCTTTTTCTCCTTTTTCAGGATCTTGTATACTACTTACAGCTTCATGTTGGCTAGGGTCAAATGTTTCTCCCATTGCTGGTATTTCTTCAACTCCTTTTGATTTTAGTATGTCTTTAAATTGTTTTAGTACTAGTTCTACTCCTTTTTTGTATTCTACATCTTGTGTTTCTGCTTTTACTGCATTTTCTAAATTGTCTACTATTGGTAAAAATACTTCAACTATATCTGCTAATATTGAGCTATATAGTGTTTCTCTTTCTTTTCCACTTCTTTTTTTGAAGTTTTCAAATTCTGCTAGTACTCTTTTATATCTGTCATTTAATTCATCTAGTTCTTGCTGTTTTGGATCTATTATGCAATCTTTTTTTTCTTCTGTTTTTTCTTCAATTTTATTTTCTTCCATGTTTTACCTTCTTTCTTTATTGTTTGAAATTTTAATTACTGGTTTTCTTCATTTCCGTTTAGTTTTTTACTAATGTATTTCATTACTGATATTACTTTTGCATAATCCATTCTTTTGGGTCCTATTATTCCAATTGTTCCCAAATCTTTATTTCCTATTCTATGTTTAAATGTTACTATGCTAAAATCTTTTAGTTCTTCTTTTTCATTTTCTTCACCTATATATACATTTATGTCTTTGGCAATTCCAATATTCAACATGTCTGTCATTAATTCTTTTTCGTCTAATATGTTTACAAAATTTTTTGCTACTTCTAAACTGTTGAATTCTGGTAATTCAAATAATTTTTTTGCTCCTTCTAAATGTATACTTTCTTCTTCAACAACTTTTTTCATTTGTTCTATTATTGGTTTTATTAAGTTTACACTATAACTCATTTCGTCTACTAAATATTTTTCTAGTGGTTTGTCTATTTTTGTTATTGGCTCTCCTTTTAGTTTGTTGTTGAACATATAACTTAATGTTTCTACTTGATTTTCTGTTATGTTTTCATCAAATTTGATTATTGTTTCTTTTACTAATCCGTTATCTGTTAATATTACTGCCATTATCATTCTAGAACTTATTAGTACAAATTTTATATTTTCTATTTTTTGTACTTCTGTACTTGGTCCTATTGATACTGTTGTGTAATGTGTTATTTCTGATATTGTGTTTGATGTGATTTTTGTTAAGTCTTCTAATTCGTTTACTTTTGTTTCTAGTTTGTCACTTATGTATTTTATTTCTTCAAGTGTTATTTTGTCTTCTTGTAATAGTTCATCTACATAATATCTATATCCTTTTGCAGATGGTATTCTTCCTGATGATGTATGAGTTTTTTCTATATACCCTAATTTTTCTAATTCTGCCATTTCATTTCTAATTGTTGCACTGCTATATTCTAAACCTTCTGTATTCATTATTGCATTTGAACTTACTGGTTCTGCTGTTTGTATATATACTTCTACAATTGCTTGTAATACTCTCTTTTTTCTTTCTTCTAGCAATTTTTTTCAACTCCTTTATATATGTTTTAATGTCATATATTATTTTATATAGGGAATTTTAGCACTCTTTCGAGTTGTTTGCTAATTTCGTATATTATGATACAACATTTTTTAGCACTTGTCAAGTACTTTTGCTAATTTTTTTTATATTTTTTTTGCCTTTTTTATTGAATTTATTTTGCTTTTGGTATATGATGTAAAAAAACAATGTCTTTTACATAGGAGGAAAAGTACCAGTGAAAACAGAAGAAATAAGAAATAAAAAAAATGTAAATAAAAAAAATACTGTTAATAAGAAAAAAGTAAATAAAAAAGAAACAATAATAGAAAAAATGTCAAAGGCATTTACACAAACACTTAATAAAGAAAAAGTAGATAATTCAAAAAAATCATACAAAAAAAATAATCAAACCAAAACAAGCAAAGCTGTTAATAAATCAAATACAAAAACAGACGCAAAACCAGCATCAAAAAATACTTCAAAATCAAAGTCTTTAAATAAAACAACTTTAGCAAAAAGTTCAGGCAAAACAGTATCCCAAAAAACAGCATCAACTAAAAAAAGTTCAAAAAATGAAAAATCAATAGAAATTGTAGAATATTACGATTTACCATATAGATATAATGAAACTGTTGTAAAAATACTTTATCAAACACCAAATACTCTATTTGTTTATTGGGATATATCTGATAAAGACAGAGAAAATTACATAAAACAATATGGAGAAAACTTCTTTAATATAACAAGACCCGTTTTAATTATTCATAACGAAACAATGAATTACAGTTTTGAAGTTCCAATAAATGATTTTGCAAATAGTTGGTATTTACAAGTAAATGATAGTAAATGTAATTATAGAATTGAGCTTGGTAGAAGACCAAATTATTATAATGAAGATATAGCAAAAGAAATTAATGAAAATATTCACACAGATTATATATATGTATCAAAATCAAATAAAATTGAATCACCTAATGACCATGTACTATTTAAAACAAATAACAACAATATGATTAAATTCAAAAATATAAAAAATCAAGAAGAAAAATCAATTTCAATATTTGATATTGTAAAAAAATTGCCAGAAACAAATAAAAGTACTGATATTTCTTATATAAGTGAAAAAGTATTGCAAAAAATATATTCTTCAATTTATCAAAATGAAGATATCTCATTTTTTGACAAAATTTCCAACCCATCTTCTGGCAATTCATCATCTCAAAATATACACTCTAGAACATAATGCTTTAGGAATGTCGTAGGTAAAATTCCTGCGACATTATTTAATAATTAGAAAGGAATTGATATTAATGCAAAAAAAAGGATATGTAAGTTTTGTATTACATGCACATCTTCCATTTATACATCATCCTGAAAGTGATGACTATCTTGAAGAATCATGGCTATATGAGGCAATTTCAGAAACATATATACCATTATTACAAAACTTTAAAATGCTAGTTGATGAAAAGGTAAATTTTAGAATTACAATGTCTATGACACCTCCTTTACTTTCAATGTTAGATAATAAATTATTACAAAAAAAATATATACACTATTTAGAGCAATTAATAGAATTATCTGAAAAAGAAATAAAAAGAACCTCTGATAATCAAAGATTAAATGAGCTAGCACATTATTATTATGATAGATATTCAAATGATTTATATCTTTTTAGAGATGTCTTTAAATGTAATCTAATTGAACAATTTAAGCATTTTCAAGATATTGGAGTTTTAGAAATTATAACTTGTGGTGCAACACATGGGTATTTTCCAATTTTATATATAACTGAAGAAACTGTTAGAGCTCAAATTGCAGTTGGTGTCCAAACATATGAAAGATTTTTTGGCAGAAAACCTCGTGGAATTTGGCTTCCAGAATGTGGTTATGTTCCAGAAGCAGATAAATATTTAAAAGAATTTGGAATTGAATATGCAATTGTAGAATCTCATGGTATATTATATGCAGACCCTACACCTATTTATGGAACTTGTGCTCCAATTGTTTCACCAGGCGGACTTGTTTGTTTTGGGCGTGATATGAAATCATCTCAACAAGTTTGGAGTTCTATTGATGGATATCCTGGCGATTTTAATTATAGAGAATTTTATAAAGATTTAGGATATGAAGCAGATTATGATTATATAAAACCTTATATTGCTCATAATGGAGTACGTGTTCACACTGGAATAAAATATTATAGAATTACTGGAAAAACAGATCAAAAAGATTATTATAATGTTCAGTGGGCTCATGATTCTGCTGAAAGACAAGCAGGACATTTTTTAAATTCTCGCACTGAACAAATTAATAATGTTGCAAATTATATGGAAGTTCCACCTATAATTTTATGTCCTTATGATGCTGAATTATATGGTCATTGGTGGTATGAAGGTCCATATTGGTTATATATATTATTTAAAAAAATTTACTATGATGAATGTAATTTTGAACTAATTACTCCTTCTGAATATATTGATAAATATCCAAATATACAAGTTTGTTCACCTTGTAGGTCAAGTTGGGGCGCAAATGGTTATAGTGGAGTTTGGTTAAATCCTACTAATGATTATGCTCACAGACATTTGCACAAAGCTGGAGATAGAATGGTTGAACTTGCAACAAAATTTCCAGATGCAAAAGGTATTACAAAAGATGCTCTTAATCAAGCTGCACGAGAACTTCTTCTTGCACAAAGTAGTGATTGGTTATTTATTATTACTAATGGTACTATGGTTGATTATGCCAAAAAACGTATTAAAGACCATATTGGTCGTTTTACTAAATTATATCAACAAATAAAAAACAATAAAATCAATAAAACTTTCTTAGAAAGTATTAAAGAAAAAGACTGCGTTTTTCCTGATATTGATTATCACATTTATACAAAATTATAATTATATATTAAAGGACTTTTTAATAATATAAAAAGTCCTTTAATCATTTTATACAAGTTTCATTTTTTATTTTTTAGAATATTATACATTGTAGTTTGTATAGAAATTCAAAATTTAGTTGATAATATACAAAAAGAGTATAAAAAGGAGTTTGCTATGAGTTCATTATGTATAAAAACAAATAATGAAAATATTCTAAATTATTTACAAAACGAATTCAAAGAATTTAATATGCTAAATGTATTTTTTTCTTTTAATGAATTCAAATCATATAAAAATATAATTATTCACTATAAAGGTATTGATAATGAACTTTTCTATACCAAAATAGCTACAATACTTTCATATTTAGTTATTGATTGTTTTGAATATGATTTTATTGAAAATATTTTAAAAACAAATTATTTTTATTTTAGTAACTTAGAATTTACCAAAATTCTAAATTTTGCTACAGAAAATTTGTGTGATGATAATGAATTTTCCTTCCAAAATAGACAAATTTTATTATTTGATGCTTTTTATGAATATATTATAACACATCATTCCATTGTACTTACTGGTTTTATTAATTTTAGATTATCAAAATATAGAAATCTACTTGAAGAATTGGTTGATTTATCTGTTAATGAATATATTATTGAAAGAGAATATACCGAATTTATTTCTCTTTTAAAATTATATGTAAGTTCTGAGCCAAGTTTAACACATATTGTTCATATTATTTCTTTTGATGATAATACTTTTTTACTAGATGAAAACTTAAACATTATTGATATTGACAAAAATGCTTTAAATGCAAAATATTTATCTGATGTTTCTTTTTCTAATAATGATTATATTTTAAATACTCTTCTTAATTTGTTGCCAAGAAAAATTTTTATACATTTAGTTTCTTCATCTAATAATTTGGAATTTATTGAAACATTAAAATTAATTTTTAATGGTAGAATTGAACTATGTACAGACTGCAATATTTGTAATTTATATAAAAGCTTAAATATTCAACATAAATAAAAAAGATTTACTTCATAAAAGAAGTAAATCTTTTTATATTGCAAAGTTTATTCCTCTTGCAACAATATTTTTCATATTTTCTATTAAATCATCTATTTCTTTTGGGGTAACTATCATATTGTATTCTCCTACATTTAATGCTTCTTTTACTTCCTCATATTTATCATTTTGTTGCAATTTATTTAAGTATTCATTTGATTCTGCTTTTTCTTGTAATCTATCTATAAATATATCTATTCCGTCAGATACTAATGTGGCAAGTTCAACAACTGTAGGGATTCCTATTGCTACTACTGGTATTCCCAAGCTTTTTTTACTTATTTCTTTTCTTGTATTTCCAACACCTGCTCCTGGAACTATTCCTGTATCTGATATTTGTATTGTGCTACTTATTCTATCTATACTTCTTGATGCTAATGCATCTATTACTATTAGTAATTTGGGCTTTATATTTTCTACTATTCCTTTTAAAATTTCTACAGTCTCTATTCCTGTTGTTCCAAGTACTCCTGGTGCTATTGCACTTACTGGTCTTGTTCCTTCTTCTACATATTGTGGTAAATATTTTATTATATGTCTTGTTACATCTATTTCATTTATAACTTTTGGTCCTAGTGCATCTGGTGTTACATATATATTTCCTAGACCTACAATTAAAATATCTCCTTGTTTATCTGTATGCAAATCTATTATTTTTTTTAATTCTTTTGTCAATGTTTCTGAAGTTTTTTGTATTTCGTCTTCACTTGCTATTTTTAAATTTTTTACATCTAGTGTCACATAATTTCCTATTTGCTTTCCTAATGCTTGTTCTCCATCTTTATTTATTATTTTTACTCTTGTGACTTTAATATTTTCATTTATTTTTTCTTCTGTGCTTTCTACTCCATTTATTTCATTAAGTTTATTTATTTTTTGATATATCTCTTTTCTTTCAAGAGCTAAGTCTGTTCTAAAATTATACATAAATTCCCTCCTAGAAATACTTTTTTATTAGTGTTTCTAGTTTGAATTTTATTATTCTTTATTTTTTAGAATATTCCTACAATTTCTCCATTTTCATTTATATCAATTTTTTCAGCTGCTGGTATTTTAGGTAATCCTGGCATTGTCATAATTTTTCCTGCATATACAACTATAAATCCAGCTCCTGCTTTAAGTTCAACATTTCGAATAGTGATTTCATATTGATTTTTACATTCTAAGTTTTTTGCATCATCTGAAAATGAATATTGAGTTTTTGCTATACATATTGGTAATTTTCCAAATTCAAGTTTTTCTATTTTTTCAATATTTTCAGATGCTTGCTCTGTATATTTTACTTCTTTTACACCATATATTTTTTTTGCAATTTTATCTATTTTTTCTTTAATTGTTTCATTCAAATTATATATATATTCAAATTTTTCTTCTTTTTCTGCAAGTTCTACTATTTGTTTTGCTATTTCTGTTGCACCATTTCCCCCTTTTGCCCAGCTTTCTACTATGCTTGATTTTACTCCAATTTTTGCTAATTCATTTTGAACAAATTCTATCTCTTTTTCTGTATCTGTATTGTATTTGTTTATTGCAACAATAATGTTTAAACCAAATTTGTCTTTAATATTGCTTATATGTTTATATAAGTTGCTCATTCCTCTTTCAAGATATTCCATGTTTTCCTCTTGAATATGTTCCTTTTCCATTCCTCCATGATATTTTAAAGCTTTTATTGTTGATACACATATTACAACATTTGGCTTTATTCCAATATTCCTACATTTTATGTCTAAGAATTTTTCTGCTCCTAAATCTGCTCCAAAGCCAGCTTCTGTTATACAGTAATCTGAAAGTTTCATTGCCATTTTTGTTGCAATAACACTATTACATCCATGTGCAATATTTGCAAAAGGTCCTCCATGTATTATTGCTGGTGTATGTTCTAAGGTCTGTACTAAATTTGGTTTTATTGCATCTTTTAACAGTACTGCCATACTTCCTTCTGCTTTTAGTTCTCTCGCATAAATAGGTTTGTCTTCATTGTTATATCCTATAATTATATTTCCTAATCTTGTTTTTAAATCTTTCATATCTGTTGCTAAGCACAAAATTGCCATAATTTCGGATGCTACTGATATGTCAAAATAGTCTTCTCTTGGAACAATTTTGCTTTCTCCTGAAAGCCCTGTATTTACAGTTCTTAATTGTCTATCATTTAAGTCTATACATCTTTTCCATACTACTTTTTTTATTCCAAGTTCATTTCCAAAATAGATATGATTATCTATCATTGCTGATAGTAAATTATTTGCAGAAGTTATTGCATGAATGTCTCCTGTAAAATGTAAATTTATATCTTCCATAGGTGCAACTTGTGAATATCCTCCTCCTGTAGCACCTCCTTTTATTCCAAATACAGGTCCAAGAGATGGTTCTCTTAATGCTAAAATTGATTTTTTTCCTATTTTTCTTAGTCCATCTGCAATTGATATTGATATTGTTGTTTTTCCTTCTCCTAATGGTGTTGGACTCATTGCTGTTACCAATATCAAATGTCCAGCCTTTTTACTTTTTATATTGTCTATTACTGAATTAGATATTTTAGCTTTATATTTTCCATAAGTTTCAATATCATCTTCTCCTAATCCAATTTCTTTAGCTATTTCTTCAATTTTTTTTAGTTCAACTTTTTTTGCAATTTCAATATCTGTCATTTTAGTATTACTCCTTTCTTAATAATATATAAATTAGTATGAATAATTATTAAGCTATTAGTCCTACTACAATTCCTATAATTGCTCCAACAAATACTTGAAAAGGAGTATGTCCTAGTGCTTCTAATAATCTTTCTTGGACTTGAACATTTGTAAGTCCTGGTGTTTCAATTATTTTGTTTAGTACTTTTGCTTGTTTTCCAGCTGCTCTTCTTACTCCAGCTGCATCATACATTACTATTAATGCAAATATTAATGAAAGTGCAAAAATACTAGAGCCTACTCCTTCTTCTTTGCCTATCATTGTTGTTAAACTTGTTACAACTGCAGAATGAGAACTTGGCATTCCTCCTGCTCCTAATATTCTTTTAAAGTTGAATTTTTTATTTTTAACTAAATCAGTTATTGTTTTAAATGTTTGTATGCAAATCCATATTATCATGGGTACATATATGTATTTATTAGTTATAAATATCTCAAAATTATTCATTTTTCGCATCCTCTTTCTTTGCTCTCTTTTTTCAATATAGTTATATTATTCTGTTTCAAAATTTTCTTCTTTTAATTCTCCATCATTTTCTAAAAGAATTGTAATTTTCTTTTCTGCTTTTTCTAATATATTATTACATTCTTTCGCAATTTTCATGCCTTCTTCAAATTTTTCTACAGATTCATCAAGATTTAAGTTTCCATTTTCTAATTCATTAACAATATCTTCTAATTTTTTCATTGATGTTTCAAAATTATCTTTACTCATTTTTGTTTTCATTCCTTTCACATCATAAGCTTAAAATCAATATTCTTTTATTGTCCAATTTTGAGTATCTACTTCATACCATAATTGAACTGTTGCATTTTTCTTTACTGCAATATAATATTTATTTTCTTCTTTTCTTTCTATACTATAAGTTACAGAATTATCTTTTTCTCCCCATTCTTTTTTTGCTAGTTCAATTGCTTTTTCTTCATTGCTTTTTGATGTATCTTTTTCATTATTGCTTTCTTTTTCTTCTTCTCCAACATAATTGTTTTCTTCTTTTTCTGGCACTTTTTCTTGTTCTGTTTCTGGTTTCTTTTCTTCTTCTTGTGGTTTTGTCATTTCATCATCTTTGCTTGGGAGATTTTCTTCTGGATTTTTTTCATTATCTTTTTCTTCTTGATTTTCTTCTTTGTTTTCAATATTGTTTGTGTTTGATATGTCTTGATTTTTCTTCACTTTTCTAGAATATATTTCACTTATTCCAATAATTATAAGTGCAATTATTGCTATTATAATTATAATAGTTAATATACTTTGCTTTCCATTTTTTTTCATATTTTTTCCTCCACTGGTATATCTGTTTTAATTTTTTTGGCTTTATTTTTGCTCATAATTACAATATTTTAGCATTTCTTTTGCCATCAAAAAATTTTAAACATACTTCATCATTATTTTTTATTTGTTCTTTACTTTTAATTATATTTCCATCTTTTTCTGTTATACAATAACCTCTTGTTAAAGTTTTTAATGGGCTTAATGTGTCTAGTTTTGTGGCTATTTCTATAAATTTGCTTTTTTGGTTTTTTTGAATCTCATTTATTTTCGTTTCTAATCTTTTAAAATATGTATCTAACAAAACTGAATTGTCTTTTATTTTTCTCGTAGGGTCTGTAAATGCTCTTGATTTCATACATTTCTCATATCTAAGTTTCATTAGTTCAACTTTTTTTCTTAATGATATTCTATTTCTATTTTGATAGCTTGATATTTTTTGTTTTAAGTCATATATATCTGGTACTGCGAGTTCTGCTGCTGCTGATGGTGTTGGTGCTCTTAAATCTGCAACAAAATCTGCAATAGTAAAGTCTGTTTCATGTCCTACCGCAGAAATTATTGGAATTTCTGAAGCATATATTGCTCTTGCAACAATTTCTTCATTAAATGGCCATAGATCTTCAAGTGAACCTCCTCCTCGTCCTACTATTAAAACATCTGCTAATTTTTTGTCATTCATTATTTTAATTTTTTCTGCTATTTTTTCTGCTGCACCTGGTCCTTGTACTGGTGCAGGCAGTAATCTAATATATACATTAGGATTTCTTCTTGTTGATACATTTATTATATCCCTTATTACTGCTCCTGTTTGAGATGTTAATACTCCAATTATTTTTGGATATATTGGAATTTGCTTTTTGTGAGTTTGGTCAAATAATCCCTCTTTTTCTAATTTAGCTTTTAATTGTTCAAATTGTTCATGCAAATCTCCTATTCCATCTTCTAACATTGATTTTGCATATATTTGATATACTCCATCTCTTTCGAAAACTGATACAGAGCCAAAAACCATTACTTTCATGCCATCTTTTGGTTTAAAAGCTAGCCTTTCAGCATAGCTTTTAAACATTATACATTTTATTAAAGAATTTTCATCTTTTAATGTAAAATATAGATGACCTGTGTAATGGCTTTTAAAGTTGGAGATTTCTCCTTTTACTAATACTGCATTTAAGTTTTCATCTTCATCAAATCTATCTTTTAGATATTTATTTAATTGAGTTACTGTTACTGCATTGTATTTCATCTGTTAATCTCCTATTTCTTCTTTTACAATACTTGCTAATATCCCATTTATGAAATTTTTAGAACTTTCTTCTCCATATTTTTTTGCTATTTCTAACCCTTCATTTATTGCTACTTTATACGGAATTTCTTTATATTTTATCTCATATATTGCAAGTTTTAGTATACTTAAATCTACTTTAGATATTCTTTTTATTGTCCAATCAGCTTTTAGATTTTT
The DNA here is from genome assembly GCA_963556905.1 of uncultured Clostridia bacterium. GTDB lineage: Bacteria > Bacillota > Clostridia > TANB77 > CAG-508 > CAG-269. The sequence continues at coordinate 77,877 of CAUWAY010000002.1, read as the reverse complement.
TTCTATTAGTTTTTCTATTTTTTCTATATTTTGATTTATTCCTATTACTGCATCTTTTATGTATTCTTTTGCTTCTTTATCTTCTACATCATTACATTCTAAATATAATTCTATTTGTTCTTCTATGTTTTCTGCTTTCTGAATTTCTAAACTATATATTAGTCTAAATGCTAACTCTCTAATTGCTGACCTTTTCATATTTTTCCTTTCTCATTTTATAGTCTATCTATAAAATTTTTTATTTTTTCTTTTACATCATATTTATTTTGTTGTACATAATTTCCTAAAAATGCTCCCATTATTAAAACAACTATTGCTATTATTAAATTATATAGTTTTGTACATAATATTAATATTGCTATTATTATTCCTATTATTGCTCCTCTATATTGTACTAAAAAATTTTTGAAACTATCCATTTTTATTCCTCCGCTTCTAAAGTCATTTTATTTAGTCTTGCTCTTTGTTTTCTTGACTAAAGTTTAGTACTTTTATGTTTACTTCTTTTACTTCTAAATCAGATATTGCTTTTACTTCTTCTTTTACTTTGTTTTGTAAATTACTTGCTAATTCTTTTATTACAGCATTTTCACTTACTGTAATTTGTAATGTAATTGTTATTTCATTTTCTTCATTTACTGATATTTTAGGTATACATTCTTTTACACTTTCAAATCCTGAAACTACAGATTTTACTATGTTGTCTAGTGTTTCTTTTGAAATTAATAATTTTCCGCTTTCATTTTTTAATAATATTCCTTGTGCTTCTTTTATTTTTTCTTTTGAGCTTGAATCAAAAAATATGCATTTTAATGATAGTAGTATAAATATTACACTTACAGCTAGTGTTATTTTTGATGTTGGTTCTTGTGTTGTTACTATTTTTAATACATTTGATATTGTTCCAAGGTCTACCCAGTTGAATATTAATAAACATAAAATTATTGCAATAAATAATATTATATATGAATATACTATTAATGTGAATTTTTCTAAAAATTTCATTTCTTTTTCCTCGTTTCTTCTATCGTTTTAGCATAAATTTTATATTTGTTTAAATTTGCTTTTTATGCATTTTCTTCTGGTGCTTTTGTTTCTTCTTCAACTTCTCTTTCTGTTTTTACTCCTTGTACATGTACATTTACTGCTGCTACTTTTAGTCCTGTCATACTTTCTACAGATTTTTTTACTCTGTTTTGTATTTCAAATGCAACATCTGGTATTCTTGTTCCATATTCTACTATTATGTTTACATCTATTTTTACTTCTTTTTCATCTGCATCAACTTTTATTCCTTTACTTAGGTTCTTTTTCCCACTTAGTACTTCTGTTATTCCTCCTGCAAATCCTCCTGACATGCTTGCTACTCCTTGAACCTCTGATACTGCTACTCCTGCTATTACAGCAACTACATCATTTGCTATTTTTATTCCATTATTTGCTCCTTCTTCATTTTCTGCAATTTCTAGTATTTCTTCTTTGTTTTCTTCCATGTTTTTTCCTCCTTATTTATTTTTTATATTTTCTTTATGTAGTTTTTATATTTGTCCTTACCTTATTAGTATATCAATAATATAGAAATTTTACAACTATTTTTTATTATTTTTTGTTTATTTGACTCTTATTTTGAAGTATTTACATTGATTAATATTGTCTTCCCCATATTACCATTTTTTCTGCTTTTTTACCACAACATACACATGTATCTCCTATATGTTCTTGATTAAATGGTATACATCTTGATTTTGCTGATGTTAGTTCTTTGATTTTTGCTTCACATTCTGCATTTCCACACCACATTGCTTTTATGAATCCTTGCTCTTTGTTTATATTTGCTTGAAATTCTTCTAAATTATGTGCAATTGTAGTTTTTTCTTCTATTCTTTTTTTACATACTTCATACATATCATTTTGAATTTTTTCTAGTATTTCTTCTATTTGTTTTTCTAGTTCTTCTATTTTTACTGTTATTTTTTCATTATTGTCTCTTCTTGCAAGTATACATTCTCCTTTTTCAATGTCCCTTGGTCCTATTTCAATTCTAAGTGGTACTCCTTTCATTTCCCAGTCATTGAATTTGTATCCTGGTGATACTTGTTCTCTTAAATCTATTTCCATTCTGTATTTTGTTTTTAGTTTATTATATATTTCTTCTGTTTTTTCTTTTACTCCTTCTTTGTGCATTGCTATAGGAATTATTACTACTTGTGTTGGCGCTACTTTTGGTGGTAATTTTAAACCTCTATTGTCTCCATGTGCCATTATTATTGCTCCTATTAGTCTTGTTGATATTCCCCAAGATGTTTGGTATGCATATTCTTGTTTTCCTTCTCTATTTTGGAATTTTACATCAAATGGTTTTGTAAAGTTTTGACCAAAGTAATGTGATGTTCCTGCTTGTAATGCTTTTCCATCATATGTCATAGCTTCTATTGTATATGTTGCATCTGCTCCTGCAAATTTTTCTGTTTCTGTTTTTATTCCTGTTATTACTGGTATTGCTAATAATTTTTCTGCTACATTTTTGTATATTTCCAACATTTGAAGTGTTCTTTCTTTTGCTTCTTGCTCTGTTTCATGTATCGTATGTCCTTCTTGCCATAAGAATTCTCTTGAGCGTAAAAATGGTCTTGTTTCTTTTTCCCATCTTAATACATTACACCATTGATTATATACAAATGGTAAGTCTCTCCAAGAGCTTAACCATTTTGAGTACATCGTAGTAAATATTGTTTCTGATGTTGGTCTTATACATAATTTTTCTTCTAATTCTTCTCCACCAGCTTCTGTTACCCATGCTACTTCTGGTGCAAATCCTTCTACATGGTCTTTTTCTTTTTGTAACAAACTTTCTGGTATTAATACTGGAAAATATGTATTTTTTACTCCTGTTTCTTTAAATAGTTTGTCTGTATAATTTTGTATGTTTTCCCATATTGCATATCCATATGGACGGATTGCTATACATCCTTTTGTGTCTGTGTAATCTGCAAGTTCTGCTTTTCTTACAATGTCTGTATACCATTGTGCAATGTCTTCATCTATATTTGTTATTTCTTTTACAAAATTTTTATTATCTCCCATTTTTTGTTTCCTTTCTGATTTATAAATATTTTTATTCTTCTATTATTTCATCTATTACTATTTGCCTATTTGCATCTAGTTTGTATTTTGGCAATTCTGGCAATTTTTGCAAGTTTTCATATCCAAACATTTTTAAAAATTCTGGTGTTGTTTTGTATGTAGTTGGCTTTCCTGGTAAATCTGCTTTTCCTGCATCTTCTATTAAACCATAATCTAATAGTTTGTAAATTGTTCCATCACAATTTACTCCTCTTATTGCTTCTACTTCCGCTCTTGTTGCTCTTTGATTATATGCTATTATTGCAAGTGTTTCTAATGCTGCTGGTGATAAATTAGGTTTTGACCTTTTGTCTAATATTGGATATATATATTCATAATATTCTGGCTTACTACTTAGTTGATATCCTTTTTCTACTTTTATTATTTCTATTCCTCTTGTTTTGTAATCTTCTGACATGTTTCTTATTATTTTTTCTATTTGTTCTTTGTCTATTTCTAAAGCTAAAATTAGTTCTTCTTCTGATACAATTCTTCCAGCTGAAAATAATATTGCTTCTATTATTTCTTTTATTTTTTGTATTTCCATTTTTTGTATTCCTTTCTCAAGGTTTTTGGCTTATTTTTCTATTTTGACTTATATATTTTCTCACGTTTTTTGTTTTATGTCAAGTTTTTTAATACAAAATTTTATTATCCTTTTTTTATTATTTTTTGTTTACTTTTATATTTTTTTGTGTTAATATAAAGTAAATATTATAATGAATTTTGTTTTGCATTTTTATTGTAAAATGAGGAAGGATTGTGATTATTTATGTCAGAAGAAAAAAAAGATATTGAAGTTATTAAAGGTGATGGTTCTAATTTGAATATTTCTCCTGTTTATGAGCATATTAGTGCAGCAAAACCAAAAAGTAAAGATAAAAATCCAAAAAATATTGTTATTCCAAATGAGAAAAAAAATAGTGACAAATAATATCACTATTTTTTATTTTTTGTCTAATGTATCTAGATTATCTAATGCTTTTCCTGTTCCTAAAGCAACACATGAAACGGCATCATTTGCTATCATTACATTGATTCCTGTTTTTTCTTGTAATAGTCTATCTAATCCGTCTATTAAGCAACCTCCACCTGTCATATATATTCCTCTATCACTTATATCTGCTGCAAGTTCTGGTGGTGTTTTTTCTAAAACAGAATGTACTGCTTCTACAATCATCATTGCAGGCTCTATTAATGCTTCAAGCATTTCACTTGAATATATTACTACATTTTTTGGTAACCCTGTTGCAAGGTCTCTTCCTCTGATTTCCATTTCTGCATCTTGAATTTTAGGATATACACATCCTATATTTATTTTTAAATCTTCTGCTGTTCTTTCTCCTATCATTATATTATGTTTCTTTTTAATATATTTTACAATTGCTTCATCAAATTTGTCTCCTGCAATTTTAAGTGAAGTACTTTCTACTGAACCTCCAAGTGAAATTACAGCTATATCTGTTGTTCCTCCTCCAATATCTACAACCATATTTCCACATGGTTTTGCTATGTCTATCCCTGCACCAATTGCTGCTGCAATTGGTTCTTCTATTAAAAATACTTTACGAGCTCCAGCTTGTGTTGCTGCATCTATTACTGCTTTTTTCTCTACTTCTGTAACTCTTGATGGTATACATATCATTGCTCTTGGAGAAAATATTGATTTTCCATTTATTTTACCTATAAAATATTTTAACATTTTTTCTGTAACAGTATAATCTGATATTACACCATCTCTTAATGGTCTTGTTGCAACTATATTTCCTGGTGTTCTTCCAAGCATTCTTCTAGCTTCTTGACCTACTGCTAAAACCTCTTTAGTACCATTGTCAACAGCAACTACTGATGGTTCTCTTAAAACTACTCCTTTTCCTTTTACATATGCAATTACAGTTGCTGTTCCTAAGTCGATTCCTATATCTTGACCAAAACCAAACATATTAAATTCAATCCTTTCACACTTTTCTATTTCATTTTGTAACCTTAATGGTTTTTTGGCTTTTGTTATGATATTACTATCTTTTTATATTCATAATTATTACTCCTGCTATTATAAGTGCTGCTCCTCCTATTGTTGTAAATGAATATTCTTCTTTTAAAAATATTATTGATGCAATTACTATACAAGCTTGTGCTATTCCATTACATATTGGCGATATGTAACTTACATTTTCAAACATCATTATTATTCTTGTAAATAGTAAAAAACTTATTATGTAACAGATAAATCCTAATGCACTTATCCAGCTTATGCTAAAGCTAAATTCTCCTGATCCTATTCCTATTTTTCCTGCATTTCCACCTTTTTTCATTAGTATTAATCCTGATACTGTGAATGTTATATATATTACTATCATTAATATTCTCATTATATCTTTTCTCCTTATTCCCATTTTTATACATATCCCTTTCTAAATTGTATATATTTTTTATTGTTCATCTTTTTCGGTTTCTTTTACTATGTATATAGGTCTTTTCTTTACTTCTAAATATGTTTTAGATAGATATTGTCCTATAATTCCAATTGTGAATAATTGTATACCACTTACAAATACAATTATACATGCAAGAGATGGCCAACCTGATGTTGGATCTCCATAAATTAAAGTTTTTGCTATTATGAATATTATTGCAAAAAATGCTACTGCACAAAATATTAGCCCTATTATAGATGAAAATATTAATGGCGTTGTTGAAAATGCTGTTATTCCTTCTAGTGCATATTTGAATAATTTCCAAAATGACCATTTTGTTTCTCCTGCTACTCTTTCTACATTTTCGTATTCAATCCATTTGGTGTTAAAACCTACGAAACTAAATAGTCCTTTTGAATATCTATTATACTCTTGTAAAGATATAATTGCTTGTACTACTTGTTTTTTCATTAGTCTATAATCTCTTGCTCCGTCAACCATTTCTATGTCTGACATTTTGTTTATTATTTTGTAAAACATTCTTGCGAAAAAACTTCTTATTGCGGGTTCTCCTTTTCGTGTTACTCTTCTTGTTCCTACTTGATCATATCCTTCATTTTTTATAATGTCATACATTTGTTTTAAAAGGGCTGGTGGGTCTTGTAAATCTGCATCCATTAGAGTAACATAATCTCCTTGGGCCGCTTCTAACCCTGCAAGCATTGCAGCTTCTTTTCCAAAATTTCTTGAAAATGATACATATCTTACTTTATTATCTTGTGTTCTTAATTTTTTCATTATTTCTAATGTATTATCTTTTGAACCATCATTTACAAAAATATATTCAAAGTCTGCAATTCCTTCAAAGTCTTGCTTTCTTACTCTTTCCATTTCTTCATAAAATAATGGTAATGCTTTTTCTTCATTGTAACATGAAACTACTACAGATATTTTTTCCACTTTTTGCTCCTTTCAAACTACTTTTATTATTATTTTTTATTTTGAATATATTTCCATGAGTCTTGACACATATCTTTTAATGTTTTATTTGCTTTCCAGCCTAGTTCTTTTTCTGCTTTTGCTGGATTTGAATAACATGTTGCAATATCTCCTGGTCTACGTTCTACGATTTTATATTTTACTTCTTTGCCTGTTGCTTCTTCAAATGCTTTTACCATGTCTAAAACACTATATCCTACACCTGTTCCAAGATTATATATATATATTCCCGTTTGTTCTTTTTCAAGTTTTTCTAATGCTTTTATATGTCCTTTGGCTAAGTCTACTACATGTATATAGTCTCTTACTCCTGTTCCGTCTGGTGTATTATAGTCATTTCCAAATACTGATAGTTCTTCTAATTCTCCTGAGGCTACTCTTACAATATATGGCATTAAATTGTTTGGTATTCCTTGTGGTTCTTCTCCTATTAGTCCACTTTCATGTGCTCCTACTGGATTGAAATATCTTAGTATTGCTATATCCCAACTATTATCTGATTTATATAAATCTTGTAGTATTTGTTCTATAAATAGTTTTGTTGTTCCATAGGGATTTGTTGTTCCTCCTATTTTACATTTTTCTGTAATTGGAATTGTTTCTGGTTCTCCATATACTGTTGCTGATGAACTGAATATGAATTTTTTTACATTATATTTTTTCATGGTTTCTAGTAATACTATTGCTCCAGATATATTGTTTTCATAATATTCTAAAGGCTTTTTTACTGATTCTCCAACTGCTTTGTATCCTGCAAAATTTAGTACTGCTTCTATTTTGTTTTCTTCAAATACTTTTTCTAATGCTTTTCTGTCTAAATAGTTTACTTCATAAAATTTGAATTCTTTGTTTGTTATTTTTTTTATTTTTTCTAACATTTCTTTTTTACTATTTGAAAAATTATCTATTATTACTACTTCTCTTCCTGAATTTAATAATTCAACTACTGTGTGGCTTCCTATATATCCAGCTCCACCTGTTACTAATATTGACATATTTTTTCCTCCATTTTCTTATTATTTGCAAAATTATTATAATATAAAAATCAGAAAATTACAATGTTTATACTTAATTTTCTAGTATTGATATTTATAATTTTTTTTATTTTTCATTTCTTTTAACATTTTTTGAATATGTATCTTTCTGTATTAGCATTTAACATTTCTGTTTCTTTTTTAGTATAAAGCATTTAGTTCTAAGCAATTTCAAATACCACCATAATTGCACATTTAGTTTTATATATTGGCGTATAGTGTCCTGTTAGCATTGTTGAAGGATGCTTAGACATTAGAATTACTCCAGAATCTGTACATTTTTTTACACACAAAAAGAGGAATGTCAATATCTTTTAAATATCTACATCCCTTTATTTTTAGCATTTTTTGTTCGCATATTTATATTTCTTCTGACAAAACAAACTTATTTTGTCAATTTTTAGTTTTTAAAAATCTTGTGTAAGTCATTATTTTTATGCGTTCTTCCCACAACAGTTCTTATACTTTTTACCTGAACCGCATGGGCATGGGTCATTTCTACCAACTTTTGGTCCTTCATTTACAACAGTTTTGTTTATTTCTGATTTTACTTGTTGTTGGTCATTATCTAGTCCTTTTATAGTTTGTAATGCTGCTCCTGTAATTTTGGCTGCTTCTTCACGTTTTACTTCTTCTTGCCTACGAAGGTTCATAAGCATTTTTACTACATCATGTTTGATATCTAATACCATTTCATCAAACATATCCATTCCCTCAATTCTATATTTTACAACAGGATCTTGTTGTCCATATGCACGAAGGCCAATTCCATCTTTTAATTCATCCATAGCATCTATATGGTCCATCCATTTTTGATCAACTACTTTTAGCATTACAACTCTTTCAAGTTCTCTTAATTGTTCTTCTCCAATGTCTTTTTCTTTTTCTTCATATTTTTGAATTGCTGTTTCTTGTAGTTTTTCAATTATTTCTTTTGAAGAATTTGAGTGTTCTTTAATAAATTCCAACATTTCTATTCCAAATGTATTTATTATTTCTGTGTTTAATGCTTCAGCATTTACATCATTATCATTCCCGAAATATGTTAATACAACTTCTTCTACAAGTGACTTTATCATATTTAAAATATTTTCACTTATGTTTTCACCATCAAGTACTTGTCTTCTTTGTTTATATATAATTTCTCTTTGTGCATTCATAACATCATCATATTTTAATACATTTTTTCTTATACTAAAGTTTCTTCCTTCAACTTTCTTTTGTGCGGATTCTACTGCATTACTAATCATTTTATTTTCAATTGGAATACTTTCGTCCATTCCTATTGTATTGTAAACTTTTGTTATCATGTCTCCACCAAAAATTTTCATTAAGTCATCATCTAATCCTATATAGAATTTTGATTCTCCTGGGTCTCCTTGACGTCCACTACGTCCACGTAATTGGTTATCTATTCTTCGAGATTCATGACGTTCTGTTCCTATTATTTTTAAGCCTCCTACAGAGATTACTTTTTCTTTTTCTTGTTTTATTTCTTCATCATATTTTTTTTCTAAGTTATCAAATTGTTCTCTTGCTTTTAATATTTCTTGGTCTTCTGTATCATAAAAAGTATTTGCTTCTTCTATCAAGTTTTCTGGAACTTTGTTTCTTCTCATTTCTTGTTTTGCAAGATACTCACTATTTCCTCCAAGCATAATATCTGTTCCACGTCCTGCCATATTTGTTGCTATTGTTACTGCTCCAAATTTTCCTGCTTGTGCTATAATTTCTGCTTCTTTTTCATGGAATTTTGCATTTAATACTTCATGTTTTATTCCTTCTTTGTTAAGTATTTTACTTAATTTTTCTGATTTTTCTATTGATACTGTTCCTACAAGTACTGGTTGACCTTTTTTATGACTTTCTTTTATACTTTCTACTATTGCATTAAATTTTGCTTGTTCATTTTTGTATATTGCATCATTTTGATCTTTCCTAATCATTGGCTTATTAGTTGGAATTGATATAACATCTAAATTATAAATTTCTTCAAATTCTGCTTCTTCTGTCATCGCAGTTCCTGTCATTCCTGACAATTTGTTATACATTCTAAAATAGTTTTGGAATGTTATTGTTGCAAGTGTTCTTGATTCATCTGCAATTTTTACTCCTTCTTTTGCTTCTATTGCTTGGTGTAATCCATTGTTGTATCTTCTTCCATACATTATACGCCCTGTAAATTCATCTACAATTAACACTTCTCCATCTTTTACTATGTAATCTATGTCTTTTTTCATTACTCCATGTGCTCTTAATGCTTGATTTACATGGTGTACAAGTGTAGAATTTTCTATATCATTAAAGTTTTCTAGTCTAAATGTTTCTTCTGCTTTTTTTATTCCTTTTTGTGTTAATGATGCTGATTTTGCTTTTAAATCTACTATATAATCGTATTTTTCATTGTCTTCTGCTTGTTCTTCATCTTTAACATCTTCTTCTACTATTACTTTTGCTTTTAGTCTTTTTACAAAGTCATTTGCTTGCTTGTAAAGGTCTGATGATTGGTTTGCTCTTCCTGATATTATAAGTGGTGTTCTTGCTTCATCTATTAAAATACTGTCTATTTCGTCAACTATTGCATAATGTAGTTCTCTTTGGACTAATTGTTCTTTGTATATTACCATATTGTCTCTTAAATAATCAAAACCAAATTCATTGTTTGTTCCATATGTAATGTCACATGCATATGCTTTTTGCTTTTCTTTTGGTGTCATTCCTGCAATTACTAGTCCTACTGACAATCCCATGAATTTATATAGTTTTCCCATCCATTCACTGTCTCTTTTTGCTAAGTAGTCATTTACTGTTATTACATGTACTCCTTTTCCTTCTAATGCATTTAGATATACTGGTAATGTTGCAACAAGTGTTTTTCCTTCTCCTGTTTTCATTTCTGCTATTCTTCCTTGATGTAATATTATTCCTCCTATTAGTTGTACATCAAAGTGCCTCATTCCTAATACTCTTTTTGATGCTTCTCTTACTACTGCAAAAGCTTCTGGTAATATGTCATCTAATGTTTGTCCTTGTTTTAATTGATTTTTAAATATATTTGTTTTATTTTTTAATTCTTCATCTGTTAATTTTGAAATCTCTGATTCTAATGCATTTATTTTTTCAACAATTGGCATTATTCTGTTTACTTCTTTTTCACTGTAACTTTTAAATATTTTGCTGAATATTCCCATATTTTTCATTTCCTTTCTTGCTTAACTTGTCTTCTTTTTTGTTTATAATTTTACTTTTACAACTATATCACGATTACACTCTTTTTTCAAGATATTTTAAAAAACTAGAATAAATTTAATAAAAATTTATCCTAGTTTTTGTTCTTTAATTATTTTATTCTTGCAATTCCACTTACTACTTTTTCGTCTATTCCTCTTACAAATGTTTGAGCTCCTCCTGAAATTACTATAACATCATCTTTTTCAAGTATTTCTTTTTCTTTTAATTTTTGAATTCCTTTTTCAATTGTTTCTTCTATTGTTGCTTCTCCTTCTACAAATACTGGTGTTACGTTCCATGCTAATCCTAATTGACGGAATGTTCTTTTATTGTCTGTAATTGCTAATATTGGGCATCCTGCTCCAAGTCCTGATAATCTTCTTGCTGTATCTCCTGTGTGTGTATATGTAACTATTGCGTCTGCATTCATTATTTTTGCTGTTACACATGATGAATATGCAATTTTTGTTTCATCATCAGATAAATCACGATTTTCACTACGGTCAAATCTTTTCCAGTAATCTATGTCTGGTTCTACTCTATTTGCTATTTTTACCATTGTTTGTACACATTCAACTGGATAATCTCCTTGTGCACATTCCCCTGAAAGCATTATTGCACTTGTTCTGTCATATATTGCATTTGCTACGTCGCTTGCTTCTGCTCTTGTTGGTAATGGTTGATGTGTCATTGATTCAAGCATTTGTGTTGCTGTTATTGCTGGTTTGAATATTCTATTAGCTTGTTTTATTATTCTTTTTTGGAATATTGGTGGTTCTGTAAAGTCTGTTTCTGTTGCCATATCTCCACGTGCAATCATTTGAGCATCTGCTGTTTTTATTATATCTTCTAAGTTAGATAATCCTTCAACATTTTCTACTTTTGTTATTATTTGAATATCTTTTCCACCATTTTCATCTAATACTTTTCTAACTTGTTTTATATCATCTAAATTTCTTGCAAATGATATAGCAACAAAGTCATATTCATGTTCACATGCTGCTTTTAAGTCTGCAATGTCTTTTTCTGCTAATCCTGGTAGTCTTATTATTGTTCCAGGTAAGTTCATTGTTTTTCTACTTCCTAGACCATTTCCATGTACTACTGTACAAACTATGTCTTTTTCTACAACTTCGTCAACTTTTAATTCTATTGCTCCATCATCTATTAGGATTTTTGTTCCTGGTTTTACGTCTTTATATAGTTCTTTGTATGTTACTGAAACTTTTTCTTCATCTCCTGTTATGTCTTCATTTACTAATGTAAATTTTTGTCCATCTTTTAATTGGATTTTTGTGTTCTTTCCTGTGTATAACATTCCTGTTCTTATTTCTGGACCTTTCATGTCTAATAACATTGGGATTGGTAAATCCATTTCTTCTCTTAGTTTTATTATTGCTTCAGATTTTTCTGCTTGTTCATCCCAGCTTCCATGTGAATAGTTTATTCTACATACATTTAAACCTGCATTAAATAGTTCTTCTAATTTGTTTTCACTTGCTGGTCCTATTGTTCCTACGATTTTTGTTTTTCTTAAATTTTTCACTTTTTATTCCTCCTAAATAATGATTTTCTTAAATACTACACCACAAAAAACGCCTGTTGGCGTTTCATTTGCTAACTAATTTTCTTCTTTTTTTGCAACTACTTCTTTTCCATCATAATATCCACAGTTTGAACATACTCTATGTGGCATTACTGGTTCATGACAATGTGGGCAAGTAGCAACTTTTGGTGCTTCTACTTTCCATGTTGATCTTTTTGTATGTGTTCTAGCTTTTGACCATCTTCTTTTTGGTTGTGCCATCTTAATCCCCCCTCGCATAAGATATATATTTATATCTATCTAATTTTTACATATTTTAATATGACTTTTTGTTTATTCTATAATGCATTTTCTGTCACTATAAAATTATACAAGGATTTTTGCTTTTTGTCAACATTTTTTGGAAAATTTGTGCATATAATTTATTTATGGAGGACTTTTTTATGTGTGGAATTGCTGGTTTTGTAAATTTTAAACAGGATATTTCTGATTATAGAAATGTTTTAGTTAATATGAATGATTCTCTTTTAAAACGTGGACCTGATGAAGATGGCTATTATATTGAAAGTAATGTTGCTTTGGCTCATAAAAGGCTTATTGTTATAGATCCAAATGGTGGCAAACAACCTATGTCTACATTTGATTCTAATTTTTCAATTGTTTATAATGGTCAAATTTATAATACAAAAGAATTGAGATATACTTTAGAAAAAAATGGATTCTCTTTTGATGGACATAGTGATACAGAGGTATTACTTAAAAGCTATATTTTTTATGGAAAAGATGTTGTTAATTATCTAAATGGTATTTTTTCTTTTGCAATTTGGGATAATATAAAAAAAGAACTTTTCATTGCGAGAGACCATTTTGGCGTTAAACCATTATTTTATACTTTGCAAAATAATTCATTTGTTTTTGCATCTGAAATTAAAGCATTGTTTCAGTATCCAGGTGTTCAGAAAGTTTTAAATTCTCAAGGAATTTCTGAATTGTTTGGTATTGGTCCTGCTCATACTCCAGGTACTACAATTTTTAAAAATATTTTTGAATTAAAACCTGCTCATTTTGCTGTTTATAATATGTCTGGTTTACATATAGAAAGATATTGGAAATTAAGGAGTGCTCCTCACACAGAAACTTTTGCTCAAACATGTGAGCATTTGAATTTTTTATTAAAAGATTCTATTACTAGACAATTGGTTTCAGATGTTCCTTTATGTACATTTTTGTCTGGTGGATTAGATTCTAGTATTATTACAAAATATGCATCAGATTATTGTCAAGAAGTAGGTTTACCTCCTCTTGATACTTATTCAATAGATTATGTAGATAATGATAAAAATTTTGTAAAGAGTGATTTTCAACCGAATTCTGATAATTATTATATTAATTTAATGGTTGATTCTTTGCATACAAATCATCATTCTATAATTATTGATACTCCTGAATTGGCCGATTATTTAGAAGATGCTATGGTTGCTCGTGATATGCCTGGTATGGCAGATATAGATTCTTCTCTTTTACTTTTTTGTAAATATGTAAAACCTCATGCTACTGTTTCTCTTACAGGAGAATGTGCTGATGAGATTTTTGGTGGTTATCCATGGTTCTTTCGTGATGATGCTTTAAATAGTGGAACTTTTCCTTGGTCTATTGCTATTGATGAACGTCAAACTCTTCTTAATCCTAGTATTGCTAAGAAGGTAAACTTGCAAGATTATATTAATTATAGATATCAAGAAAGTTTAAATGAAGTGGAGATTTTAGATTCTGATTCTGCTGAAACTGCTCAAAAAAGAAAAATTTCTCATCTTACTTTAAATTGGTTTATGCAAACTCTTCTTGATAGGTCTGATAGAATGGCTATGTATAACGGTCTTGAGCTTAGAGTTCCTTTTTGTGATTATCGCTTGGCACAATATGTTTGGAATATTCCATGGGAAATTAAAGCTCTTGGTGGTAGAGAAAAAGGATTATTGCGCTATATTTCTCGTAAGTTCTTGCCTGCTGAAATTGTAGATAGAAAGAAGAGTCCTTACCCTAAAACACATAATCCTTCTTACCTTGCTAAAGTTAAGTCTATGCTTTCAGATATAGTATATAATCAAAATTCTCCTATTAATTATCTTTTGAATAAAGATTATATTTTTGATATTTTAAATTCTGACGGTAAAGCTTTTTCTAGACCTTGGTTTGGGCAACTTATGACTGGTCCTCAACTTATGGCTTATCTTTGTCAAGTTAATATGTGGCTTGAGAGGTATGAACCTAAAATTGAAATTTAAAAAATTGTTTTACAAAAAAGGTATTATCTTTTTTTAGATAATACCTTTTTCTATTATTTCTCAATAACTTTAACATCTAACATCAATTTTTCACCATTAATATTTACTTCAGTATAAGTATTTACTTCATTATCATAAACAACCTTTTCTGTTAAAGTTTCTTTTTTAATTTCATCTTCAAATTTTCTTATAATATTTTCTAAGTCTTGATTTCCAGAAACATACAATTCAATTTTATCCAATACATCAAACCCTTTATCTTTTCTCATATTTTGAATTTTAGATAGAATTTCTCTTAAATATCCTTCTTCTTTAAGTTCAGGTGTTAAAGTTGTATCTAAGACAACTCCTATTTCTCCTTCGCCCGCAAATGCAAATCCTTCTTTTCCTTGCATCATAACAAGTAAATTTTCTGAAGTTAAAGCAATTTGAGTATCTTCTACTTCTATATATTCTGTTCCTCTATTTTTAACTTTATTTGCTAAATCCATTTGATTCAAATTTGAAATAGCTTCTCTTATTTTAGGAATTAGTTTTCCATATTCCTTTCCAAGAACTGGCAAGTTTGGCTTTATTTCAAAATGTACATATTCTGACATATTTGCACCAAGTTCAACTTCTTTTACATTTAATTCTTCTTTTACTATATTTCCATAATATTCTGGCAAAGTATCTACAGATATAAGCATTTTTGAAAGTGGTTGCCTATTTTTTATATTTGATGTATTTCTTGCACTTCTTCCTAATTTTACTATTGTATAGGCTAAATCCATATCATTTTCTAATTTTTTGTCTATTTCTTTTTCATTTACATTTGGCCATAAGCATAAGTGAACACTCTCTGGCGCTGTATTATCTAATCCAACTACTAAATTTTGATAAATTTCATCAGACATAAATGGTACAAATGGTGCTGAAACTTTTACTAAATTCACTAATACTTTATATAAAGTCGTATAAGCTCCTATTTTATCATCAGTTAGTTCCTCTCCCCAAAATCTTTCTCTATTTGTACGAACATACCAATTTGAAAGTTCATCCGTAAAGTTTCCAATTTGAATTGCTGCTGATGTAATGTCATATTTATCTAATTTTTCATCTATTTCTTTTATTAGTGTATTTAGTTTTGATACTATCCATTTATCCATTATATTTTCTGACTTAAAGTCTAAATATTTATTTGGATTAAATTTGTCAATTTCAGCATACAAAACATAGAATGAATATACATTCCATAATGTACTTAAAAATCCTCTTTGTGTTTCTTGAACATTATTTAATCCTAATCTTGTTGGAAGCCATGGTGCTGAACAAGTATAGAAATGCCATCTAGTTGCATCAGCCCCTACTTGATCTAGTAATACCATTGGGTCTACACCATTTCCTTTTGATTTTGACATTTTTTGTCCGTGTTCATCTAATACATGCCCTAGTACTATACAATTTTCATATGATGGTTTTTCAAATAAGCATGTTGATACAGCAAGTAATGTATAGAACCAGCCTCTTGTTTGGTCAATTGCTTCTGAAATAAATTGTGCTGGAAAATGTTTTTCAAATTCTTCTTTATTCTCAAATGGATAGTGCAATTGCGCAAATGGCATTGATCCTGAGTCAAACCAACAGTCTATTACTTCTTTAAATCTTGTCATTTCTTTACCACATTTTGGACATTTTAAATGAACATTATCTATATAAGGTTTATGTAGTTCTATTTCATCTGGACAGTCTATTGATTTTTCTTTTAATTCTGATATGCTTCCTATGCATTCCTCATGTCCACATTCGCATTTCCATACTGGTAGTGGTGTTCCCCAATATCTGTCTCTTGAAATTCCCCAGTCTATTACATTTTCTAAGAATTTTCCAAATCTTCCTGTTCTAATTGTATCTGGATACCATTTTATTTTGTTGTTATTTTCAACTAATCTATCTCTTAGTTTTGTCATTGCAACAAACCAACTTTCTTTTGGGTAATATAAAAGTGGTGTGTCACATCTCCAACAATGTGGATATGAGTGTAAATGTTTTTCTTTTGAGAATAGTTTTCCTTGTTCTGCTAACCATTTACATATATCTTCATTACAGTCTCTTACAAATCTTCCTGACCATGGTTCTACTTCTTTTACGAATTTTCCTGATTTGTCTACTAAATTTACAAATGCTATTCCATTTTGCTTTGATACTAAACTATCATCTTCACCATATGCAGGTGCAATATGAACTATTCCTGTTCCATCTTCTGTTGTTACATAATCTCCATGAATTACTTCAAATGCCTTTCCTTCTATTTTTGCAAATGGCATTAATTGTTCATATTTTACTCCAAGTAATTCAGTTCCTTTAAATTCTTTTAGTATTTCATACGGTGTTTCTCTTAAAACACTTTCTAATAAGTCTTTTGCTAAAATATAGTTTTCATATTGTGGGTTATCGTCTGTTCCTATATTTGCTTTTATTTCTACATATGTATATGATTTATTTACACATAATGCTAAATTTGATGGTAATGTCCATGGTGTTGTTGTCCATGCTAAGAAATATGTGTTTTCTTTTCCTATTACTTTGAATTTTGCAGTACATGTTAAATCTTTTACATCTTTGTATCCTTGTGCTACTTCATGTGAAGATAGGGCTGTTCCACATCTTGGACAGTATGGCATTACTTTATGTCCTTCATATAATAATCCTTTTTCCCACATTTGTTTTAGTGCCCACCATACTGATTCAATATAATCATTATGATATGTTACATATGGTTTTTCCATATCTACCCAGAAGCCTACTTTATTTGTCATTTCTTCCCACATTTTTACATATGTAAATACACTTTCTTTACATTCTTTTACAAATTTCTCTACACCATATTTTTCAATTTGCTCTTTTCCTGATATTCCTAGTTTCTTCTCTATTTCTAGTTCTACTGGTAATCCATGTGTATCCCAACCTGCTTTTCTATCTACATGGTATCCTTTCATTACTTTATATCTTGGGATTATATCTTTTATTACTCTTGTTTCAATATGCCCTACATGTGGCTTTCCATTTGCTGTTGGTGGTCCATCATAAAATGTAAAATATCTTTGTCCTTTATTCATGTCAAAGTTCTTTTTTATAATATCTTTTTCTTTCCACATTTTAGCAACTTCGCGTTCCATTCCTACAAATCCATTTTTTAATTCTACTTTTTTGTACATATGTACATTCCTCCTTTTATAATAATTTTTACTTTCTGTACATAAAAAATCCCTAACACACAATTATATATGCGTGCTAGGGCGAAATTTTTCCGTGGTACCACCTATTTTAGTAATTTTTTATTTATTACTCTCTTGATATCTTTAACGCAGATTTACGTCAATGCTTACTTTTTGAATTTTTTAATTCTTGTTCAGCTTTGCAATTTAACTAGGTGATAACATAAACTAAATATTTTTATTATTTAGTTAAATAATTTTTACTTTCAAACTTTCACCATATGTTTGATTCTCTAATAAGATATTATATTATTTGTCTTGTTCTAGTTTTTATTTTTATGTATTTCAATTAAATTTATGCATTTTCTTCTACTGGATAAACACTTACTTGTTT
This sequence comes from uncultured Clostridia bacterium, assembly GCA_963556905.1. Classification (GTDB taxonomy): domain Bacteria; phylum Bacillota; class Clostridia; order TANB77; family CAG-508; genus CAG-269. The sequence continues at coordinate 59,651 of CAUWAY010000002.1, read as the reverse complement.
TTTGTCTTTACCTTTTCTTTCAAATTTAACTGTTCCGTCTACTAAAGCATATAAAGTATCATCGCTACCTTTTCCTACATTAGTTCCAGGATGTACATTTGTTCCTCTTTGTCTTACTAGAATGTTTCCAGCTAAAACAAATTGACCATCAGCTCTCTTGACACCAAGTCTTTTAGATTCACTGTCTCTACCGTTCTTGATACTACCTTGACCTTTTTTATGTGCCATGCTTTTCACTCCTTTCGGTTCTTTTCTAAGTCTTTCTCTTTTTGACTTTTATTGATTATTTTATTTGTTTAATTAATGTTCTTAATTAAAATTTTGAAATTACTTTTTCTATTAATTTAAGCTTCTACTTTTTCTGCTTTTTCTGCTTTTTTTGCAGTTGTTTTTATTCCTGTAATTTCAACTTTTGTGTATGGTTGTCTATGTCCTTGTTTTGTTCTCTCATTTTTCTTTGCTTTCATTTTGAAAACTATTATTTTTTTAGCTTTTCCATGAGAAACAACTTTTCCTTCAACTTTTACACCTTTAACATAAGGATTTCCAACTTGTACTTTTCCATCATTTGATACTAATATTACTTTATCAAAAGTAACTTTTTTTCCTTCTTCAGTATCTAATTTTTCGAAAAATACTACATCTCCTTCTGTTACTTTGTATTGTTTTCCACAACTTTCAATTACTGCGTACATTCTAAAATGCACCTCCCTTATTTGTATACTCGCTAATCCTCAATAAAGGTAGCCTTTAACTTTATTTTGTTTATTGCTTTTATAAACCTTGATTAAGCGGATTACAGTTATTTATTTTAACATATTTGTATATATTTGTCAATGTTTTTATAAAATTTCATTTTGGTTTTATTTGTTTGCACTTCTTGCTGCTCTTTCTCTTTCTTTATTGTCAAGAATTTTCTTTCTTAGTCTTATTGATTTTGGTGTAATTTCAACTAATTCGTCATCTTGTATGAATTCGATTGCTTTTTCAAGTGACATTTGGATTGGTGGTACTAAATGTAAGGCATCATCTGAACCAGAAGCTCTTGTATTAGTTAGATGTTTTTCTTTACATACGTTTATTGCTAAATCTTCTCCTCTTGAGTTTAAACCAACTATCATTCCTTCATATACTTCAACACCTGGTCCTATAAATAATTCACCTTTATCTTGAGCATTATATAATCCATATGTTATTGATGTACCTTTTTCAAATGCTACTATTGTTCCTCTTACTCTTGCTACAACTTCACCTTTAAATGGTTCATATGAATCAAATATACTGTTCATAATTCCTTCACCTTTTGTGTCTGTTAAAAATTCTGTTCTATATCCTATTAAACCTCTTGCAGGAATTTTAAATTCTATTTTTGTGTGTCCAACTTCAGCTGGTTCCATGTTAACCATTTCACCTTTACGTCTTCCTAATTTTTCAATTACTGTTCCAACACTATCATCTGGTACATTAACAACTAATCTTTCAATTGGTTCACATTTTACGCCATCAATTTCTTTTATTATTACTTTTGGTCTAGATACTAACAATTCATATCCTTCTCTTCTCATTGTTTCTATTAATACAGATAGATGTAGTTCTCCTCTTCCTGATACAACAAATGAGTCTGGTGAAGATGTTTCTTCAACTCTTAAACTTACATTTTTATCTAATTCTTTAAATAGTCTATCTCTTATGTGTCTTGATGTTATGTATTGTCCTTCTCTCCCTGCAAATGGACCATTATTTACACTAAATGTCATTGATACTGTTGGTTCATCAATATCAACAAATGGTATTTTTTCTGGATGTTCGAAATCACATATTGTATCTCCTATATGGATTTGTGGAATTCCTGAAATTTCAATAATATCTCCTGCTTTTGCTTCTTCTACTTCTACTTTTTTTAATCCCATGTGTGTATATACTTTTGCAATTCTGCCTTGTGATATTTTATCATCTTTTTCACATATGCTTACAGGCATACCAACTTTAATTGTTCCTCTTTCAATTCTTCCCACTGCTATTCTTCCTACATAGTCATCATAATCTATGTTTGTTACTAACATTTGGGCTGGTCCTTCTTCATCACAGTTTGGTGCTTTTATTGTGTTGATAATTGTTTCAAATAGGCATGATAAGTCTGAATCTGGATCTGATAAATTTAATTTTCCAATTCCATTTTTTGCAGATGCATATACTACTGGGAAATCTAATTGGTCGTCATTTGCATCTAGTTCTATAAATAGTTCCATTACTTGGTCTAATACTTTTTGTGGTTCTGCTCCTGGTCTATCTATTTTGTTTATTACTACAATTGGTTTTAGGTTTAGTCCTAATGATTTTTTTAGTACTTCTCTTGTTTGTGGCATTGCTCCTTCAAATGCATCTACTAACAAAAGTACTCCATCAACTGTTTTTAATACTCTTTCTACTTCTCCTCCAAAGTCAGCATGTCCTGGTGTATCTACTATATTTATTTTTACATCATTATACATAACTGCTGTATTTTTTGCTAATATTGTTATTCCTCTTTCTTTTTCTTGGTCATTTGAGTCCATTACTCTATCTGCTACTTGTTCATTTTCTCTAAATACATGGCTTTGTTTTAGTAAAGCATCTACTAATGTTGTTTTTCCATGGTCTACGTGTGCAATTATTGCTATATTTCTTATTTTTTGGTTATTCATTTTATTTATTCCTTTCTATTTTCAATTCTTATTTTGCAAGTTTCTTTATTTCTTCCATAATTTCTTCTGTTATTTTTTCTAATTCATCTTTGTTTCTTCCACTATAATCTAATGGTTTTCCATATCTTATTATCATCTTTTTAAATGGCTTTTCTCCTCCACTTATACCAATAGGTATTACTTTGGCTCCTGTTCTTACAGCAAAAAATGCAGCTCCTTCTTTTGCTGATTCTCCTTTTTCTACACCATTTCTTGTTCCTTCTGGAAAAATTCCAATGCTTTCGTTGTTTTTCAATGCCTTCATTGTTTCTTTTAATGATTTTACATCTTTTGAATCTCTTTTTACATATATTCCTTCATATACATACATCCAAAATGCTATAAATTTATTTTCATGTAGTTCATCTTTCGCTAAAAACCTTACTGTTCTTTTGGTAGTACATTCAATTAATGGTGGATCTAAATATGATCTGTGATTTGCACAAAATATTAATGGTTCATTTTTTTCTTTTGGTATATTTTCTGTTCCTTCAACTTTCAGTCTATATGTAATCGTGAAAAATATTCTTAATATTACTTTGGCTATTGCTCCTATTATTCTTCTAAAAAACATTTTATTTCTTCCTTTCTTAATTTTCTTCTTTTGGTGGTACATATACATTTTTTGCCACTACTTCTATTGATACAACATTCATTGCTGTTAGATTTTCTATTTCTTTGATAGCTTTTTCTTTGAATTCTTTTAATGTCTCTTTTACTTTACATCCATACATTATTGTAACTTCCATATAGATACTAGGTCCTGCTTCTGAATTTGTTACTCTTGTTCTTAATACTCTATATATTGATGGCATTTTTGTTGCCAAATATTCTATTATTTGCCTAAATACTGTATCTGATATTGTAAAATTTCCTAGATAGCTGAATGTTGGCCTTATTATAGTTTTTTCAGAAATATATGGTTTTTGTCCAATTCCTTTTGATTTAAAAATTTGTAGTGGATCTAATAGAAACCCAGAAAAGTCTTTTTTTAATTCAAACGTTGGTACTGGTATTACATGTTTTCCTTCTGTTTCACGTATATGTCGTGCTGTTTTCATTTCTTCTTCTGTTGCTACATCATTTATATATATTGTTTCTGTTATTTGTGGTAATTTTAAATTTTCTGCTATTTTTTTTACCATTCCATCTGATGTTCCTAATATTAATATTTTACTTGGATTATATTTCTTCAATGCTTTGCCTATTGCATCTTGTTCTTCATCATTTAGAAATAATGCATGTTTTACTGTTTCAATTTTTGTTGGTGCTTTTTTTGCTGATAGTCCTGCTACTATTGCATTACCTTTTATTAATAGTCCATCATCTATTATGAAGTTTATTCCTTCAGAGTTTGCTACCATTTGTGCTCTATAACTTTTTCCTGTTCCTGATGGTCCTACAAAGGCATATACTTTTATATTTTCAAATGACATATTTTTTTACCTCATCTTTTTAAATTTATAAGATATTTCAACGAGAAAGGCACGAGCTTTCGTGCCTATTATTTTAAGCGTTACATTTAAACAATTTTTTCTGTGGTTTCTTTTACTTCTGCAATTTTAATGTTTCTTACATGTTCTATTTTTTCCCATGATGTTTCTCTTTTAAATAAACATTTGATGTTTATCATTATCCATGTAGTCATAAATATAGGATAACATAATAATCCTTTCAACATAGGCTTTATTGGTTTCTTTTCTAATGTCATTACTAATAAAGCTGTTGCTACAGGAAATAGTAATGTTGGTACTAAATAGTTCAGTATATTTATTAAGAATTCAAAATTTGACATTGCATTTCCTGCATACATGATGCAGTTTAATACAATTAATCCAAATGTTATTACTAACATTGGCGTTGTTCCTGCTATATATAAAAATCCGTCAAAATTCATTAATGTTTTGTGTTCTTTTACAGCTTCAAACAGTTCACCTGTATATTTTTTTAAACACTGCATATGTCCTACTGTCCATCTGCTTCTTTGTGACCATGATTGTTTAAATGATGTTGGTTGTTCATCATATACTATTGCATCTGTCGCCCAACCTAGTTTTTTCCCTTTTATTATTCTTTTTAATGAGAACTCAATGTCTTCTGTTAACGTTTCTGTTTCCCATCCATTTGGTTTTACTACATCAAATTTTACCATGAATCCTGTTCCATTTAATAGTGGTGATAATCCTATATTATATCTTGCTAAATGATATAATCTATGCATTGTCCAATAGAATAATGCATATCCTGCTGTTATCCAATTATCTGTTGGATTTTTTATGTCCCTATATCCTTGTACTACGTCTTCTCCTTGACATAATTTTTTGTTCATGTTTTTTATAAAGTTTTTGTCTACTATATTGTCTGCATCAAATACAAAAAATGCATCATAGTCTGCGTTTTCTTCAATTTTTTGTTTTAAAAACCATTGTAGTGCATATCCTTTTGTTTTGTGTTCCGCATCAAATCTTTTATATACAATTGCTCCTGCTTTTTGTGCGACTTCTGCTGTTGCGTCTGTACAATTGTCTGCTATTACATATATATCATATAATTTTTTGTCATAGTCTTGATTTTTTAAACTTTCTATTAAATTTGTTACTACCGCTTCTTCATTATGTGCTGGTATTATTGCCATGAATTTGTGATCTTTGTTTGTTATATATGGTTTGTCTTTTAGTTTTATTAATGCACATAGGCTTATAACCATTTGATAACACCAGTATGCAACTAGTACATACATTAATGATTGTTTTAGTATATACAAATACTCCATTTTCTTCCTCTCTCTTTTTTATTTATATTTTTTGGCTTTTTTATTTTTAGTTTGTTTTAAGTGTATATTATATTTTATTTTTTTAGCTTTATATATTATACTATGTTTATTTTATTTTTGCAATATTTTTCTAAAAATAAGCCCAATTTTATAAATCCTTTTCGATATGTTCAATTTTTATATTTTAATTTCTGTTTGTGAATGTCGTATTTTATAGATTATAAAAACCGTAGAATTATTGACTTTTCAATATTCCTATGGTTTAAAAATTGGTGCCTTAGCAAAGGACGTATGCGAAAAAACCTTTTCATTCTTTTATTTTAAAATATTTTACTTCTTCAGGTTCCTCTTCTTGCAATTTGCATTCATTTATATTCACATTTTTTCTTACATAATATACTGTAAAATGCGCTTTTTCTTTTGTATCCATACTTAGGAATTTTAAATCTTTTTTATCCAAAAAAACACCTATTTCTTCTAAAGTTTCACGAATTCCTACATCAAACGGAGTTTTTCCCAAATCTACCTTTCCACCGCAGATACCCTATTTACAAGGATTTACTCTTTTTAATCTACTACACTTTTGAAGTAAAATCTCATTGTTATCATTAATTATAACTACTCCAACAACTGATATATAATACCCTTTATGTACATTATTCGGGTTACGAGCCTCAATATGTGTTAAAATTTTTCCTGTTTTATTTCCATTTATATCAACTAATTCATGCTTTTTCATTATAACTTCTCCTATTACACTTCTCTTTTTATATAATAATATTCTATACATACATCATAAACTGAATCCAAATCTCCATAAAAATCATCTTCATTTCCTGTTTGATATGCTTTAATCATTTTCTCGCTATATAATTTCATATCTGTTGTTTTCTCTAATTTTACATTTAGAGAACAATTCATATTGACATTATCTATTTCTTCGAAGTTATCAAAAAATTGCCATACTTCATTTGAAGCTAATTCATGACTATTATCAAAAAACATTTCACGATGGCTATAAATTTCTTCCATATATGGTAATATAGCAATAGCAACTGCTCTATTTTTTTCTTTCATTTTACTACTTGCCTCTAATATAATTTTATCAAATTCTTCTTTATTATTTGCTTTTATATCTGTAATAAAGTTGTACCAACAGTCTTTGATTTTATTATGATATGCTATACTATATTTTTCAAATTTATCTATTCCATCAAATTGAAAACCTAAATTAGAATGTATATTGAAATAATTTAATTTTTTTATTAGTTCTATATCCATTATATTATTCCTCTTTTCTTTAAAGATGTTTCAATATTATTTTAAGATTTAACTTTTTTATTTATCATATTAGTTTTTAATGTAATTATACTTTATATCATCGAATTTTTCTTTTTCTATAATATATAAATTACCTTTTGTTCTAGTCAAAGCCACATATATTTTGTTTACTATTGAAGTATATTCTATATTTTTTTCTTTTTTTAAATTTTTAAATCTATCTGTTAATATAACGCAAATATCATTATAGGTATCCCCTTTAGAATACCCCCAATTTATACAATTAAAACTATAAATTTTACTATCGCTTTCAACTAGCTTGATTATATCATTATTTTCAATAACTTTCTTTATCTCGTTTATATCTTCTAAAAATGTAATGTCTCCTTTGTTCTCATTATCGGCATAAATTTGTATATTAAATTTTTCTCTTATAAATTTACAAATATTTTCTGGGCATCTTCTTGTTCTTTTCAATGATTCTGTATCAATTTTCAAATTTAATTTTTTTAACAATTCTATATATTCTTCGTATGTAATAATTCTCTTTGTTTCTTTGGAATTTCCAACTTTAAATGGCTTTCCTGTATTATTTCTAGCATTTACAGAATGTTGAAAATAATCGCCAACTAGAACTATGTTTTTTGATTTCTTAATAACCTTTTCCATTAGTTCATAATCATGTTGCCTAAAGTCTTGGAATTCATCGATGTATATATATTCAAAAAAATTATTTATATTTTTCATTGCAATATCAAATAAATTGTACTCTCCTTTTTTATTGACCTTTAGTATAAGTTCTGATAAATTATCACAATAATATTTATCTTTTATAACATAATGTTCAAATAAACTACTGTCTTTATAATCAGAATTAGGAAAACTATTTTTAAATCTAGGTGGTGGTGTTACTAAACTAACTCCTTTACTTTCAAATGTTGTTATTCCAAAATGTTTAGCAATTATTGGCTCATATGGTCTTATAAAAAAATTATACTTAAAACTATCAAATGTATAAACATATGTATTTTCTATTGTTTCATCATGATTCTCATTTAGTTCTTTACTTATATTCTTTATATTCTGGTTGGTAAAAGCTAATATTATATTTCTTTTATTTACATCAACATTTTTACATAATGAATAAGTTTTTCCAGCTCCTGCTACAGCTAATATTACCCTTTTATCCATTTTAAGGCCTCCTCAACATAAGAAGGATATTCAAATTCTTTATTAGCAATATAAACTTTATATGCTGTTTCGGATTTATTATTTAACATTTTTCCTAGAATAGGTTCACTTTCATAAGAAATTCCTTTATATGAATACTTTGCTCCCTCTTCTATTTCTATTATCTTTTTTAATTTATTTGCATTTAATTTGTAAAAGCAAACCTCCCATGTCCAATTTTGTACATTACTATCCATATATATTTTAATATTATCATACTGTTTATTATAATTATTCATTTCGTTTATCTTTTCCTCATTTTCATCATTATCTGTAATAACAACTACCTTTTTTTTCATTAGCTCTGCAATATGTATGAAATTTTTATAAGTTACTCCGTTACATGAAATAATATCAATATTTTCTTCTTCAAGTGTCTTATTTAATATTTGCTTAAACACTTTAGGTATTAAGATATATTCTGTTGCTCCTTCCACTAATATAACTTTTTTTGCCAACAAAAATTGTAACAAACTATTATTATCGCTTTTTTGAAAAAATTTTGCTATATCTTTATCTATATTTTTTAATTTCTTTGATTTTTCATTATTAATCCAAATAATATTTTGCACATTTAGACCACTTGCAATAAGATTATTATGCGTAGTTATGATAATTTGCTTATCGCTTTTATAATTTTCTATATTCTTTAGCATTTTTCTGAGATTAGTGTGACTTAAATGGTTCTCAGGTTCTTCTATAGAAATGACATCTAACTTACTTCTCGCCTTATCTAATGCTATCTGAGTTTTTAAAAGGTTTTCCATTCCCTTTCCTTTATTTTCTAATAAAATATCATTATCCAAAATAGAAATAATATTTTCTAATATTACTTTCTTAGTATCCACTCCAAACTGTTGTGTTTCTGATATTTTTTCTAATTTTAAGTCAGAAAATATATTTTCTATATTTATCCTAAAATCATTCTTAGCTTTAATCATTTTAGTTCCATTGTATTTACTTTTAAAAACAGATTTATTATAGTAGTTATATGTATTATATTGAGTAGTAATAGAATTATCTATCGTAAGATAATTAAGTGGTTGCTTTAGAACATTGAAAGATGCTCCTTGAAAAGTAGTCCACTTCATTTCATAATATTCATATGGTATCTTTTTTTCTTTTATAAATTCAAACATTTCCTGTTCAAACTCTTTATTTAATTCGCATGTGTATTTTATACCATATTTTTCATTTTTATCTTTGTTATGCATTCCATAAAACAAAAAATTATTTTTAGAATCATTATCCAAATTAAATTCTATTTCAATTTGGATTCTAGGTAAATTTTCTATTGAAGGATTCTTTTCAAATTTTTTTACATTTTTTATATTCAATAAGTCTTTTATTATTGATTTATCTGTATTTCTATATAATTGATTTAAGCATATATTTATTGCTTCTAATATAGTGCTTTTTCCTGCTTCATTCTCTCCTATAATAATATTTATATTTTTATCAAACTCTATATTAAAATGTTCAAATTTTTTTAATCCTTCAATTGTTAGACTCTTTATATAATTCATATATTTAAAATTCCCTTCTAATACTAATTTTCATCATTATTATTTAATCTTTTCTCTAGTGTTTCAATACTTGGTAAATTATTAGCTAAATACTCTGGAATTTCTTGTAAATATTTATATTCTGCAACTCCTATTGGTTTATTTATATCTTTCAAAGCTAATTCAGCTGTTAACTTGTGTTCATCTCTGCATAATAAGATTCCTATTGTTGGATTGTCATCTTCTTTTTTTAACAACATATCTACTGCATTTAAATAAAAATTTAATTTTCCTGCAAATTCTGGTATAAATTTAACAGTTTTTAATTCTACAACAACATAACATTTTAAGTTTAAATTGTAAAATAATAAATCTATATAATAATCTTCGCCTTCAATTTCTAAATGATATTGTCTACCTATAAAAGCGAAACCGTTTCCAAGTTCTAAAAGTAAGTCTGTAATATTAGAGACTAATGCATTCTCAATATCTTTTTCTAATGCTTTTTCATTATACGCAATATCAAATACATATGGATCTTTTAACATCTCAATAGCTTTTTTACTAAGTTCTTCTGGAAGCGTATCATTATAATTATTTATTTTAGTATCTAATAATGCTTGTCTACTGTATAGATTTGTCGCAATCTGATGTTCTAAAACTGGTCTAGTCCATAAATTTTCTAATGCTTTTTCAGCATACCATAATCTTTCCTCTGAATTTTTAACTTTATCCATAATTGATATTACTGAGCCCCAAGGTAATTTTGCAATGCTGTGTTGCAAAATTGTATCATAATCAAATTCTTTTGCATATATCTCAAATTTCTTGCTGATAAACCTTCTGCATTTGGAAATTCTAATTTTAAGTCTGTAGCTAAATTATTTATAAAATTACTACCATATTGGTTATTTTCTAACAAAACTTTTCCTATTCTATAATACATTAGTATTAATTCATTGTTTGTGTTCAATATAACTTTTTTTCTAGTATTTACAATATCTTTTTTTATTTGATTTAAGAATTCAAAATATTCATTATCATTAATAGTATTAATTAAATCTTTCATGATTTCCTCCTTTTTGAAATTTGCAACGCTCTGTTGCAAATTTTGTATTTTCCTTATTTATATCATAAAATCCATACAAAAACAATTATTTCCAGAAATTAAGATAGCATAAATTCCTTTATAATTCAATACTTATATAGTATTTCCATACCAAATATTTTTTAGTTCATAATACAATTCGTCTCTAGCCATTCCTATTGGAATTTTTGCTCCTACTGTTCCAAATAATTTTTTGTTTGCTTTTTTTCTTATTCCTGTATTTTCTTTTCTCTTTTTTCTTCTGTTGATATATCTACTATTTTTTGGTAAATATTCCCTCCATCATTATATTTTCTGTACTTATTTGATCATTCCCACATTTCTTGAATATCTTTGTATAATCCTGAAAATATGAATTTATCTACCAATTCTTTTCTTACTTGTTTTACTTCTAGAATTCTATCTGGTTTTGTTAATGTTCTTTTTTTAGTATATATTGTTATTATTTTTGATATTGTACATCTCTTTTTATTTCTTTGTTTAACATGGTCTTCATCTACTTGAATAAATATATTTTTAGCCTTTATTTTTTCTTCTTCTTTTCGTTCTTCAATATTCATCTTCCATTCATTTTTTCTTACATTATGTATTACTGTTGTGCTACTGATTTCCATTTCTGGCACTACTAATTTTCCTGATTTATTACTTGAATATTTGGATTTTGGTAAAATTATTCTATCAAATTGGTATCTCTTATTTAATTTTTTTCTAAAATTTCCCTACTAAAAGTTTATACTAACGCATGAAAAAAATCGACCTTTACAGTCGATTTAATCTTTTTTCGTCTGGCGTGACGATATTATCCTTTGGTGGACAGGGATGGATTCGAACCATCGTACTCATATGAGAACAGATTTACAGTCTGCCGCCTTTAGCCACTCGGCCACCTGTCCAGCTTTTATATTACATTTGCAATATTATTTGAATTTAGAAACTTAAGTTCTCTATATTCATTATTGCTCAATGCTTACTCATTATACACTTTAATAAATTCATTGTCAATACTTTTTTAAAATTTTTTTCATTTATTTTAGCACATTTTGATTAAGCACTAATGTACTATATAAAAACAAAACATCTTGATTATTAAAATCAATATATTGGTCTAGCAAAGAACTTGCTATATATCTAATGTCTATCAATGTAATTTTTCTATAATTTTGCATTAATAATGGTGCTATACTACTTCCAAAAGAGTCTCTAAAAAGTAATAATTCTTTATCTGTATCTGCTTTGGGATTTTCAATATCAATTATAGGTGTAGCACCAGATAAATATATATCATATTTGTCATTAGTTTTATTTTCGTCATAAATTTTTCCGGTTACTTTAGTTTCATAATTATAAGTTTTGCAATTTTTTAACATATCATTTGTTAAGATGTTTATCTTATCTGGCTTTACATTTAATCCTAACTGCCCATAATATGTTCCATAAAAGTCCCCCTTACCAATTATTGTGTAATCAGGTTCTTGAATATTTGGAGCTCCCATATCTTTTTTTATCTTTTTTACTACTTTTTGTAAATTTTCTTGTTTCCAATGTAAATCCGTTTTATAATAGTCTTCTAATTTTAGATCATCCCAAATATCAATATATTTTATATCTGTCAATTGCTTTGAAACAATTTCTTTTAATCTATCATAATTTATTTTTAAATGTTTATCATTTTCTAAATAATAATTTTTATCTGGTATAATTGCATAATATACCTCCATTCCTTGCAAATATTTTTCATAGATTTTGCTAATTTTTTCTGCTGATTTTGTTATATTTTTTTCTTGCAATGGATAGTCTATTTTATAAATTCCACCATTTTTTTCAAATAAATTATTATTATCCTGTTGATTTAATATATTAATACTAAAAAATGCTTTTATTTTTCTAAATGAATCTCTTAATATAAATTGATCTACTGTATATTTTTCTATTTGCTTTGATACATCTCCATTTATTAACTTTTTAAATGTTATTTCTGGAAATTGAGCTAATTTTCTTCTTTCTGTTATTGATATATCTTGATTTGGTTTTAATATATTCGCTATAAACATTATTATTAATATTAATATAAAACCTATTGTATTTATGATATCCTTATTTTTATTTTCCACAATAACACCTCCTAAAATCTAAAATATAGAAATGGGCTAAATGAACCATCTACAATATAACTTGTACATAAAATCAAAATAAATAATAAATATATAGGTTCTAATATATTCTTTATTTTATTATTATTTGTTATATTTTTTAATATTGGCGTTGCTCCAATTATACTTATTATTATTATACTAAAATAACTTCTTAAATAGTATATGCTTTCTTGTGAAACAATAGATTTGCATCCTATTCCAAATAATCCGCCTATGTTTTGCATAATACTACTAATATTTTCTCCATTGAATATTATAAAACTAATCATAACTACCAATAATGTATATATTCTTGATAATATTTTTGGTATTTTCTGAATATATTTACCCAGAAATACTTTTTCAATTATTAATATTATTCCAAAATATAATCCCCATATTACAAAATTCCATGAAGCTCCATGCCATAAACCGGTTAATAACCATACTATTAAAATATTTCTTAACCATTTTAGTTTACTTACTCTGTTGCCACCTAGTGGTATATACACATAATCTCTAAACCATGTACTTAACGATATATGCCATCTTCTCCAAAATTCAGTAATACTTGTTGCTATATATGGATAATTGAAGTTTTCTAAGAAATCAAATCCAAACATTTTTCCTAGTCCTATTGCCATATCTGAATATCCTGAAAAGTCAAAATATATTTGTAACATTGCAGATATTGCATATAACCAATACGAAAGAACTGTATTATCTACACTTCCTAACATTATAGAATTTAGTTTTCCTAATAAATCCGCTATTAATACTTTTTTTCCTAGTCCTATTATAAATCTTCTTACTCCTAAGCTAAATTTTTTAAAGCTATATTCTCTTTTTTCTATTTGTTCTTCTATTGTTGTATATCTTACAATAGGTCCTGCTATTAATTGAGGAAATAATGAAATATACATTGCAAGTTTAAAAATATTTTTCTGAACTCTTGCTTCTCCTTTATATACATCTATTAGATAACTTATCATTTGAAATGTATAAAAAGATATTCCTATTGGTAGTATTACATATATAAAGTCTATTTTATTTTTTAACCACAAATTGATATTTTGTATAATAAAATTTGCATATTTAAAATATATTAATAGCCCTATACTTATTGATATTGATAATATTAAAAATATTTTGGATTGTTTTTTATATTTGTGTATTAAAATTCCGAATATATATGTGATTATTATTGATATAATCATTAATATTACATATTTAGGTTCTCCATAAAAATAAAATAGTATTGATGATATTAATAATACTACATTTTTGAATTTGTTTGGCACTATATAGTAAATTGCCATAACGATTGGTAAAAAATAAAATAAAAAAGTTATACTAGAAAATATCATTTTTTCTCCTTCTATTTGTTTTATAAAATTTATTATAAAACAATATCGCCGAAAAAATAGAAAATTTTTCTGTTTTCACGACGATATTGTTTATAATAACATACTAGAACATTTCTGGTGGTAATTCTATTTCTTCTTCTGTTTTTTCATATTCTTGTCCTATTGTTCCAGCTAATGATTTGAATTTTTCATAAATTGGTTTTGCCATTTCTTCACTAGCCATAACAAGACATACTACGTTTCCACTACTTGTTGCATAAACTTTTTCTGCTGAAACGCAAATCCATTTTCTAGAGTTTACATTGTCTTTCATTTTTTCTGCTACTTCATTTGCATTTACTCCATCTTTTACTTTTGCTAATACAAATGAATATGCTTGTGCATTAATCATTGGTTCTGATACTGCAAGATATTGCAAATTTTCTCCATTTTCAAGTCCAGTAAATGAATTCACAAGTGCTTCTTCTGCTGTGTCTATAGTTTGTGTTTGGAAGTTTCCATACATATTTTCATCTTGTCCCTCATATACTTTATTAATTAAAGTTACTAAGTCTTCAGCACTATTAATTGCTTCCAATTTTGTTCTTGGTTTTGAATTTATTGCAACTGCTATTATTACTACTGCTATTAAAATTATAGCTACTATTGCAATAATGATTTTTGTTGATTTTTCCATTTTTCTTCTCCTTTCATTTTTATTACTTATTAAATTATAATATATATATTCTAAAATAGCAATATAAAAATATTATTTTCTTGTTCCATAAAATAAAAAAAAATATTTCTTTACTATCTTTTATAAAAGTTTCAAGAAATATTTTTATTATGGTGCTCCCACTAGGACTTGAACCTAGGACCCACCGGTTATGAGCCGGTTGCTCTGACCAACTGAGCTATGGGAGCATTTTTTGTCTTAATTCCTAACGACAATTTAAAGTATAATCTAATTTAACAAAATTGTCAATACTTTTCTAAAAAAAAATTAATTTTTTTTTTATTTTTATATAAAAATTTTTATATAAAAAAGGACCATTCCTTATTAAGGATGTCCCCCCTCTTTAATTTCATATTAATTTTTACTAAAATTTAATATCTTGAAACAAGAAATCTTTAACTTTAGCCCAAGTAATTTCTTGGTGTAAAAATTCATTAACTTCATTTTCTACTTTTTGTTGATATGGTGTAAGTTCAACTTTTATATCATAAAATAATACAGATTTAACTTTGTTCCAGAAACCTGTCTTTGTTGGTAAATTTGTTCCAACATTTACAGTATTTCCTTCTGAAAATCCAGCATTGTTTTGTACACCTGTCTCGTTAACTTTTATTCCTCCAAAAACTCCAGAAACTTCTTCTATATTTGCCATATTTATTCCTCCTTTGCAGTATTATTATTGATTTATTTTCTACTATATTTATATAATATTTGTCTTGTTTTTTCAAGTGTTTTTATATTAAGTTTATATTACAAAAATATTACATTTGTAACATTTTTAAAGCTTTTTTATATAACTTTTTTTCATTTATGCTTCTACATATTCTACATCTGCCTTTTCTATTTTTACTTTTTTTATTAAATTTTCTAAATTTTCATCTGTTTTATATTTTACTAATATATAATTTTGAGTATGCCCTTTAAAATATGTCTTATCATGTGGTTCTTCGAATAGTACTTCTACTTCTTTTCCTACTATTTTCTGGTTGTATTGTAATTGATTTTTATTTGATAATTCTATTATTTTTTTACTTCTTTTTTCTTTTATGTCTCCTGAAACTTGATTTTTCATCTTTGCTGCTACAGTTCCTTTTCTTGGTGAATATGGAAAAACATGCATTTTATAAAATTTTATTTCTTCTAAAAATTTGTACGTTTTGCAAAATTCTTCTTCTGTTTCACCTGGAAATCCTACTATTATATCTGTTGTAAGTATTACATCTTTATAATATTTTCTTAATCTTTCTACTATTTCGCAAAATTCTTCTGTATTATATTTCCTATTCATTCTTTTAAGTGTTTCATCACAACCACTCTGCAATGATAAGTGAAAGTGGTGACATATTTTGCTTAATTTTGTTAATCTTTGCATAAATTCTTCTGTTATTATTTTTGGTTCTAATGATCCTAATCTTATTCTTTTTATACCTTCTATTTCATTTATTTGCTCTAATAAATCTATTAATTTAATTCTTCCATCTTCAAAATCTTTTCCATATGATGCAAGGTGTATTCCTGTAAGTACTACTTCTTGTATTCCTTTGCTTGATATTTGTTTTATTTCTTTTATAACACTTTCAGGTTTTCTACTTCTTACTCTTCCTCTTGCATATGGTATTATGCAATATGAACAAAATTGATTACATCCATCTTGTACTTTTACTACTGCTCTTGTTTTTTCTGTATATGAAATTAGTCCTATTTCTTCAAATTCTTTTTTACTTCCAATGTCTTCCACTTCTGATATTTTGACTTTTGAATTGCTTATATATTTTTCTACATATTCTACAATTTCTTTTTTTTCTTCATTTCCTAACACTATATCAATTTCTGGCATTTTTTCTAGTTCTTCTTTTGATACTTGTGCATAACATCCTGTTGCTATTATTATTGCATTTAAATTTTTGTCTTTTACTTTTCTTAATGTTTGTCTTGATTTTCTGTCAGACATATTTGTTACTGTACATGTATTAACAACACATATATCTGAAATATCTTCATCTATATTTACAATTTTATATCCTGCTTCTTTAAATTTTTGTATCATTGCATTTGTTTCATATTGATTCACTTTGCATCCGTAATGTAACAAAAGATACTCTTAATTTATTATTTTTTTCTTCGTCATACATTCTATTACTACCTTTCAATGTTTTTATATTGTTGCTCCTATTATTCCTGCATCATTCTTAAATTTTGCAAGCTTTAGTATTATATCATCTCTTTTGTTAAATAGCAAGTTTCCTTTTAATAAAGCACTTTTCAAATTTTCATAAAATATATCTTTATATTCTGAAAAACTTCCTCCTAAGCAAATTACTTCTGGCTCAAATATATTAACTATATTCGATATTCCTATACTCAAATTTTCAATATATTCATTTATCATAAATTTTAACCTTATATTATCTTTGTTTTGTATGATAAATTTTCTTATAATTTTTCCGTCTAGAGTATTTATATTAAATTCTTTTATTATGTTTTCTTTAAATCTCTTTAAACTAGCATATGCCTCAAAACATCCTCTTTTGCCACAATTGCATAATTTTCCATTTTTTTGAATTATCATATGACTAAATTCAAAGCCTGGTACATTTTGAGCTTCTAATAATTTTCTATTAAAAATTACTGCTCCTCCAATACCTGTTCCTATGCATAAAAATAAGCTATTATCATATTGTTTAAGTTCCCCATATTTTTGTTCTGCTAAAGCTGAACATTTTGCATCGTTTCTCATTTTTACTTTTATATGTAAATTTTTTTCTAGAATTTCACCTAAATTATAATTTTCTAATCCTAAATTTACAGATTTTATTATTTTTTTTTCTGAAACTGTTCCTGGTACTGCAATTCCTATGTTCTGTATTTGATTTTCATATTGAATTTTCTTTATTCCTTCTATTAAAAATGCCTCTAATTCTTTTTTTAAATTTTCTTTATAAATTACATTTCCTTGAATATACTCATTTTCTCCTTTTTTTTGAATTATATATCTTTCTTCTTTTTCAATAATTTTTCCGTCATTATCAACTAATCCTATACCAACATGACTTCCACCTATATCTATTCCTATTTTCATTTTTTGTATCATCCCTTTCAAATAAAAAAACGCCTCAAAATTCAAAATGCATAGATTTTGAGAGCGTTATATATAAAAATTTTTTTATTATACACCTGCTGCTGAGAACAAGAATTGTCCCATATATACTTCAATTACAGGTACTAATACAACTATTACGAAGAATATCAATATTATACCAACTAATGAGTATACTACTTGTGGCATTATAGATGTAATTTTGTCTATGGTATTCTTTATATCTATTTCCATATATTCATTTAATTTTCCAAGCATCTCTGTTAGATCTGTTTGCATACCTATTCTTAACATTTCTATTGTCATAGCCGAACATAAACCAGCTTTTTCAAATGGGTCTATCCATGAATATCCTGTTAGCATATTATTTATTGAAGTTTCTATTATTGAAAGTAATACATAGTTTTTAGTTATATTTTTTGATACTTCAAGTGCTTCTTGAATTCTCATACCATTTGCAAGATTTAAGTGCATAGCTTGAATTAATCTCGAAAAATCTAAAGAAAATATTAACTTTCCAAATATAGGCATTTTATATTTAAAATAGTGAAAATTATATTTTCCTTTAGGAGTATTAATGTAAAATAATATTCCTCCTATTATTGTTAATAATATTGCTGTAGGCGCTGGCCAATATTTAATTATCGTCATTAGAAATGATTGAAATGCGATTGTTATTGGTGGTAATGTAGCCTCAGACTGCATTTCTTCAAACAATTTTTGTATTTGTGGAATTGCAACCAATGTTCCTATTATTAACATTAAAAATATTACAACAAATTGTATAATATTGGGTATTAATATTTTTTTTACTTTTGTAGTAATCTCTTGTGATTCTTCAAGATATTTTACAGATTGTTCTAGTGATGTTGTAAGAGAGCCTGACAATTCTCCTACTTTTATCATATTTATATATATATATGGAAATATGTCTTCATAGTATTCCATTGTAGTATACATATATTCTCCTGCTTCAACGCCTGCTAATATATCTTCTAATATTCCTTTTAGTGTAGGATTTTCAGTACTTTGAATTATTGTACTTAGTGCATGTATATTATTGAAGTTTGCCTTTTTTAGCAAATAGAAATTTTGTGTAAATACTATAATATCTCTTCTTGTTATTTTTTTTGTTGATGCAAGATATAAATTAACTTTTTCTAAAGCAGATGGTTTAGCAGATTCATTTTTCTTTTCAAACTGAGTTGTATTTATATTCCCAACTATTTCCTTTATATCTGTAACATTTTTCTTTTGCCTTTTTTGCTTATTCTGACTAAATGATACTTGTATAATTTCTATTGGGGTAATATCATTTTCCCTAAGCTTTTTTATTAAGTTCTGTTTACTTGTTTCTTCAACTTTATTCCTTACCATTAGACCTTTGTCTGTTATAGCTCTATATACATATATTGGCATGCTGTTATCTCCCTTCTTTATATAATTTTATCCTTGCATTCCGTTTTTTCCTTTTTTTATCCTTAATTGCATTATTGTCCTATTTAATGTCTCTATATTTTTTTCTTCTATTTGTGCTTTTGCTTGGTCTAATGTTATTTTATTATCTACAAATAATGTTGCTATTGAATTTATTAAACTTACACTTCCTTTATCTTGTGCACTTTGTATTGCATCTTCAATTTCTGATACACTTATTTTTTCTTTTCTAAGTGTTCCTGCAACTATATTATCAACTACCATTACTTCTGGTACTAATACTAGTTTTCCAGTCGTTCCAACTAATAATCTTTGTGATATTACAAGTTTTAGTAATGATGATAACATATATTTTATCTGTGCTTGGTCTCTTACTTCATAGAAATTTATCATTCTGTCTATCGTTTCTGCACATGATTTTGTATGTAAAGTTCCTATTACTAAATGTCCTGATTCTGCCATTTCTATTGCAGCTTCCATTGTTACTCTATCTCTAATTTCTCCTATTACTAGAATATCGCAATCTTCCCTTAATGCATTTTTTACTCCATCATGGTATGTTAAACAGTCTCTTCCTTCTCCAACTTCTTTTTGAACTATAATTGAATTTTTTGATTTATGTTTATATTCTACTGGACTTTCTAGTGATAATATTTTTTTGTTTTGTGTTTCATTTATATGGTTTACTAAAGCATTCAATGTTGTTGATTTACCAGAGTTTGTCTTTCCTGTTACTAAGATTAAGCCTTGTGGTTGATATGTCATTCTTCTTACTATATCTGGTACTCCTAAATCTTCATATGATGGTAATTCATTTTTTATAATTCTCATTGTGCAAGTTGGAACTTCATTCGCATATGATAAATTCACTCTCAAACGTACCCCATTATGTTCATATGATGTATCTAATTTTTTTGTTTCATTAAAAACTTTGTCCTTGTCTACATTTCCTCTTACAAGGTAATCATATATTTCTGACATATCTTCATCTTTTAATTCTTTTGAACCTTCTACTGGAACCAAAGATCTTGCTATTCTAAGTATTGGTTTTAATCCTGATATTAAATGTATATCTGATGCTTCTTTTTCTATTGCATATGTCATTATTTTGTCTAAGTTAACCATTTTTTTCTCCCTTCTTATTTTGCGTATAATCTGTTTTTTTAAAATATTAAAATTTTTCTATTTATTTCTTCCAAATTAGTTAGCCCTGATAATACTTTATTTATTCCGTCTATGCAAAGTGGTCTATAATCCTCTTTTAGTGCTTCTCTTCTTATTTCTATACTTGATTTTCCATTCATAATAAGTTCTTTTATATTATCATTTAAATTAAGTATTTCAAAAATTCCAATTCTTCCATAATATCCTGTATTATTACACTTACTACAACCAACTGCATTATATGTTTTAATATTATTCAAATCAAATGTAAAATTGTATTTTCTTCCAATATCTTCTATTATTTTCTTTTCTTCTTCTGTAAATTCTCTTTCTTTTTTACAGTTTGGACATAACCTTCTTACTAACCTTTGAGAAATACTTGTTGCTAATGTACTTGCAATGTCATAGTCTGTTACTCCCATTTTCCTTAATCTTGTTATTACTTCAATAGCATCTATTGTATGTATTGTTGATAATACATAATGTCCTGTTTGTCCTGCTTGCATTGCTATTTCAGCTGTTTCTTTATCTCTAATTTCTCCTACAAGAATTATATCTGGGTCTTGTCTTAATACTGTTCTTAAACTTCCTGAAAAAGTAGATTTTGCATCTATTTCTATTTGGTTTAATCCATCTATACGTATTTCTACTGGATCTTCTATTGTGGTAATGTTTATTTCAGGCTTATTTAAATAATCCATAATACTATACAAAGATGTTGTTTTTCCCTCTCCAGTTGGTGCAGCTATTATTGTTATACTATTTCTTTTATTAATACTTTTATTCAAATCTTTTTCTGTTCCCGGATATCCTAATTCAAATATATTTTGTATATCTGAATTTTTCTTTAGCAATCTTAGCACAAATTTTTCTCCATAGACATTTTTTTGTGATGATGCACGAATATTATAATCTTCATATAATAATATTCTACCATCTTGAGATTCTTGTTTTTCTTGATGCATATTTGATATTGCTTTTAGTCTTCCTATTATTTGAGTTTGTTTTTCTTTAGGTATTGATGTCGCTGTAAATAATTCTCCATCTATTCTATATCTTACTCTTATTTCATTTCTTTCTGGTTCAAAATGTATATCACTTGCTCTTTTTTCTATTCCTGTTTTTATTATTGTGTCTATTATTTCTGTTGTGTTATCTCCATTTCTAATTTTCGATATATCCTTGTCTGCTGCTCCTCCAAGAGTCTTCATTAGATTATTTAATATATTAGAAAATGTTATATATGGTTCAATTATTAACCCTTTATTTAACATTAACATTCTAACAGATTCAACATTTCTAGTATTTGTAGTATCTGAAAAACATACTTTTATTCTTCCTCCTACAATATCAAATGGTATTGCTGAGTTTTTTTGAGCAATTTCTAATGATATATATTTTAATACGTCAATTTTTATTGACTCTTGCGTTAATATTATTCCTCTTATACCTACTATTTCACCTATTGCTTGTATTAATTCACGTGAATCACATACATGCATATCGTTTAAAATTTCTCCGATTTTTTTACTTGGATTTCTTCTTTGTTCCTCTAATGCTAGATCTACATCATCTGTTGATACTATTCCTTTTTTTACAAGTTCAATTCCCATTGGTTGACGTTTTCTAACTTCCATATCTTTTCCTCCAATCTTCTATCTGTATACTGTATATTTTAAATTATATTCTACGCTGTTAATTTTTAAATACACACTTATTATTTTTGTATTTTCATCATAAGTTATTGAGCAATTATCAACATTCTTACATATTCTTGCTTTATTTCTATATATCGAATTATCTGATTTTACAAAACTATATTGATTTTGTGTTGTAGAAAAAATTATATAATTCATATCAGATGTGTTTTGACATGCTCTTACTTCATTTCCTTTTATATTTATTTCTTTTGTTAAATAATTGTTGAATTTTGTGTATTCTGTATATGCTCCTGCTTGTCCTGTTGTATTCTTTACATTTTTATAAAAAACTGCTGATATTCTTGATATTACTGCAACAATAATAAGCATTACTACTATATATATTGCAACAGATACCAAAGTTACACCTTTTTGAGATTTCATATAGTTCCTCCATATTGCTTTTCAGCCTATAATTGGCTTATTAAATTCATCATAAATAACACTATAATATTACTTACGCCTATGAAAAATCCGAGTGGTATGTCATTTAATGAACTTTTCTTAATCGTTTTTTTCTTTTGTATTATTTTTTGTTCTAGAATATATATTACTATTGCTAAACTTGCAATCACAATTGTTAAGATAGTTATACTAAAATCTGTAAATATTAAGATAATATTTATAAATATTAATATATTTACTATATAACTTTCTTTTGCTAGTTTTCTAAGTAATATAGTGTCTATTGATAATAATATTATAAATATTCCTAGATATATAGCATATCTATATATACTAGTTGGTTCTATTGTATATAGATATATCATATATATAAGTGATATGAATATTCCATATGCAAGTACCTTTTTGTCTATTTTTCTGTATTCTTTATCTATTGCTATTATTAATACTAATGCTGTAAAATATAATATTGTTAATGCAAAAACTGTTATTTTTTGTATATTTAATGTATATATATTAATTTTAAATAATTGTGCTAACATTAAAAATGTGCATCCACTTAATATTTCTAATATTAAATATCTTGCTCTTATTGGTTGATTACAGTGTTTACATTTTCCACCTAAAATTATATAACTCCATACTGGTATTAATTCAAAAAATCCTAACTTATGATTACAATTTGGACAATATGAATGAGTTTTTATTATATCTATATTTTTTGGTATTCTATATACTGCTAGTGTATAAAAACTTCCGAATACAGTTCCTATTATAAAGATTATTGCATATAAAAATATATTCATTTTTAAGCCTTGCTAGTTTATAATAACTAGTTTCCCCTTTCTTTATGTATTATTTGAATTATTGCTTTATATTAGCGCAGGCATATACATAAGTATATGCCTGTTGCTGTATTTATTATGTTAAATTATTTTACTGATCTTACCGGTGCTGTAAATGATACTTTATTTGTATCTAAAGTAATTGTACAACTTAATTTTGGATATTGATTATTTTCTGGATATGTTTTATCTCCACTAAAATCTAATGCAAATTTTGCATCTCTATATTCTATTTTAATTGTAGCTGGTGTAGCTCCTGGATCTGCTGTAGCAGCTGTTGATGTTATTGTCCATGTTCCTCCACCTATTTCTTTTGTATAGTTTCCATTGTCAACTTTTTGATCTGTTGTTTTTGTTATTCCTAACTCATCTGCTACTGCTTTTGCTAAATCTGCATATTTAGCACTTGGTTGATATCCATTTTCTGTTGACATTTTAATCATTGATTGTGAATATACAGCATTATATGCTAAATTCATTCTATCAATAACTTCTCCTTCTGTGTTTGCTGCTTGTGCTTTTTGAGCATTTGTTATTATTCCATCTTCTCCTGTTAATGTTGCTATCGCTGTTGCAGCTAATATTAATAATACTATTATTGTAACTACTAATGCAATTAGTGTTACACCTCTTTGGTTCTTTTTCATTTTATTTTTCCTTCCTATATTTTAATCATAAATTATTTTACACTTCTTGTTGGTGTTGTTTTATAATTAACACTATTTGATGTCAATTCTATTTCAGCTTTAAGATTTGGATATAAGTTATTTGCTGGTGTTTCATTTGCTTTTAATGCAAATTTTCCATCTCCGTATAATATTGTGATTTTAGCTGTTTTGTTAGCTCCATCTACTGAATAATATACATGATATTTTCCATCTTTTATAGTTGTATCTGTTGGTACTGCTGTAGTTCCTTCATTTTTAGCATCTTTTCCTATTTCTTTTACTAATATATTAACTAATTCTTGTACATTAGCCTCTGCACTTGGTTGATATCCATTTTGTGTTGACATTTTTACCATTGCATTTGTATATACTGAATTATATCCAAGTGACATTTTGTCTATAACTTCTCCTTCAATATTGGCAGCTTGTGCTTTTTGAGCATTTGTTATTATTCCATCTTCTCCTGTTAGTGTTGCTATTGCTGTTGCGGCTAATATTAGTAGCACTATTATTGTAACTACTAATGCAATTAATGTTACACCTCTTTGATTTTTTTTCATTTCATCATTTTCCTTTCATCAACTATTTAACACTTCTTATTGGTTCTAAAGAGTATTCAACTCCATTAGTTTTTAGTGTTATTTCAGCTTTTAGCATTGGGTATAAATTATCTGATGTATTTGCTGTTATTGTTCCATCTGGTCCTTTTGTTGCAGGTGTATTTACAAATTTTGCATCTTTGTAAAATAATGTTATAGTAGCACCATTTACATAAACAGTATAACCATTAGGTACTGTTGCAACATCTGGTACAGCTGTTTTATTTAATTTTGCTCCGATTTCTTTTGCAGCAATATCTGCTAGTTCGTTTGCATTAGTTGCTTCACTTGGTTGATATCCATTTACAGTTGACATTTTTACCATTGCATTTGTGTATACAGCATTATATGCAAGGTTTAATTTGTCAATTGCCTCTCCTTCTGTATTTGCTGCTTGTGCTTTCTGAGCATTTGTTATTATTCCATCCTCTCCTGTTAATGTTGCTATCGCTGTAGCTGCTAAAATTAGTAGTACAATTATTGTAACTACAAGTGCAATTAATGTTACACCTCTTTGATTTTTTTTCATTTTAATTTCCTCCTTTTTCTTTTCTCTGTTTATTAACAGATTTTGTATATTAAAATTTTAATAACTTTGTTAATTAGGTAACTATCCTTTATCTTAAGTTTGTTCATCCCCTTTTCTCTTGATGTATTAGATTATATTTAAATATTAAAATATAATATTATTTACTTGATGGTTTTTCAAATAATGAACCTCCTCCATTGTTTGTTGAATTACTATTATTTGAATTATTATTTGATGAATCTCCTTGATTTGAACTATTATTACCACTTTCCCCATTAGAATCACCATTACTTGAATCAGTTACTGGTGCAAATGGATTTACTTTTCCTGGGTTATAGTCATTTGTTTTTTCATATTTATCTAAATCTGAAGCAGTTATTTCAAAAACTTTTGTTGGTACAGAGTTTTGCACTCTTTCGGCATTTAATTGTGTTTGTATTTCTGCTGTTGGCACATATTCTACTTCTTCTGGAATAACTTTATTTGACGGTATAAAATTATATAATATTACACTTAAAATTAATAATATTGCTAAACAGACTAATAGTGAAATTATTATTTCTCTTATTATATTTTTGGTCATTTTCATACTTTCCTTTCTATAATTTTTAAAGTTTTCAGTAATTTTATACTATTATGAATTTGAATTTGTGGTTGCCCCATTTTGTGTAGAATTTATTCCTTCTGTTGTTGTGTTTTGAGGATTTGCTGTTATTTGATCATTTGTTGTTTTCCCATCTGTTGTTGTACCTTGAGTATCTGGTTGAGTTTGCTGTTGTGCATCTGCACTAGATATATTTAAGTATACATCTTTACATGTAAAAGTTGCCATTAGATTTTCTACACTACTTCCTGGAACCATTTTATAATTTTCTATTTTAAATACTAATGATCTATCTTTTTCTATATCATATAAGAAGTCTGTTATTTGAACATATCCACCTTGCAATGTAAATTTTAAATCATATGATTTGAATATTTCTGTAACGCCTTTGTCTGAAACAATTTGTTCTGCCGCACTATCTGTTAACGTATTTGCTATTACTTCTAATTTCAAATCTACTCCTTGCTTATCTGCATAACGTCCAAGAGTAATCCACAGTTTCTCCATTTCATATCTAGCTCCACTGTTTATTGTTTCTCCTTCATCATTAACCCCTAATGCAATAACCTGTTCATAATTTTGTTTTTCTGTCATTACTTTTTTATATGTTTCATTTAGTATTTGAATATTCTGTGGATATGAAGTTTCTTTTAATTGTGTTGCTGCTGAAATTTTCTTATTAAGCATTTCATTTGCTTCTTTAATTTTGGTAAAACTATTAATTTTAAAATTTCCTATAGATGTTCCTTGTACAGTTATATATATAGCAAAAGTTAATAATAATATTGTAATTATTCCTAATAATATTTTTCTCATGGTAAATCACCTTCTATCGTAACAGTTATAGTTGAGCCATTTTTCATACTGCTTCCAGCAACTACATTGTTTAAAATATTTTTTGTTTGTAATTTGGTTTTAAAATATCCTAAACCCTGATATTTTTCAGACTGTGCTATAATAACAATATGTTTATCTGTTGTATTTTCTATTGTTTTTATTTGCACATTTTCATCAATTGTTTGCATTATTTGGTTTAATAAATTTGGTATTAAGTTTTTACTTGCATTTATTTCACTTATTTTATCATTTACTGTTTTTAATTTTTTTATATCTTCTGTATATTGTGTGACTTGTTGATTTAAATTCTGTGTATCTTTTTGTATTTTTGATATTTGCATACTTATGTCTGTTGTGACTTTATCAACTTCTTTTTGTTTTGTTTCTATTTGTTTTACTAATAAACTTGAAAATGTACTATATATTATAATAAATAATAATACAGCTATTGAACTTCTTAGTAACCATGTTTCTGGCTTTGTGAATTTTTCTTTGAAATCATCAAGTTTTATATTTATATTTTTTTCTTTTCTTGTACTTTTTGTTATAGGCACCGTTTGAAATGCTTTTTCAAGCAACGAAATGCTTTTAAAGTTTATTCCTTTAATTCCTTCTCCAAGTCCTTGTAATGCCAGTGATATTGCTGAGTTTACTTCAATATATTCTTTTAAATTGACATCTTTTGCTAAATTTTGTACAAAATATGGTTTTAATATTTCACATTGTACTTTGTCCAAATATTCTTGAAAGTACAAATCAATATTATTTACACATGAAAGTGTTCCAGTAATATATACTTTATCTATTTTTTGTATATTTTCATTTATTATTTTTTGTACATTTCCTACGACTGAGTATAACGTTGGCATTATATCTTCTAAATATCTGCTTTCTTCTTCAACAAAATCTTGTGTATCTGATGTATATATTGTTGTATTCCTTAAAATTTCATATGCCTTTGCATATGAATTTTCTTTCATGTTTATTTTTTCAAGAATTTCTTTACTTCCTTGTTCAATTTTTGTTATTTCATATATGTTTCTATCTATTATTGTTGTTATTGTTGTATCTTCTTCTATATTTACTATTAAAGCCTTTTCTTTTTCTCCTAATGATGCTATTGTAGGGATTGTCATTGATACTGGTGATATTGTGTTAAGTTTGTATTCACCTAATTTAGTTTTTATTTTTGTTAACTCGATTTTATTTTGGCTTATGTTTATTACTCTTAATTTTCCGTCATCTACTATATTATTAACTATCGAATATCTTTGTTCCATAGAATTTGAATTAAATCCCTTTTCTGTACAATATGTGTCATATTCTAGTTTTATTGCTTTGTCCAGGTCTTTTTTGTTTAATTGCGAAAACATACTAAAATATTGATATGATTCTCCTGCTAGGTTTACACTTATTGGAGTATTAAAGCTATATGTTTCTTCTACTATTTGATTAATAGCTTGAGATAAGTTATTGTAAAATTTTATTCCAAATGAGTCTATTTTTATTTTATCTTTTTCTTTTGTCACTTTTGCATATTTAATTAGGTGACTTTCGATATATAATCCTAAATAACTTGCCATTTTATCCCCCTCGCTTTTATTATTACACTTACTTTTATTTTAACTTTTTTAGACAAAAAGTCAATAGATTTGCAAGAAATGTAATCTAATTGTATTTTTTGTAATATTATTGTAATATTATTGTAATATTATTACTTTTAATGTATATTTTTTTATTTTTAGGAAACATTATTTTTAAGTTGTACGGAAAAATTCAATTATATTAAATTTTCCTACATAAAAATTTAGGAGGTATTTATGAAACCATTAGATTCAAAAAAAGATTATCAAGAGTATGTTGGAAAAAAATCTCCAAATTCTCCTATTTTAAAAAATTGTTTCAATGCTTTTTGGGTTGGTGGACTTATTTGTTCTATAGGACAAATAATTTCTAATATATGTAAGTTGCGAGGTCTTTCTCAAGATCTTTCTGGTACAATTGTTTCTATAATATTAATTGCTATTAGCGCATTTTTGACTGGTCTAAACATTTTTAACAAAATTGGTAAATTTGCTGGTGCTGGTTCTTTAGTTCCTATTACTGGTTTTGCAAATTCCATTGTTTCCCCTGCCATGGAATATAAGTCTGAAGGATATGTTATGGGAGTTGGTGGCAAAATGTTTACAGTTGCTGGTCCTGTGCTTGTTTTCGGTATTTCCACCTCTATTCTAATAGGGCTTGTATATTTAATTTTTAATACTCAAACTATTACATTAGTTTAAAATCAAAAATGCTTAATTTAAGCATAACATGAAAGGAATGAATTTTATGCAAAAACTTGGAAAACAAACAATAAAGTTTGACACTTCACCTTGTATAACAAATGTTGCTTCAATTGTCGGTCCTAAAGAGGCTAACGGTCCTCTTTCAAAATATTTTGACCAATGTTTGGATGATGAATTTTGGGGTGAAAAGACATGGGAAAAGTCAGAAAGTAAAATAATTAAAGAAACTGTAAATATGGCTATTTCAAAATCTGGTATTGCTTCAAGTAATATAGAATATTGTTTTGCAGGTGATTTATTGAATCAATGTATTTCTTCTAGTTTTGGTCTTAGAGAACTTAATATTCCTTTTTTAGGAATATTTGGAGCTTGTTCAACTTTTGTTGAGGGACTTAGTCTTGGTGCTATTATGATTGATGGTTGTTGTCAACATGTTTTGTGTGCTGCATCTAGTCATTTTTGTAGTGCTGAAAAGCAATTTAGATTTCCGTTAGAGCTTGGAAATCAACGTCCTCCAACATCTCAGTGGACTGTAACAGGAGCTGGCGCTGCTGTTTTATCAAAAAAACGGAGAAGGCCCTTTTATTACACATATTACAAGTGGAAAAATTGTAGATATGGGTATAAAGGATGCCAATAATATGGGAGCCGCTATGGCTCCAGCAGCATTAGATACATTAATATGTCATTTTAAAGACACTGGTCGTTCTCCATCTTATTATGATGCAATTATTACAGGAGACTTAGGATATGTTGGGAAAGATATTCTTATTGATCTTGCCCAAAATAAAGGTTATAATATAAAATCCAATTACAATGATTGTGGAGTTTTAATATTTGATAGACAAAAACAGGATACTCATGCTGGAGGCAGTGGTTGCGGTTGTTGTGCAACTGTATTTTCAGGATATTTCTTCAAAGAATTTAAAGATAAAAAAATCAAAAGATTGTTATTAATTGCTACTGGTGCTCTCATGAACTCTACTTCTTCTCAACAAGGAGAATCTATTCCTAGTATAGCACATGCAATTAGTATTGAAATGTAGGAGGTGTTTGTATGGATTTTTTGCAAAGTATTGATTGGCTACAATTACTTAGGTGTTTTTGCACTGGTGGGGCAATTTGTGTAATTGGTCAGATTTTAATAGACAAGACAAAACTTACTCCTGCCAGGATTTTAGTTATTTTCGTTACCACTGGTGCTATTCTAGGTGGTTTAGGTGTTTATCAATATATTGTTGATTTTGCAGGCAGCGGTGCAACTGTTCCCTTAACCGGTTTTGGTTACAATTTAGCTAAAGGTGCTATAAAAGGTGTTAAAGAATCAGGTATTATTGGTGCATTTACTGGTGGAATTACTGCTTCTGCTGGCGGAATCGCTGCTGCTATCTTTTTTGGTTACATTGCATCTTTGATTTCTAAACCAAAAATGAAAAAAGAATAGTTAAAAGCAAATCTCTTTTGCTTTGCAAAGGAAATTTGCTTTTTAAGTTTTTTATTTTTTTTCAACTTCTTTTAAAATTACATCATGTGCACTACCTTCTGCTATACTAACATTAGATACTAATGTTAATCTTGCTTTTTCATGTAGTTCTGGTATTGTAATTGCACCGCAGTTACACATTGTAGATTTTATTTTTGCAACTGTGATTCCTAAATTGTCTTTTAATGAACCTGCATATGGAATATATGAATCAACTCCTTCTTCAAAAGAAAGTTTTTGTGCTCCTCCCATGTCATATCTTTGCCAATTTCTAGCTCTGTTTGAGCCTTCTCCCCAATATTCTTTTACAAAATTGTTATTAATTCTTACTATTCTTGTTGGGCTTTCATCAAATCTTGCAAAGTAACGTCCCATCATTACAAAGTCTGCTCCTAGCGCTAATGCAATTGTTATATGGTGGTCATGTACTATTCCTCCATCTGAGCAAATTGGAATATATATTCCTGTTTCTTCAAAATATTTATTACGAGCTTCTACTACATCTATTAGAGCACTTGCTTGTCCCCTACCTATTCCTTTTGTTTCTCTTGTTATACATATAGAGCCTCCACCTACACCTACTTTTATGAAGTCTGCTCCTGCTTCTGCTAAGTATCTAAATCCTTCAGCATCAACAACGTTTCCTGCTCCAATTTTTAGATTATCTCCATATTTCTCTCTTACAAATTGTATTGTGTTTTTTTGCCATACTGAATATCCATCTGATGAATCAATACATACCATGTCTACTCCTGCTTCTACTAATGCTGGTATTCTTTCCTCATAGTCTCTCGTATTTACTCCTGCGCCTACAATATATCTCTTGTTTTCATCTAATAATGAATTTGGGTTGTGTTTTCTTTCTTCATAATCTTTTCTAAATACTAAATATTTTAAATTTCCTTCTTTTGTCAATATTGGTAAACATTCTTTTTTGTGTTCCCATATTATATCATTTGCTTCTATAAGTGATATTCCTTTTTCTGCCCAAATTACTCTTTCTTTTGGTGTCATATATTTTGATATTGGTGCATCTAAATCATCTCTTGAAATTCTGTAATCTTTATCTGTTACTAAGCCTAGGAATTTTCCATTTGCTGTTCCATCTTCTGTTATCATTACTGTTGAATGTCCTGTTCTTTTTACTAGTTCTAATACATCTCTCAATGTTGTATCACTTTTTACATTTGAGTCACTTACTACAAATCCCGCTTTATGTTTTTTTACATGTTGTACCATTTCAGCTTGTGATTCTATTGATTGTGAGCCATATATAAATGCTACTCCGCCTTCTCTTGCTAATGCTATTCCCATTTTTTCTCCTGATACTGATTGCATTATTGCAGATACCATTGGTACATTTGCATAGTATTTAGGTTCTTCTCCTTTTTTGAATTTTACAAGTGGCGTTTTTAATGATACATTTGATGGTATACATCTTTCGTCTGTTAAATTTGGTAATAATAAAAATTCATTAAATGTTCTTGATACATCTTCTAATATTTTGGCCATTTCAGTTCTCCCTTTCTTATTTTATTTATTTTTCAATTGATTTATTATATTGTAAATATGATACCAACTATAACCTGTAATTATATTTTCTCCTAGTTCTTTTTTATTGTATTGACAATCAAATTTTATAACTTTGATTTTTTTTGATATATATTGTATGTTACTAGGGCAGTCTTCTATCATTACATCTATACTATTTTCTAAACATTGTTGTAATTTTTCTTCATTTTTTGCAAATATTAATTTGTCGTATTGTATGTTCTGTTTTTTTAACCATTGCTTTGTTAATTCTTGCATTTCCCCATAATGTTCTGGTGGCATTCCTGATTCGTCTCTTGCTGTTATGATATATACTTTGTTTTGTTCTTTTTTTAATTTTTCTATTATCTCTGGTGCAAATGCTCTTGATTTACTTTCTTTTACATATGGAACTAAGTATTTATTCCAAAATTTGTTTGCTTGTTTTTCTGTCCAGTTAAATGTTTTTACTTCCCAGTATTCACTGACATTTATATCTATTGGCCAGTTTTCTTCTACACTCATTTTTGTTGCATAATCTATAGTTGCTCTTTCTAAATCTGTTAGAACTCCGTCTATATCTATTCCTATGTTCATCTCTTTTATTGTTAGTTTCCTAACTTGCCTCCTTATGTATTATTTTTATAAAAAATGCAAAAAGAGACCTTTTTTTGAATTATTTTCAAAATAAAGATCCTTCTTTCTTTTTTTCTATGCTTTTTTTGCTATTTCTGCAATTTCTGTGAATGCTTTTGGATCACTTATGGCTATTTCTGATAGCATTTTTCTATTTATTGTTACATTAGCTTTTTTTAATCCTGAAATTAATTTGCTATATGTTAGTCCATTCATTCTTGATGCAGCATTTATTCTTGCTATCCATAATTTTCTAAAATTGCTTTTTCTATCTTTTCTTCCAACATATGAGTATGATAATGATTTTAATACTGCTTGGTTGGCATTTCTGAATCTGTAATGTTTTGCTCCATAATATCCTTTTGCTTGTTTTAATACTTTTTTATGTCTTGCTCTTGTTGTCATTGCTGATTTTACTCTTGCCATTTATTTTACCTCCCTAATTTTTTATTAGTTACCATATGGTAATAATTTTTTTATTGTGTTTTCACATGTTTTATCTGCATATGCTCCTGGGCGTCTGCTTGATAACTTTTGTCTTTTTGTTTTATTTGCTAATAAGTGTCTTCTATTAGCTGTTGTTCTTTTTACTTTTCCTGTTGCTGTTAAAGAATATCTTTTCTTTGCAGCTTTATTTGTTTTTAACTTTGGCATGGTATTTCTCCTTTCGATATTGTTTGTTTTATATTTTTAAGCTTTTTGAGTTATTTTTATCTCTTAAGCTTTTTTAGCTAATATAATAAACATGTTTTTTCCTTCTAGTTTTGGATTTTTTTCTACTACTGCTATGTCTTCTAAGTTTTTTATGAATTGGGTTAATACTTCTTCTCCCATTTTTACATTGTTTAGTTCTCTTCCTCTAAATCTTACAGTAATTTTTACTTTGTTTCCATCTTCTAGAAATTTTCTGGCATTTTTTGCTTTGAAACCAAAGTCGTGATCTTCTATGTTTGGAGTTATTCTTATTTCTTTGGTTTCTTGTACCTTTTGTTTTTTCTTTGCTTCTTTTTCTTTTTTTGCTTGCTCAAATTTATATTTCCCATAGTTCATTATTTTGCATACTGGCATTTGTGAATTTGGTGATACTAATACTAAGTCTAATTTTTTTTCTTCAGCAAGTTCTAATGCTTTTGATAATGGTACAATTCCAACTTTTTCTCCATTGTCATTTATTAGATTTACTTCTTTGGCTCTTATTTGAC
Source organism: uncultured Clostridia bacterium (assembly GCA_963556905.1). GTDB lineage: Bacteria > Bacillota > Clostridia > TANB77 > CAG-508 > CAG-269. The sequence continues at coordinate 25,793 of CAUWAY010000002.1, read as the reverse complement.
CATTTATTGGTAATTCTTGTTTTATATAAAACACCTCCTAGTTTTATCATCAATTTTATGTATTTTAATAAACAAAAAAATTGACTTTGTTACAAGCCAATTATTCACACACATTTAGTTATATTTATTATTTAATAACTATATTTTTTTCTAACCTTTTTCTTCTTTGATAAGGTGAGAAGTTGTGACTTCTTCTTGTAACGCATATATTATAATATATTTTATTTGCTTTGTCAATAGTTTTTTGTTTTTATTTGCATATTTTTGCAACATAAAATCCCTCATATTGTTCTGTTGGACATATACATAGTGTTCCTTCTATTGTTGTTTCTAGTGTTGGAATACTTGGAATTTTTTCTATAGGTTGTATTTTTGCCTTCATTTTCGTTAAAACTTTTTTTATTATCTCTTCATTTTCTTTTCTTAAAATTGAACACGTTGAATATATCATTTCCTTTCCTGGTTTTAAAATTTTTAATGCTTTTAGTAATAGTTCTTCCTGTACTTTTGCTGACCTTTCTACTAATTCTTGGTTAAAGTTTTTGTTAAATATATTCATTGTTCCACTTCCACTACATGGTGAATCTAATAGTATTTTGTCAAAAGAAAAGTAGTCACTTAATTTTCTTGCATCTTCTATCATTATATTTACAGATTTTACTCCTTGTTTTTGTAAATTGTACTTTAGTCTTTCTGCTCTTATTTTATTTTTCTCACATGCTGTTATATATGATTTATTGTTTGTTATTGTTGCAATTTGTGTTGTTTTTCCTCCTGGTGCTGCTGCCATATCGAGAATATTTTCGCCTGCTTGTGGTTCTAATATAATTGGAGGAAGCATTGATGATAAGCTTTGTAAATATATTTCTCCTTTTTCATAAATATCAAGCTTTTTTATTTCTTCTTCTTTTACGTTTTTTATAATTAATGCTTCTTTATACCATGTAATTTCTTCAAATTCGATTTTTGATTCTTTTAATTTACTTTTAATTATTTCTTTTGTTGTTTTTATTGTATTTATTCTTAGTGTTACTGGCTTTGGCTTAGTATATCCTTTTATTATTTGATTTGTTTTTTCTTTTCCATATTGTTCTGTTAACATTTGTATTAAAAATGTTGGAATTTGTTCTTGCATTTTTTTGTTTTGCCTCCTTTCTAGTAAAATAATATGTTAAGAATTTTTATATTATAAAGCGTCACCACTCATAAAACAATTTTGTTCTATGAGTGGTGACTGTTTCAGCCATTAAAAACTTCAATGACATCTTCCCATTTTAGTGGTCCAAATGAAATTTCATAGCTCCCATTGTTGTCACTATAATGTCTAGTTGTTATAGTAACTCCTTCTACTGGCTCTACTACTTCTCTTGTTCGTTCCCATACTTCTGCTTGGACCTCAAAGTCCAAGTATAAACCTCTCTTTAAGTTGCCATGAATACGGCAACTTGATCCTTTTCCAAGACCATATTTCTCATATCCTCCGTTTCCGAGGTCAAACTTTACGTCGACCTCGTCCCAGTTTGACTGAGCCAAATTAAGGTTTGTGGAACTACCACCAAGTAATAACATTGGGAGCATGTTTCCGATGTTTGCTTCAGTTGTTGTACTTCCACATATCAACTGAATTACCATTGCAATCACAACTACAATCTCGCTCATGTTTTTTCCTCCTGTGTTTTTTTGTGATACAACCTTTTATGGGCTTTTGGCTGCAAAAAAAGGACTTTCCCTTTCTATTATTATAATACAACATTATGCCTGTTTTGTCAATTATTTCACCTATTTGTTCCTTTTATTTGCAAATATTTTGTCCATATATTCGTCTGGATAGTATTTGTCTAAAAATATGTCAATTTTATTTTCTGCTTCTATATTATTTCTTCTTTCCCTTTGTCTATTTGCTGCAAGGCATGATATTATTATATTAAATATCATGAATATGCATATTGTACTTGTTAATATTTTGAAATTCATTTTGTTTATGTTTTCTCTTATTTTTTCTATTCTTGGTTCTATATATATGATATATAGTATTCCCGCAATTCCCCAATAAGTGCAATGTAATAGACTTGTTCTTCCATTTATATTAAATAATAAATGTGAATAATCCCATGATATAGTTCCAAATGCTTTTTCTTGTATATATGATGCTAAGTATTCTGTTACTCCTCCTAATATCATAGATATTAAAAAGACTTTTCCTTTGTTTCTTGTTTTTATAAATCTAAATACTATATAATAGGCCATTCCTCCTATGCCATATACTGGTGTAAATGGTCCATATATAAGTCCTTGTCTTGATTCAAAAAAACCTTTTTGAAATAAAACTACTATCATTTCAAATATGTATCCTAATATGCTTCCTATTATGAATATCCAAAATATAACTATTAGTTCTTCTAAAATTTCTTTTTTCTTCATATTTTACTCCATTTTTTGTTTTATTATATATCATAATTTATTTTTTTGGTATCATTTTATATTAAATTATTCTTACATTTTTGTAATAATTTTAAAATTAGTATTATTTATCACAAGTTCTTAAATCTAATCTGTTACTATATAAATTGCTTTAGCAAATTTATAACTATAATTCTTTATTTTTATATGTTTTGTATGATATTTTAAAAGATATAATATACATAACAATAGCTAATAAGGCTAAACTAATTCCTATAATAATTGTGTATAACTTTTGTGGTATTTGTATATTTATAATATTATATATGGCAGGTATTAATGGTTGCACAAATACAATTAATCCTCCTGCAAATATCATTAGCATAATCATAACTATTCTTGATTTTTCTGATCCATATTTATATATTAACGGTATTTGGATACTTTGAATTATATATAATCCAAGCATCCAAGTAATTGTATTAATTATAATTTCCTGATAATTTAACACTACATTACTACTTGGATTTACTATATTTATAATATTTCCTACTATAATTGTTACAATACTCCCTATTATTCCTCCTAAAAAAATTCCCATTATTGCTAATATATATTTCCCTCTTACTATTTCTTTTTTTGTAGTTGGCATTGCATTTATAAATTTATTTGCTTTAGACATATCATCATAAGAAAATGTTGAAATCGCTATCATTCCAAACATCATAGTTAGTGCTGGTATTATAAATTGAATATCTGAAATAGAAATACAAAATATAGGTACTAATATTAAAATTATAATAAATGAAGTTTTGTAACTTGATAAATTATATAAATCTTTCTTTAATAATGCTATTATTGCTTTCATAATTATTTTTCCCCCTTTATATAAATTAACATTATATCTTCTAATGTAGGTTTATCTATAATATTAAAATCATATTTTCTTTTAAATTTTGTTTTATTTTCTACTAGAACTTCGTATCCAAATCTATTTTCTTTAAATTTTACATAATCATTTTTATCTATTTTTTCAAATTCTTCTTTAGTGCATTTTACGATTCCATATTGTTCTAACAGTTCATCTCTTGTTTTTGACAATACAATTTCTCCATCATTTATGAATGTAATGTAATCTGCTATATGTTCTAAGTCTGATGTTATGTGGCTAGAAACTAGTATAGAGTTTTCTTCGTTTTGGATAAAGTCTTGAAAAATATCTAAAATTTCATTTCTTGCTACTGGGTCAAGTCCACTTGTTGGTTCATCTAATATTAAAAGTTTTGGGTGATGTGATAATGCTGTTGTAACTTTTAATTTCATTTTCATACCACTAGAAAAGTCTTTTACTAATTTGTTTTTAGGTAATTTGAAATTTTCTAAATATTTAAAATATAGTTGCTCATCCCAATTTTTATACATACTTTTCATAATAGAATTTACTTGTTTGGCTGTTAAATATTCAGATAAAAAGCTATCATCTAATACAACTCCTATTTCTTCTTTTACCTCTTTTTCATTTAATTTAATATCTTTTCCAAATATTTTTATACTACCTTCTGAATTTATTATATTTAATATTGATTTTATTGTTGTTGTTTTTCCTGCTCCATTTTCTCCTATCAACCCCATTATCATTCCTTTTGGTAATTCCATATTAATATTTTTTAATTGGAATCCATTATATTTTTTTGATAAATTTTTTATTTCTACTATATTTTCCATTTTATTCCTCCTCATATAAAATATTTAACATATCTTCTATTTCTTTTTTAGTGATTCCACTTATTTTAGCAATAGATACAACTGTATCTATTAAATTTTCTATTTTTTGTAGTTGCTCATCTCTTATAATTTCTGTATTTTTATTAGATACATATGTTCCTTTACCTGGTATAGTTTCGACATATCCTTCTTTTTCTAATTCTTCATAGGCATTTTTAGTGGTAATTACACTTATTCTTAAGCCTTTTGCTAGACTTCTTATTGATGGTAATAATTCTCCTACTTTTAATTCATTAGAAATTATCTTGTTTTTTATTTGCTCTTTTACTTGTTCATACAGCGGGATATTGTTTGAATTGCTTATTATAATATTCATAATTATACCTCTCTTCTTTTATGTATATAAACAGTATATACTGTTTATATACAGTTGTCAATATCTTTTTTAAATATTTTATATATATTTTTTTGTTAGTTGGTTGTTTAATGATACTTACACCTTCTATAAATTTATAAAAGAGAACAGCTAATGAAATGCACCCCGATTGGTAGACCATAATAAAAAAGAGTTATGGTATACTTTAATCGGAGGTGTATTTTTTATGGGAAAGAAAGGACAAAAATATAGAAAAGACTATGATGATGCGTTAATAGAAAAAGTGATTAACGAATATCAAAATAATGAAGGTACATATGTATCTCTTGCAAAAAAATATAATATTGCTAGTTGGCACACAGTAGAAAATTGGATACGAAAGTATCGAGAAAAAGGACAAATAGTTCGCCAAAAACGAGGTAGAGTCAAAGGTACAAAAATAAATTATAAAGAAAGATATGAAATATTAAAAAAATACCAAGCCTTTCTCGAGGAACAACACGAGAGAAAATAAATTTCATAAATATTTTTAAGAGCAAGTACAAATTAAATGATTTACTAGATGTTCTAGATATATCTAAATCAAATTATTTTAAATATTATAAACAAATTGATAAAGATTATAAAGAATATCTTTTAATCAAGGAAATATTTGATGAATCAAAAGGAACATATGGTTATAGAAGAGTCGAGAAAGGCTTATTACAAAAATGGGGATTAATAATGAATCATAAAAAAGTTCAAAGAATAATGCATAAATATAATTTAAAACCAAAATATACAAGAAGAACAAAAAATCAAGCATACAAACGAATAGAAGAAAATGTAAAGCCTAACCTTATAAATAGAAATTTTAATACTGATGCTCCAAATAAAATATGGACAACAGATATTACATATTTAATTTTTAATAATAAAAGGGCATATTTATCAACTATTTTAGACTTATATGATAGAAAAATTGTTACGTATAAAATAAGTAATAGAAATGATATAGATATAGTTTTAGATACTTTAAATGAAGCAATAAGTATAAGAAAAGATGTAAAAGGGCTCATCTTACATTCAGACCAAGGACATCAATATACATCTTTTCAATATAAAAAAGTTTGTAAATCAAATGGAATAACAATTTCTATGAGTAGAAAAGGCACTCCAATAGATGATTCTCCAATGGAAAGTTTCCACGACATATTAAAAAAGGAAACTCTCTACAATAATGATATCACAAATTTAGAAGAATATATAGATATTGTAAAAGATTGGTTATTATTTTATAATACTAAAAGAATAAAAAATAGAGACTACAATTAATGTAGTCTCTGAAGAAAAAAGCTTTCTTTTTTTAGTGTCCACTATATAGGGTTCACTTCATAAGCTGCTCTCTTTTATTTTTCACTTATAATTCTTTTACTAGAAAAATATGAAATTAAGAAATATCCACCATAAATCAACACAATAAACCATGCTGTTAGGATAATTGAAGTAAGCATATTACCTTTTCCCATATTTTCTATCATATATGAAGCTACACTAATTCCTGGTATTGAATGAATAACAGCAAGTAGTAATGGGAATAAAAAGAATAATCCAATTTGTTTAAATAAAGCTCTATTTATTACTTTTTCACTACACCCTATTTTTCTTAGTACATCATATCTTTCTTTATTGTCATTACTTTCTGATAATTCTTTTAAAGCAATTATAGCTCCACTAGAAATTAAAAATACTATTCCTAAGTATAGTCCTAAAAATACTACCATTGCTCCAAAGCCTATACTACTATCTGCTAATTCTTGTCTTGTAATAGAATATGTATGTCCAAAATTTTGTAATTTCTTTTTTACTTCATCTTCTATTCTTAATTTTTCTTTTTTATCATCTGTATTATAATTTGCAAAAACTTTATTGATTGCTTTCATATCTTCACTAACTGCCTTATCTGATACTACTATAATTCCTGTATTTTTCATATCTGAATCTATTTCTAAACTAATATTTTTTATTTCTTCATATTTAGGAGCATATTGTTTTCCATTAATATTTAATATTGGATTAGTTTTTAAAGCTCTGCTTCTTATTCTACTCATATACTCTTGGTCTGAAATAACGATATATTGATCACTTTTCAACTCAAAAGTTTCTTTTCCTAGTAATTTTGCAATTTCATTATATTCACTTATTTTAATCATTTGTTCTTTTTCATCTAATGCAAGTTTCATTGATGGATTTTCTTCTAATACTTCTTTTACTGTTTCTCCTAATGTGTCTTTTTGTGTTACTTGATTTGTAATATATATATTTAATGAATAAATTTCTTTAAAATATTTTTCTGTATCTATGTTATTTTGCTTAAACTCTTGTTTTATTGAACATCCATTTTCATCTTTATTTTTGTTTATTTCAATATCTACATTTGGTAATTTTTCAATTTTATCATTCATAGCATCATTTAATGACATAGCTGTTGAAAATATACATATTGTAACAAATAGCATTAAACATATAATTGTTGTTGAAATTACAGTAGTATTTATTTTACTGCTCAATTGCTTTGTTACAAAAGCATTTATTCCTTTATAATATGTTTTTTTCATTGTCATTACTATTTTTAGTAACATACCTGATAATGACCAAAATATCAAAAAGGTTGATACTATTCCAAAAATTACCTGCATTAAAACTTGACTTTCCTTTTCTAATTCATTTCTATTTATTGTTACATTATAATAAGCATATCCTAGCATTGCAACTGCAATAAGAAATATAATTACACATAAAGTTATATTTTTTAGTTTTACTTGTTCTGATTTTTTCTTTGAATTTATTAAATCTATTAATTTGCATCTATTTACAGATATTACATTAAATATCATTATTACTAAATAGATAATGGCAAAATAAATACAAGTTTTTAGTAATGCACTTGATGAAAAAGTAAATGCAAAGTTTGTCATATTTGCTTCAAACATATTAGCAACAACTACTGACATTAATTGTGATAATCCTATTCCAACAATTAACCCTACAATTAATGAAATGATTCCTACTAACAAAGTTTCTGCTAAAATAATTCTTGATATTTTTCTTTTTTTCATACCAAGTAGCATATATATTCCAAATTCTTTTTTTCTCCTTTTCATTAGAAATCCACTAGCATATATGATAAGGAATGCTAATATAAATGCTACAAAAACACTTATTATTGAAAGAACCTGTGACATTGTTTCTAACATTTCATGTTTTGTTTTTGTTAATTCTAACATAAGAGTCTGACTTTCTATACTGTTAAACATGTAAAATATAGATACACCTACAATTAATGTAAAGAAATATACTGCATAGTCTTTAAAGCTCTTTTTAACATTTTTTAAGGCTAATTTAAAGTACATCATTAACATCCCCTCCTAACAAGGTTACTACATTTATAATCTTGTCAAAGAATGTTTTTCTATCCAGGTTTCCCTTATATATTTCATTGTATATTTTTCCATCTTTAATAAAAATTACTCTATTAGCAAAACTAGCTGCAAAAGAATCATGTGTAACCATCAAAATAGTAGCATTTAATTTTGTGTTTAAATAGTTAAAAGTTTCTAATAATATTTTTGAAGATTTACTATCTAATGCCCCTGTTGGCTCATCTGCTAGAACTATTTTTGGATTAGTTATAATTGCTCTTGCTACTGCTACTCTTTGTTTTTGACCTCCAGACATTTCATATGGATATTTATTTAAAACTTCTGTTATTCCTAATTTTGTTGCAATTTCATTTACTCGTTTAGTTATTTCTTTTATTCCAACATCTTGTATAGAAAGTGCTAGTGAAATATTTTCATAGGCTGTTAATGTATCTAATAAGTTAAAGTCTTGAAAAATGAATCCTAAATTTTCTCTACGGAAGTCATTTAATTTATCTCCTTTAAATCTTGTAATATCTTGCCCATCTACAAAGATATGTCCACTTGTTACTTTATCAATAGTTGACATGCAATTTAATAAAGTTGTTTTCCCAGAACCACTTGCACCCATTATGGCAACAAATTCTCCTTTTTCAACTTCAAAAGATATATTATCTACTGCTTTTGTTACATTTGATTTATTACCATAGTATTTTTCTACTTTGTCTAATTTTAAAATATTTGACATTTATATCCCTCCTTTTTTTATTAATTTTATTATACATTTTTAAATTTTTATTTTCCATTGATTTATATAACAAAACCTTACATCTCTGTAAGGTTACTTTATAATATTATAAAATTGATTTTTTGAGAAAGTAATAGATACACTTGTGTATTTGTTTTCTTCTGATTCGATTTCTATTTTGTGCCCTAATTTTTCACATAATTGTTTTGCAATATATAGTCCCATTCCTGTTGAAGTCTGAATTTTTCTTCCATTTTCCCCTGTAAAAGATTTATCAAATACCTTTTTTATATCTGTTTTAGGTATTCCTATTCCATTGTCTTGTATTTTTAATATTGTATTTTTTTCAGTTTCACTTGCTGTAATTGTTATAACAGATTTTTCTTTATTTACATATTTTAGACTATTACTAATAATTTGGTTTATTATAAATTCTAGCCATTTACTGTCTGATAATATTTTCTTATTGTCTAAATTTTCTAATTTTATTTCTATTTTTTCTAAGATAAAAATTTCTTTATTTTTCTTGATTACTTTGTTTATAATTTCTTTTAAATCACATTCTTTAATTATGTAATCTTTTTCTGCATTTTCACTTCTTGAATAATATAGTACTTGTTCTACAAAATTTTCTATTCTTTTTGTTGGTTCTATTACTTTGCTAATATCGTCTTTTTTATATGTCATAAGTAGTATGCTAGATAAAGGAAGTTTTACTTCATGTACCCACATTTCAATATATTCCTTAAATTCTTCTAAACTTAGTTTATATTTCTTTATTTCTTCGTTCATTGTTTTATTTATTTCATATAATGAATTATAGAAAATCTGACCTTCTAAAAAGTTTGGTTTTTCTATTAATTCTGTAATAATATATTTTTTATCTAAATTTTCTAATTTTTTAGTTATTTCATTATAAAATTTTCTTTTTCTGTTATAGTTATAAAAGAAAAGTAGTATTCCACATAAAAACAAGATAATATATGTGCAAATATGTACTTCTTTACTTACCTTTAATACTCTAAAAAATAAAAATAGTATTATTAATGTTATTAAATATGTTGTTATATTAATTATATTATCTTTTATATAATCTTTTAATTTCATACTAATATATAACCTTGTCCTCTCCTAGTTTCAATTACATTTTTTAGTCCTACTATTTCTAATTTACTTCTTAATCTTGAAATATTTACAGTTAAAGTATTATCATCTACAAATTCTTCTGATTCCCATAAATAGCTCATTATTTCTTCTCTTGATACTATTTTTCCTTGATTTTTTAATAAATATTCTAACATTAATATTTCATTTTTGGAAAGTACAATTACTTTATTTTCACATATTATTTGACTTTTTGCTCTGTCTATCTTTATATTCTTGTATTCCATTTTTTGTGGCTCATTTTGTGTTCTTTTTAATACGGCTTCTATTCTTAATAACAATATTGTTGGATTATATGGTTTTGTAATATAGTCATCTGCTCCTGAACTCATGCTTATTACTTCATCTATGTCTGTATCTCTACTTGTTACCATGATAACTGGTATATTTGATTTTTTCCTAATTTCTTTTAATAATATTTGTCCATTGTTGTTTGGTAAGTTTATATCTAATAAAATTAAGTTTGCATTTTGTTTTAATATATTTTTGGTCGTTTCTTCATAGTTATTTAATTTTATTGCTTGATATCCTGCATTTTCTAGTAATTCTTTTAATTCTTGTGCTAATAATTTGTCATCTTCTACTATTAATATTTTTTGCATAGTAAATTCTCCTAAATTTTATATATTATTTCAATATTTTTTCCTATATTTCAACATTTTCCTTCAATTCCAATAGAGACACACATTCCACATGACTTGTCCATGGGAACATATCAACAGGAATAATTTTCTTAATTTCATAACCTTTTTCAAATTCTAATAAGTCTCTAACAAGAGTTGCTGGATTACAACTAATATAAATAATCTTTTTAGGCATAATTTTTAAAATATTAGCAATACTATTTTGGTCTAATCCTTTTCTAGGAGGGTCAAACATAACTATATCAGCATTTATTCCTTTTTTATTAATAAGTTCATCTAATACTACTTCAACGTCTCCTGCAATAAATTCTGTATTATCAATATTATTAAAAATAGAATTCTCTTTTGCCGCTTCTACTGCTTCCTTTACAATTTCAATTCCATAAACTTTTTTTGCATATTTTGCCATAAATAGTGAAATAGTACCAATCCCACAGTATAAATCAAACACTGTATCTTCCTTTGATATTTTAGCCTTTTCAATTCCTAAGTTATACAATTTTTCTGCTTGTATAGGGTTCACTTGATAAAAAGATAATGGAGATATTTTAAATTTATATTCTCCTAAAATATCTTCTATATATCCATTTCCATAAATGTTTATATTTTTTTGCCCTAATATTACATTTGTATTTTTAGTATTTACATTTTTTATAATTGTTTTTATTTGAGGAAACTTTGTTTTTAATTCTTGTACTAATTGTTTTTCTTGTTCTAATTTTTCTCCATTCATAACTAAAATACACATTATTTGATTAGTTTTTATTCCTACTTTTATTACTAGATGCCTAAGTAATCCTTTTCCTGTTTGTTCATTATATATACTTATTTTGTTTATTTTTACAAATTGTAATATATATTGAGCAATTTCTTCAGAAATAGAATTTTGAATCATACATTTTTCCATAGGTATTACTTCATGTGTCCTGTTTGCAAATACTCCAATTATTGGCTCATTAGCTTTATTTAACCCAAATGGATATTGTGCTTTGTTTCTATAATAAAAAGGATCTTTCATCCCTACTGTTTCTTGAACTTGTATTTTATTTTCTAAAGTTTTGTTTACAAGACTTTGGACTGCATTTTGTTTCATTTTTAGCGTTTCTTCATATTTTATATGTCTTAAATTACAGCCACCACATCTTTTATATGTTAGGCAATCTGGTTCTTGTCTCATATTTGATTTTTCTATTACTTCTAATATTTTTCCAAATGCATGTGATGATAATACTTTTACTATTAATATTTTTACTTTTTCTCCTTTTATTGCTCCTGGTATGAATATAGTAAAGTTGTCTATTTTGGCAATTCCTTCTCCTTCATATCCATTATCTATTATTTGTACTATATGTTCTTGATTCTTTTTTATATCCATTTTTTCTATCTTTCCTTTCAAAAGACAAAGTCAATATAAATAATTTACGGCTTTTATTAGTTTTTTTACTTTTTCTTTGTTCTTTTATTGTATAATATACATTATTTTTTAGTAAAAAACAAGTCCATTTAATTCAATGGACTTAAATTTTGAATGTTACTTTCTGTTATTCTAATTTTTTCACCTGGATATATTAAATTTGGATTTTGAATATTATTTATTTCTACAATGTGCTGTATTGTAACATTGTATGTTCTTGATATCTTCCATAATGTGTCTCCTCTTTTTACTGTATATACTATATCTCCAAGACCTCTTTCTTCATTTCCCCTTATATTTGAATTTGTCAGTATCCTAAGTCTTTGACCTGGATATATTAAATTTGGATTAATTATATTGTTTATTATTGCTATTTCTTGAAATGTAGTTCCATATCTTTGTGCAATTCCACTTAAAGTATTTCCTCTTCTTACTGTATAATATATTGTTTCTGTGTTGTATTCATTTATTTCAGTATTATTTTGAATCTCTGATGTTTCATTTAAAAATACTTCTTTACTATATTTATCTCTGTCAACTGCTCCTCTTATTCCTGAAATTCTTCCTCTGTCTGTATATTGTACTCCTATATAGTTTTCCCATTTTGTTTTAACATCTGTAAGTTCAGAATAGTTTCCATAATATGCAAGCCATAATTCATAATTTTGTGCTAACTCTTCATTAAATATATTTTGTGCATTTGATAAATCACTATAAATTATAGCTTTTTTTCCTGTTAGATTTTCTACTGTATTTAGAAATTCTTTTGCTATTATATTTATTTCTTCTCTATTGTTCCCATTGAAAACTTCATAGTCCATTACTAGCTTGCAGTCTGGTTCTTTCCCAGATATAACAGAAACAAAAAATTTTGCTTCTTGCTCTGCTTCTTCTTTATTTGTTGCTGTTAAAAAATGATAAAATCCTACTTTGATGCCATTGCTTTTTGCATTTTCGTAATTTATGTCAAAATATGCATCTTTTATTGTACTTCCTTGACTTGCTTTGATATATACTACTTCTATTCCCGCTTCTTTTACTTTTTCATAATCTATATAGCCTTGCCAATTGCTAACATCTATTCCTTCATATTCTAATTCTGATTTTTCTGTTATTGCATATGTTAAATTGTTTGACATACATAAAAATACTATTAAAAATATTATGCCAAAAAATAATTTTTTCTTTATTTCTTTATACATAATAAAAACACCTCCTTACTTTTAATTTTATTCATAGAGGTATTTTTTGCTACTGATTTTTATATAATGTTTTTTTACATTATTATTTATTATCCATATTAAATAGTCTTTTTATCTTTTTCCAAATACATTTAATAAAACTATGATTTTCAATTACCTGAGGCAAATTAGATTTCTCGCTTTTTTTATTTATATCAGTATGTTTTTCTACATTATTATGAATGTTTTTAAAAACGTCATTAGCATTATATTTTTTATTTAATTCATCTTGATATTTTTCCTCATTTTTATTCCAACATTTTAAAATTTCTTCTTTATCATTTTCATTTGCTACATAATTATAATAAGTTAAAGATATTAAATCTTTACACTCTTCAGATATTTCTTGTTCTTTCAATTTTTTATGCATATCTATATTTACAGTAATTTGAGATTTTTCTGCTATCTTCTTTAAATTTTCTAAAAATTTATTTGGTATTTTAGCCACAAAATTAGAATCAAAATAATTTAAAATATAAAAGTTTCTTTAGCAATATCAGGTATTTTAATCATTTTTTCCTTTATCTTCTCCTTTTGTTTTTACATTATTTTTTGACTTTATAAATTCTTTAAATTTAGCAAATAGTTCTTTTATTTCACCAAACTTTCTGCTAGTAGCCAAACTCTTAACATCATCTATACTAAATAAAGATGTAATTTTAGTATCTGTCAATTTTTCATTTTCAGGTATATCTATATCAGTTGGAACACTATCAATAAAATTAAATATACTTTCAGAAATATTTTCTCCTTTTGAAACAAAAAATCCACTTGCACCATTTTCAGTAATACTACTTGCATTAATTCCTGGTAGGGCCTTTACCATATCTAAGTTACATATTTTAGGCACAAAATATCTAACATCTATATTATCTTTATCTATAGAATCTATATCTATAGTTAAAGCGTGTCCCCTATCTCTTACCATCATTAATGTTCTTTCTTCCATAGAAACTATATCAGTACATCCTACGTCTAAGTCAAGAGGAATATTTTCAAATATTTTTTTTGAAACTTCATTTTCTTTACCAAATAAAGTTATATTATGACCAAATGAATTTTTCTTGGTCCCTATAATAGGCATAGATTCTAGAAGTTCTTCATCATTTATTATTGATGAATGTGTAATATGAAGTAATTCGTTTATACTTCCTACATCATCCATCATACTAGATACTGCTTCTAAACCTCCAAACATTGTGTAACCACAAAAAGTTTGCTTAGTTTTCTCTAATAATTCTGGTTTCATATCTGTAAATATTTTTTGATAAATTTTTTGAAGATTTTCATGTCTACAACCATATCCTAGTTCAGAAAGTTCCTTTTTTAGTCTATCAAAGTAAGTCTTAAAACTATTTTCTAGTTGAAGTCCTATATTAAAGTTTTTCGCAATTGCTTTAAATTTAAACTCTATGTCCTTTAGTTCGTAAAATAGTCTATCTAAATAATCCATCCTACTTTCTTCACTATATTCATCAATTGATTTTGGTGCTAAGTTCATTAAAGTAGTTTTTATTTCAATATCTTTTTTAAAGAAATCTACTAATGCTTTGTATTGTTCTTCTCGTTTAGCAATTTCTTCTAAACTCATTTTAGAGTCTCCAACTACAGTTGCTTGTTCTTGAGAGATTTCTATATTTTCTTTCATTTTTTTATTTTGTTCACTCAATTATTTTTCCTCCGTACTTTACAATATCACACTTTTAACTATGAATATATTTTACAATATTATTTTCAATATGTCTATAAATTTAAAAATGTTTATAAATTTTGAGTTAAATATGATGTTTATTAGAACTTAGAAAAATTGACAAAAAATAATATCAAGTATGTTTTCTAAAGCTCTTGATATTAAAGTATATACTTAAAATTATCAAAAACTCTCTATCAACTTTTTTGGTGATAGAGAGTTTTGGCGATTCAATTACTTACCAAAATAAAGTAGCCATTTTAGTTTGGCAATGTCAATTTTTTCTTCTCTCAATCTTTTAATTTTCACATTATTCGCAACATATATTTCTAACTGCTGCTGAACAAGTTTATCCGACTTGAGTTCTGGAAACAAAGTAACTAATGTAATTGAACTTTCTTCTGTTTTTAGGTCTGTAAAGGTATCTTGTTCGTGTTTTAAGTACTCTTCGACAATTCTGTCAATGTCTTGTTCAATTATTGCATTTTCTTCTTGATACATTTCAATTTTATCATCAATTGTACTTGCTGTTGCTACACTGAATGTTAAATAACAAATTGCAATAATCAAGCCTATACATACAATACCCAATAGCCAACACATTGCCAAAAAGAAATCATACACAGTAAAACCAAAGTCACTTTTTCTACTAGCATATCTTACTCGTAACACAAGAAATGTGATAAGAGTAATCACTGCTATTCCTAAAATCAGAATCAACATATAAATCCCTCCTTAAAATATTTATTTTACATTTGCAGTCTATATATCAACCTGTAAAACAGGATTAAAAGAATTTAACATAATTATTTTATCACTTTTTTCTTGATTTTGCAAGATTTTCCCATATATTCAAATGAAAATTTAATTTTATAAATTTATAACCTTATTTATAATTTCTGTATCTTCAATTTTGTTAATTCCAAAACATTTTTTGCCTAAATCTTTTATAGTGCACCTAAATGATACATTTCTTTATTATCTATTTTTTCTCCTTTATAATAC
Source organism: uncultured Clostridia bacterium (assembly GCA_963556905.1). GTDB lineage: Bacteria > Bacillota > Clostridia > TANB77 > CAG-508 > CAG-269. The sequence continues at coordinate 9,985 of CAUWAY010000002.1, read as the reverse complement.
TTATCATATCACACCATAAAATCCTCATTTTTTTCATTTGACAAATATAAGATAAATGGAACAAGGACACCCTAATTTATTAAGGTGTCCTTGTAAGGAGTAAATGAAACTTTATTGGGAGTTCAGAAGTTCTTCAAACTGAGCTTCAGTAAGTTCCTTAAGTTCTTCACCAAAAGCAGGAATGAACTTGTCCTCGATAGGATCTCCAAATCCAAGGAAGAAACAGTTGTCATGGGTGACTATACGAACAACTTTGTTCTTCATTTTTTTAACCTCAACTACGCCTGTATACTTCATAAGCTTGACCAGAAGTTGATCATTTCTTGGATTGTTGAGCATGAATTCCGCTCTGTAGCCGTAAAGCTGACTTTCAAAAGTCAGCTTTACGGACAAATGATCCCGATCATTCAACTCCACAGTTACATTTTTAATTCTTGCATTGTTGACTTCCATGAGGTAAGCCTCCTTAAATTTAATAATTACACAAAAGTAACTACTTTAATTTTACCACAAATCAACACAAAAAGCAAATAATCTTGTTACTTTGCATTGTTAATACAATAAAAAATATATAATGCTACTTTATTTAGGATGATATTTTTGCAAAAGAAAAAATCAACCATTTTACTGATTGATTTTTATATCTATCTGTCCTATAAAGTTCGAATAGAAACGTCATTGGTGCGGATGAGAGGACTTGAACCTCCACACCGTTGGTACTGGTTCCTAAGACCAGCGCGTCTGCCAGTTCCGCCACATCCGCATATTTTTATTTTTGATTTTAATTCACTTTAAAATCAATTTATAATGTCAATTAAATATTTGCACTAATTTAATTGACATTTTATATAGTACCACATTTAAAAAATATTGTCAATAATTTTTGAATAAATTTTAAATATTTTTTATTTTAATATAATAGAAAATAAAGCAAAATTTGCTTCATTTTCTATAAGTAGTTTTAATTATATACAAAAATATATTATTAATGCTCCAAAAATACTTAAAATAAATCCAAAAATTTTTAATCCACTTGTCGCTTCATTTTGATCTCCAAAACCAAAAACTTTTTTTGTAATAGTACGAGCATCATATATTAATACTACTCCTGCTAAACTAATTATTGCTCCAATTAATTTTAAAACTATTTGTAACATATCTAATCAACATCCTTTTCTATACTGTTCCTATGAACCAGTACTATTCTATATTTCTATTCTTGAACTAAACTTTTCTTTTACTAATTCATTTAATTTTTTATTTTTTTCTTTTTGCAATAATGGATCATCTTCCATTATTTTCATTGCAATACTTTGAACTTTTTTTAATGTTCCAACATCTTCAAACAAATTAGCAATTTTAAATTCTGGAAGTCCATGTTGCTCTGTTCCAAAGAAATCTCCTGATCCTCTAAGTTCTAAATCTTTTTCAGAAATAATAAATCCATCATTTGTATCACACATTACTTTCATGCGTTGTCTTATTGTTTCTCCATTTCCATCATATTTTAAAATACAATAAGATTGATATTCTCCTCTACCAACTCTTCCACGTAACTGATGCAATTGTGCAAGTCCAAATCTTTCTGCATTTTCAACTACCATTATACTTGCATTTGGAACATTTACCCCAACTTCGATTACAGTAGTTGATATTAAAATTTGAATTTCTCCATTTTTAAATTTTTGCATAATTTCGTCTTTTTCTTTTGCTTTCATTTTTCCATGCAAGTATGCAACACTATAATTACTAAATGTCTCTTTTTGATATTTTTCTGCAAGCTCTATTACAGACTTTAAATCCATCTCGTCGTTTTCTTCAACTAATGGACATACTATATACGCTTGTCTTCCATCATCTACTTGTTTCCTAATAAATCCATTAACTCTTTCTTCCATATTTTTTCTAACTGCAAATGTTTCTATTTTTTTTCTATTTGGTGGTAGTTCATCAATTATTGAAATATCTAAGTCACCATATAGTATTAATGCCAAAGTTCTTGGTATTGGAGTTGCAGACATTGCTATAATGTCTGGATTTTGAGCTTTTAATGCTATTGTACTACGTTGTTTTACACCAAATCTATGTTGCTCATCTGTTACTACTAATCCTAAATTTTTAAATATTACATTTTCTTCTAATATTGCATGAGTTCCTATTAGTATATCAATTTCACCATTTTGTAGTTTTTCTAATATTTCTTGTTTTTTCTTTTTTGTTATACTTGAAATTAATAGAGCACTTCTTATTCCAAATTGTTCTAATATATTTTGAAAGCTTTCTAAGTGTTGACTAGCAAGTATCGCAGTCGGTGCCATTATTGCTACTTGATATCCTGATTTTACTGCTTTATATGCCGAAATCATTGCAACAACTGTTTTCCCTGAACCAACATCTCCTTGTAATAGTCTATTCATAGGCTTATTACTTTCCATATCTTTATCTATTTCTTCTAATACTCTTAATTGTGCTTTTGTAAGTTTAAATGGCAATATATTTATTACATCTGACATTTTTATTTGTTTACTAAATTGTATTCCATTTGTATCATGTTCATAATTATTTTTTAATTTTAATAATGCTAGTTGCATTGTTAAAAGTTCTTCAAATACTAGTCTTTGACGAGCTTTATTAAAATCAGAAAATTCTTGTGGAAAATGAATTCTTTCTATACTTTGATTTATATCCCACAAATTGTTTTCTTTTAACATTTCTTCTGGAAGCGTTTCAGGAAGTTTACCTTTTATTTCTTCTAATCCGTTTTCTATTATTCTTCTTAAAGTACTTTGTTTTAATTCATATGTTAATGGATATATTGGAATTATTTTTCCTGTATTTTTACTTTGATTTATTTCATCATATACTGGTGAATTCATTTCGAATCTTCCGCTTTTTATAGATATTTTCCCAAAAAATCTATAAATTTTTCCAGGTTGAAATTTGTCTCTTAAATACCCTTGATTAAACCATGTTATATAGCATGTTCCTGTTTGGTCTTTTACAATTAATCTACTTATTGTCATTTTTCCTTTATGCATTTCCGTAATTGTACCTGTTGCCATTGCTTGTATTAAAACTTCTTCGCCATCCATACATTCATATAAATTCTTAGGTCTACTTCTGTCTTCATAATCTCTTGGGTAATATGTTATTAAGTCTTTTAGTGTATATATATTTAATTTGTTTAATAGTTTTACTCTATTAGGTCCTACTGTTTTTACATATTTTACATCTTTGTTTAAATCTAACATATTTTCCTCCCCCCTTGTTTCTGTTTATTCTACTATATTCCAAATGAAAAAACAAGAATCTTTCAAAAAAATTCTTGTTTATATTTTCAATAATTTAAAATTCATTTTATCTGCACTCACTAATTTGAAATCGATTCCTTCAACTTCCCCTTCAACTGCATCTGCAATTGATGCTCCATGTAAGTGCCCATAATAGCATCTTTTTATATTGTACTTTTTCATCATTTTTACAAATTCTACTTCTTCCTGTGCTACTATTTTTGCTTTTGTAATAGGTGGATAGTGCATAAATACTATTATTTCTTTATCATTTCCAAATCTATTTATTCCATCTTTTATTGATAATTCTAATCTTATAAGTTCTCTATTTATAAGTTTTTTATCCATTTGTTCATCTACAATACTCCAACCTCTTGTTCCACATAAAATTTTTCCATTGTATTCATAACTATTATTATACAAAAAATCAATATTTGTAAAGTTATTTTCTCGTAAAAATTTTCTCATGGATGTAACCGTTGTCCACCAATAATCATGATTTCCTTTTAATAATATTTTGTTTCCTGGCATTTTATTTAAGTATTCGAAATCTAATTTTGTTTTTTCTAAGTATGTTTCCCATGAAAAGTCACCTGGTAAAATAACTAAATCTTCTTTTTTTACATTTTCTATCCAATTTTTTCTTATTTTTTCTTCATGTTTTATCCAGTTTTCTCCAAATATATCCATTGGTTTTGGGTTATTAAAAGATAAGTGCAAATCTGCTATTACAAATATTGACATTGTTTATTTTCCTTTCTCAAAAAAGTTTTTATTCTCCTATTTTTAAGTTTGGCACTGCATTTAGTGTATTTTCTGACAAATCTCCATTCAAAAATCTATAATACCCCGCACATCCTATCATTGCCGCATTGTCTGTACATAATTTTAAGTCTGGTTTATATACTTTTGCTTTTAGCTTTTTTTCTAATTTTTCAAATTCACTTCTTATATGTGTATTTGCTGAAACTCCTCCAGCTAAAACTATTTTATTTATACCTGTTTGTTCTACTGCCTTAGTTATATTGTCTATTAATACTTCTGTTACTGCTTTTTCAAAACTCATGCATAAGTCTTCTCTATTTATTTCAGGATTTTTGTGATGTAAATTTATTACTGCTGTTTTTATACCACTAAAACTAAAGTCTAAGTTTTCAAAGTGTGTTTGTGGAAATTTTATTATTGCTTGTCCATTTTGGGATAGTTTATCTATTTTTGGTCCTCCTGGATATGTTAATCCTATAACTCTAGCAACTTTATCAAATGCTTCTCCTATTGCATCATCTCTTGTTCGTCCTAATACTTCCATATTACAGTAGTCTTTTACATATACAATTTGTGTGTTTCCTCCTGATGTTAGCATACATAAAAAAGGTGGTTTCAAATCTTTGTGTGTTATGTAATTTGCAGCAATATGCCCTTCTAAATGATTTACACCTACAAGTGGCTTGTTTAAAGCATATGCTAAGCCTCTACCATATGATACTCCTACTAATAGTGCTCCTACTAGACCAGGTCCATATGTTGGCGCTATTACGTCTATATCTTCTAATTTTATTTTTGCTTCTTCTAATGCTTTTTTTGTTACTCTTGATATTGCTTCTATATGATTCCTTGATGCAATTTCTGGTACAACTCCTCCAAATTGCTCATGAATTTTTATTTGTGTATCTATTATATTGGCTAAAACCTCTCTGCCATTTTTTATTATGGCTACAGAGGTTTCATCACAACTCGTTTCTATTCCTAATACTATTATTTCTTTTTCCATTTTTATGTTTTAGCTATTGCTTTTCTCCTTTATGTTTTATAAACCAAATACATTCATTGCAAATGTTATTACCCATTCTGTCATTTTACTTATTAATGGTGATATTAAGTTTCCTGCAATTCCTGATATCCATATTACTAAAAATATTATATAAAATATTCTTTCGTTTTCTATAAACCAAGATTTTGCATTATATGGCAATATTGGTAAAAATATTTTTGAACCATCTAAAGGTGGTAACGGGATTAAGTTAAATATTCCTAAACCTATATCCATTGTTATTACACTTGCTACTATTGATATTACTATAGATCCTACATTGCTTGTTATAAATGTTATTCCTGCAAACTTCCAAATTGCACAATATATTAATGCAAATATTATTGCTGTTATGAAGTTCATTAGTGGTCCTGCAAATGATACAATTGCATCTGCTTTTTCTACTGTTATGTTTCTATTGTAATTTCTTGGGTCTACTTGAACTGGTTTCCCCCATCCTATATGTGCAAATAATAACATTGCTATTCCTAGCGGATCTACGTGGTCAAGTGGATTTAAACTTAGTCTTCCTTGCCTCAATGGAGTGTCATCTCCTAATTTGTATGCTGCAAATGCATGACCAAATTCATGTACAGTTATTGCTAATAGTACTGCTGGAATAGATAGTACTAAATTAAAGATTCCTTCTGTTCCTAAACTAAAAAGTGATATTAATACTAATATTCCTATTATTATATATAGTGCTTTTTTGTCTACTCCAAATCCGAACATATTATCCTCCTAAATCAATTTTATTTATATACTATATCATATTTTTTTAAAAATTTCAATTATTTGACTATATCTTTTTAATTTTAAATGGTATGTAAAGAAAAATTTAATAATTTATTAATAGTTTCTTAAAACTATTTTTTAATTTTATTTGTATAATATAGGCATGTCTTAGGGAGGATATTTTTATGAGTAATATTAAAAGAAAATGTAATTTTAAAAAGTTTATATTATTGGTGATAACTATTTGCTTGGTAATTTATTTTTTAATTAAAAATAATTATATATTTTCTGATTATTTTAATATTTCTAATTTTGAAAATATTTCTAATTATAAAACAATTAAATTAGATGAAAATAAAAATTATTCTGGAATTGGTCAGGAAAAAATATATAATGAAGATGGATATTTTACTACATTTACTACTATTGATAGTAATAAAAAAGTTTATAAAGAATATAAACAAAATGGTAATTCTTCTTGGAGTAAAAAAGATTATTGGAATGGTACTATGTCACAAAATGGTTGTGGTATAACTACTATGGCTATTATATTAAGTGGATATGGTAAAAATTTTTCTCCTGATGATCTTAGAAAAAAATATTATCCTGTCATGAATCATGACAAGCTTTCTGAAGAGTTGTTTTCTACATATGAAATTAAAAATTCTGATTTTTATTATGATAGTGTTCATTTGTCTAATAAAAAGATTATTGAACATCTAAATACAAATAGACCTATTATTATTTGCGTTTGGAATAAACCTAATAATAATCGTTGGACTACTGCTTCTCATTATATGGCCTTACTTGCTACTGATAATAAAGGAAATGTTTATGTCTCTAATCCTAATCGGTGGTAAAAATGATAGTAAGAGTTCTGGTTGGTATGATATAAATGAAGTTACTCCTTATTTAGCTAAGGCTTTATATATAGAAAGTTACTAATTATTGATTTTCTTAATTCTATTATTATAAAGTAAAAAGCTAATCATTTTTGATTAGCTTTTTAGTATAAAAATTTATCAATATTTTAGTTTAATGGTTTCATTGTTGGAAATAGTAATACATCTCTTATTGATGCTGAATCTGTCAATAACATAACAAGTCTATCTATTCCTATTCCAAGTCCTCCTGTTGGTGGCATTCCATATTCTAGAGCATTTATAAAGTCTTCATCCATCATTCCAGCTTCTTCGTCTCCATTTTCTCTTGCTGCAATTTCTTCTTTAAATCTTTCATATTGGTCTATTGGGTCATTTAGTTCTGAAAATGCATTTCCGTATTCTCTACCACCAATAAATGCTTCAAATCTTTCTGTTAATCTTGAGTCTTTTGATGATTTTTTTGCAAGTGGTGATATTTCTACTGGATAATCATATATAAATGTTGGTTGTATTAATGTTTCTTCAACATATTCATCAAAAAATAGGCTTATTATATGTCCTCTTGTTTCTTTTCCTGCTGGTATTTCTATTTTTCTTTCTTTAGCTAAAGCTATAGCTTCTTCGTCTGTATTTATTGTGTTAAAGTCTATTCCACATGCTTCTTTAATACTATCTATCATTGTGATTCTTTTCCATTTTCCACTTAAGTCAATTTCTGTTCCTTGATAGTTTATTGTTGTTGTTCCACATACTTTCATAGCACATCTTTTGAAAATTTCTTCTGTTATGTTCATCATGTCATTATAGTCTTCATATGCGGAATATAATTCAATTGATGTAAATTCTGGATTATGCCTTATATCCATTCCTTCATTTCTAAATATTCTTCCCATTTCATATACTTTATCATATCCGCCTACAATTAGTCTTTTTAAGTTTAATTCTGTTGCTATTCTTAAATACATTGGTATATCTAGTGTATTATGGTGTGTTATAAATGGTTTTGCTGTTGCTCCTCCTGATATTGTGTTTAGTACTGGTGTTTCTACTTCTAAATATCCTTTTTCATTTAATATATTCCTTATTTCACTTATTATTTGACTTCTTTTTATGAATGTTTCCTTTACTTCTGGATTCATTATTAAGTCTACATATCTTTGTCTATATCTTAGGTCTACATCTTTTAATCCATGAAATTTCTCTGGTAGTGGTCTTAGTGATTTTGATAATAGTATTACTTCTTTTGCATGTATTGAGATTTCTTCTGTTTTTGTTTTAAATACAAATCCACTTATTCCTATTATATCTCCTATGTCATATGTTTTAAATGCTTTGTAGCTTTCTTCTCCTAAATCATTTATGCTTACATAACTTTGAATTTTTTCATCACTGTCTTGTATTGTGCAAAATGATGCTTTTCCCATTATTCTTTTTGCTATTATTCTTCCTGCAACTGCTACATCCTTTTGTTCAAATTTCTCATAATTTGATTTTATTTCTCCTGATGTATTTGTTCTATTAAATTTTGTTATTTCAAATGGATTTTTTCCTTGTTCTTGTAATTCTTTTAATTTGTCTTTTCTTATTTGTATTAGATGATTTTCATCTAATTCTATTTCTTGATTTTGACTATTATTTTCTTTCATGTTTATGTTTTTCCTTTCTTAGTATCTTATAATTTTTCTCAAAAATATATGTCAATTATAATGCATTTTAGCGTAAAAATCAAGTATTTATGTAAAATAATGTTTTTTATTTTGTGTAATACAAATAAGACAGTAAATGTACTACATTTACTGTCTTATTTCATAATAATTTTAAGCTTCAATAGCCTTTTGCGCCATTAACAAGATATCCTCTAATGTTTGAGCACTTGCAATGAATCTTCCCAAATGGCAAAAGCTTGCACTTTTTACTCCTGCAACTTCTGCCAATTTTTCCCCTGTTAGACCAGCCCACTCTTCTGGAAATAACTTTTTCTTCCAAAGATATCCATCGAGGTCTGGTACTGCCACTGCATTATATCCTCCTCTGTTTGATGGAAATATAACAAAATAAATTTCTTTTGCTTTTTGTGATTTAGTTGCAAATAGTTGTTCTTGCCATGGCATATATCTTTCTAATAGTAATATTCCATTTTTAGATTCCTCTATTGCTTTTTCTACTTTTTCTTTCGCATTTATCTTGGAAATTGCCTTTTTTAACTCGTTATCAAAAATTTTTTCTGCATATTCTACAGCTTTTAAAAAATTTTCATCATAATCTTCATTTTCGTCCCAATTTGGATTAAATGTTGCTATAACTGATGACAAAGTTATTACAGGAATTACCTTGTTTTTAATAACTTGACCATTATCTGCTGCGTCTATTGCAGATACAAATGTTTTATCGAATAAATAAAAGACTTCTTCTTTCTTTTCAACTTTTTTTAGAAGTTCCTTTCCAAACTTCTTCCACAAAAGTCCAAATGCAGAATACTTTATTCCGTTTGGTCTCATTTTGTTATACCCTTTTATGTGGTGATCAAATTCACCTCCTCCAAAATCGTATATTATTGCATTTTTAGGAATTTCATTTGTTATTTTAAATATCCGGCATAATTTAACTTCTGGCAATATTTTACTTAATACTACCGTCGCAAATACTTCATCAGCATGGAATGTTCCTCCATGGGTAATTGCATTTGCTTCTTTTATGTTTACAATATTTATATTTTTGTATTTCATTTTTCTGCCTTTCTGCCCTTTTTAGATAGCTTTCTTGTTTTCAATGTGCTTCAAATATGATATTTTTATCATTTTTTTATTTTAGCATATATTCCTAGAAAAGTCAATTTTCGCTGAAATAATGATATTTTTTAAGTCTATACTACAATCTTTCACTAATGGCTAAAAAACAACATATAAACTTTCTAATTCATAAGTTGAATAAAAAATATTCTACAAAAATTTGTTCTGTACTATTGCATTTTTCTAAATAATGTTGTATAGTATGAAACATAGAAAATGAGAATAAGCAGTGTGGGTGCTACCACTTTACATACACAGTTTTAGCTGTGAGAATGGAGGTGGTGCTATATGGTAGAACAAGCTATGTTAATGATAATATACTTACTTTTCTACGGTTTAGTAGGAATGACTATTATAGCATTTGCCTTGATTATTGCAATAGTAGTAATTTTGAGCAAATAATAAAAGCACCACATTATGCTTTGTGAAGTGCACCCAAAAAATTAGACAAAAAATCTAATTTTGGAGGTGCATTTT
>CAUWAY010000001.1:0-154404 GCA_963556905.1 uncultured Clostridia bacterium | reverse complement strand
TTGGGACATTTTCTCATTTCTTTACTTAAGACATTATCACATTTCTTTCATAATATATGTCAATCATTTTTAAATAATATTTGACATATTTAAAAAAATGTAGTAATATATAGATAGTGAATTAGAAGTATACTTGTATAGCTAATGGTATTCACAAATATCGATACTTTGGTCGGTATTGATATTATAATTGATTATATGTTCATAGCTCCGTATGGAGGTAATGAGAAGGAACAAAAAAGAGTAGGAAATTGTTGAGGCTTCCTACTCTTTTGCTATGTACTTAAAGCACCTAGTCTTGGTCTTTGTGATTGTGTCCATTAGTTAATACTATTACTAGCATTACTAAGAATACAATCAATTGATTATTGTCCATAATCTGCTCCTTTCCTAGGAGGTAATAAAGGAACAATAGCATTATATAATAATAACGTTTATATTACAAGTATATTTTATTTTTTTATATAATAAAAAATGGTGTAGCCCTGCTAAAAGCACACCAATATCAAACGAATTAAGGAATTGAGCTTTGCTCTTTGCTCTTTTCTCTTTTATATTATATGTATAATATATATTTTTTATTTTCGACTAATAAGCTGTTCTTATATAAACTATGTGTGTATTAATTGTAGTATTATAATTGGCATATGGCATAAATCATATAAACTCTACTTTGTTTATCATTGTATTATTTAGTGTTTATAGTGCATTAGCTTACTAGTTCATATATAAACAATAATTCCTAAAAGTCAGTAATATCAACCGTTACAACAATTTATAATAATTATTATATACAAGAATCATTGTAACGCAGTAAAATCAATAATTACAGTGTTATTTTATTTACATCTTACTATAATATAATATAATATAAAAAACATAGTAAGAGGGGGATTAAGATAAAAAAGTTACAAAATATAACAGTAACTAAAGAAAAAAATATATTAAAAAGAACTGGATTTATCTATACAATAACATTATGTGTCATTGTTGTACTTATATTACCATTTATTTATACAATAATTGCAAATAATTTATTAAAAATGGGAATAATTGAAAATATAGGGCAATTAGAGCAATGTAATAGAATTTTTAAATTTTTCAATATCATAATTGTTGGGGCATTTTCATTATTAATATTGTATGAATCTAATGTTAGTATACCAGATATTTTTTATAAAATAGCATCAAATTTTGACTTTTTATACAAAAAAGGCGATAGTGAGTTACAGATTAAGCATATAGATAATTCATTACACAGAAACGAAATAAGTAAAATCGCTAAAGAGGTAAAAGAAGAGGCTAAAGAACAAATTATTAAAGGAGGAATTAAACAAGACAATAAGTGTGAAAATTGCGAAGTAAAAGAGATAATTAGCGAAAGAGAAAGTTTAAGATATTTTTCAGCATACCAAGTTACTAATAAGCATTCAAGAGATTTATTACAATTTGTAAGAAGTAATAATAAAATTAAAATAGAAATATTTGAACATAGTATGAAAGAATATTATAATAAAACAATTAGGAATATGGGGAAAAAGAGAAAAGAAGAATTTATCTCTAAAAAAGTAGAAGAAGTATTGTACAATTTAAGATACTTAAATATTATTGGATATACTGAAGATGGAAACTTTATAATATTAACACAAAATGGAGAAGAATTTGTGAAAGGTTATAATAATGAGGAGGTTGGTTAATATGGAGAATTTATTTGATGTAGCAAGATATATTTTAAGAAAAAATCCTCTTTTTTCAGATAAGCAAGTTCAAAAAATAACTTATTATGCATATTGTTGGTATATAGTAAAAAATAATGAGAATCCTAATAACATTACGAATAGGCTTGTAATGCAGCATCCAGAAGCTTGGATACATGGTCCAGTTTTTTATGAATTATATGAGGAAATGACTTATAATAGAAATAATTTTTGGACTCGACAAGAAAATTTATGTGACACTACAAAGGATTTTTTAGATATAATTATAAACATATATGGAAGATATACAGGAAATCAACTAGAAGATTTAACTCATAATGAGTGGCCTTGGAATGAGGCTAGAGATGGATTACCAAGAGATGCGAGAAGTAGAGAACCATTAAAAGACAGTGTAATATATTCTTATTATAAAGATTAAATGGTAAAATTACATTAAAATAGTAAAAATACCTTTGAACTACTAGAAAATATAGTGTTTACTAAAAAAGCAAATTTCCTAGTGGCTCCACTTATAAAATACATTAGAAGCTTGAAATATCAAGCTTCTTTTACTTTGAACAATTACTGTATTATAAAGAACTTTTCCTAATAAAATCAACAACAAAACCACAAACAATAAACTCAACAGCAAACGAAAAGCTAGATTTAAGTAAAATCAAACCAAAATGGAAAAAAGAAACAGAACCAGTGAAAATATAAGCAAGTAAAACAAAAACAGCGATAATAGCAACAAATGCAGAAAATAGTAAACCATATTGCATAATTTTATATGTAACTTTGTCTAATTTTTTTAATTCTAAAATAATTTTATTCATAACATTCACCTCACAAATATAATAACATAAAAAAACAAACAAAATCAAAGGAAATAAATGCCAAGTAAGAAAAAACAAAGACAAACACTTTTTTGTAAGAAACATTGATTTTACAAAAAAAATATTATATAATACGAAAAACAAAAGAAAGCAAAAAAGAAAGGAAAAAAGAATGGCAAAACCAAAAACAATATTTGTATGCAGTGAATGTGGAAATGAATCACCAAAATGGTTAGGAAAATGTCCAGCATGTAACAGTTGGAACACATTTTATGAACAAAAAATAGAAAAATACACAGAAGAAAACAAAATAGAAAAAAAGATAAACAACATGCCAAAACCATTAAATACATATATAGGGCAAGAAGCAAACAGAACATCAACAGGATATTTAGAATTAGACAGAGTATTAGGAGGAGGATTAGTAAAAGGCTCATTAATATTACTTGGAGGAGAACCAGGAATAGGAAAATCAACCCTAATTTTGCAATTATGTGAAAAAGTGCAAGGAGAAGGAAAAGTATTATATGTATCAGGAGAAGAATCAGCAGAACAAATAAAATTAAGAGCAGACAGATTAGAAGTAAAAAATAAAGACTTATTATTTTTAGGAGAAACAGATATAGATGTTGTAAAAGAAGCAATAGAAGAAACAAAACCTAAATTAGTAATAATAGATTCAATACAAACAATGTATTCAGACGAAATATCAGCAGCGGCAGGAAGTGTAAGTCAAGTAAGAGAAATAACAGCACAAATAATGAGAATATGTAAGTCGCAACAAATTACAACAATAATAATAGGACATGTAACAAAAGAAGGAAACATAGCAGGGCCAAGAGTATTAGAACACATGGTAGACACTGTATTATACTTAGAAGGAGAAAGATATAATACATACAGAATATTAAGAGCTGTAAAAAACAGATTTGGTTCAACAAATGAAATAGGAATGTTTGAAATGAAACAAGAAGGAATGTGTGAAGTATTGAATCCGTCAGACATACTAATAACAGAAAGAGAAGACAATCCACCTGGCTCATGTATTGTTGCAAGCATGGAAGGAACAAGACCAATACTTGTAGAAATTCAAGCATTAACATCACAATCAGTATTTGGAATACCAAAAAGAACAGCAAACGGATTTGACTATAATAGACTTGCAGTACTAATTGCAGTAATAGAAAAACGTGCAGGACTAGCATTGGGAGGACAAGATGTATACTTAAATATAGCAGGAGGAATGAAATTAAATGAACCAGCTGTAGACTTAGGAATTATAGCAACAGTCGCATCATCATATAAAAACATGCCAATTCCTCAAAATACAGTAATAATGGGAGAAGTTGGTTTAACAGGAGAAGTAAGAAGAATAAATTTAATCGAAAAAAGACTAAAAGAAGCGGAAAAACTAGGATTTAAGACATGCATAATTCCAGAAAATAATAAAAAAGGCTTGAAAGATGAATATAAATTAGATATAATAGGAGTAAAAAATATAGGAGAAGCATTAAGAAAACTTGGAATAAAATAAAAACATATGCCAAAAATAAAAAAGATTTAGCTAAAGGAAGGAAGAAAGCAAGGTGAAAGCAGTAAAAGAAGACCCAATAGCAGAGATATTAAAAAAAATAGCTCCTGGAACACCAATAAGAGATGGGCTAGAAAATATTTTAAAAGCAAGAACAGGTGCATTATTATTAATAACAGACAAGCAAGAAGTAATAAATGAAATTGTAGATGGAGGATTTTATATAAACGAAGACTATACTTCTGCAAGACTATACGAATTAGCCAAAATGGATGGAGCAATAGTTCTAAGTGGAGATATGAAAAAAATCTTATTTGCAAATGCACAATTAATACCATCATACCAAATACAAACAGTAGAAACTGGAACAAGACATAGAACAGCAGAAAGAACAGCCAAACAAACAGGAGAACTTGTAATAAGTATTTCACAAAGAAGAAACATTATAACAGTATTCAAAGAAAATTACAGATATATATTAGAAGATACAGATATGGTATTAAACAAAGCAAATCAAGCAATACAAACACTTGAAAAATATAGAAAAGTGTATGACAGCAAATTAAGCATATTGAATGAATATGAATTTAATGATATAGTAACACTAGATAATGTTTTAACAGTAATACAAAGAGCTGAAATGGTAATGAAAATAGTAGAAGAAATAAAAAAGAAAATTTATGAACTTGGAGAGGATGGAAGATTAGTAAGTATGCAACTAGAGGAACTTATAGGTGGACTAGAGAAAGAAGAAATTCAATTAATAAAAGACTATGTAGTTGCAGATACACCAATAAATAAAATACTAGAACAACTATCTATATTATCACATGAAGAACTAATGAAACTATCAACAATTGCTAAAATATTAGGATATGAAAGCTTTGAAAATTTCGAAGAACTTGCAGTATATCCAAAAGGATATAGAATATTAAATAAAGTCCCAAGAATGCCAAGTAGCATAGTAGATAATTTAGTAAAATCTTTTAAATCATTTCAACATATATTAGTAGCAGAAATAAATGACTTAGACAAAGTTGAAGGGATAGGAGAAGTAAGAGCAGGAGCAATAAAACAATATCTTAGAAAAATGCAAGAGCAATTTGCTTTTGACAACATTATATAAAATATTATGAATAAAAAGAAAGGAAAGACATTTAAAATGAAAAAAACAATGAATATTATAACAATAATTGCGTTAATAGCACTATTAGTAGTAATAGGGGGAATATCATATGGATATTTTAAAAAAGCAACAATGGAAGTAAAAAATCCAATTGTAACAATGGAAGTAGAAAATTATGGAACAATAAAACTAGAATTATACCCAGAAATTGCACCAGAAACAGTCGCAAATTTTGTGAAATTATCACAAAATGGCTTTTATGATGGATTAAAATTTCATAGAGTTGTAGATGGATTTATGATACAAGGAGGAGACATAAATGGAGACGGAACAGGTTCACCAAATTTAAGCGACTTAGACCCAAACATTAAGAAAGAAAATGATAGAGAATATTGTATTAAAGGAGAATTTTTAGCAAATAAACACAAAAATACACTAAAACATCAAGAAGGAGTAATCTCAATGGCCAGAGCAGACTATACATCATATTCTCCAAATCTATCAGAAGAAAGCTATAATTCAGCAGGTTCACAATTTTTTATAATGACAGCCAATAATACATCACTAGATGGAAGCTATGCTGCTTTTGGAAAAGTAATTGAAGGAATGGATGTAGTACATGCTATTGAAAAAGTTGAAGTAAAAGCAATAGAAAACTCTAAAGAAACAGAAAAAAATTCTTCTGAAGAAACAAAAGAAGAAAAAGAGAAAAGTATACCAGTGAAAGATGTGGTAATTTCTAAAGTAACTGTAGAGACAAACGGAATAGATTATGGAATGCCAAAAACATTAGAACAATGGGATTATTATGATTGGATATATAAAACATATGGAATAGATTTAAGATCATACCAAAACTAGCTAAAAGCTCTTTATCATAGAAAATATGATAAGAGCTTTTTATAATACAAATCAATTGACATAAAATAAATAAAGTGATATAATTAGAATTATAATAAGTTGAAAAGAATGCATATATGTGTTCAAAAAAACAAATTGAGACGTAGAAAGGAAAAAAAGATGAACAACAACATGCGGAACTGTCTACATTATTTTTCCAAGGAAAGAGCATTTTCAAATTTCATCATTATAAATGAAATTGAGCTAAAAAAACTTTTGGAATGCATTCCAGAAGAAGATAAGGAAGTGTTTGAAAAAAAATGGTTCTTAGAACCAACTAAAAAGGTAGAGGTAAAATCTTACCGAAAAGCATTAAAGCATATGTCAATTGCAAAAAAATTATTGATATATGAAGAAGGAAAAATTAATAAGGTATTTAAAGACGAAAGCTATGAGCGCATAGATGAAATTTATCCGTTGGTGCTGTTGAGAAAAAAAATAGGCATAGAAGGCCCCTATAACGGAACTTCTATAGAGTTCGAGAAACAATTGGAGGAAATGTTCAATGAAATCTTGAACGAAACTGAAATCTTTATAGTAAGAAGTTTGACTGGATTTAAAACCAAAAAAAGAACACTCAAAGACTTGAGTGTAAAACTAGGCTGGTCTATAGATCAAGTCAAAAATACGGAATATTGGGCTCTATTAAAAATTTACAAAGAATATTATTATTTTCCAAATAAAGAAAATGATAATTATCTGAAATGGAAAAACAGAGTACAGGAATTTTCTACAGATGGAAGGAACCATATATCCAGTTTGAAATTATCAAATAGGGTATACAATGCCCTAATGCGAGAAGGGATTGTTAGTATAGAACAAATCTGTGCAATGTCAGAAGAACAACTTCTGAAAATAAACAGAATAGGAGAAAAAGGAATAAGTGAGTTAAGAGAGAAAATAGAAAAATACGGTTAATCAATTTGGATGGTAGCTGAAATTCAGCTACCACTTTTAAATTTTACTTTATTAATCAAATATTTTATGTCGAAAAAAATAAAAAATTTTTGAAAAAAATTGCAAAAATTGTAAGTTTGTGTTATACTAAAAGAGTGCAATACACAAAAAGGGAAAAAGGATGTAGTAAAATGGAAGAATTAACAAACTCTCAGAAATCAATATGGGTAACTGAGCAGTATTACAAAGGCAGCACAGTAAATAGCATATGCGGAACTGCTGTAATAGAAGAAAAAGTTGATTTCGAAAAATTAAAAAAATCTATACAAATTGTATACAAAATGCATGACAATTTTAAATTACGTTTCAAAATAAAAAACGGAGAATTAAAACAAGTATTATCTATCCCAAAAGAAGTTAAGATAGATACTATTAAAGTTGACAACTTAAATGAACTAAAAAAACACAGAGAAAAAATTGTAAAAACACCATTTAAACTAGAGGATTCACAACTCTTTAATTTTTATATCTTTAAATTCAAAAATGGTAATGGAGCATTTTTGTTCAACATACACCATTTAATATCAGACGCATGGACACTTGCGCTTATTTGTAACCAAATTATTCAAACATATTCAGAATTAAAACAAAATAAAAAAATTCAAAATCAAATAATATATTCATATATGGACCACATTAAAAGCGAAAAAGAATATTTAAAAAGTGATAGATACCAAAAAGATAAACAATATTGGAAAGAAAAATTTAAAACAATACCAGAAGTAGCAACAATACCAGGAAGTATAGAAGGAAATATAGACTTAAATAATCCAAAAGGAAGAAGAATACAATATAAATTAGAAAAAGAAGAAGTAGAAAAACTAAAAGAATATTGTAAAACTAATAAGATATCATTATACAACTTTTTGATGGCAATATATGGGATATATATATCAGAAATATCAAATTTACAAGAATTTGTAATAGGAACACCAATTTTAAACAGGACAAACTTTAAAGAAAAAAATTCAGCAGGAATGTATATAAATATGGCACCATTTCTTATTAGTTTAGGGGGAATAGGAGATTTTAAGACACTTGTAAAGAACATAGCGCAAGATTCTATGCAAATGTTAAAACATCAAAAATATTCTTATCAAAATTTATTAGAAGATTTAAGAAAAGAAAATAGAAAAATTCCAAACTTATATAATATTTTATTATCATATCAGATAACAAATGCACAAACTAAAGAAGCTGGGATAAAATATAAAACAGAATGGACTTTTAATGGATACTGTGCTGAAAATATAGACATACAAATATATGATTTGAATGATACAGGAACATTAAATATTTCATATGATTATAAAACAAGTATATATGATGAAAAAGATATAGAAAAATTACATAGTAGAATTTTAAACATAATTTCACAAGTAATAGAAAAACAAGATATAGAAATAAAAGATATAGAAATTGTAACACCTGAAGAAAAACAAGAAATATTGAAAAAAGCAAACGAAAATTATTTACAATATAATTTTGAAAAACCAATAATAAAATATTTTGAAGAACAAGTTGAAAAAACACCCAATAATATAGCAATAGTATTTGAAAATAAATCAATAACATACAAAGAGCTAAATCAAAAAGCAAATAGTCTATGTGCAGTTTTAAGGAAAAGTGGAGTAACAAATAATTCAATAGTAGGAATAATGGTTCAACGTTCTTCAGAAATATTAATAGCAATACTTGCAGTATTAAAATCAGGAGGAGCTTATATACCAATAGACCCTAATTACCCTAATGATAGAATAGAATATATGTTAAAAGATAGTAATGTAGAAATACTATTAACAGATAAAAGAAAAGAACAAAAAATAAAGACAAATACAAAAATAATAAATATAAAATTAAACAATAAAGAAATATATGACAAAAACAAAGAAAATTCAAAAAATATATCAAAACCTAATGACTTGTCATATTTAATATATACATCAGGTTCAACAGGAGAACCCAAAGGAGTAATGTTAACACAACAAAATTTAAGCAATTTCTATAATGCAATGCTTAAAAATATAGAATATTTAAAAGATGAAAAAAAACATAAAATAATTTCTATAACAACAGTCTCATTTGACATATTTGAATTTGAGACACTTATTTCATTAACAAGAGGACTAACAGTTTACATGACAAATGAAAACCAACAAAAAATAACATCAGAACTAGAAAAAATAATAAAAGAAAATGAAATAGAAATTATACAAACAACTCCTTCTGTAATGAAATTTCACTTAGAAAATAATACATCTAAAGAAAATCTAAGAACATTAAAATATATAATGCTTGCAGGTGAACAACTCCCAAAAAAATTAGTGGAAAATATTAAAAATCTTATACCAGAAGTAACAATATATAATGGATATGGACCATCAGAAACTACAATATTTTCAAGTACAGCAAATGTTACAAATAAAGAAATAATAACAATAGGAAAACCAATAGCTAATACCCAAATATATATATTAAACAAAAATAAGAAAATAGTGCCACAAGGAGTAATCGGCGAAATGTATATTTCAGGTGATGGCGTAGGAAAAGGATATATAAACAAAAAAGAGCAAACAGAAAAAAATTTTATTTCAAATCCATTTATTCCAGGAACTATAATGTATAAAACAGGAGATTTAGGAACTTATAATGAAATAGGAGACATTTTATGTTATGGAAGAATAGATAATCAAGTAAAAATAAGAGGACTAAGAATAGAACTACAAGAAATAGAAAAACAAATGCTTACAAATTGTAATATATCTGACTGTGTAGTTGTAAAAAAACAAGTAAATAATAGAGAAGCATTATGTGCATATTATACTCAAAATGGACCAGTAAATGAAACTGTTATAAAAACAGTAATACATAGTAAATTACCTCAATATATGATGCCACAATATTTTATAAAATTAGAACAAATGCCACATACTCCAAATGGAAAGATAGATAAAAAAGCATTACCAATGCCAAAATTAAATGAAAAAAATAAAGAAAAAATAGAAATAAGAAATGAAACAGATGAAGAACTATTAAAAATAGTTAAAAAAATATTACAAATAGAAAATGTAAGCCTATCAGATACATTATTAGACCTAGGAGGAGATTCGTTAACAGCAATAACATTATTAACAAAGATTTCGTCAAAATTTAATGTACAAATTTATATAAAAGATATAATGTCAAATAAAACATTAGAAGAAATCTCAGATTTAATAACAGAAAATAAAGAAAATGGAATGTCAAAAATAAAAATTGAGAAAGCAATAGAACAAACAGAATATCCATTATCATCAGCACAAAAAAGGATTTATTATAACTCAAAAATGATAGGAAAAAATAACACAGTTTACAATATGACTGGTGGAATAATGTTTGATGAAATATTAGAAAAAGAAAAAGTAAAAGATGCACTAAAAAAAATAATAGAAAGACATAGCACACTAAGAACAGCATTTGTAGTAAAACAAAATAACATTGTTCAAGTTATAAAAGAAAACATGAAATTTGAAGTTCCAACTTACAATAACGGTCAAAAAGAAATCCAAGAAATAATACATAAGTTTTCAAAACCATTTGAATTAGAAAAAGAACCATTATTCAGAGTTGAATTACATTATATAGACAATAAAAAAACATTATTATTAGTAGAATCACATCACATAATAATGGATGGAATATCTTTAAATAACTTAATAATAGAATTTGAAAGACTATATAATGGAGAAAACCTAAAAAAGATACCAATTCAATATAAAGATTATGCAGTTTGGGAAAATAAATATAAAGAAAGTGAAGAATTTAAAAAACATGAAAATTACTGGATAAACAAATTTAAAAATGCAGAAATGTTAAGTTTAAATTTACCATATGATTATAAAATAACAGCAAACAGAAGTTATAATGGAAATAAAATCAGTAACATTATTGATGAAAAAAAATTCAAAAAAATAGAACGATTTGCAAAAAAAATAGGAGTATCACCATATATGTTATTTATATCAGCATTTTTTATATTATTGTATAAATATACAGGACAAAAAGAGATAATATTAGGAAGTCCATATGCAAATAGAGATATAAATGAAACAAAAAGAATGATAGGAATGTTTGTAAACAATATTGTAGTAAAAGCAAATATCAATAATGATGAGACATTCCAAGAATTTGTAAATAAAATAAAAGAACAAATATTAGATGATTTAACAAATCAACCATATCCATTTGATATATTGGTAAAAAAATTAGGCATAAAAGGTGACAACTCAAGAAATCCACTATTTGATGTAATGTTCACATATCAAAATAAACAAGAAAATATTATAAAATTAAATAATAAAGAAACACAAATTATTGAAATGGATAATAAGGTTTCAAAATTTAACTTATCATTGGAAATAAAACCAAAAACTCATACTATTAACATAGAATATTGCACAGACTTATTTAAGAAACAAACTATTGAAAGACTTTTTAAACATTATATGAATACTATAAATTCAATAATGGAAAATAGTGAAATAAAAATAAAAGATATAGATATAATATCTAAAAAAGAAAAAAATAAAATTTTATATGATTTTAATGATACAAAATTAGAATATGAAAAAAATAAAACAATAGTAGATTATTTTGAAGAACAAGTAAAGAAAAATCCTAACAAGATAGCTGTTATATTTGAAGACAAAAAAATAACATTTAAGCAATTAAACCAAAAAGCAAACCAACTTGCAACATATATGAAAGATAGGGGAATAAAAGAAAATGATATAATTGGAGTAATGTTACCAAGATCACTAGAAGTCATAAGTTCTATTTTAGCTGTAGCAAAAATAGGAGCATGTTATACCCCAATAGACCCTACATATCCGAAAGAAAGAATAGAATATATGTTAGAAAATAGTAAAGCTAAACTACTTATAACAAGTTCTAAATTGTATGACAAAATACAGTATGCAGAAAAAATAAATGCAGATTATGAAAATACAGAAATATATTCTAAAGAAATTAAAAATACAGTAAAAGAAACAAAGCAAACGAATTTAGCATATGTAATATATACATCAGGTTCTACTGGAAAACCAAAAGGAGTAAAAGTAAACCATAAAAATCTGTATAATTTCATAAATGGAGCTAGAAAAATTATTGACTTAAATCCAAATAAGGTAATTGTATCTGTTACAACAATTTGTTTTGATATATTTGAACTAGAAATATGGGGAGCACTAACATCAGGACTAACATTAGTTATGGCAAATGAAGATGAACAAAATACACCTGAATTATTAAACAAATTGTGTTTGAAAAATAAAGTCAACATTATTCAAACAACACCATCAAGATATTCATTAATATTTGAAGATAAAGAAAATTTACAATTCTTTAATAATATGACAGATATACTAATTGCAGGAGAACCATTAGATGAAACACTAGTTATGAAAATAAAAAATGTATCTAATGCAAAAATATTTAATTTATATGGACCAACAGAAACAACAGTATGGTCAACAGCCAAAGAAATAAAAAATGATATAACAATAGGAAGACCTATAGCAAATACACAAGTATATGTTTTAGATGAAAACTTAAAAGTACTTCCAATAGGAGTTGCAGGAGAACTATACATTTCAGGAGATGGAGTTGGAGATGGATACTTAAATAGAGAAGATATAACAAAAGAAAGATATATAGAAAATCCATTCTTAAAAAATAATATAATGTATAAAACAGGAGACATCTGTAAATTTACTGAAAATGGAGAACTAGAGTGTCTTGGAAGAATAGATAATCAAGTAAAAATAAGAGGACTAAGAATTGAATTAGAAGAAATAGAGAAAAGAATAATTGAATTTCCAAATATAAAAAAAGCAAAAGTTATAAAGCAAAATATAGGAAATAAAGAAGTAATATCAGCATATTACATATCAAATGAAAAAATAAGAATTTCAGAATTAAGAACTTATTTATACAAATATTTACCCAATTACATGATACCAAATTATTTTACAGAATTAGAAAAATTTCCATATACACCAAATGGAAAAATAGACAAAAATGCACTAATACCTAAAGTTAACAACTTAGAAAGAGAAATAATCAAACCAATAAATGAGAAACAACAAGAAATATATAATATTATGAAAAAAATATTAAAAGTAGAAGAATTGAGTATAGATGACAATTTCTTTGAATATGGTGGAGACTCAATTAGTGCAATGATGCTAGTAATAGAAATGTCAAAAGAAAAATTAAACATAAAATATAGTGATATATTCAAATATCCTACAATCAGAAAACTAGCAGAGCAAGCAACAAGTCTTGAAAAAATTATAGAAATCGGAAAAGCTCCAAAAGCAGAATATTATCAAGCATCATCAGCACAAAAAAGAATATATTTAACAAGTAATATGGAAAATACATCAACATTATATAATATTACAGGAGGAATATTAGTAGATAGTATACTTAATAAAGAAAAAATTCAAGAAGCAGTTAACAAAGTAGTAGAAAGACATGAAATATTAAGAACATATTTTGAAATATCAGAAAATAGCCAAATAGTACAGAAAATAGTTCCAAAGATATATGTAAATATAGATGAAGTGAATTCTGAAACAAATGATATTGATGAAATATTTAATAAATATCAAGATACATTTGATTTAAAGAATCCTCCTCTATTTAAAATATATTTAGTGAAATTACCTAATAACAAATGTTTATTAATGTTAAATATACACCACATAATATTTGATGGAGGTTCATTAAAAATATTTTTAAATGAAGTAATAAACTTATATAATGATGAAAAATTAGAAAAATTACCAATTGACTATAAAGATTTTTCAGAATGGGAAAATGAACAACTAAAAAACAATAAATTTGATGATAGTAAAAAATTTTGGAAAAAGCAATTTATTAATGAAGTTCCAATATTAAATATGCCTACAACATATCCTAGACCTGTAAAGCGAAGTTATAATGGAGATACATGTACAATGATAATTTCAAAAAAGCTAAAAGAAAAAATAGAAAATATAGCAAAAGCAAATAATTTAACTCCATACATAATAATGCTTTCAGCATATTATATATTATTATATAAATATACAGGACAAGAAGATATTGTTATTGGAACAGCTGTATCTGGTAGAATTTGTAGTGAACTAAAGCAAATGATAGGAATGTTTGTAAATAGTTTACCATTAAGGGAAAATATTACATCAGAAGATGAATTTATACAATTTTTAAACAAAGTAAAAGAATATTGTATTGAATGTCTTTCACATCAAGAATATCCGTTTGACATGTTAGTTAAAGATTTGGAGTTACTAAGAGACACAAATAGAAAACCTTTATTTGACACAATGTTTACATATCAAAATAATGGAATACAAACATTAAAAATTGGAAAAACTTCAACAAAATATTGTATACCAAAGTCAAAAACATCAAAATTTGATATTTCATTAGAAGTTATACCATTAGAAGATGAAATACAACTATCTTTTGAATATTGTACAGAATTATTTGATAATAAATTTATAAATAGATTTTCAAAACATTATCTAAATATATTAGAAACAATAGTTGAAAATATCAATATAAAAATAAAAAATATTTCAATATTAAGTGATGAGGAAAAAGACAAGATTTTAAATGAATTTAATAATAATAAATTAGAATATCAAAAAGATAAGAATATTGCAGAAATATTTGAAGAACAAGTAAAAAGAAATGAAAATAATATAGCAGTAAAATATAAAGACCAAGAAATAACTTATGGAGAACTTAATAAAAAATCAAATTATATAGCAAATATTTTAAAACAAAATGGAGTAAAAACAGGAGATGTAGTAGGAATAAATTTAACTAGAAGCATTGAACTTATAATATCTATAATGGGAGTTTTAAAAATAGGAGCAATATATATGCCTATGTATACAGAATACCCAAAAGAAAGATTAGAATATATGCTACAAAATAGCAATACAAAATTAATGATTTGCAAGAAAAATAATGACCTTGAATTTAAAGGAGAAAAAATAGAAATACAAACATATACAAACATAAAAGAAGATGAAGAGATTACAGAAAAAACAAAAATTTCTCCAGAAGAAATTGCATATTTGATATACACATCAGGTTCTACAGGAAAGCCAAAAGGTGTGCAAATAAGACATGAAAATTTAATAAATTTTGTATATGCATTTAAAGAATATTATAAAAATAAAATAAATGATAAAGATAAATTTTTAGCATCTACAAACATTTCATTTGATGTAAGTATATGGGAAATATTCTTACCAATATTAAGTGGAGTAACATTAGTTTTATATGAAGAAGAAATAATAAAAGACATATTTAAGTATGCAGAGGCAGTAATCAAATATGACATTACTGGTTTGTATATACCGCCTAATATTTTAGAAGAAGTATATAATATAATAAAAGAAAAAGAAGTAAAAATCAATAAAATGTTAGTTGGTGTTGAGCCTATAAGAAAAGAAGTTCTAAACAAATATTATAATCTAAATGAAAATATGATGATAGTAAATGGATATGGACCGACAGAAACAACAGTATGTTGTACAGCATTAGAATATAAGAAAGACATAAGCAAAGGAATTGCATCAATAGGAAGACCATTAAAAAATGATAGAATATATATACTTAGTAAAGATATGAATATTCAGCCAATTGGAGTAGAAGGAGAAATATATGTAACAGGAACTGGAGTAGGAAGTGGATATATAAATAGAGAAGAAGAAACAAAAAAGAATTTCTTATTAAACATATTTGACAAAAATAGTAAAATGATGTATAAAACAGGAGATATAGCAAAATGGAATGAAGATGGAACAATAGATTTTAAAGGAAGAAATGATAATCAAGTAAAAATAGCAGGACATAGAATAGAACTCGACGAAATAAACCATGCCATAATGGAATATCCTAGTGTAATTAAAGCATATACAGATATTAAGAAAAAAGGAGAAATAAATTATATAATATCTTACTATACATCAGAAAAAGAAATTTCACCTACAGATTTAAAAGCCTTTTTGAAAGAAAAGTTAGCAGAATATATGATTCCTAATTTTATAAAACAAATAGATGAATTTCCATTAACACCAAATGGAAAAATAGATAAAAACAAATTAACATTTGAATTTTCGACAAAAACACAATATATAGAACCAAGAGACGAATTTGAAAAGAAATTAGAAAAAATATTTAAAAAATTATTTTTGGTAAAAAAAGTAAGCATTGACGATAACTTCTTTGAATTAGGAGGAGATTCTTTAACAGCTATTAAGTTTCAAGTTGAAGCTTTAAATGAAGGACTTAAGATAACATATTCAGATATTTTCTCAAATCCAACAATAAGAATGCTATCTGAAAATAAAAACAAAAAAATATCATATGATATAGATGAAAAATATGATTACACAAAAATTAATGAAATCATTGCTCAAAATGACATATCAAAAATAAAAAATAATATTCCTAAGAAAAAAATTAAAAATGTATTATTAATAGGAGCAACTGGATACTTAGGAATACACATATTAGAACAATTAATATTATCAAATGCAAATAAAATATATTGCTTAGTAAGAAAAAAATCTGCAATAGAACCAGAAACTAGATTGAAAAATTACTTAGAATTTTATTTCGGAGACAAATATAATTATTTGCTAGGAAGAAAAATTATTGTAATAAATGGAGATATAACAGACAAAAAATTTGGACAAACAAGTGATGAAGAATATGAAAACTTAACACAAAAAGTAGATTGTGTAATACATACAGCAGCAATTGTAAAACATTATGGCAATTTCAAAAAATTCAATGATACAAATGTAGAAGGAACAAAAAATGTTATCAATTTCTGTAAAAAACATAATAAAAAATTATACTATATTTCAACATTAAGTGTATCTGGCAATGTTGCAAAAAAATCAGATGAAGAAAAAACTAAAAGCTTTAAAGAAAATGAATTTTACATAAATCAAGATCTAAACAATGTATATATATTTACAAAATTTGAAGCGGAGAAAAAAATTTTTGAATCAATTCAAACAGGTTTAGATGCATGTATACTAAGAGTTGGAAATATGACAAATAGACTATCTGATGGAAAATTTCAAATTAATATATCAGAAAATGCATTTATAAGTAGAATAAAAGCAATAATGAAACTAGGAGTAGTACAAGAAAAATTTATAAAACATGCTTTAGAATTTACTCCGGTGGATAGTTGTGCAGAAGCAATAGTAAAAATAATAGAATCTAATCCTGAATTTACAGTATTTCACTTATTTAATGATAATTTCTTAAATATAGGTATATTATTACAATATTTGAATGAACTTGGAATAATCATTAAGCCAGTAAATGATGAAGAATTTAGTCAAAAAGTAACATTAGCATTAAAAAATGAAAAAATGAGAAGTGACATAAACGGAATAGTAACTGAACTTGACAAAAATAAATTAATGAATATAATAAGTTCAGTAATACCAAATTCAGATTTTACGAAGGAATATTTAAAAAGACTAGGGTTTAAATGGCAAGAAGTAGATAAAACATATATAATAAAATATATAGAATACTTGAAAAAGATAAAATATATATAATATACAAGGAGAAAGAAAATGGAAAAAGTAACATTGGCATTATTAATAATAGTAACACTAGCAAGTATAACTGAACTAATTGCAATAGTAAAAGCAGTTAAAAAAAGTCAATTAAAAACAGTATTTATATGTAATTTAGTATGTCTATTAATTTGTTTAATTGGGCAAACAGCACAAATTTTATTTTCAGAAAGGTTTAACATACCACCGATATACTTTGATTACATTGTATATGTAGGAACATGTTTTTTACCTGTATCTGTTTTACTAACAGGGGTAATTTTTGCAAAAACTAAAATAGTATTTAAGAAAAGATATTTAGCCTTATTTATAATACCAGTGTTATCATTAATTACATTATGGACAAATAATTACCATCACCTATTTTATAAAGTGTATTCAACAAATATAGATGAAACTGTATATGGAATTTACTTTAACACTGTACATGCAGTATATACATATATACTAGAATTTATAGGAATAGGATATTTAATTAGATATTTTATAAAAAATTCAGGTATGTTCTCAAAACAAGCAATGCTAATTGTAGTAGGGTGTGCAATACCAGTAGTAGTAAATCTTTTAGGGCTTTTCAAAATAATTCCTATGAATATATATTTAACAACAATATATTTTTCAATAACTATATTATTAACAGCAATAGCAATATTCAAATATCAATTTTTAGGAGTAACTCCAATAGCACTGCAAAAAATTGTTGATAGAATGTCAGATAGTTATATAGTTTTAAATGATAATAATGATATAACAGACTTTAATAAAACATTTATTGATAGATTTAATATAAATGAGGAAAAGATTAGAGGTAAAAATTTAATAAATATTTTAAAAGTAAATAATTATGACACAGAAAGTGTTAACAAATTAGAAAATGCAATAAATCAAGTAAAAAATTCTGACAAAACAATATCATATGAGCAAAGATTTGAACAAATAAATAGATATTTTGCTATAGAAATAACATCAATAAGTTCAGATGAAATTCCACTAGGAATTCTAGTAATGTTAAAAGATATAACACAACATAAGCAAGACATGGAAACTATTCAA
The DNA here is from genome assembly GCA_963556905.1 of uncultured Clostridia bacterium. Taxonomy (GTDB): domain Bacteria; phylum Bacillota; class Clostridia; order TANB77; family CAG-508; genus CAG-269. The sequence goes on along the minus strand of CAUWAY010000001.1, from coordinate 135,637 downwards.
AATAACCAAGAAGTATTAATGGAAAGAGAACGTTTAGCATCATTAGGACAATTAATAGGTGGAATTGCACATAACTTAAAAACTCCAATAATGTCTATATCAGGAGCAACAGAAGGACTTGAAGATCTCATAAAAGAATATGAAGAATCAATAGATGACCCCCTTGTAAATTCTCAAGATCACCATGAAATTGCAGGAGAAATGCAAAGTTGGATACCTAAAATTAGAACACATATAGAATATATGTCTGACATTATAACAACAGTTAAAGGACAAGCTGTAGCATTAGCAAATGAGCAAGATGTATCATTTTCAGTTGGTGAATTAGTCAAGAAAGTAAACATATTAATGAAACATGAACTTAAAAATTCATATATATACTTAAATGTACTGATGAAGACAGATGAAAATCTAATTTTAAGTGGAGATGTAAATAGTCTAGTACAAGTTGTTAATAACATGATATCAAATGCAATTCAGGCTTATAACGGACAACATAATAAAAATATTGAATTACAAGTTTCTCGAATAGGAAATGATGTAATAATTTCTGTTAGAGATTTTGCAGGTGGTCTTCCAAAAGAAGTTCAAGACAGATTATTTAAAGAAATGGTTACAACAAAAGGAAAAAATGGAACAGGACTTGGACTTTACATGTCGTACTCTAATATTAAGGCACATTTTGGAGGAGATATTACTTTTGAAACAGAAGAAGGAAAAGGAACAACATTTAACATTATATTACCAATAAAAAGATAAAATAGACCAAGATTTTTAGAAAAAATTTTAAAAATCTTGGTTTTTTTATTTTATAGATATACACTTTCCATTTAGATATTCTAAAATACCAGAATCTGTTGAAAAATTAAATTGCAATTTATAACTACGAAGCTGTTGATATTTAAAACCAAGAGATTTATTCACAGAATTAATCCCATATTTTCCATCTCCAACGAGAGGATAACCAATATGTGCAAGATGAGCCCTAATTTGATGAGTTTTACCAGTTTCAATTTCAACATCTAATAAAGAGGTATTATTATCATATTCTTTTAAAACAGAATATGAAGTAATTATTTTTTGATAGCCATTTTTAAAAGTATCAGAAATATATACAATAGATTTTTTATTATCTTTAAAAAGATATGCCTCAAGTCTAGCTTTTTTTGGCTTAGGAATTCCATAAACTAATGCTTGATAAAATTTTCTAATTTCATGATTTTTAAACTTATCAAGTAAAATACTTAAAGAAACATCATTTTTTGCAAACAAAACTAAACCAGTAGTATTTCTATCAATTCTATGGCAAGGCATAGGCTTTTCTTTTGGATATTTTTCATGAATATATGTTGTTAAACTATTTTCACCAGTTACTTCAATTCCAACAGATTTATCTACAACTAAGATATTATCATCTTCAAAAATTATTTTTAAATTATATGAAGGATATAATAAAGAATCTACAATATAAATAAGAATTTCGTCATTTGTTAAAATTGAAACATCTTTATTAGTCCTTATTCCATTTATTTTAATATCTTTTTGTCTTAATGCTTTGTATAAAGTATTTGGAGATAGAGAAGGAAAATTATCAAATATAAATTTTGATAACTTTTTTCCATGATATTTGCTTGTTACAATTAATCTTTTCATATAACCTCAATTCTAATTTTACAAATTTAATATAATAATTAATATATCACATTTTTATCGCTTTTTCAATATGTCAAGTGTAGAAAAATGAAGAAAAGATGAATAAAAAAGAGTAAAATGGAGAATTCTATTAATGAAATAGACTAAAATTAAAAGATAAAAAGTTCAAGTGTTAATAAAAAGTGGAAACAAGACGACTATAATTTGCAAATAGAGTAAAATTATGGTATAATAAATTTTAGTCGCTAATAGAAATACTAAAAAGGAGAGTGTATATTATTTTAAAAAAGAGACTAAAATACTATACGAAAGAAAGTTGTAAAATCTTTAGCATAATGGCAATAGGATTAGGTTTAGTTGTAGCGATTATATTATTGAAATATAAACCAACATATAGTGTAACACTATCAGAAGAACAGATAGGTTATGTAGAAAATGTATCAGAATTTAAAAATAGAATCCAAACTGAAATAATGGAAATGGATGGAAAAAATATAGATTTTGTTACATTAGAAAATATGCCAAGTTATGAAATGAAGTTAGTAAGTAGAACTCAAGAAACAAACGAAGACGAAATAATGTTAGCATTACAAGAAAATGCAAAAATAATGTATAAATATTATGCGATAGTTCTAAATGATGAAACATTAAGTTATGTAGATAATATGGAAGAAGCAGAATCAGCAGTAGAACAAATAAAAGAGGAACATAAAGATGATAGCATAAAATTAGAATTACAAATAGCAACAAACTACACAGAAAATATTGAAGAAATAGGAATTGAAACAGTAGAAGTTGCACAAGAACAAGTAGAAGAACAAGTAAAAAAACTTATAAAAGAAGACGAAAAAACTAAAAAAACGACATTAAATGGAGTTCTATTAGCAGTAACTCCAGTAAAAGGTAGAATTACTTCCAGATTTGCTGAAGTAAGTAGAATAAGATCAGGAGCACATACCGGTACAGATATTGCATGTCCAGTAGGAACACCAATAAAAACAGTAGCAGACGGAACAGTTACATTTGCTGCAAGAAATGGTTCATATGGAAAATTAATAAAAATAGACCATGGAAATGGAGTAGAAACTTGGTATGCACATTGTAATGAATTTTATGTTACAAAAGGTCAAAAAGTTAATGCAGGAGACGTAATTGCTGCTGCTGGTGCAACAGGTAATGTTACAGGAGCACATTTACACTTAGAAGTAAGACTAAATGGAGTAGCAATAAATCCACAAAAATATTTATATAAATAAGACAACTGAGAACTTTTCTCAATTGTCTTATTTATTTTATTCAACAGTAACAGATTTTGCAAGATTTCTAGGTTTATCAACATCTAATCCCTTTTCCTTTGAAATATAGTAAGAAAGTAATTGCAAAGGAATTATAGACAAGATAGGAGAAACCAAAGTACAAGTATCTGGAACTGTAATAATTACATCAATATTATTACTTGGTAAATCTTGGTTTGTTATTACCAATGTTTTTGCACCTCTAGTAATAACTTCTTGAATATTACTAATTGTTTTTTCAACTAATAATTTATCTGTTATAATACTAACAACAGTAACTCCGCTTTCAATTAAAGCAATAGGTCCATGTTTTAATTCGCCAGCAGCATAAGCTTCTGAGTGAATATAAGAAATTTCTTTTAATTTCAATGATCCTTCTAAAGCAGTGTTATAATCAACACCTCTACCTAAGAAAAACATATCTTTTTCTTGGTAAATAGACTTTGCAAAATCTTTTATGCGGTTAGAACATTTTAAAGATATTTCTATTTTTTCTGGTAAAGACAAAATTTCCTTTTTCAAATCTTTTAGTTCAACAACAGAGCAGCTTTCTAAAATTTCAGCAAAATAAATAGCTAAAACATTTAATAATACAACTTGTGAAGTATATGCCTTTGTTGAAGCAACAGCAATTTCAGGACCAGCATGGGTAAAAATAGAATAATCTGCTTCTCTTGTGATAGAACTGCCTATTACATTTGAAACTGCAAGAGTTGTAGCTCCTTTTGATTTTGCAAGTTTTAAAGCAGCAATTGTATCAGCAGTTTCACCAGATTGAGAGATATATATACATAATGTATTTTTATCTATAATAGGGTCTCTATATCTAAATTCAGAAGCAATATCTACAATAACTGGAATATGGCAAAGATGCTCAATTGCATTTTTTCCAGATAAACCAGCATGCATTGCAGTACCACAAGCTACAATATATATTTTATTTATTGTTGATAAAAATTCTTTGGTAAAATCCAAATCTTCAAAATTGCAAGGTCCATTTTCAGGTAAACGAGAACCAATAGTTTCTCTAATTGCATTAGGTTGTTCAAAGATTTCTTTTAACATATAATCATCATAACCATTCTTATCAGCACTTGCTGCATTCCAATCAATGTTTTTTACATTTTTGTTAATTTTATTTAGTTCTATATCATAAAAGTCTACTTTGTCTTTTGAAAGAAGTGCTATTTCATTATTATCTAAAAGATAAAAATCTTTTGTAAATGAAAGTATTGCAGGGATGTCTGAAGAAATATAATTTTCTCCGTCTCCTTTTCCAATAACAAGAGGGCTATCTTTTCTAGCAACAATAATGTTATTTGGCAAATATTTTGAAATTACTTGAATTGCATAACTTCCTTTTAAATCTTTACATGCACATTGAATAGCATGTAAAACTCTATTTTCATCATCAACAGAACTTTTTTCATAATAATAATTTATAAGATTAGGAATAACTTCTGTGTCAGTTTGAGAATAGAAAGTATAATTATTATTAATTAAAAAGTTTCTTAAATCATGATAATTTTCTATTATTCCATTATGGGTAACAGCAAAACTATTGCTATTGTCTAAATGAGGATGAGAATTTTCTTTTGATGGTTTTCCGTGTGTTGCCCATCTTGTATGTCCGATACCAATTGTTCCTTCTAAATTATCAATTCCCTCTAAATTGTATAAATTTTTTACTCTTCCTTTGTCTTTCATAACAGAAAGACCACTTTTTTCAATAGTTGATATTCCCGCAGAGTCATATCCTCTGTATTCAAGTCTTAAAAGACCATTAATTAATATAGGACTTGCTTTTTTTGTTCCTATATATCCAATAATTCCACACATAGTAGAACCTCCTTATATAATTTATTTTGTGGAATTGAAATATACTTAACATACTTATGTATAATCTTTGTTACAACATATTAATATTGTTTTTTTGAGATGTATACTATGACTTAAGTAAAAGCCATTAGAGCATCCGCCGAATATTTCGATAACTCTAAACCTCGTCAACTACAACTATGATAGTTCTGGCGCTACATTTTATAAAATGTTTAAAATTAAAAATCCTTTCTTTAATTAAAATTTAGCATATCTCAATTTACCATATAATATTACAATAAAATTAAAAATGTGGCAATAGTTTTTTATAAAATTCACAATTTGTTCACTTATAAATTAAACATACTATTGCAAAAAGAGTAAAAATAGTATATCATAATAGAGTCAAAAAGAGAAAATTTATTCTTAAAATCAATTATCCAATAATTAATAAAAAATAAAGTTAGGAGGTGGAAGAAATGTTTAATATAGAAGAACAACTAAAAATGTTGCCAGATAAGCCAGGAGTTTATATAATGCATGATGTAGAAGACAAAATAATATATGTAGGGAAAGCTGTAAATTTAAAAAATAGGGTAAGATCATATTTTAGAAAAACAGACAAAACTGAAAGAATAAAAAGAATGGTATCATTAATAGATCATTTTGAATACATAGTAGTAGACAATGAAGCAGAAGCATTAATATTAGAATGTAATCTAATAAAAAAGAATAGACCCAAATTCAATGTGTTATTAAAAGATGATAAAACATATCCATATATAAAAATAGATGTAAAATCAGAATACCCAAATGTTATTATAACAAGAAAAGTAATAAATGATGGTTCAAAATATTTTGGACCATATGCAAATCCTGGAGCTGCGAAAGAAATGCTAGACTTTATAAAGCAAAAATATAAAATAAGGCAATGTAAAAATTTTAGATCAGAAACAAGAGCATGTTTAAATTATCACATAAATAGATGTTTAGGTTCTTGTATGGGATATATTTCAAAAGAAGACTATAGAAAACAAATAAATGAAATAATAGATATTTTAGAAGGAAAGATAGACAAAGTTTTAAAAGAACTCGAAAAACAAATGCTAGAAGAAGCTAGAAAAATGGAATTCGAAAAAGCAGCATATATAAGAGACAGAATGATTGCAATAGGAAGAGTAAATGAAAAACAAAAAGTATCTAACATAACAGAAAATGACATAGATGTAATTGGAATTGCGAAATCAGAAATAGAAGTTTGTATAGAAATATTTTTTGTACGTGGAAGCAAAATGGTTGGAAGAGAACATTATTTTTTTCAAGACTTAAAGGAAATGGAAGATAGTGAAATAATATCAGGATTTATAAAACAATATTATATAGATAGTAAAAATCTTCCAAATAAAATAATGATAAAAGAAGAATTAGAAGATAAAAGTGCAATAGAAGAATGGTTAAGTAAAGAAGCTGGAAGAAAAGTTGAATTAAAATCACCTAAAAAAGGAGAAAAACTACGTTTTGTTGAAATGGCAGACAATAATGCGAAAATTACACTTGAAAATAAAGAAAGAGACAGAAGTGAAATACTTGTAGAACTAAAAGAAGTATTAGGATTAAACAAATTACCAAGAAAAATAGAAACATATGATATATCAAACATATCTGGAGAATATATAGTTGCAGGAATGTGTGTAATGATAGATGGTATAATAAAAAGAAATATGTCAAGGAGATTTAAAATAAAAACTGTTTATGGGCAAGATGATCCAAGATGCACCCAAGAAGTAGTAACTAGAAGACTAAAATACTCAGTAGACAAAAGTAATTCAAATAGTTTTGGAAGACTTCCAGACTTGATATTAGCAGATGGAGGAATAACACAAATAAAAGCCATTAAAACAGCAATTGCAAAATATGAAATAAAAATTCCTGTATTCGGAATGGTAAAAAATGATAAACACCAAACAAGAGCTTTAATAGATGAAAACAGAAAAGAATTTGAAATTTCAGAAAACTTAATGAACTTAATAACCAAATTCCAAGATGAAGTACATGATACAGCAATTTCATATCATAGAAAACTTAGAGATGAATCTATTACGAAATCAAATTTAGATACTATAAAAGGAATTGGAAATGTAAAAAAATTAGCATTACTAAAATATTTTGGAAGTGTTGAAAAAATAAAAAAAGCAAGTATTGAAGAAATTTCAAAAGTAAACGGAATAAATGAAAATTTAGCTAAAAAGATATTAGAAGAACTAGATTAAGAACATAAATTTAGAATTTTTAAAGTTTGGTGTGTGAACTTTTTTTAATATATTTTGGTATGTAAATTGTATAATAAAACTAATCAAAAATTATCAAGTAAAATTGAGTAAAATTTGACTAGTTTTTTGCCTTTTATATATAATTACAAATGAGAAAAATGTTGTATATTGCGATGAAAAGTTAAAATTAATAGAATATTATAAAAAAGACATACATATATTTAAAGTATGAGCAAGTATTGAATGTACATATTTTTTAAGAAAGGACAAGCTTTACTAATCAGAATATAAAAGGAGGATAAGCATGAAATTTTTAAAAAAGCATAAATTACTTTCATTTGCAGTAATATCTTTTTTAATTTTAACAGGAGCAAATTTTTTTATGATTTATGAATTATTAACACTAGGAATGAAAATACTATCTGTTTAAAAAATAATTTAAAAAGCTTTCAGGTATTGATATCTGGAGGCTTTTGTTGTATAATATTTAAGAATTAAAATATTAATAAATAAAAGAAAGGATATGTTAAATAAAACTTAGCATATATATAAATATGAATATAGCAAAAAATTGGAAAGATTACAAAATATTAGATATGGCAGATGGTCAAAAATTAGAAAAGTGGGGAAATATAATATTATCAAGACCAGATCCACAAATAATTTGGAATGAAAAAAGTTTTCCTAATAAATGGAAAGAAGCAAATGCAATATACAATAGAAGCAAAACTGGTGGAGGAGCTTGGAAATATAACAAAAAAATGCCAGAACAATGGCAAATAAAATATAAAGAATTAACATTTAATATAAAACCAATGGGATTTAAACACACTGGATTATTTCCTGAACAAGCAGTTAATTGGGACTGGATGATGGACAAAATAAAAAATGCAAAAAGACCAATAAAAGTATTAAACTTATTTGCATATACAGGAGGTGCAACAGTAGCATGTAGTGCGGCAGGTGCATCAGTTTGCCATGTAGATAGTTCAAAAGGAATGGTAACATGGGCTAAAGAAAATATAATTTCATCAGGATTAGAAGATAGACCAGTAAGATATATAATAGATGATGTAGTAAAATTTGTAAACAGAGAAATTCGAAGAGAAAACAAATATGATGCTATAATAATGGATCCACCATCATATGGAAGAGGCGCAAATGGAGAAGTATGGCAATTTGAAAATAATATATATGATTTAGTAGAATTATGTACAAAAGTATTATCAGATGCTCCACTATTTTTCTTAATAAACTCATATACTACTGGAATTTCAAGTAAAGTACTTGAAAATATCTTAAATTTAACTGTTTCAAAAAAATATCAAGGAAGTGTAACATCAGGAGAAGTAGGACTTCCTATGGAAAATTCAAAACTTATATTACCTTGTGGAATTTATGGAAGATGGGAACAAAATTCATAAAAAAGGAGATAAAATGCAAAAATTAGAAGTCATATATGAAGACAATCATATTATAGTAGTAAAAAAACAACCTAATATACCATCACAAGAAGATAAAACAAAAGACATTGATATGTTAACATTAATAAAAAATTATATAAAAGAAAAAGAAAATAAACCTGGTAATGTCTATTTAGGATTAGTACATAGACTAGATAGACCTGTTGGAGGAGTAATGGTATTTGCAAAAACATCAAAAGCAGCAGCAAGATTAAGTAATCAAGTAAGAGAAAAAATCTTAAAAAAGAAGTATTTAGCAGTAGTAGATGGAGAATTTGAAAATCCAATAGGAACATTAGAAGACTATTTGTACAAAGATGAAAGAAATAATATAAGTAAAGTGGTAAACAAAAGCAAAAAAAATTCAAAACTTGCAAAGCTAGATTATGAAGTATTAGCATATAATCAAATAAAAAATTTATCACTAGTAAAAGTAAACTTGCATACAGGAAGACACCATCAAATAAGAGTTCAACTTAGTAATAGTGGACATAGCATATTTGGAGACCAAAAATATGGAAAAAGAGGACAAGGTAAACAAATTGCACTTTGGGCATATGAACTTACAATTCAACATCCAATTACTAAAAAGGAAATGACATTTAGATGTCTACCTGAAAGTAATGGAACATGGTGTATTTTAAAAGAGACAGAAAAAATAGATTAGCAAAAAACTTATATAGTCATATCATATATAAATGACTATATAAGTTTTTTCATTTAACATGATAATAACTAATATAAAATCAAAAGTAAAGGAGAAAAAAGATGGCAAAAATATTAGTATATAATCAAGATAGAAATAGAATGGAGACATATTATAGAAATGAAACTGATTCAATGCCATACAATACCAATAGAACATTAAGAGTTTCAGAATTTAGAGGTTCAAGTAAGAGTAATATTTTGTGGACTGATAAAAGAACAATGCAAGCTTGGAATAGTCAAAGATATATATATGGAAGACCAATATATGTAGGATTTGCATTTAAAAGACCATATGAAGGAGGACATGGAAGTCAAAGTCAACACTATGCAGGAACTGCGTTTGATGTAGGCCAAACATTAACAAATGCACAAAGAGCAGTACTAAGAAATAGTGCAATAAATTCAGGAGTATGGAAATATGTAGAGCCAGTATCAATTTCACCAACATGGGTTCACTTTGATAGATGAAGATATTAATGTTACAAGCATAGACCAAAAATCTATGCTTGTATTTTAGGATATAATTTTAATTTAAAGTCCTCTTTGTCAGACGGATTTATTTTTAGATATTCTACTTTTTCAAGTATACTTTTAAGTAAGTTATTCTTTTCTTGTGCATCGTCGGTTTTATAATAAGCTTCTATAACATTTTCTATTTTTGGTATAAAAATTTCTTTATTTTTTTGGTTATCCAAAATTCTATTATTGTCATTTTTTAAATTTTGAATATTAATTGAAATTTCTTCTAATTGATTTTTTATTAAATTAGAACGTTCTGTAAATACCTCTTTTGTATATACCTCTTGTTCCAATAAATCATAAGTCTTGTTTAATTGTTGTTTTAATTTATCCATCTGTAGATTATAATTGGAAATAGAGTCATTGTTAATTCTTAGCAACTCATCTGTATCACTTGTATCGTTGTTAATCATTGTAATCTTATAATTTGCTAAAAGAATATTTAAAGCTTGCAACAATTTATCTTCAACGAAGTTTATATTACTACCGATATTATCTTTACATCTTCTACAACATATCCTTATATCGTTTCTATTTGAAAATGTAACTCTAGATAAAGACTTTCCACAAAGCCCACATTTCAAAATAGAAGCCATAGGGTTTTTTAATGTATAATCTACCTTAGTTCGATTAATCAAGTTATTTTTTCGTATATTTTGAACTTTATTCCAAGTATCTAAATCAATTATTGGTTCATGTAAACCATCAACATATATAATATTTTTATCTTTATTTCTAACTCTTATTATATTTCCATTAACTACTCTTTTAATAGTTGCTTTGTCAGTATATTGTATTTTGCCAATGTATACAGGATTAGTAAGTATATGTGATATTGTAGATTTTGAAAATTCATTACTTCTACGAGGTTTATAACCTAGTTTGTTTAATTTTTGAGCAATGAAATCAATACCATTACCGTTTATATATAGACTAAATATTAAGCTAACCATTTTGGCTTCATGTTCATTTATCTTTAATGAGTAACCTTTTTGCTTTGGAAGTTTATATTTATCATATCCATAAGGAGCTGATGTTCCTACATGTTTTCCCTCTTTAACGCTTGCTAATATTCCAGTATGAAGTCTTTGATTTATTTTTTTATACTCTCTTCTAGACATAAATAAACCAAATTCAAAATATTCCTCATCATAATCATTGTTTGGATCATATGTTTTTAATGGTGTAATAATTTTTGTATTTGAATATTGAAAAGCGTTAGAGACTATTCCTTGGTCAAGTGTATTTCCCCTCGCTAAACGTTCGACTTCAACTACTAAAACACCTGCCCACATTCCATTTTCAACATCTGCTAATAATTGTTGCATTATAGGTCTTGCAGATATAGTTTCTCCAGAAACTACTTCTTTATAAAATTTACTTATTTTTATTCCAATTGAGTTGGCAAAATCTCTTAACTGTTTTTCGTGTCTTGCCAATGTTTCACCATTGCCATGAGCTTCTGCATCCATGTCTTTACGTGATTTTCTTAAATATGCACAATAATATTTCATATTATTATTTATATTGTTATTCATATTAAAATATCTCCTTAAACAAAATTTTGCTACTTGCATAAAGAGATTTATTGTAGTATAATAAATACACAAATAAACACTTTATACAAGTGGTTTTGTAGATGAGATTTATGTACCGTGTCGCAAACTTTGGAACATAATTCTCTTTTTATTTAACCAACAAATTATTCATTTAATGACAAACTTTACAAGGTTCTCTACCTTCTGACAAGGCTTGTTGTAAAGAAATTTGATGACCATTGCCTTTTAAAGTTCTACAACCTTGATTATGATATTTTGAACCAGTTTGTCCAACCCATACCATTTCAGAATCGCTATCTGAAGAAGAGGCAGGAGAAGTTTGATTTGAAGTGTTTGAATTATATGATGAAGAACTTGATGTCGAAGAAGTAGAATTATTAACAGGATTAGTTGTAGTTTCAGTAGAAGATGTCTTTTCAAGTTCTTCAATTTTAGTAGTTAGTTCCTGCTTTTCTTTTTCTAAAGTCTGTTTTTCATCTTCTAATTTGTTTTTTTCTTCAATTAAAAGTTTATTTGAATTTTGCAAGTCAGTTATTTGTTTTTGATTATTTTTTATTTTTAAATTTAATTCATTATTTTTTTGGTTTAATTCATTTATTTGTGTTGTTAATTCATCTATTTTGTAAGCATCAGAATTACCATAAGCAATAATGGAACAAAAAAGTAAAAAAGATAAAATTATAATAGTTATATTTTTTCCACTTTTCCAAAAAGATTTTTTTGAATTTTTTACTTCTGACTGAGAAATGCCATTAGCGTTATTTTCTTTAATATTATTAGAATTATTCTTCATTTTAAATTCCCCTTTTATTATATCATTTACTCCAATAGTAGTCTTATTATACACTTTATTATATAAAGCTTTTTTAGGATTGTTAATAAAACCCAGTCCCTTTTTTCCATATAAAGGATTTATTGCTTTTTTTAAGGTTCTTTTTATTTTACCAGTAGTTTGTGCTTTAATACTCTTTTTTATATTAGGTTTTCTTACTCCAAATTTCATTTCAATTCCTCTTTTTTTTATAAAAATTTTCTTTTTAATTGTTTTACTATGCCAACAATAATAACAGGAATAGATTTCATCTCATCATAAGTAAATATAAGTGGTTCATAATTTGTATTAAGCGGTTGTAATAAAATTCCATTATCACTTTTTTTTGCTTTTTTTATTGTTGCTTCATTTCCGTTTATGATTGCAACAACTAGGTCTCCATTCTTAAAATCTTCTTGTTTTTTTATAATAACAATATCATTTTCTATTAAAATAGGATACATACTATCGCCTTTTATTTTTAAAGCAAAATAATCAGATCCATCTTTTATAGTACTTTCATCTACCTCTACCATTCCATCCCAATTTTCTTGTGCCATATAATCGTATCCTGCTTTTACTGTACCGAGAATTGGAATTTTAACATTATCTATATCATATAAAGAAATAGCACCTATTTTTTTTAATTGTTCGTCTTGTATTAAATCTATATATCCAGCTTTTTCGTATAGGTCAAGATAATCTACACAATATAGGTCAGCAAGAACTCGTAATAAAGCTGGAGTAACATTTCTTTTTCCGTTTTCTATCATATTTAAATGAGAATAAGATATATCTGTAATATGATTAACTTCTCGTAAAGATAAATATTTATTATTCCTAAGTTTTTTTAAATATTTTCCTAAATCTTCTTTCGAAAGCATTTTTAAACCTCCTATGTTCACATTATAGCATACCTGTTCACAAAAGTAAAACTTTTTTTGAAAATTTTTTAAAAAAGTGTTGACAAAAAGAAAACATAAATATATAATGTTCACAACAAGATAACGAAAGCGAGGTGAACAATATTGATAGTAGTTAAAAATCCACAAAAATTAAAAGAAGATTTAACTAGCAATGGAAATACTATAACTTCAGTAGCAGAGAAATTAGGATATTCAAAAGCATATATAAGCTCAATAATTACAGGAGTTAGAAATCCAAATGAAAAAGTATCTGTAGGGATATGTGAACTGTTAGAGAAACAATTTAATGAATATTTTTTTATTCGAACTGTTCACAAAAAGATAACAAATTAATGCGACACGGTACAAAGAAATAAAGACAAGTAATATGAATAGACATTAATGAGGTGATTACAAAATGGTAGTTAAGGAATTTAAAATTGGAAGTACAACTATAGAAATTGATAATACATATTTTCCAAAAACTTATGAAGAAAATCAAAAGGTATATGAAGAATTTAACAAAATAGGATGTGAAATTTTAAGAAATTCAAATAAATGAAATGGGAGGGATAAACAAATGAAAACAATAAAAATTGAATTAATAAAAATACTATTAACAATTATGTCACTAGTATTCCTTTTAGGAATATTTGGACTAGCTGAATTATTATCAAAAATAATAACAATGGATTTAGTTATTAACATATGCTACATATCTTTAGTAGCAGGAATTATATATATATTTAAAAATTAGAAAGGAGTGACGATTATGCCATTTGAAACAAGAAAACAATTAAAACAAGATGCAGAACTTGCAGAAGAAAGAGCAGTAATTCATTTTAGAAAATTAAATCAAATTGAATTGATACTAAAAAATGCAGATAAAAATCACGAAATGTACTATGAGACATTAGAAAAAATAAGAAGAGTTATCTTCCCAAACGCTAATTTAAAAAGATAACTCAAAAATAAGATTATATAAAATCCGTATATTGTTATTATACAACAAAACGGTAGAAAGGTCAAGAAATGAGTAATTTATATGAATTAAAAGAGAATTATAAACAAGTAGCAGATATGTTGTATGAGGAAGAAATTGATGAACAATGTATATTAGATACATTAGAAAGTATTGAAGAAGAAATAGAAGATAAAGCAGATAATTACGCAATAATAATAAAAGAACTTTTAGGAGATGCAGAAATTTGTAAAAAAGAAAAAATAAGATTAGAAGAAAGACAAAAAAGTTTCGAAAATAGAGCAAAATTATTAAAAGATAGACTAGAAATGGTTATGAGAGAAACAGGAAAAACTAAATTTAAAACAGCTAGATTTAGTTTTGGAATACAAAAAAATGGAGGCTTAGCACCTTTATGGGTAGATGAAGATTATAGTAATATTCCACAAAAATACTTAAAAGTTGAGCCAGATAATACCAAAATAAGACAAGCCTTAGATTTAGGAGAGAAAATTATATTTGCACATTATGAGCCTCGTTCTGAGTCTTTAAGAATAAGATAATTTAGTTAGTACATTGAAAATTTAATAAAATACATGAATTTGGCAGACAGAAAAAATACTTTAAAAATTTCATAGAAATACTTGACTTTTGTGGATACATATTATAATATATATGTGGATACAGAATTGAGGTGATGAAATGAGTCCAAGAACAGGTAGACCAACAAGCAATCCAAAAACTCTTAACACAAGAATAAGAATGTCACAAGAAGATATAGATAAATTAGGTTATTGTTGTAAAATAACGGGAAAAGTTAAATCAGAAATAATAAGAGAAGGAATAGACAAGGTCTACAATGAATTAAAAAAATAGAGTATTCTGTCACTCGCCAAAGTAAACCAGAATACTCAAGTGTCGAAATACTTGTAAAAGTAAATCTAAGTATATTTTAGCATAAATATACCTACTTTTCAAGTATTCGAAAAAGATATTTGAAAGGTAGGTATTTTATTATGGAAAATTACACAGATTTTTTAAAAAATTATTTAAAAGGAAGAAGAAATATAAGTAGAAAATGTTTTAAAAAAGGGTTTAGGTTTTATAGAGCTATATCAAATGAAATAATCACATTAGAATATGCCGAAAGAATAGTTGGAGGTGCTAACTAATGAAAGAAACATGGAAAGACATTCAAGGATATGAGGGATTATATCAAATTAGCAATTTAGGAAGAGTAAAAAGTTTAAAAAGAAATAAGGAAAAAAATATTAAAAGTATTTTCAGACAATAATTATTTAAATGTAGATTTGTTCAAAAATAATAAAAAGAGAAGATGTAAAGTACATAGATTAGTCGCACAAGCATTTATACCTAATATAGATAACAAACTAGAAGTAAATCATATAGATGGAAATAAAGAAAATAATTGCATTAATAATTTAGAATGGACAACTTCTAGTGAAAATATGCAACATGCTTTTAAAACAGGATTAGCAAAGGTAAATAAAAATATGCAAGGAAGGTTTGGCGCTAATCATCCAAATCATAAACCAGTAAATCAATATACACTTGATAATGTTTTTATTAAAAGATGGGAAAGTACAAAAGATGTAGAAAGAGAATTGAAAATACATCATAGTCATATATCAAAATGTTGTAAAGATAAATTAAAGACAGCAGGTGGATATAAATGGAAATATGTAGAATGAGAGGAGGAATTTAGTATGCGGAATACCAGTATTAATAATAGGAAAATCTGGTAGTGGAAAAAGTACAAGTTTAAGGAATTTCGGAGAAAAAGAATTAGCACTTATAAATGTAATAAGTAAACCACTACCTTTTAGAAAAAAATTTGAAAGCACTATAAATACAGATGATTATTTAACTATTATGAAAAAGATTTATTCAACAGAAAAAAAATCAATAGTTATAGATGATTCAGGATATCTAATTACAAATCAATTCATGAATAATCATAGTAAAGTTGGAGGAGGCAATGCAGTTTTTAATCTTTACAATGATTTAGGAGATAAATATTGGTCTTTAATTGAATTTGTAAAAAATAAATTGCCAGAAGATAAAATAGTATATTTCAATATGCATGAGGAAAAAAATGACTTTGGAGATATTAGACCAAAAACAATTGGAAAATTGCTTGACGACAAAGTTTGTATAGAGGGAATGTTTACAATTGTCTTAAGGTGTATGAATGACAATAACAAGCATTATTTTACAACACAAAGTAACGGACAGGATGTTGCAAAAACTCCTTTAGGAATGTTTGAAGATAATGAAATAGATAATGATTTAAAAATAGTTGATACAACTATAAGGGAATACTATGAATTAAATAAGGAGGAAAAATAATTATGGAAAAAGTACAAGGATATGATGAAGCACAAGCAATAACAGGAGAATATGAAAGATTAGAAGCGGGAGGATATATTTGTAAAATTATAAGTGCAAAAGAAGAAAAATCAAAATCAGGAAAAAGAATGCTAGTAATTGCATTAGACATTGCAGAAGGAGATAAAAAAGACTTCTTTAAAAATAGATTTATGGAAAATTCAAGTCCAGAAAAGAAATGGCCAGCAGGAGCAATTTATAGACAAATGCTTGAAGGAGATAAGTCTACAGGATTTTTAAAAGGATTAATGACATCTTTGGAAACAAGTAATGATGGATTTAAGTGGAACTGGGATGAAAAGAAATTAGCAAATTTAAAGTGTGGTGGAATCTTTGGAGAAGAAGAATATGAAAAATTAGATGGAAGTATTGGTACAACAACAAAAATAAAATTTATTAGAACAGTAAAAGCTATACAAGATGGCAACTTTAAAGTACCAGAAATAAAAAAAATACCTCAAAAGGGAGAAGCTTTTGAAGATTTTGTAAATTCAGTAAGTTCAGAGAATGATGACTTACCTTTCTAAGGAGGTAAGCCATGAACAAAATACAAGAGGTAAAATCAAGAGTAGATATTATAAGAGTAGCAGAATATTTTGGTTTAAACTTAAATAGAGCAAAACAATGTAAATGTATTTGGCATAATGAAAAAACAGCAAGCTTGTCTTTTTCACAATCAAAACAAATTTTTAAATGTTTTGGTTGTGGACAAGCTGGAGATGTAATCACATTAACTTCAAAAATTTTAAACATAAATGCATTAGAAAGTGCAAAACAATTAAACCAAATATTTGGATTAGGAATCGTTTTTGGAAAACCGACATCTAGTTTCGAATTGAATAAATATAGACAAATACAACAAGCCAAAGAAAGATTTTATAAGTGGCACAATGAAACTTTACAAATGCTATGTAATTATTTACATAGTTTAAACAGTATAGAAAAATCACAACAACAAGAAATAGTTGAGTATTATATAGACTTATTAATTTATGGAACGGAAGAAGATTGGCTATGGTTTAAAAAGACTGAAGAAAGGTGGTGTAAAGAAATTGAAAGAAGAATTAGAAAAAAAATTACTTGAAGAAAATCCACCGTATGAAATAGAAGAACTAAATCCAGAGAGTATCTTAGATGATGCAATATTTGATTATTTAGTAACATTGCCTAATTCTCCTAATAAAACGAGAATTATAGAAAAATTAAGATTAAAAGCAAAAGAATTAAAAGTTGTTAGAGCTTTTAACAGTATTTTTAAACAAAAAAATCAAGATTATATACAAAATATAAAAAATAAGAGCGGAAATAAAACTAATTTTACAGATTGCCCATACAATCAATTAAACTGTGGTTCATGGAATGCTGATGATACTGGAATATATAAAATGGATTATAATTCAATAATGCAACCAATAAAAATAAAAGCCTGTATTCATCCAATTATTCCAATAGAAAGATTAATTAATATTGATACAAATATAGAAAAAATAAAGTTAGCATTTTATAAAGATAAAAAATGGCAATATGTAATAGTTGAAAAAAATACAATATCAAGTAAAAGCAAAATAATTCAATTGGCAAATTTAGGCATAGAAGTAAATGAAAATAATGCAAAAGAATTGATTACATATTTAGCGGATGTAATTGAATTAAACAATATAGAACCTAAAATAAGTGTAGGACATTTAGGTTGGATAGATAAAGAATTTGTACCATATTCAAATCAATATTGTCTAGATGTAGATAAAGAATTTAAGCAAAAAATAAGTAGTATTTCTGAAAATGGAAACTATGAAGAATGGAAAAATTATATAAAAACTTTAAGAAAAAATAGTTTGACATTAAGATTTATGATAGCAAGTTCATTTGCAAGTGTATTAGTACGAATATTTAAATTAAATACATTCATAGTTCATTTATGGGGAAAAAGTGGAAATGGAAAAACTGTTGCAGAAATGATATGTGCAAGTATCTGGGGAAAACCTGATAATAACTTCATAAGTAACCTATCTAATACATCAATAGCAAATGAAAGACTTTGTAACTTCTACAGAAATATGCCAATTTTATTGGATGAATTACAAATAGCAAAAGCAAAATATAAAAACTTTGACGAACTAATATATGTATTAACAGAAGGCAAAGGAAAAGAAAGAGGTACAGTAGATAATGGCATAAGAGAACAAACATTATGGCAAACTATAGTTA
This sequence comes from uncultured Clostridia bacterium, assembly GCA_963556905.1. GTDB lineage: Bacteria > Bacillota > Clostridia > TANB77 > CAG-508 > CAG-269. The sequence goes on along the minus strand of CAUWAY010000001.1, from coordinate 117,058 downwards.
TTTTAAACGGAGAAGAACCAATTACAAGTGATACATCTAAAGAAGGTGTAAAAAATAGAGTAATAGAAATAAATGAAGATAACGCAATTGTAGAAGATGGAAACACAACAGTAAAATTCATTCAAGAAAATTATGGATTTGCAGGAAAAGAATTTATAAAACTGATAGATAATAGAGAAGAACTACAAGATATTCAACAACACTTTGTGAAAAAATTAAATGAAATAACGGAATATAAAAAACAAATAAATGCCTTTTCAATTATATTAACAGCAGATTATATTGTATCTAAAAAAATATTTAAAGATGAACCTATTAATATAGATGAAATAAAAAAATATATAAGAGAAGATACAGACGAAACAGAGAGATATGTTAATTTGATAATAGATACTGCTAATGCGAATATAAACAATTTTTATGATGCAAATGAGAATTTTCCACCGTCTGGGCAAATTTGGGGAAAAATAGAAAAAACAACAGATGGAAAAGGGGCAATTATCTATTATGATTTTATTCCAACTAGATTGTATCAAATTTTAGAAGAAAACAACATAAACTGGAATAGTATTAAAAAGAAAATGGCCGATAAAGAATATGTAAAAATATCTTCAAAAGGAAACTATCAAGTAGCTATTAGAATGCCAAATGGAATACAAAAAATGATAAAAATAAAAAATATATATCTTGGCGAAACACCTGATAACACTTAGTAACCACTAGTAACCACTAGTAACCCTAAAGTAACACTAAAAGGGGTTACTTAAAAAAGTATTGGTACTGTAAGAATAGAAACAATAATAATATATATGTAACCAATAAAATAATAATATATATACATATAGAATAAAAAAATAAAACATATTTATTTTTTATTATATATAATATTTTATTTTAAATTAAAAAAAGGTGGTTACGTGGTAACAAAACTATGTAGACATACAATATCAATAAATACAACGTAACACCTTACAGGTAACAATGGAGGTAAAGAGGAAACAAATGAATAAATTAAAACAAATATATAATAAAACATTACAAAGGTATTATAACGGATGTAATTACATTGAAGAACACATTGATGAATGTGATAAATATTTACCAACAGTTTTAAAACTACTAGATGCATTAAATCAAATATTAAAGAGAATACCGAATGCAACAGAGGAGGAGATACTTAATGGATTTAAAACTTAGACCATATCAGCAAGAGGCAGTAGATTTAGTAAATAATTTAGAAGGTGGCTCATATCTTCTAAATTTGGCTACTGGCTTAGGTAAAACTGTGATTTTTAGTTCATTTAAGAGAAAAGGAAAAGTCTTAGTATTAGTACATAGAGAAGAATTAGCATATCAAGCTAAAAGCAAATATGATTGTGAAGTTGGACTAGAAATGGCAGATAAAAAAAGCAATGGAGAAGAAGTCGTTATTGCAAGTGTTCAATCATTAGTAAGGAGATTAGAGAAATTTCCTAAAAATTATTTCGACATGATAATTATTGATGAACGGACACCACGCAGCAGCCCCTACATATAAGAAGATATTAGATTATTTTGATAATAGACTAACTATTGGAGTAACAGCTACTGTAAATCGTGGTGACCATGTTCGTTTAGACAATGTATATAGTGAAATAATCTACGAGAAAGACCTAAAATGGGCAATAAAAAACAAGTATTTAACAGATATAGAATGTTTAAGAGTAAATATTGGTTATGACATAAGTAAAGTAGCTAGAAGAATGGGAGATTTTGCAACAGGAGAATTAGAAGAAGCAATGAATACAGAAGCTTTAAATGGAGCAATAGCAGAAGCATATCAAAAATATGCAAAGGGACAAACATTGATATTTGCGACTTCTGTGGAACATGCTAGAAATATTGCAAAGTTAATACCAGGAGCAGTGGCAGTTACTGCAGAAACAAAAAATAGGGCAGAATTAATACAAAAATTCACTAATAGAGAAATTCCTTGTTTAGTAAATTGTATGATATTTACAGAAGGAACAGATATGCCTTTAGTAGAAACAGTAATGATTGCAAGACCTACCAGTAATAGTAGTTTATATACTCAAATGGTAGGTAGAGGTCTAAGACTTTATCCAGGAAAAGAAAAATTAACATTAATAGATTTGGTAGGAACAACAGGAAGAGCAAGTTTATGCACAGCACCAACACTATTAGGAATAGATATGGAAAATGTACCAAAATCAAAACAAGAAGAAATACAAGGAGACTTGTTTGATTTGCCAGATATAATACAAAAGATTTCAGATGTTCCTGAAAGTTGGATAAAAAATATTGAATATGTGAATCTTTGGGCAAAAGGACAAGCATATAATACACATAATGTTAATTGGTTTAAGATGCCTAATGGAGATTTTGTATGTACATTAAAGAATTTCAGATTAATAATTCCAGCACAAGATGAACTAGGAGAAACAATGTTATATGGCAAGAAAATGAAAATGCAAAAAGCTTTTGATTTAGCTTATACATATTTGTGTGAAAATTACCCAGAACAAAAATACATATGGGATATTAATCAAATAAAAAAATGGGGAAAAGCTGAAGCAACAGAAAAACAAAAATCAATAATACAGAGAATGTATAAAGATTTTGATGTATCAGAATTAACTAAAAGTGAAGCAAGTCAAATCTTAAATAGATTGTTTTACAAAGGAGTATAAAAAAATGCAAAAAGGAGGAAGTTTTGAAAAACAAATTAAAAAAGTAATAGATTATATAGAAAAGCTAGGATTTCATGGACATAAGAATTATGCTAGAAGATTAGAAGATGGTACATATATAGAAGGTGAAAGTTTTGATTATGAAATATTTTTACCTAATAGGCATGATTGTTTTGATGCAAAACAATGCGAAACTGACACATGGCACATTTTAAAAAAAGATATAAAACAATGCAATGAATTGAAAAAATGTAAGAATGCAGGATGTAATGCATATTTTCTTATATGCTATGAAAACAAAGAAGTAAGAATGGTAGACGTAGATATTGTTATAAATTATTTAAATAAAAATATTAAAAGCATAAAAAAATATGGATTACCAGAATGGAATCTAATCAAAGATTTAAGGAAGTGAAAATAATGATTAAATTTATATTAGGCTTAATAATAGGAGTATACCTAGGAATAGGACTAATGTATTTAATGGTAATAAATAGAGGTGAAACAAGGGAGGAATAAAAAATGAACTGTAAACACAAACAGATAATAAGAATAGTAAATAATAAACAAGAATATTACTGTACAGCAAAACGAAAAGAAATAACAGAACATGACTGTAGAGGTTGTATGCTTTACAACGAGAAGTTAGACGATGATTTACAAAGTTTAGTAGATTTATTTTTTGGAGGATTAAAAAAATGAGTGATTTAGATGATGAAGAATTAAAAGCAACAAGAATATTAAATGGAGCAGATAAAAAAACAGCAGACGAGATGTTTGAGGAATTAGGATATATAAAAAAATGTGAACACAAATATAAACAGCCAGATAATGACGGAGTAACAGAATTAATATTATATAGAGATGAAGTAAAATGTTTAGAGATAGAATTTTGGAATGATAAAACAATAAGCAAGTCGTGTAGATTTGACTTTAGTTATATAACAATGCAAGAAATACAAGCAATAAATAAGAAATGCCAAGAATTGAGGTGGATATAATGACAAAAGAACAAGAAATAATAGAAAAACTAACAAATGAAGAAAAAATAGATTTTAATACATTAGTAAGAAAATTCAAAAAAGAGTATATAGAAACAGTCTTAAATATGCTAAAAGAAAAAGAAAAAGATAAAGAGATAGAGAAATTAAAAAAACATAATAAAGAATTGTTAAGGAAATTAAGAAACCGAGTTAAAGAAGTAAAGAAACTGAACAAATATAGTTTATATAAAAAAGAATTTAAAACATTAAGTGAACGACTAAAAGAAAAAGACAAAAAACTAGAAGATAAAGATAATATTATAACAAGACAAGATAAGCAAATAGATTTAATGGCAGAATTTATTGCATTTGATTTTGAAATTAACAGTATTGTAGATGTAAATACCTATAAAAAAAAGATAAAACAATACTTTAAAAGTAAAACATAAAAGGAGTAGAGAAGATGTTAGTATTACCAATAAAAAAGAAATGGTTTGATATGATACGAAGTGGCGAAAAGAAAGAAGAATACAGAGAAATAAAAAGGTATTGGATAACTAGATTTAACAATAGAGGAATATTAAGTAAATATAATCCACATACAATTATTTTTAGAAATGGTTATGGGAAAAATAGTCCAAGTTTGCAATGTAAAGTCAATATAAGAATAGGACAAGGCAAAGAAGAATGGGGAGCAGAGCCTAACAAAGAATATTATATTTTAGAAATATTGAAAATTATGAAGGAGGAATAGCAGTGGAAGAAAGTAAAACAACTAAATAGAGAAGTAACAGAGTTAAAAAATAAATAATACAAAATAAGCCATACTAACATAAAAGAGGTGTTAGTATGACAGACAAAGAAATAATCCAAAAATGGAAACAGGGACTAAGTAAAAACAACTTAGCAAAAGTATATAAAAGAGAATACAATATGCAAATAAGAAATATAAGAGCAAGTGTAAAGCATAGACATGACGGAAAGTTTCTAACAAATTATGAAGCTTTGGCACATGTAGAATCGGTAATATATAAATATTTGAAAGAAAGTAAGTGATACAAATGAAAATACCAAAAGTAATAAGTAAAAATGGACATGAGTACATATTTGTAAAACAAAATAATAAAACAACATTTTTATATAAAGATATGTTATACGGATACAACGAAACATTTCACATACATGATTTAGGATTAGTAAAGCCATTAGAAGTTAAACCAAAGTTAAGAAAAAATATGAATATGAAACCATAGGAGGGTACAATAGATGAATAGAGATAAACAAATACAAAAGGTAAATAATATATACAATAACATATGTTGTTTACTAGTATATAATGATAGATTTAATTTAAACAAGGAAATAAATAGACTAAAAAGAGAAGTGAATAAATTAAAGTTATAAGGAGGTACAGATGACGCGAGAAGACTTAAAAGAATATAAATATAATCAAAAATGGATAAAAGGTAGATTAGAGTACATAGAAGAATATAAATCAAGTATAACGAATATAACAAGTGTAATATCAGATATGCCTAAACGGAAGCAAAGAAGTTCAAGATAGCATGGCAGAGAAAATAGCGATATTATTAGATAATGTAAACGAATTATTAGCTAAAATAACAAAAGAACAAGAAAAACAAAAACTAATATTAGAACAATTAGATAAAGTAGAGCAACCATATAAATTGATATTAGAAAAAATGTATATACAAGGAAAATCTTTAGTTGTAGTTGCAGGCGAAATGGGATATGATTATAAATATATATGTAAACAACATGGTATTGCATTAAATAAATTTGAAAACACGACAAAAGAGGTTGAAACACGACTATAAAAGATGTTAATCTATATAATAGATATAATATAAATATTAAGTAGTAGTCGCAGATAGGAATATCTCATAAGTTCGAGCGACAATTTGGTCCTGAGAGTTGATGTTTTAAATGCCAGCTCTTTTATAAAATAGAATATTATTAAAAAAGCTGTGATAATTGCAACAAAATAGAAAAAGTCTATAAAAATAGTTGATTTTTAGTAAAAAATTGGTTATAATAACAATAGAAACAGTTATATTTGTAACATTTTTGTAATATAAAAGTAATATAATTGTAGTTGACAAATGATAACATTAAATATAAGATAATAAAAAACGAATAAGAGCCAAAGCCCTTATTCATTCCGTTGTTAGTTGTGAGGATGTTTATGGACATCTTCACTTTTTTTATCTATCGGAACGACAGATAATTTTGCTTCAAATCCTTTGTTCAGTTTTGCTGAGCCAGAAGATTTAAGCTGTTTTAGCAAATCAGTTAATTTCTCTGCTAGATAACCTAATACAAAGAGAATAACTGCAACACCAAGGAGCCACTCCATATATACCACACCTCCTTCTTATGTAATTGCACTTAACCATTCAAGCGAAGAGTTAGGTGCATAAACTAATAGTTGAAATGCAAAGATGTCAATTACTAATCTATGCACCCAACCGAAGGAGTTTAAACAACGATTAAAAGTAGTATATAAAAGATTATAAAATTTGTCAATACAAAATTTGACAATTTAAGACAAGAGTTTATCAGAAATGGTAAGCTCTTTTATTATATTAAAAAATAAGATTAGGAGGAAAATTAGAATGGGAAATGAAAAAAATATGGATTTTGGACAAGCGATTCAAAGATTAAAAGCAGGAATGAGAGTGCAAAGAGAAGGCTGGAACGGTAAAGGACAATATATAGAATTAGCAACAAACATAAGTTATAAAAATACAAAAGGAGAAATAATAAATGCAGAACACGAAGCAATAGGTAATAGAGCAATAGCATTTGTGGGAACATCAGGAGTTCAATTAGGTTGGCTAGCAAGTCAAGCTGATATGCTAGCAGAAGACTGGAAAATAGTAGATTAGTTTTCAACAATTACTAACTATGTAATATATAGTTAAAGGATTGTGAAATAAATAATATTGGAAAAAGAAAAATCTTTTGCGGAGCTATGTTGTAGATTTACTTTACAGTGTGGCTCTATTTTTCTAATTATTTATAAATAGTATGTAGTGATATACAAATGGTTCAACTCCATAAAATTTAATCTATTTCGGTAAATAATATCGTGAACTGGTGTAACGAGTGAGCAGGAAAACTCATATAAGTAGGTTCGATTCCTAAAGTATATCATTACATAGTGTTTATAAAAAAAGAGGTGTAAAAATATGAATACAATAAAAGAAATAATAGCAAACAAACCTAGAAGAACAATAATAGAAGAAACAATATATGAAACATTCAAAAGAGAACTATGTGCACAATGTAAAAATAAAAACAACGATAAAGATTTATGCGAAATAAGAGTAAACATTAAAAATGAAGCACAATGCATTAATTATGAACGTTGCAAGTATAATGATAAATGTAAGTAGGTGGAGGTTGATGGCAAAATATAACTGGAAACAGTTAGAAAAAGAATATATATTAAGTGACTATAAATCAGTAAGTTCATTCCTAAAAGATAAAGGAATAAAATCATCTCGGAAGTACTAAAAAGAGTACTAAAGGGTGGAAAGAAAAAAAGGTGCTAAAAGAGGAAAAAAAATGTACCAAAATAGTAGAAAAAGTTATAGAAAAAGAAAGCGAAGAAGAAGCACAACAAATTGTGGATATTAAATCAATAGCAAATGACTTAGCTCTTAATATATTAAAAGCAAATAAAGAAGCTAATATATATATGGACTTAAATGGAAATAAACAAAAAGGATTAATAGATAAAAAAGGACTAAAACAACTTACATCTGCATTAAAAGACTTGAATGATATAATAGGAGAAAATAAAGAAACTAATAAAGAGACATTAGAAAAATTAGATGAAGTACTCAAAGGAATAGGTGGTGTTATTTGATGTTTTCTGTAAAGCAAAGAGAATTTTTAGATAATGCTAACCGAAGGTGGAACATCAAATATGGAGCTACAAGAAGTGGAAAAACACATTTGGACTATTACATAATACCTAAGAGAATAAGAAATGTATCCAGAGAACAAGGATTAAATGTAATATTAGGAAATACAAAAGGAACATTGCAAAGAAATATAATAGAACCATTACAAACAATATGGGGAACAGAGCTTGTATCTGATATAAAATCAGACAATACAGCTATTTTATTTGGCGAAAAATGTTATTGCTTAGGTGCAGATAATATAAAACATGTAAATAAAATAAGAGGAGCAAGCTTTAAATATTGTTATGGTGATGAAATAGCAACATGGAATCCGGAAGTATTTCAAATGCTAAAATCAAGATTAGATAAACCTTATAGTAAATTTGATGGAACTTGCAATCCAGAAGGACCTTCACATTGGTTTAAAAAATTTCTTGATAGTGATGCAGATATATATCAACAAAAATATACTTTGTATGATAACCCTTTTTTAGCAAAAGAAGTACTTGAAAATTTAGAAACAGAATATAGAGGTACAGTATTTTTTGACAGATATATATTAGGAGAGTGGAAAGCTGCCGAAGGAACAATATATATGTTATTTGCAGACGAAACAGAAAGCTTTTTAGTTGATAAAGTAGAAGAACAATTAGCGATAGTAAGTATTGGAGTTGACTATGGGGCAGGAAAATCAAAAATAAAATTTGTAGCAACTGGTATAACATATAATTTTAGAAAAGTTTATACATTAGACGAAATGGATTTAACTGGGATATATGACCCAGAGCAAATATATGAAAGATTTATAGAGTTTTATAAAAGAGTTTATGAAAAATATGGCAAATGTCAATATACTTTTTGTGATTATGGAGCATTAGGAAATGTTATTACTTTAGGATTAATAAGAAGATGTCAGAAAGAAAAATTGCCAGTGCAAATAAACGATTGTTCAAAAGGTAAAATAAATGACAGAATATTTTTAAGTAGTACATTGATGGCTCAAAGAAGATTATTTGTATTACGAAAAAATACAAAATTAATAAAAGCATTTCAAGATGCATTATGGAATGATAAAAAGCCAGATGAAAGACTTGACGACGGAACAACAGACATAGATAGTTTAGATGCTTTTGAATATTCAATAAATAGTTTTTATGAAAATTTAATAAATAGTAGGAGATAAGGATATGAATTTACAGCAATTTTTTCGAAGTAAAGGTTATGATATATCAGAAAAATTAAATTGGGACAAGCATCTTGATTTATGGGAAAGCTGGTATAAAGGAAAAGTAAGAAAATTTCATAATTATTACATATATAATGGACAAAAAAGAGTAAAAAGAGAAAAGAAATCTTTACAAGGAGCAAAAAAAGTATGTGAAGATTGGGCAGACTTGCTTTACAATGAAAAAGTAAAAATCAGTTTAGGAAAAGACAACGATACAAAACAAATAAATGAAATATTAAATAAAAATAATGCTACGGTTTTAATAAACCAAGGTATAGAAAGAAGTTTTGAATTAGGAACAGGAGCATTAGTTGTTTCTATTCAAGATATGGAGATAGATGAAGATAAAAATATAATAAATGTTACTAATGCTAGGCCTAAATTAGAGTTTGTAGAAGGTAAAAAAATATATCCTTTAACTTGGGAAAGAACAGAAATTAAAGAATGTGCTTTTGTAACATATAAAATTATAAAAGGTATTAATTATATATACATATCAATGCATGTTATAAATGAGCAAGGCAATTATGAAATACAAAACTATAAATTTAAAGCTCAAAATAAAAATATAATAGTAAGCCCAATGGAAAAAGAAGATGAATTTGTAAGTAAGTTTGATACAAAAAATAATATACCGTGGTTTTCTATAATAAAACCGAACATTTGTAATAATATAGATAGTGATACACCTTTTGGAATATCTATATATGCTAACTCAATAGATGTTTTAAAAGAATTAGACGATGCATACAATGAATTAGGAAATGAACCAGTATTAGGAAGAAGAAGAACATTTATATCAGAAGAAATGATGGCATATGATAGTGGTAATGAAACATTGACGTTCGACCCTGAGGACATTTCTATTTATAGAATGCCAAAAGGATTTAATAAAGATAGCATGATACAACATGATAGTTCTGATTTAAGAACAGATAAATTACAAGAAACTGTTCAATTTCAACTTAATATATTGTCTTCAAAAGTAGGATTTGGACAGGAAAGATACAAATTTAATGGAGGCGCAATTCAAACAGCAACAGGAGTAATAAGCGAAAATAGTGATATGTTTAGAACAATAAAGAAGCATGAACAAGTATTAGATTGTAGTTTAAAAACTATGATTATAGCACTTGCTTATGCTTCTTCTACTTTTGCTAATTACAATATAGATGCAAGTACAATAGTTATAGACTTTGACGACAGCATTATAGAAGACAAAGGTGCAGAACAAATAAGAGCACAAACAGAAGTATCAAATGGAACTAGAAGTAAAAAATCTTATATGAGAAATATAAGAAATATGACGGATAAAGAAATTGAAACAGAGTTACAAGAAATACAAGAAGAAAAACAAAGCAATCAAGAATCATTTGGATTTCAAATAGAGGAGTGATATAAATGCAAAAAGAAATACAAATAGAAATTGGAGAAGCAGTAGAAAAAGCATTACAAAGTAGATTAAAAGAAAACTCGGATAAACCTATATATGAGTTTGTTGCAACTTATGATGCAGGAATTTTTACAAGATATATAGGAGGCTAATATGCTAACTCCAAAGCAATGGAATTTAATAGAAAAACAAGCCAATAAGTTATATACCAATTTAGAATTAGAAATAATACAAGAAATAGCAGAAAGAATAGCAAATGTAGGGTATGCAAATACAGTTGTATTGAATAATACTTTAATAGCACAAGAAATGGGAATATTGTATCAAGATATAATAAACCAAGTAGCACAATATAACAATTCTACAGAAGCAGAAATACAAAAGATATTTGAAGAGGCTGGAATAAGTTCACTAGAATATGATGACAATATATATAAAGTAGCAGGATTAAAGCCAACGGCAATACAACAAAGTAAAAGTATGTGGCAACTATTAACAGCTACAGCAATAAAAACACATTATAATTTAAGTAACTTAACAATGACAACAGCAAACACATCACAAACGCAATTTTATAATGCAATGAATAAAGCATATATGGAAGTATCAACAGGAGTAAAAAGTTATTCTCAATCAATAATAGACACAATTAAAGAAGTAAGTAATCAAGGTACTTATGTACAATATCCATCGGGGCAACATAGAAGTATTGAAAGTGCAGTAAGAACAAATATAATAACATCAGTAAATCAAACTTGTGGTAAATTACAACTAATGAGAGCAGAAGAATTAAAATGGGATTTAATGGAACTTACAGCGCATAGTGGAGCTAGACCAGAACATGTAGCATGGCAAGGCAAAATTGTAAGTAGAAGTGGTAAAAAAGGTTATTTAAGCCTAGACGATATAGGTTATGGCACAGCAACAGGATTTAAAGGTATAAACTGTAGACATGATTGGCGACCATACTATAAAGGAAGCACAAAAACTTATACAGATAAAGAATTAAAGGAAATGGCAAATGAGACAGTTACATACAATGGTCAAAAGATAAACAAATATGATGCTTCACAAATACAACGCAAAATGGAAAGACAAATAAGGCAAGACAAAAAGGATATAGCAGGTTTTCAAGGGATTTTGACATCTAACACAAAAGATGCTAAACTAATAGAAGATACAAGAAGTCAGTTATTAAATGCACAAAATAAACTAAAACAACATAATTCAATACTTAATGATTTTATAGAGCAAACGAAGTTTAAGAAAGATTATACAAGGCTGTATGTAGGAAAAACTAAAGCAAATGATACACCAGAATTTAAACATAATTTGTTAAAGCAACAAGAAAAAATATATAGTAAGAAAGAACTGAAACAACTAGCGGAAGAAACAAACAAGTTAGCTAATATATATACTTCAAATAAAAGTAAATGGAGTGGAAAAATAATACAGAGCAAAAGAAATATCAATGCTAAACTGTGGAATTGCAACATTGAAATAGAAAATTTTACATCACCACATGCATTGCTACATGAACAATTACATGCTCATTCTATAAGTTATTATAATAAGAAAACATATACAAAATATTGGAAAATTGAAGAAGCAGTAGTAGAATTTTATACAAAAGAAATAGGAAAAAAAGAAAATATTATAAATATAAACTCTCAATACGATAAATGGGTTATAAATTTAAAGAAGATAAATAATAAAATCGGAGTGGATAAAAATGATTTTGAATTTGCACAAAGATTATTTAATATCCCAGTAAATCAGAGACTCAACTTTTTAGAAAATGAAATACAAAAATATTTGTCTAATAAATCAATAGATGAAGCAATAGAACTTAATAAATTAATGGAGGTATTTTATGACTAATCTTGAATATATAAATAATCTAATATATAGAACTGAACACTATCCAAATGGAAAATCAGATAGAGAAATAAAAAAGTTATATAATGAGGTGCAAAATGTATTTAATAGTAATAAATACACAAAAGAAGAAAAAATGTTATTAAAGAAAAAAGGATTTATAGAAAGCTTAGCAATGCTATACGATGGAATAGAATAATTAAAAATCTTAATATTAAAAAGAGCTAGAGATAGCTCTTTTTTTATGCAAGTTTAGTTTAACGGAAGAACAGCAGTCTCCAAAACTGTTAGATAATGGTTCGAATCCATTAACTTGTGCCAATTCTTTATGGTTAGAACTTTAAAGAAACCAAAAATAACTCTAGCTTGTCGAGATATAAATGCAAGATACACAATAGACAGAGTGAACTGTCAGTTAAATTAAATCTGTGTAAAAGAAAGGAACAATATGGAAGAATTACAAGAATTATTTGGAGAAAACACACTATCATACGAAGATTTTACGAAAGCAGTAGAAGAAAAGGGAATGAAATTAGCAAACCTTTCAGCTGGAGGATATGTTGCTAAAAGTAAATATGATGATGATGTAAAAAAAGCAAAAGAATTAGATTACAAAAAGAAATTTGAAGATTTACAAGCATCTATTGAGGGAGATGATGGAGTTAATGCTAAATTAAAGAACATCACAACTGAAAGAGATGATTATAAATCTAAATATGAGGCATTAAATAAAAACTATTTAATATTAGATGCAACAAATAAAGTGACAAGTGCAGGAATAAAACCAGAATTTGCAAAATTTGTTGCAAATGAAGTATTAGGACTTGTTAGTGATACTATTGATTTTGATACAGCTTTAAAGTCATATAAAGCTAAAAATCCACAGTTTAACACTGAAACAACAGTAATTAAAAAAGGTTCTAGTATTGATTTAGGTGGAAAACCACAAGGAAACGAAAACCAAACAAATTCAATAATGAATGATTTAATTCGTTCAGCAAGAGATTAGCAAAAGCTAGTCTTTTTTATTATAAATTTTAAGGAGGAAATAATCATGGGACAAATGATTTCAAGAAGTAATGCAGAAACTTTAATTGATGAGCAAGTTTCAAGAGAAATAATTGAAGGGGCAATAAAAAACTCAAAAGCGATGTCTATGTTTAGAAGATTACCTAATATGACATCAAACAAAACAAAAATGAGAGTATTAGACTCTTTACCACTAGTATATTGGCAAGGTAGCGATAATGCTAGAAAAAAATTAACAAAAATGGCTTGGGATAAAAAATATATTACAGCTGAAGAAATGGCAGTAATAGTTCCAATTCCTGAAAACGTATTAGACGATGCAGACTATGATATTTGGGGAGAAGTAAAACCAAGAATCCAAGAAGCTATGGGTAAAAAATTCGACCAGGCAGTATTTACCGGGGATGATAAGCCAGCAGGATTTAGAGCTGATTTATTAACATCTGCATTAAATGCTGGTGCAACAGTAACACCTTTAAATACATTATATTTATCTATTGACAAAGCAATGGCTTTTGTAGAAGAAAGTGGATATAACGTAACAGGTGTTTTAGGTGGAATGAATGTTAAATCAGCATTTAGGACAATGTTAGACAATAACGGACAACCTATAAAAGGAACTGAAATAGATAGCTTATCTAAAGCTTATGTAGATAATGGCGCTTGGGATAAAACAAAAGCACAAATGTTAGTTGGAGACTTTTCACAAGCGGTTTATTCTATTAGACAAGATATTACATTTAAAGTATTAGATCAAGCTGTAATTCAAGACCCATCATCAGGAGAAATATTATACAACTTAGCACAAGATGATATGGTTGCATTAAGAGTAACAATGAGGTTAGGTTGGGAAGTTCCAAATCCTATTAACTCATTACAACCAGATGAAGCTGTTAGATTTCCATTTGCTGTTATATTACCAGGAGAATATAAAGAAAATAGAGTAGATGTAACATTTACAGTTAAAGATACAGCAACAGAACCTAAAGCAATTGAAGGGGCAAAAGTTAACTTTAATGGGTTAATAAAGAAAACAGATTCAACAGGTAAAGCAGTATTTAAAGCTGAAAAAGACTCTAGTGGATTGTATAGAATAACAGCAGAAAATATGAAACGAGATGTAATAGGGGAAGTAGATATTAAACAAATAAATGTTAATCAAGATATTTCATTAGCTTTAAAATCATAAGGAGGTAAGGTATGCTTCAATACATAAAAGATGCTGAATATGAAACGTTGTTAGGTATTAATAGCATACCTAACAACTTCAATAAATTAGCAATAGAGGCAAGTAATTATATTAATCACAAAACTTTTGGAAGAATTGATGTAAACAATATTCCTAGTGAAGTAAAATATGTTACTTGCTTAATCATTGATTTACTAAATGAACAAGAAACAAAATTAAGTGAAATTAAAAATTTGAAAAGTGAAAATATAGAAGGTTGGAGTAAAAGCTATTCTGCACCTGAAGAGATAAAAAAAGAATATTCTGAAAAAATGCAAACAACTTTATCAGATTATTTATGGAATGTAATAGGAACAGACGGAAATCCACTTTTGTATTGTGGGGTGTGCTAATATGAGTTTTTTTATACATAAAATCACTGTATATCATTTTAATAATGACGAAACTGTTACGAGGATGCATTTTAACGAAGTTTATTTTAGACATAATAAAAAGACTAATTTAATTGATAAACGGACTTGAAAAAGGAAGTACAGGATCAATAACAATACCTACTACAGAAAAATTAAGTATTTCTACAAATGATTACATAGTTGAAGGAATTATAACAGATGAATTTGACGAAAGAACATTAATGAAGAAATATCAATTATTTAAAGTAGTATCAGTAGACGACAATAGAAAAGGTGGACTGCAACATTATAAGATAGGAGTATCTGAATAATGAGAATGAATGTAAAAGTAAAAATAAATAGTACTAGCAAAATAATAAAAGACCATCGGTTTAGATGAGAATGGAAGAGTAACAGAATTTTTAGCACAAAAAGTGGAAAAATTGTCTCAACCGTATGTTCCAGGAAGTCAGCAACTACATTTAAGAAATTCTGGAAGAGCAAACGAAAAAAAGATAGGAATAATATTTTATCCAGGGCCTTATGCACATTATTTATATAAAGGTAAAAAGGCAATCGGACCTTCTAGACCTTTAGGAGTTACAAGAACGATTTCTAATATGGACTTAAAATACCATGGAGACCAAAAAAGTGGACCTGAATGGGAAAAAAGAATGATGAATGATAGAGGAAAAGAAGTTTGCAAGGATGTAGAAAACTTCATCAAGAATGGAGGTAAGTAATGGGAAAATCAAAAATGGAATTGATAAAAGAATTTATAGAAACATGCCATCTATTGAAAGGGGACAAAATAAATGTTGATTATTTAAAAGATGAAGTTTATTCATATTCAATAGATAGAACACCAACTGGGCCAGAAATAAAACCATTTGTTGATGGAAATGGTGGAAAATATCAAATAGCTTTTGATTTTACAGTAACTGCTCCAATTTCAAGTAGAGTTGTAACAAATCTAGCTAATAGTAAATTTGGAGAAGATTTTATGGAATGGATAAAAACACAAAATAGAATAAAGAATTTTCCAAAGATAAATGGTGCATTTTCGATTAAATGTACAAGTCCAAGTTATATATTACAAAAAACTGAAACAACAGCAATTTATATTATTCAAATGAATTTCACTTATTATGAATATTAAAAAGGAGGAATTAAAGAATGCAAGAAGGTCAAGTATACAATAGAGCAGATATTGTTAATTTTATGGGATTAACATTAGATGCTACAATTTTTCATAGAATGAAAGGATTTACTGATGGAGGTAAAAGTCTGAATCCAGCAACATATGATAGAAGATATATAGATGAAAAAACAGAACGTTCTGATGTAGTTGCATATGCTACTGAAATTGCATATGCATTTGATAGAATGTATGGAAATGCAGTACATAATGTAATATCAAAAGTACATGATGACGAATTAGTAGGATTTTGTATTCCTATTGTTACAGTAAACTTTAATGAACCAGTAGCAGGTGGATATAAAGCAAAAATGAGAGTATGGTCAGTTCAACCTGATAGTGATGGAGATTCAACAGATGCTTATACATATTCAGGAGCATTTAAAGCAAATAGTTCAATAGTTACAGGTGTTGCAAAAATAGAAACAGGTAATGCAAATGATAGTACAACTATTACATCTGTTACATTTACAGCAGATGGAGAACAAGCTACACAATTAGTTACATTCAATGTATCTGATACAGCAGGACAAGTATCAGGAGCAAAAATAGTAATTGATGCATCAAATACTATTTATACAGACGTAAACGGTATTGCTATGGTAGATTTACCAAAAGCTACATATTCTAAGATAGCTATTAGCAAAACTGGATATACAGCTCAAAGCAATGTATCTGTTATTGTTGCTGATACACCAGTATATAAAGAAATAACATTGGTAAAGGGCTAGATTATTCTAGCTCTAAATTTATTTAGGAGGAAGTATGAGAATTAGAGATATAGAAGTAAATTTTGATTTTTTAGATGCTGATGATGTGGATAGATTTGAAAAAGAAGTAAGAAAGGTACAAGAAGAATGTAAATTGAAAGATAAACAAAAAATGTCTCATTCGGAAGCTATAAGACAAGAATGTATTATAATAGAAAATTTCTTTGATAATGTATTCGAAAAAGGTATATCAGAAAAAATGTTTAATGGAAAGAAAAATTTAATGGAACATATAAAAGCTTTTGAAGATATTGTAAATCAAAAAAATGAACAACAAAAAGGACTAGAAAATACATTAAATAGATATCAACCAAACAGAGAACAAAGAAGATATAATAAATATCATAAAGGAAATAAAAAATAATGAATAAAAATATTTTATTAGATAAATTACCACAATATACGTCAAATGGATTAAAAATAAGAACTGATTTCAGAGAAAGCATTAAATTTGAACTATTAATGCAAGATAATAAAATAGATGAACAAACAAAAATAATTCAAGCATTAAAATTATATTATTATGATTTATCAGAAATAACAGATATAAAACAAGCAATAAATGATATATTATGGTTTTATGCTTGTGGAAAACAAAATATGAATGTCGACAAAAATAAAAAAGAAAATACAGAAAACAATAAGCAAATTTATAGCTATGAATTTGATGATGAGTACATATATAGCGCCTTTATGGAGATATATAAAATAGATTTGAATAGTATTAAATATTTACATTGGTGGAAATTTAAAGCTTTAATGAACAGTTTAAGTGAAAATACACAGTTTGTTAAAATAATGGGGTATAGAGCGATTGATTTATCAAAAATAAAAGATAAAGATATGAAATTAAATTATAAAAGATTAAAAAAACAATATGCTTTACCAGATATGAGAACAACAGAACAAAAGGAAGCGGATTTTGGAAAAGCTTTTTGGTAAATACTTGAAAATTATCATTAGTTATAGTATACTTTTTATATGGAGGCAAATTATGGGAATATTCAGCTTGTTAAAAAAAATAGATAAATCTGAACTAGCATATGAGGTGCTTAATTTTGATAAAAATGGTAAATATTCATATGAAGTAAAAAAGATATTTAAGGAATTAACAAAAAAAGGAGAAAAAGAAGTAGACAGACAAGATATATTTTTAAAGGCAATAGACTTGATAGGAGAGCCAAATACTCCAAAAGAAAAGTATATTGTAGCAGAAGCATACCTATGGTCTAGATATCCTTTCAAATTAAAAGGAATCGAATATGGCAAAAAATATATAAGTAGTGAATTATGGAATTATCAGTATGTTAAAGTGCCAAAAAATGCCGATAATACAATTATAAATAAAAAGAATATACAAATATCGCAATTTCTTCATGAAATCGGTATAATTTATGAAAGTGAATATAAGCTAGATGAAGCCATTGAATGCTATGAAAAAGAAATTGAAATAACACCATTTTTTCAATTTGGATATATTGACAAAGCAAAAGTTTTAGTTAAATTGGGTAGACCAATAGAAGCTCTAGAATTATTAAAAAGTACTAGAAGTAGTAAATATTATATTCCGTTTTCGACAAAAGAATATGAGTGGCAAACTGAACAAATGGATGATGGATTCAAATATGCTATAGAAAAGAATATAAAAAAAATAGAGCACAAAATAGAAAAGAATTATAAATATAAGTCTAGACCTTCAAAATGTATATGGGAGAAATCATATTACGATGAATTAAGTGATTTACAAAAGAAATATTTGAAAGAATTTATAGAAAAAGATTTAGTAACAATAAAATAAGAACACTTACTTAGGTAGGTGTTTTTATTTTGCAAAACTTTTTGAAAAAAATTTAAGAAATCTCTTGACATTTGACAGACAAAAATATATAATTATGTCAGTCAAAAGTTAAGGAGGTGAAAATATTGACTAAAAAAATGGGTAGACCTACTGATAATCCTAAAAAAAGTAGACTTGATATAAGATTAGATGATGAATGCATAGAAATATTGGAAAAATATTCTAAACAAGAAAATATAAGTAAAACAGAATCTGCACGAATAGGAATAAAAAAGTTAAAAGTAGATATAAAATAAGAGTTAATGTGGAATCGCCAAACTCACAACATTAACTCAACCAACAGAGATTAACTCTATCTATGAAATATTATATCATAGAATTAGAGAAATCTCAACTTAAAATATAAAAAATTTTTAAAGGAGGTTTCTTTTTATTATGGCAAAATTAAAGATTGAATATAGAACAGAAAAACAAGACAGAGAAAATTATTTTAAAGATAGTACTTATTTTACTTTTAAACTTAAAGATAAAATAACTATTATAAGTATCGCACCAAATGAAACAGAAAAATTAAGCGATATTGTATATGGAATTGAGAGAGAATTACAAGATGGACATCATTTACAAAGTGGAGAAAAATTTGAAATTGATGAAGATGTTAAATTTATTATGGAATATGAAGAAAAAGAAGGTCGCAGAATGGACAATGAATTATATCCGTATTTTAAATTTATAGCTCAAAATAATCCAGAAAAACTAAATCAATTATTAAGATATGTAAACGGAGGTACTGAACAATGCATATAGTCAATGTATGGGGAATGTTTTTCTGTTTTGCTTTACCTCTAATTATATCAATTTATTTAGTGTATTTAGAAGGAATTGAAGAAGGGAGAAAAGAATATGCAAGAATTAACAGAGTTCAATATAGAAAAAACAACAGCAGAAATTCTTATATTAAAAGACCAAACAGCACAAAATATTATAGAAATAGGTAAAAGGCTTATAGAAGTTAAAGAAAATTTAGAACATGGAGAATTTAAGTGTTGGCTAAAGGAAAAAGTTGACTTTACAGAAAGGTCGGCACAAAGATTTATGCAAATAGGAAGAGAGTTTTCAAATACGACATCGCTGTCGCATTTAGGGAGTACAAAATTATTTCTTTTAGCAGGACTTGATGAAGAAGATAGACAAGAAGTAATGAAAGAAAACAATATTGAAGATATGACATCAAGAGAATTAGAACAAGTTGTAAAAGAAAAGAAAGAAATAAAAAAGAAATTACAAGAAGAACAAGAATTTTCTAACGAACTTCAAAAAGAAATAAAAGAAAAAGAAAGACAAATTGCAGCACTACAAAATGAAATTGAGAATATTCAAGTACCCCAAAAAGAAATAATAGAGAAAGAAGTTGTTAAAGAAGTAGTTCCACAAAAACTAACTTTAGAAAAACAAGCATTAGAAAAAGAACTTGAAACATTAAGGAAAAGAGCAGAAAAAGCAGAAAACACTTTAAGTAGAATAAAATTAGATAAAGAAATTAATCAAGATAAAGTATATAGCGATACAAGATTAGAACATTTACTTGTAAATATAAAGGATTTTCTGGATAAGGCTTCAAAATATACGTATTTAAAAGACGAATTGCAAAAAATACCACCTCAAAATAAAAAAATATTGGAAAGTAAAATAAATGAAGTTGAAAGTTGGACAATTTTAATGAAACAAGCATTAAGAAATGAAAAGAATATGGTCGGAAATGTAATTTTCGAAGAAGGAGAGATAATAAATGAGTGATATAATATTAAAGGAAAATAAAGAAAAAATGCAAGGAACAAAGGAATTAGATATTAAAGATTTAATAAAAGGGCTCACAGAGAGTCAAACTGTAATGAATTATGCATTTGCAGGATTTAAAACAGAGACAGAACAAAGATTTCAAGAAGTTGGCATTAGACTTCAAGAACATGATGAAATAATTAAAAAGAAAATATATTTAAGTTCCAATAAAGCTAGATTATTAAGAAAAGCAGTAAAAGAAAAAGTTAAATTGATATGTGAAGAAAATGGACTTGAATATCATCAAATGAAATCAAAAATATTCCCCAGAGTATATGGAAAGATAAACGATCAATACGGAGTTGCGACATACAGAGAATTACCAGAATATTTTTGGGAAGATATTCTAGAAAATTTACGAAATATGATAATAAATGTTAAAGATTTAAGAGAAGTAGCTTAAAACTAAAGCATCAGTATAAACTGGTGCTTTTATAATGGGAGGAAAAATGCAAAAAATAAAATGTCCTTTTTGTGGATATGAAATGCCTATTTGGTATGATAAAGAGAAAACAAAAGTTAAAGGCGTTTTTGTAAAATGCAAAGGACGAAAATGTAAAAAAGAATTTGAAATAAAAATAAACGTCAAGTAGTGCCATTATGTGCCGATGACTAGAAAGGAATTTCTAGAATGGCAGATGGTTCAGTAGTAATTGATACAAAATTAGACAATAGTGGAGTATCAAAAGGAATAGATAAGTTAAAAAATGGATTTAGTAAAATAGGTAATATAGCTAGCACAGCATTAAAAGGGGTAACTGTAGCTATAGGAGGAGCAACTACTGCATTAGCAGGGCTTAGTATCGGAGCTGTTAATTCATATGCAGATTTAGAACAGAATGTAGGTGGTATCGAAACTTTATTTAAAGGTAGTGCAGATAAAGTAATAAAAAATGCAGAAAATGCTTATAAAACAGCAGGAATGAGTGCAAATGAATATATGTCAACAGTTACTAGTTTTAGTGCAAGTTTATTACAAAGCTTGGGTGGGGATACAGAAAAAGCTGCTAATAGTGCAGATATGGCAATAACAGATATGGCAGATAATGCAAACAAAATGCGGAACATCAATGGAAATGATACAAAATGCATATCAAGGGTTTGCAAAACAGAATTATACTATGCTTGATAACTTAAAACTTGGTTATGGTGGAACTAAAGAAGAAATGCAACGACTTTTAGTTGATGCTGAAAAAATATCAGGAATCAAATATGATATAAGTAATTTGAATGATGTATATAATGCTATTCACGTCATACAAGGAGAACTAGGAATTACTGGTACAACTGCTAAAGAAGCATCTGAAACCATAACTGGTAGTATAAGTTCAATGAAATCTGCTTTTGATAACTTTTTAAATGGAAGTGGAACGATTGAACAATTAGTTGAGACAGGAATAACTGCAATACAAAATATAGTAAATGTTTTAGGAGAATTACTTCCTAATATTGTACAAAGTATTGCAAATGCTACACCACAAATTTTAGATGGAATTAATCAAATATTTCCACAAATATTAAATATAATTACTACAAATGCACCAACTATATTATCAAGTATAGGACAAATTCTAGGTGCACTATTACAAGCAATAATAGATTATATCCCGCAACTAATACCAGTCGCAATTCAATTAATAGAGTCATTTATAAAAGGATTATTATCTATGTTACCTCAAATATTGGAAATGGGAATTACCTTGTTGGCAGAATTAATAAAAGGCATTTCTCAAATGTTACCTGAATTAATTCCAATGGCAATAGATTGTATTATTACATTGGTTGAAACATTACTTGATAATATAGATCAACTTATAGATGCAGGTATCAATATATTATTGGCTTTCATAGATGGAATAATATATGCTTTACCAAAATTAATTGAAAAAGCACCTGAAATAATACAAAAATTAATAGATGCATTGATTAGAAATTTTCCTAAAATAGTACAAGCTGGTGGAGAATTACTAGGAAAATTAATTGCAGGAATTGTTGGTTCATTTTGGAAATTGTTAGAGGTAGCACCTCAACTAATTTCTAATATTGTCAATGGTTTAAAGCAAGGTTGGGAAGAGGTAAAAAATGTAGGTAAATATTTGATTGAGGGATTATGGAATGGTATATCAGGAATGGCAAGTTGGGTTGCAGACAAGGTTAAAAGTTTTGCAAGAAATATTGTTACAAATATGAAAAATGCTTTGGGTATTCATTCGCCATCTAAAGTATTTGCTGATGAAATTGGTAAATATTTAGGATTAGGACTGGGAGAAGGTTTTGAAGATAGTTTGAGTGGAGTATATAAGAATATGAGAAAAGCTGTAGATTATGAAAATGCGAAATTAACATCTAATTTAACAAGTACACATCAAATTAACTTGACTAATGAAGATAATAAGCAATTTAGATTAGAAAGTATAGATAATAATAAAGAAATAGTTGTAAAAGCTGAAACAAATTTAGATGGAAAAGTATTAACAAGTACAGTAAACAGAGTAAATGCAAGGCAAAAGCTACAATACGGAATTGCATAGGAGGAAGAAAAATGATTTTATTAAAGCATGGAGATTTTGAGTTCCATCATATATTAAGTGGTGGATTTTCTATTTTAGAAAATAATCCAGAGATAATATCAGAAGTTACAATGGCAGATGGAACAATAAGAAGAAATTATGGAGACAAACCAAAAACAAAAATAAAAGTTAAGTTTAGTCAATTAAATAAAGAAACATATAAAGAATATATGTCTCATTTTTCTAAAAATGAAGATATATATTCTTATTTTTCTCCGAGAGAACAACAAATACTCACTAAAAGTTTTTTTGTTAAATTTCCTGAAAATAGAATATTATACTTTTCAGATTTAGAGCAAACTTATGACGAATTTGAAATAGAATTAGAACAATGTGGGGAGGCTTAATATGATAGAAGTATCTAACGAAATAAAACAAGCCTATGATAAAAGTACAAAACAAATAGATAAAATTATAGTGGATAATAAAGAATACAGAATAACTAAAGTTCAATATTGTGATGATTGCTATGATGAAGGGAATATTTTTGGAACAGCTTTTGCAAGAACATTAGAATTTGAAATAGAAAACAATATAGATTTAGAGAAAAAAGAATTTGAATATTTAACAGGTATATATGTAGAAAATGACGTAAAGTGGACTAGTTTAGGAAACTTTATTATACAAGAAGTAAATCCTAATGACACCAAAAATATAAATACAGTAGTTGCAATGGATTATATGCTAAAGTCTAACGTAGAATATAAAACAAATCTAAAATATCAAAATGGAGATGTAACTTTATTAGATGTAGCCCAAGAAGCTTGCAATAGTATAGGAATAACTTTGGCTACATTGGATTTTGCAAATAGTGATTTTATTGTAGATAGTAATCAGTTTAAGCAAAAAACATTAATAAGGCAAGTTTTTCAGGCAATAGCACAATTAAGTGGGTCATTTGCTAAAATTAGAAGTGATAATAAATTATACTTTATAACACCTAAAAGAAAAGGGTTGTTAGTAAAAGAAGTGCATAAAATGGCAGTTAAAGACCTTAATATGCTTCCAGTAGAAAAATTATTTGATCAAACCAATAAATTTGATAAGTCAAGCTATAAAGAATTAACTGTAAAAAGAAATACGCATCCAATAAATGTAGTAAGTCTTGGCATGAAAGACGTGGAAGGAGAAAATATAACATTACGAGATGAAGAAAGTATTTCAAAAAATGGCGAAAACATATTGGCGATAAATGACAACCCATTTGCATATACCCAATCTAAAAGAGAGCAATTAATAAATGCTCTTTTTAATACTGTAAAAGGATTTGAGTATACTTCATTTGAAATAAAATGTCAAGGAAAAGCATATTTAGAAACAGGAGATGAAATTGTTGCTGTAGATAAAGAAGGAAATATTTGTAGCTCATTTTTATTTAGATTTAATTTTAAAAGTCCAAATGGATTAGAAAGTACAATCGAAGCGCCATCTATCACAAAAGCAACAGTAGAGTATCAAAATGTTCCAAATGCTTTGGATATTGCTAAAAGAACAGAAATAATTGTAGATAAACAGGAACAAAAAATTAATTCAATCATAAAGCAACAAACTGAAACTGGAGAAAAGCTAACAGAAGTAGAACAAACTGTTGATAGTATATCCCAAAAAGTATCACATATAGAAGAAACAACAAATACAATTGAAGGAAATAAAACGATACAATTAGGAAATGCAATAGAAGGAGAACTGATAGAATTACATATATATGGGAATAATGACGTATTTAGTTATTTAGCAATAGGAGATGATGTGACTTTAAGTGATGATTTATATTTACTTGGAGATAGCATAATTGTAGTAGCTGATTCAAAAGGAAATTCAAAGGAATATGAACTTGGAATTGAAGATGTGCTAAGACAAAAAGATGATGTTTGTGACGAATATGTTTTAAAAGAAGGAAAAGCTCAAATAATCCGTAGAATAAATAAAGATGGAACAATTAAAACAAAAGAAACAATAGAAGATTTAGGTACATTTTCAATAGAATTGTTTGACGGTACAAACACATTATCAATAAAAAACTATAGTACAAGAATAAATGCAAAATTTGCAATTCAAAATGATATGACTAATATTTATGCATCAAAGGTTGAAATGAATAGTGCAATAGAACAAACAGCAGAAAAAGTTGAGATTAATGTAAATAAAAAACTTGAAAGTTATTCTAAAACAACTGAAATGAATGCAGCAATTAATGTAACAGCAAAAGAAATAAATCAAGAAGTTAAGAAGAAGGTGGGAAACGATGAAATTATTTCAAAAATTAATCAAAGTGCTGAAAAATATCGGAATTAATGCAAATAAAATTGAATTATCAGCAAATGATATTTTAAACCTATTGGCAGGCAATGAAATAAATTTGGGTAGTAAAAAAATTACTATTAAAAGTGATAATTTTAGTGTTGATGAAAATGGAAACACAGTGTTATCAAATGTAAATATTAAAAGTGGAAAAATTCAATTAAAAGATGGAACAATAGATGACCCATCTTTTGAAGTTACTAGAACTAATTCAGATGAGAGAACATTAATAGTTCCTGGCGCAATTTCTATTCAACGTAGTGGAGGGTGTTATATTGATGTTGGTTCAGTTTCTGAAAATGACGTATTAATTAATGCTTTTGGGGAAAATTCCTTTATAAGACTTAATACACATTCTAAAAAAATAGATACTGATATGGAATTGCTTGTCATGAACACAATTACAGCAAATGCATATGAATACAATTCGTTGTCAACATTAAAGAAAAATATAAAAAAATTAAATAATAATGCTTTAAAAATTATTAATTCTGGAGAACTATATAGTTTTAATTATAATACTGAAAAAGAAGGAGCAAAAAAACATATTGGTTTTGTAATAGGAAAAGAATATAAAACACCACAAGAAGTAATTTCAAATTCTAAAAAAGGAATTAATTCTTATACAATGATTTCAATATGTTGGAAAGCTATACAAGAATTATCACAACAAGTAGATGCACTTCAAGATGAAATAAAAATTCTTAAGGAGGATAAGTATGAAATTAATAAATTGGATAAATAAAGTAACAAAGCTAAATCAAAGCACAATGACTGAATTTCAGAATAATATTGAGAATGGAAAACAGGATAAAATTGTTGAGGGAACATGGACACCAATATTAGATACATTAGAGGGAAAAACTCCAACAGTGACATACACTACACAAATAGGTACATATAAAAAAATAGGTACATTAGTTTATATAGATTTTTACATAAGAGCAAAAATTACAAAATTAAATGGAACAGAAAATTATGGAATTATATCTGGCTTACCATTTGAAGTTAATGCTAGTAAATATCTTTGCCAACAACCTATAACTTTAGGTAGTTTGTATCAATTATTAGAAAATGAGATAAATGCCAACTTAATAATTACAAATAACAAAAAGATTAGAATACAGGTAGACTATGGAATGACTGCGGGAAAATTAAAAGTAACACCTACTGAAGGAGTGGGATATTGTCAAATATCGGGTTTTGGTTGGTACGAAACAAATAATTAAAAAAGGAGAAAAAAATGGCAATTGAAAAAATAGATAATTATGCAATACATGAAAATCCATCAACAAATAAAAATTTATTTGATATTGAGAATTATTTGAATGCGAATTGGAGAAAGACTAAACAAGTAATAAATAATAATGCAGATGAATTAACTCAAAGCATAGAAAAAATAAAATCATTAGAAGAAGATAACACAACAAATAAAGAAGATATAAAAAATATAAAAGCAAAAGATACAGAACAAGACAAAAATATAGAGAATACAAAAAAAGAAAATATTGAGTTAAAAGAGGAAAATCAAAGACTAAGAGCAGATATTGAAGCAAATTCAATTATTCAAAAAGCTAGTGGAGAGAACATAACTATAGAAAATGCATCTGGTGCTAGATTTAAGAAGTTTGAAGTGTTTGGGAATAGTAAGCAAGAGAGTAGAGAGGGATATAATAAATTTAAACCATTTGAGACTTCTAAAATAATTAATGCTAATGGTGTTACTGCTAAAATAGTAGATGAAAAAATAATTTTAAATGGGACTTGTACTAAAGATTTTTGGTTAGAGGTTTATATAAATTTACAAGATGGTTCTGCTATTGTAGACAAAAAGAAAGAAGAATTAGATATTGCAAAAACATATACTTTTGCTCTTAAGAGAATTAGTGGAGATATAACAGCAAAATACATAAATGCTACAATTGCTGTTGATGCTAATGATAAAAAAATAGGAGGACCAGCAATTTCTACAACAAATAAAAATGGAACTTCAAAAACATTCACAGGAGGGGATGGAATTTATAGAGCATATTTATATGTTCCTATTAACACAGTACTTTCAAATTTAGAATTTGGAATTTTAGTATATGAGGGAACTGAAGAAAAAGAGTGGGAAAAATATGGTGCAATGCCAAGTATAGAATTTCCAAGTGAAGTTAGAGCTGTTGAAAATAAGGTTAATGCTGTAATTTCAAATAAAAACTTTTTAAAGATTACAGAGACATCAAAAAAGTCAAATGGAATAACAACAACACTTAACAATAACAAAATGACAGCAAAAGGAACTGTATCTTCAAACTGGTTTAACTTAACCTCTTGGGGAAAATGTTTTATTCCCGCTAATACATACACAATATCATATGACAATGTAATTCAAGGAAGACTAGTTGCAAAATTCAAATATGCTGATGGAAGAATAAAAGACGTTTATATAAATCCTAGTTATAAAAAGATTTCTTTTACACTTGAAAAAAATGCAGTTGAATTTATGTTGAATATAGACCAACTAACTGCAAATGACAAAGTGAACTTTGAAACTAATATTCAACTAGAACAAGGAACAGTAGCAACTGAAATTGTATTTCATGAAGAACAAAACTATATAATACCAATTCAAGAAAAGATGTTCTCAGGAGATAGTTTTATAAAGCAAAATAATATTTGGTATGAAAAACATATTTTTAGTATGTTTTCTACATTAAATAATCCAAATGTAAAAATAAACACAACTACATTAATTTCAGATACATTTTATAGACATCATCTAGCAGTCTCAAATGATATTAAAAGAAAGAAAGGTTCATATATAAAAATAATGTCAACACATTTTAAATTTGCAGATTCAAGATGGGGTAAAAACGAGGGAATTTGTGGTTGGGAAGCAGGCAATAATTTTTCAATAGGAACATATAACAAAAACTATGATACAGTCGAAAAAATGAATGATTTTATATCAAAGAACGATGTAAAAATATATTATGAACTAGAGACACCTAAATTAATTGAGTGTACAGAAGAACAAAAGAAAGTATTAGAACAAATAGAAAAAACAGTGCATTCTTACAAAGAAACTACACACATATATAGTACTGATGAAATATGTCCAATTTTTGAAATAGAGTGTTCAAAAGATATAGAGTCAGTAATAAATAATATAAGCACGGCAATTTTATAAAGGAGTGAAAAAAATGTTTGAAATAATAAAAAATGTTATAAACAGTAAAGATTATGAGCTAAAAGATATCTTATATAAAATAAGCAAAATGTATATAGAAAGTAGAATAACTGAAACAGAAAAAACTGAACTAGATAAATTAGCAAGAGAAAATGCAAAAGCTGAAAATAGCTACGATATACAAAGACAATTAGATAATATATTTGAAAGATTAGAAGTACTAGAAAATAAGGATACTTCCACAGAAAAACCATCAGAGCCAGAACCACCAATAGAAGAATATCCAGAATATGTAGCACCAAGTGGAGCACATGATGCTTATAAAATAGGAGATAAAGTAACATATAAAGGCAAAAAGTACATATGTAAAATGGATAATTGTGTATGGTCTCCTGAAGTTTATCCGCAAGGTTGGGAAGAAGTCGGAGGATAAAACATGGAAAATACTCAAATTTCAGAAAGACTAGTTTCAGTAGAAGAAAGAGCAAAGTCTAATACAAAAAGAATTAATGAAATAGACACAAGAATAGAAAAAAATGAAGAAGTACTAAAAAGTATAGACAAGTCTTTGTCTGTCACAATAGAGCAAATAAAAAATATTGCAGAGGATTTAAGGACAACAAGTGTGAATTTTAAAGAAGCAATAATGAGAAGTAACACTGCTAATAGTAAAGAGACTGAGATATTGAAAGAGAAGTACAATGAATTAGAAAAGAAATACGAGAAATTAGATGTAAAATTACAACAAGAAACAATTGAAAAAGATGCGAAAGCTTGGAGAGATAGCAAAAGTAAAATATTTTCTTGGATATTAAGTGGAATTTTAGCACTCATTGCGGGAGCATTAGGAATATCAAAATTTTTTAATTAAAAGAAGAGGGGGAAAAGAATATGGATTTAACAGTATTGAATGAATATTTAGTAATAATAGTATTAGGAATATGTTTATGTGTAGGATATGTAATTAAACATAGTTTAGACTTTATACCAAACAAATATATTCCGTTAATAATGCTAATTTTAGGAACAATAACGAATGTGTTGATAAATTTAAACACAGGTATTAATGCAAGTGTAATATTGGGTGGTATGTTAAGTGGACTAGCTTCAACAGGATTACATCAAGCATTTAGTAGATTAATAAACAAAGAGGAGGAATAGTTATGTTAGTAGCAATAGACGCAGGACATGGGCATAATACCCCTGGGAAAAGATGTCCGGATGATTCAATGAGAGAACACGATTTTAACAGTAGTGTAGCAACAAAAGTATGTGAAATATTAAACAATAATGATATAGAAACATACAGAAGTGACGACATAACAGGAAATACAGATATACCATTAAGAACTAGAACAAACAATATCAATTCAAGAAATGCTATTTTATGTGTAAGTATCCATGCAAATGCATTTAAAGGACAATGGAATAATGCAAATGGAATTGAGACATATATAATAGCCAGAGGTGGAGAAGCTGAAAAATTATCAAAGATAGTTCAAAGAAAGTTAATAGAAAATACAGGAAGAAGAGACAGAGGAATAAAAGTTGGAAATTTACATATGTGTAGAGAAACAAAAATGCCAGCAATATTATGCGAATGTGGATTCATGGATAACAAAGAAGAAGCAGAATTATTAAAATCAGAAGATTATAGACTAAAATGTGCAAAAGCTATAGCATATGGTATTTTAGAATATTTAGAAATCCAACCTGAAGAAAATACAAAACCTGTAGAACCAACAATAGAGAATGGAAGTGATGAACCAGTGAGAAGATATCAAAATGGAAGTACACTAGAGCCAGTATATGCAGATACAAATTGTACAAATAAAATAGGAAGTTTAAACCCAAGAGAAAATTGCGATTGTTTTGGAATATTTAATAATAAAGCTATGGTAAGATATAAAGTAGATGGAAGTAACAATTATAAAATAGGATTTTGCAAATGGCTTGGTGGAGTAAAATAGATTAGAGAAATCAAGTCTATTTTATTGTATTATATAAGAAAGTATGATAAAATTTTAATACCTAAGAAAGGAATAGGAAATGGAAGAAGAATACGTAAAAATAGGAAAAATAGATGTAGAATTATTAAAAAAATTTTATAATATAAAAACAGATGAATTAATAATAACAAAAGAAAGAATAGAACATATTAATAAAAGACATAAAAATGATTATGATTTATATGGAAAATATATGCCAGAAATATTAAGTAGACCAGATTATATATTAGAAGATATAGAAAATTTAAATACAGTATTGTATTTAAAGACAATAAAAGAACTTAACATGCAAATGGTAGTAAAATTACAAACAGAAAACGATACTAATAAATGTAATTCAGTTATAACTTTTTGGCATATGAGAAAGAGGAGCTATCAGCAAATAATAAACAAAAATAAAAAAATTTATAAAAAACTAGACAAAAATGAATAATTGTTGTATAATTAAAGTACAATAGAAGGAGGAATTTTGTGGTGGTAAAATATTGTGCCGACCACACGCCGATTCGGTAATAACAGGGGAAACCCGAGAGATGCAGGATTATGGCATGCCTGCCAAAATTCCTATAGACGTATTCAGGTACTCGTTAAGAGTACCTTTTATAAATTAGTAAGGAGGGACTTCCGTCAAAAAAGATATTTAAATATAAATATAACATATAATAATAAAGAAAGTTTCAGAGGGCGGAACAGGCAGCCGCCACTCATAGTTAGGAGATGTGGAAAGATCACCCCACCTAAACTTTCTTTGACAAAGCTAGATTAGAAAAACTAATCTAGCTCTTTTTTTTCGTTTATAGATGACAAATTATATTACAACAAAATAAAAACGTCTTAAAAACGATTTAAATGCGAGTTTTAAAAGTTAATAAAAAAATGTTGACTTTTTAATTTTTTACGAATATAATTTAATAAACAATAATAGATTATAACGAAATATATTATCAAGGAGGGATTTTTATGTTTGGACAATGGATGGGTGATAATAGAATAATTATAAATCAAGGTACACAAGAAAATACAAAGAGCAATGAAGAAAAAAAATAAAGACAGTTGTTTATTCGAGGATGCTGAAAAAGTAGCCTCGTTTATTCGACTGTCTTTATTTTAGGATTTAATAATTTTTTATTTTGATTTTTTTTGTTTGCCTCAACTTTTCTGGATTTTTTATATAATTTTTGCCATTCATTATATACATATATAATATTTGTATAAAACTTATCTGAATATTTACCATCGTTTCTAATGGAAATTTCAAAAGCTAAAGTATTTACAGTATCAAAAAACATTTGATGCAAAGATTGATAGATAAATGTTGAACCTGCTGCATGGCTAGATATATTCATACAAACATATTCCAAGTTATTAAGTGCATCATCAACTAAAGAAGAAAAATGAAAAGGAAGTGTAGCATTATCTAGAACAAATAATTTTTTTGCTTCATTAGTTGTGAAAAATTTTTCTTTATTATTAGACTTAGGATCTTCTACTTTTTCATATTTTTGTTTATATTCATATTTTGTAGAGATTCTTTGTTCTAAAATTTTAAAATAAATTTCATCAAAATCAATCTTCTGCTTATTCTTTTTATATAAACTAGGGCAATCGTCATTATTTGTTATTTCTCTAAGTTCATCTGTAGTAAAATGCTTGAATGGAGAATTTAACGTGTCGATTTGTTCTATTAATCCATTTAAAGGAGAGTTTTGAAAAACGGCTATAATAATTCCACATTTTACTAACAAATCATCAGAAAATGTTTTTGCAATTTCTGAAGCTTTTTCTTGTTGCGTAGATATTCTAGATTTATCATATTCATAAAGAGCCCATATTGCAGCACATAATATTCCTAAAATGCCAAGCCAAATACTCCAATTAGAAAGAGTTATTCCACAGATTAAGATATGTTGTTCTCCGCCTTCGAATACTTTCGGAAATAAAGTAAGCACATAACAAAAATTAACAAACAATAAAGCCATAAAGATTATTCTAACTAAGTGTTCTTTTGCATATCCAAACCAATTATATAAATGTTTTCCTATTTTTTCTAAATAATACATTTCAATATCCCCTTAATTCATATGATAAATATATTATATATAGCTAGAGTAATAAAGTCAAGATAAAATACTAAAAAATGGAAGTATTTCGACACAATTCGACAAACAAACAACATAAAAACAGAAGAAGAATACAACAAATTATTAAATGACTATGCCATATTATGTTCAGAAAGTTTAAAATACATATCCCAAACAAAAGAATTTAATAAGATAATAGAACTAGCAAGAGAAGTTGTATAAACTTCACTTTTAAAGTTATATAGGAAAATATTACATTTCCACCATAGTGCATGTATCATAAACATCTAAATAGAAGATTTGGAACACCAGCATGTGCAACAGGAGGATATCCTTTAATAAAACAAGGCTCAAGAGGAAATTATGTATGTATAGCACAAGATGACTTAAATACATTAGGATTTAGAACAGGAGGATTAGACGGAGTATTTGGAACACAAACATATAATGCAGTAAAAAGTTATCAAAATTCAAGAGGATTAGCTGTTGACGGAATAATAGGATGTAATACATGGAGATCATTACAAGAAAATGTTGTAGGAACAGGAGCTACAAATACAACTATAAATTAAAGACACAAAAGGTGTCTTTTTTCTTGTAAAAAACTTGAAAATAATATTGAAAATTAGTTTGAGATAATGTATAATATGTTGAGTAAATCATAAAAATTAAAAATGTTATAACACAGAAAAGAGGAAAAATGAAAAAAGAAATAATAAAAGAAATAATAGAATGGATAGTTTGCATAATAATAGCTATAGTTTTAGCACTATTAGTAAGATATTATATAGGAACTCCAACAATAGTGAAAATGAATTCAATGTCAACAACACTAATACCAGAAGAAAGACTATGGCTAAACAGATGGGGAAGAACAATTGGAAAACTTCCTGAAAGAGGAGACATAGTGACATTTGAAGCACCAAGTACACTAAAAATCTATAAAGAAGAAATAGACTTAAATAACCCTATAGCAAAATACGAAAAAGAGCCACAAACATTATGGGACAAATTTGAATATTATGTATTAGAAAAAACAAAAACAAGTTATATAAAAAGAGTAATAGGATTACCAGGAGAATATGTAGAAATAAAAAATGGAGCAGTATATATAAATGGAAACAAATTAGAAGAAAACTATATAAAACCAGGAATGGTAACTGACATGATGCAAGGAAGTACTTTTGAAGGAAGCTTTACAGGATTCACAGTACCAGAAAATTGTGTATTTTGCTTAGGAGATAATAGAATAGGAAGTACTGATTGTAGGTCATTTGGATGTATACCATTAGAAAAAATAGAAGGAAAAGTAGCATTTAGATTTTGGCCATTTTCAAAATTCGGAAAAGTATAAAAAATAATATTAAACAATTAAAATTAGGAGAAGAAAAAATTGTTTGAAAAAATAATAGGAAATAATAAAAACAAAAACATTTTAGAAAAATCAATAGAACTAAATAAAACATCACACAGTTATATATTTTGGGGAATAGAAGGAATAGGAAAAAAGAAAATTGCATCAGAATTTGCAAAAAAAATACTATGCATAGAACAAAAAGAAAATGAATGCAAATGCAAATCTTGTATAGAATTTGACACTAATAATAACCCTGACTTTCAAATAATAGAACCAGATGAAGGAAAAGTCAAAATAGAACAAATAAGAGAAATGCAAAAAAGAGTAGCAGAAAAACCTATAATATCAAACAAAAAAGTTTATATAATAAACAATGCAGACACAATGACAAAAGAAGCACAAAACTGTTTATTAAAAACACTAGAAGAACCACCAGAGTATATAACAATAATTTTAATATGTTCAAATGAAAACAATTTACTAAGTACAATAAAATCAAGATGTACAAGAATGTATTATGAACCAATAGAAATAGAACAATTAAAAAAATACTTAAAAGAAAACTATCCACAAGAAAATATAGAAGAAGAAATTATAAAACTCTCACAAGGAAGTATAGGAAAAGCAATTCAACTAAGTGAAAACAAGCAAATTTATAAAATCATAGAAAAAATAATGACAGATATAAATAAAAAAGATTTACTAGAAATTATGGAATTATCAGAAGATATTTATAAAGCAAAAGAACAGATAAATTCTATACTTGAATATATGAATGTATTAGCACTAAATTTAAGCAAAAAAGATATGAGATATATAAATTGCATAGAAATAGTAGAAGAAACAAAAAAAAGGCTAAAAGCAAATAGCAATTATGACATGTGTATAGATAATTTATTATTTAACATGTGTGAACAATTTGAATAAAACAACAGTAAGAAGAAAGGGCGTTTTGAATGAAAAAAATAATAGGAGTTAGATTCAAAAGATTAGGAAAAATATATTTTTATGATCCAAAATGGTTAGAAGTAAAAAAAGGAGAAAGTGTAATAGTAGAAACTGAACAAGGAGATGAAATAGCAACAGTTGTAGTTCCAAATAGAATGATAGAAGAAGAAAAACTTACCACGCCATTAAAAAAAGTATTAAGACTAGCATCTCCAAAAGACTTAGAACACGTAGAAGAATGTAGAAAAAAAGAAAAAGAAGCATTTAACACATGTAATCAAAAAATAAAAGAACATAATTTACAAATGACTTTAACAGATGTAGAATACAAATTTGACAATACAAAAATATTATTTTACTTTACAGCAGAAGGCAGAATAGATTTTAGAGATTTAGTCAAAGATTTAGCATCAATATATAAAACAAGAATAGAATTAAGGCAAATAGGAGTAAGAGATGAAGTAAAAAGAATAGGTGGAAATGGTGTATGTGGCAGAGAACTATGTTGTTGTTCGTTTTTAAGTGATTTTGAAACAGTATCAATAAAAATGGCAAAAGAGCAAAATATATCTTTAAATCCATCAAAAATTTCAGGAAACTGTGGAAGATTAATGTGTTGTTTAAAATATGAACAAAATGTATATGAGGAAAAACTAAAAAAACTTCCTAACATAGGAGCTATTGTTAAAACTCCTGATGGAGAAGGAGAAGTAGATGCATTAGAAACTTTAAAAGAAACAGTAAGAGTGAAAATTAAAGATGGAGAAATTTTTAAATTTAAAAAATATAATGTAGAAGACATAGTAATATTACAAGATGTAATAAAAGAACAAGAAAATGAAGAGGAAAAAGAATTTAATAGTGAACTAAATGAACTTGAGAAATTAGAAGCAGAAGACAAAAAGATAGTAGACAATAATTAATAACTCAAATATAAAATTATAGCAAATGAGAGGTGGTGAAAATAATGGCATATAAAATACAATGTGATAAATGTATAAGCTGTGGTGCATGTGCTGCAAGTTGCCCTGTTGGATGCATATCACAAGGAGAAAATTGTTTTGTAATTGATGAATCAGCATGTATTGGATGT
The DNA here is from genome assembly GCA_963556905.1 of uncultured Clostridia bacterium. Taxonomy (GTDB): domain Bacteria; phylum Bacillota; class Clostridia; order TANB77; family CAG-508; genus CAG-269. Next base: position 81,202 of record CAUWAY010000001.1, on the reverse strand, counting down.
GGGACATGTGCTGGAGTTTGCCCAGTAGAAGCACCAATTGAGGATAACTAAAAACAAAAAGACTTCATTTTGAAGTCTTTTTTATTGACTATTTTATGTTCTAGGTAGAGAATTAAATAAATATATATAATATTAATATGTTAAAAACATAAATAATATAAAAATGGAGGTAACAATGATAAAATTAGGAATTATATATGGAGGAACATCAACAGAACACAATGTTTCAGAAATGTCTGCAAAATCAGTTATAGAAAATATAGACAAAGAAAAATATGAAATACATGAAATTTACATAAATGAATATGGAAAATGGTTTGAAATAATAAAAGGAGAAAAAGAGAAAATTTATAATATAGTATGGCTATTAAAAGAATTAGATGTAGTATTTCCAGTATTACATGGAAAAGGAGGAGAAGATGGTACAATACAAGGAATGTTTGAAATGTTACAAGTTCCATATGTAGGATGTGGAATATTATCATCAAGTATAGGAATGGATAAAGTTTATTCTAAAGCCATATTTGAACATGTAGGAATACCACAAGCACCATATATATATGTAAAAAAGAAACAAAATTCATATATCATAGTAAACCAAGATTATGAAGAAGAAGAAATGCAATTAAGTAAAATAATATCCAAAATAAAATTTCCAATGTTTATAAAACCGTCAAATTCAGGCTCATCTGTAGGAGTAAAAAAAGCTACAAATAGTGAAGAACTAAAAAAAGCTATAGAATATGCTGGAAGATATGATGACAAAATATTAATAGAACAAGGAATCGAAGGAAAAGAAGTAGAATGTGCAATTTTAGAAGAAGAAGAAATAAATGCTTCAACTGTAGGAGAAATACAGTCAGCTGAAGAATTTTATAGTTTTGATGCAAAATATAATATTCCAGAATCAAAAACTATAATTCCAGCCAATATAAAAAAAGAGAAAATAGAAGAAATTAGAAAACTTGCAATAAAAGCCTTTAAAGCAATTGATGGTAAAGGACTTGCAAGAGTAGATTTCTTTATAGAAAATGATACAGACAAAATATATATAAATGAAATAAATACTATGCCAGGATTTACAGAAATAAGTATGTATCCAAAATTATTTGAAAATGTAGGAATAACATATAAAGAATTATTGAACAAGTTAATCGAAAATGCAATTAATACAAGAAATTAATAAAACAGAGGTAAATTAAAAATAGCAAGAATACTTGCTATTTTTTGTATTTTAATATAAAATACAAAGAGAAGTGCGACAAAGCACAAATAGAGAAACAAAAAGGTGAGAAACATGTATTTAAAAAGACTAGAAATGCAAGGATTTAAGTCATTTGCAGATAAAACAGTATTAGAATTTATGCCAGGAATAACAAGTGTAATAGGACCAAATGGTTCAGGAAAAAGTAATATATCAGATGCAATAAGATGGATACTTGGAGAACAAAGTATGAAAGAACTAAGAGGGGCAAAGACACAAGATATCATATTTGCAGGAACACAAAATAGAAAATCATTAGGATTTGCAGAAGCATCATTAATATTTGACAATACAGATGGAAGTTTACCAATAGAATATTCAGAAGTAACAGTAACAAGAAAAATATATAGAAGTGGAGAAACAGGGTATTATATAAATAAAGTTCCATGTAGACTAAAAGATGTGGTAGAACTTTTTATGGATACAGGAATAGGAAGAGATGGATATTCTATAATAGGCCAAGGAAAAATAGACGAAATTTTAAGTAATAAGTCAGAAGACAGAAGACATATATTTGAAGAAGCAGCAGGAATTGTAAAATATAGAGCTAGGAAAGAAGAAACAGAAAAAAAACTAGAACAAACGAAACTCAACTTATTACGAATAAATGATATACTATCAGAAATTGAAACCAATTTAGAACCATTGCAAACTCAAGCTGATAAAGCAAAAAAATACTTAAATTTAAAAGAAGAGTTAAAAAATATAGAAGTAGGACTATTTATATATAATATTGAAAAATATAAAAAAGACTTAGAAGAACTAACAAAAGATGAAGAAATAATGAAAGGAACACTAAATCAAGAAGAAGGAAAACTTGAAAAAATTAAAATTTTAAAAGAAGAACTAAAAGACGACATAGATGAAATAACAACACAAATTGAAAATATGCAAAATATTGGATTTGAAAGTCAAAGAGAAATAGAACAACTAAATTCTAACATAAATGTGGCAAATGCTAAAATTCATAGTAATAAAACAAATTCAGAAATATATGAAAGTGAAATATTAGAATTAGAAGAAAAAATAAAAAATTTAAAAGAAGATATAGAACTGAAAAAAAATAAAAAGGACAATTTAAAGCAAAGCAAAGAAAAATTTGAAAATGAATTAAAAGAAAAAGAAACAGAACTTGAAAAATTGACAGAAAAGTTAAGCTCAAAAGAATTAGAAATCGAAAAAATAAAAAAACAAGTAGAAGAAAATACAGACAAAAAATATGAATTACAAGCTCAGATAAGTACAAAACAAGCAAATTTAGAAAATTTAGAAAAAAGAAGTAAGCAGTTAAAACAAGAAATAAATAGTCAAACACTAGAATTAGATAGAGTGAAGATAAAAAATGAAGATATAGCAAAAAACTTTTATGAAATAGAAACAAATAGAAACAAAGTTTTAAAAAATATTGAAGAAATAGAAAAACAAAAACAAGAAATAAATGAAAAATTAAAAGAATATGATTTACAACTTGTAAATCATACAAACGAAATGAGGATGAAACAATCTAGATACAACTTTTTAGTAGAAACAGAAAAAGAAAAAGAAGGTTATATAAAAAGTGTAAAATCATTGTTAATAGAGTGTGAAAAAACTAAAGAACTAGGAAAAGGAATGTGTGGAATCATTGCCAATATTATTTCAGTACCAAAAGAATATGAAACTGCAATAGAAATGTGCTTAGGAGCAGGATTACAAAATATTGTAACAGAAACAGAAGAAGATGCAAAAAAACTAATAGAGCATTTAAGGAAAAATAATCTTGGAAGAGCATCATTTTTGCCGATAAGTGCTGTAAAAGGAAAAAAAATAGACAATATCAAAGGAAAAAAACTAGGAGTAATAGGAATTGCTTCAGATATAGTAACATATGATAAAAAATATGAACAAATAATTTTAAATTTGTTAGGAAAAACTTTAATAGTAGACAATATGCAAAATGCAATAACTATTGCAAAAGAAAATAATTATACTTTTAAAATAATAACAATAGATGGAGATGTAATAAACCCTTCAGGAGCAATGACAGGAGGTTCAGTTGCCAAAAAGACAGTAAATATTTTAGGAAGAAGTAGAGAAATAGAAAATTTAGAAAAAGAAATAAAAAATCTAAAAGATAAAATTTCAAAAATTGAAAAAGAAAAAGAAGAATATATAAACTCATCAGAAAATATAATTGAAGGGATAGAAAATTTAGAAAAGCAATTACAAGAAATAGACATAACATATGCAACTGAAAAACAAAGAGTAATATCAATAGAAGAAAACATACAAGGAATTCAAGAAAGAATAATTAAATTAAAAGAAGAAAGTAACAAAAATGAGCAAAACTATAAAGAAAATTTAAAAGATAAAGAAGAAATCCAAAAACAAATAGAAGAAATTTCAAAACAAAATGAAGAAAAACAAAAGATAATTGACGAATTTTCAAATTCAAACAAAGAAAGCCAAAATTATATAGATGACTTAAATTTAGACATTACAAATTTAAAAATTTCTGTATCATCATTTTATGAAAGTGAAACTTCAATTGAAGAAATGACTGAAATAATAAGTAAAGAAATAGATACACATAATAAAAACAAAGACAACAAAAAAAATCAAATAGAAAGATTAAAAGATGATAATATCAAGTTACAACAAGAAATTGAAAACATAAAAAACAAGATAGAAGAAATAAAATCTCAAGTTGAGCATAGTGGAGAAAATATTGGAAAGTTAAAAAAAGATAGAATTCAAAAAAATGAAAAATTAACTAAAAAAGAAGAAGAACAAACAGAAGAATTTAGAATAATAGAAGATTTAAAAACACAACTAACTAAAATTGAAATTAAAAAAACAAAAACAGAAGAAGATATCACAGAATTTATTAATAAATTATGGGAAGAATATGAACTAACACCTAATAATGTTGAAAACTATCAAAAACCAGAGAATGTACAATTAACTCAAAGAAAAGTAAACAATTTGAGAACAGACATAAGAGAATTAGGAAGTGTAAATGTAGACTCTATAGAAGAATATAAAAACCAAAAACAAAGATATGACTTTATGTGTGAACAAAGGCTTGATTTAGAAAATACAATGTCAAAACTTAGAAAAGTTATTCAAGAAATGCTTGACACAATGAAACAACAATTTAAAGAAAAATTCGAAATTATCAATAAAAACTTTGGAGAAGTATTTAAAGAATTGTTTGGTGGAGGAATGGCACAAGTTACATTAACAGATGAAGAAAATATTTTAGAATGTGGAATAGAAATAACTGTACAACCACCAGGAAAGAAACTTCAAAGTATGACACTCCTTTCAGGAGGAGAAAGAGCATTTACTGCAATCGCATTATTATTTGCTATATTAAAAATAAATCCAGCACCATTTTGTGTACTTGATGAAATAGAAGCAGCACTTGATGATGTAAATGTTTATAGATATGCAGAATACCTAAAAAAATTTGCTAAAGAAACACAATTTTTAGTTATTACACATAGAAAAGGAACAATGGAAGCCGCAGATACAGTATATGGAGTAACAATGGAAGAAAAAGGTATTTCAAAGTTACTTTCTATGAAATTGAAATCATAAAAAAACAAGCTAAGAAAATAAAAATCTTAGCTTTATTTTTTATCTTAAATTCCTTAATGCTTCAATTCTATCTTCTGTACTTGGGTGAGTAGACCATAAGCTAGAAGTTTTTCTTTTTCCATGAAAAGGATTAACAATATACATATTTTCGGTGGCTTTATTTGCAACATTTAGCTCATTAGGATCACTTGAAATCTTCTCGAGTGCAGAAATTAACCCATCAGGATTTCTAGTAAACTCAATAGCTGTTGCATCAGCTAAAAATTCTCTCTTTCTTGAAATAGCAAGTTGCATAAGTTGACCAAAAATCGGAGACAGTATTAAGAAAATAAGTCCAAGAACCATCAAAATGCCATTTCCTTTATTATCACTATCATCATCACTATTTCTAACACCACCCCAAAATGTAAGTCTAGTAAAATAGTCTGAAAGAATTACAACAAATCCAACCATTACAGAAACAACAGCAGAAAGTAAAATATCATAATTTTTTATATGAGCCATTTCATGAGCAATAACTCCTTCTAATTCATAATATTCTAGTTTATCAAGTAAACCTGTAGTTACACATATAACAGCATTTTGAGGATTTCTACCAGTTGCAAAAGCATTTGCTTGAGAATCTTCTACAATGTATAACTTTGGTGTAACGGGTAATCCAGAAGATACAACTAATGAGTCTAAAATATTTACTAATTTTAAATTTTCTTCTTTTGTTGCTGGTCTAGCTCTATTTAATTTTAAAACTATTTTATCACTATAATAATAAGAGCCCCAAGTTGATGCAATTGCAAAAACTAAAGCTATAATAATTGACAATTTTCCTAAATTTAAAGCCATACATATATAATAAATGATTACAGATATAAAAGCTAAAAATAGAAAAATTATAATCCAAGATTTTATTTTATTTTTTTTGATATCTTCAAACATAAATACTCCTTTCACATAACAATATAAAAAATATTTTTATATTAAAACAAAGAGATAGAATTATTAATTCTATCCCGAAATTTAATAAAAAGTAATCAACACTATTTTCCAAAATCTACTTTTACATTTTTTCTAGCTTCATCACTTTCAGCAGTAAATAATTCTTTGGCTTTGAAATTAAACATATTTGCAATTATACTTGAAGGGAAAAGCTCTAATTTAGTGTTATATATTGTAACACTATCATTGTAGAATTGCCTTGAAAAAGAAATTTTATTTTCTGTATTACGCAATTCTTCAGATAAATCCGAAAAGTTTGTATTTGCTTTTAAATCAGGATAATTTTCTGAAACAGCCATTATGGTTTTTAAAGCACCAGAAAGTTCTCCGTCTAATTTTGCTTTTTCACCAACAGATGATGAATTTGCCCATGATGTTCTTAAATTAGCTATTTTTTCAAATGTTTCAGCTTCATGTGTCATATAGCCTTTTACAGTTTCAACGAAATTAGGGATTAGGTCAAATCTTCTTTGTAATTGTACATCAATTTGACTCCATGCATTTTCTACTTTTTGTCTTGAAGCAATTAGTCCATTATAAATTGATATAACCCAAATTACTAAAAATAAGATGATTGCTAATATTATCCAAATCATATGAATACCTCCTTCTTTATATTATAAAAAAATTTTTGTTTTTTATAATAGTAAAAATATATTTGTTATAATATCATATATTATATTTTTTTTCAATATTTTTTTAAAATTAACTATTAACTACTAAAAGAATATTGAAAAAAAATATAAAAATGATATAATAGAATAAATTTACACGAAAAAAATTCAAAATTTTAAAAAATATATTTAATAGAGAGGATGATAAAATGAAAGGAAAAAGAATGGCCCCAAAAACGTCAATAGAGTTAAATTTTGGAACATTTTTCATACTAATAATTATACTAATAATATTAGTATTTTTACTAGCACGTTCTACAAATGACAAAAACGAACAAAAAACAGAAGAAAATAATATGCAAGCAGAAGAAATAAAGCCAGAAGAAATAAAACTATATTCAAATGATGTTATAACAATAGATATAGGAAAATTATCAGAAAAATGGGAAGTAATAGAAAAAGAAAATGGTTCTATTAAATTTTATATACAAGGACCAAAACAAGAAAATGAAGATGGAACATCTAATGATATTAGAATAAATATTTACATAGAAAAAAGTAATATGACAAATGAAGAATTAAAAAAACAAATGTTAGAACACTCAATATATTCAAATATAGAATACACGAAAGTTCAAGAAATAAATGATATACAATGGAGAGAATTTGAAGCATCAAATAAAGGAGTAAAAGCTAAAATATTAGCAATAATGTATGAAGGATATATGTATGCACTAGAAATAAATGGAGAAGAAAATTTATACAACCAATATTATAATGAAGCAATGAAAACAGTTATGACTGTAAAAATCGCAAACAAAATTCCAGAAGAAATTGTATCAGAAGTAATATATAACTATGACAATTTAGCAAACATAAAAAAAGGTGCAACACAATATTTATTAACAAGTTTAAATCTTCCACAAACAATAGAAATGACAGAAGAAAACTCAAAATTGCCAGAAGAATATTCAGAATATAAATGGACAGGAATAAGTTATAATGATTTCAAAACAAAAATGGAAACTGTAATGACAGAAGAAGTTTTAAAAAGTCAATTCAGTGAATTTATAAACTATAAAGAAATATTATTTGTAAAAGAAATAACTGGAATGCAAACAAACTATATGATTGAAAAAATACAACCTATACTTATAAAGGGAAATGAAACAACATATGAAGTATCAAAACAAAATATGAATGCATTTATAACTTTAAAGGAAAAAATAACATTAAAATATGAAAATGGAAAATGTGTTGTATCAAAAGTAGAAAGCATATAAAGGAGAAGTAAAATAAAAATTAATATGGAAAATATATTACAAGAAACCAAAAACATAATGAAAAAATATGGAATAAGAGCTAATAAAAGCTTAGGTCAAAATTTTTTAATAAATTCAGAAGTAGTAGAAAATATTATAAGTAATAGTCAAATAGATAAAGAAGACTTAGTAATAGAAATAGGACCAGGACTTGGGACATTAACAAAATACTTGTTAGAAAAAGCAGGAAAAGTTATATGTATAGAATTAGACAATAAAATGGTAAAAATATTAAAAGACAGATTTAGCCAATTTCAAAATTTTGAAATAATAAATGATGATGTATTAAAAGTAGACTTGAATAAAATAATAAAAGAAAATAAGGAAGAAACTAATATATCTCAAATAAAAAATGTAAAAGTAGTTGCAAATTTACCATATTATATAACAACACCAATAATAATGAAACTTTTAGAAGAAAAACTAGATATTGAAAGCATAACAGTAATGATACAAAAAGAAGTAGCAGAAAGACTAATAGAAACGCCAAGCAAAAAAAATACAGGTGCAATAACATATACAGTATATTATTATTGTGAATCAGAAAAAATAATGGAAGTACCTAATAGCTCTTTTATACCAGAACCAGAAGTAACATCAGAAGTTATAAAAATGAAATTAAGAAAAGAGGCTGTAGTAAAAGTAGACAATCCCAAAATAATGTTTATGATTATAAAAAGTGCTTTTATGCAAAGAAGAAAAACATTAATAAATGCACTTACAAATACAAAAGTATTTATTAACAAAGAAGAGGGAATAGAAATATTTAAAAAATTAAAATTAAATGAAAATATAAGGGCTGAAAACTTAACAATACAAGACTTTGCAAACATTGCAACAGAAATATCAAAAAGAAAGGAAAAATAGAATAGATGAAAATCATATTTATGGGAACACCGGATTTTGCAAAAAAATCATTAGAAGCAATATATAATGCTAAACATGAGATTCTAGGGGTAGTAACAAATGTAGATAAGCCAAAAGGAAGAGGAATGAAAACAATTCCTACACCAGTTAAAGAATTTGCAATAGAAAAAAAATTAAAAATATATCAACCTGAAAAAATAAAAAACAATATTGAATTTATAGAAGAAATCAAAAAATTAAAGCCAGATGTTATTTGTGTTGTAGCATATGGAAAAATACTCCCAAAAGAAATATTAGAAATTCCAAGACTAGGCTGCATAAATGTACATGGATCATTATTACCACAATATAGAGGTGCTGCACCAATTCAATGGTCTATTATAAATGGAGACAAAAAAACTGGAATAACAACAATGTACATGGACATTGGAATGGATACAGGAGATATGATTTTAAAAGAAGAAGTAGAAATTGGAGAAAATGAAACAACAGGAGAATTATGGGAGAAACTATCTAAAATAGGAGCAAAACTCTTAGTAGAAACATTAGAAAAAATCGAAAATGGAACAGCACCAAGGGTTCCACAGGGTAACGAATTTTCATTAGCACCTATGCTTGACAAAGAAATATCAAAAATAGACTGGAACAATAAAAATGCAAATGAAATAAAAAATCTTGTAAGAGGATTAAATCCAATAATGGGAACATATTCCTTTTTAAATGGAAAAAAAATAAAATTTTGGAAAGTGGAAGTAATTAATCAAACAGATAAAGAAGAAAAAGAAAAAAATGGAACAGTATTAAAATCAAACACCAAAGAAGGATTATATATAAAAGCCAAAGGAGGAACTATAAAGGTATTAGAAATACAAGCTGAAAATTCAAAAAAAATGAATATACTTGACTTTTTAAGAGGAAATGAAATTAAGGAAGGAAGCCAATTTGGAAATTAGGTAATAATAAGTACAATTGAATAAAAAAACATTTTTTGAACATAATGTATTTGAAAGAGAGGTACATTATGAATGAAAATATAAAAAATTTAAACGAGTTTTTAAGTGAACTTGAAGTAATGTCTATAAAATTACAAAATTATCATTGGAATATACAAGGAATAGAATTTTTTGTAATACATGAGAAATTGGAAGAATATTATGAAGAAATAAGAAAGCAAATAGATGAAGTTGCAGAACACATTTTAGCAAAAGGATATGAGCCTCTTGGAACAATGAAGGACTTCCTACAAAATTCAGAAATCCAAGAAGCTCAAAATGAAAAAATCAAAGCAACAGAAATTATAAGCAATATAATAAATGATTATAAAACATTACAACAAAAAGCAAATGAAATAAAAATAGAAGCAGAAAAACAAGAAGACTATGAAATCTCATCATTAATTGATGAATATTTAAGTAAATTCACAAAAATATTATGGATGCTTAATGAAAGCATAAAATAAATTATTCATAAAAATAATTGACAAAAAAGTAAAATTAGTAGATAATAATAATTGTAAAATTAACAAAAGAACAGTAATACAATAAACTTAGGAGGAAAATAAAATGTATATATTTAATAGAATAACAGTAAACCCACAATTACCAAAAAGAATATCAAAAATAACAGAAATTGCATATAACTTATGGTGGGCATGGAACACAGAATTTTTAAGACTATTCAAAAAGATAGATGAAGATTTATGGGAAAGATGCAATAAAAACCCAGTAAAATTCTTAAAAATGGTAGATCAAGAGAAATTAGAAAATGCCTCAAAAGACCTACTATTTTTAAGAGAATATGATAAAGTAGTTGAAAATTTCGAAGGATATATGGAAAGCAAAAACACATGGTTTTCACAAAAATATCCAGAAAATCAAAAAGATTTAATTGCATATTTTTCAGCAGAATATGGACTAGACCAAACAATAGCAATATATTCAGGAGGACTTGGAATATTATCAGGAGACCACTTAAAATCAGCAAGTGATTTAGGAATACCACTTGTTGCAATAGGATTATTATATAAAAATGGATATTTTAATCAAATAATAGACAAACAAGGAATGCAAAAACCAGAATATAGAGATATAAATTTATATGACTTACCAATAACACCAGTAAAAGGAGAAGACGGAAATGACTTTATAATATACATAAAATTCCCAAAAAGAAGAATCTACTTAAAGGTATGGCAAGTAAATGTTGGGAGAGTAAAACTATACTTACTAGATTCAGATATTGACATAAACAACCAAGAAGATAGAAACACAACAGCTCGTCTTTATGGTGGAGACCAAGAAATGAGAATTCGCCAAGAAATTATACTTGGAATGGGAGGAGTAAATGTATTAAAAAAACTAGGACTAAAACCAACAGTATATCATATGAATGAAGGGCACTCAGCATTTTTAAATTTAGAAATAATCAAGAACATAATAAAAGAAAAACAAGTATCATTTGAAGTAGCAAGAGATATAGCATCATCAAAAACAGTATTTACAACACATACACCTGTACCAGCAGGAAATGATATATTCCCAATAAGCTTAGTGGAAAAATATTTCAAAGATTTTTGGCCACGTTTAGGACTAACTAGAGAAGAATTTTTAAAACTTGGAATGAAACCTTGTGGAGAATTAGAACCAGGATTTAATATGGGAATTTTTGCCTTAAAAATAGCAGGAAAGAAAAATGGTGTAAGTAAATTACATGGAGAAGTATCAAGAGAACTATTTTCAGATGTTTGGTCAAACATAGCACCAAGTGAATCACCAATAACATATGTTACAAATGGAATTCACACTTGTACATGGTTAGCACCAAAATTAAAAGAATTATACAATAAATATTTAATACCATATTGGCAAGACAATATACATGAAGACGAAGTATGGGAGAAAATAAAGAACATTCCAGATGAAAAATTATGGAAAATTCATATGGAAAGAAAAGAAAAATTATTAGCATTAGTAAAACAAAATGTAACAAACAGACTAAGACGTGAAGGAGTAAGTTATGATGAAATAAGTGAAGCAACATCAAAACTAAATCCAAATGCACTAACAATAGGATTTGCAAGAAGGTTTGCAACATATAAAAGAGCAACATTAATTTTTAAAGATTTAGAAAGAATTACACAAATATTAAATGATGAAAACAAGCCTGTTCAATTAATATTTGCAGGAAAAGCACATCCAGCAGATAAAGAAGGAGCAGATTTAATAAAATTTATACATGACATTTCAATGAAACCACAATTTAAAGGAAAAATATTTATTTTAGAAAACTATAATATAACAATTTCAAAATATTTAGTAAGTGGTGTAGATGTATGGTTAAACAACCCAAGAAGACCAATGGAAGCATCAGGAACAAGTGGACAAAAAGCATCTGTAAATGGAGTTATAAACTTTAGTGTTCTAGATGGTTGGTGGGCAGAAGGATATAACCAAAAAAACGGCTGGACAATAGGAACAAACCAAGAATACTCATCATATGAAGAGCAAGACATAGCAGACAGTGAAAGTATGTATTATACTTTAGAAAACAAAATAATTCCAGCATATTATGACAAAGACAAAAATGGAATATCAAAAATATGGATGGACTACATGAAAAATTCTATTATATCAACAGGAGGAAAATATAGTACATCAAGAATGTTAGTTGATTATACAAACAAACTTTATATACCATTATGTAATCTAAATAAAAAATATTATAATGATTTAGAAAAAGTTACAGAATTTAACAGTTGGAAGCAAAATCTATGTACAAATTGGAAAGACATAAAAATAGAACAAGTAGAAGGAAATGCAGATGATATTACAGTTGATGCAGGAACACAAATAGAAGTAAGATGTGCGGTAACACTTCCAAACATCAATGTATCAAATATAAGAGCTGAAGTCTATTATGGAAAATTTTTAGAAGATGGAACAGTACAAGATGTAAAAATTATTCCAATGAAAATAGAAAGAAAAGAAGAAGAAAACAAGAAATATTATTATGTAGCCAAAATAGATTTATGCTCAGGAGGAAACTATGGATATTCATTTAGAGTTATGCCTCAACATGAAATGATTTTAGAAAGTGCAAATCTTAATTTAATAAAATGGGTAGAAGAATAAAAAACAAAAGCTCTTGGAATTAACCAAGAGCTTTAAATTGTAATTAATTTTTCAGTAAAATCTAAATTTGCTTTAGATTCATATTCGAAGCTAAGAGTATAAACATTAGATGCCCAAATATCTTTTTCTAGCATTAATTTTTGGTTTTTACTAGGAGCATCATCAAAAAACTTTTTAACAGAAGTAACCAAATTTAATTTTGGGTTTCTTTTAGAAATTTCACTAAGAATTTCACGTCCTTTAGAATTAAAGCCTAAAATTCTAATATATGGATTATTTACGCTTTTAGAAATTTGCATATCTCTTTTATAAATTTGTAAAAGTGCATATAAAAGTATACGTTGAATTCTAGTTTTGGTATATCTCTTAGAATCAAGTAAATTTAAAAGTTCAATAATACTATTACATGAATTTGCAGCATTTTTTAAAGAATATTCAAGTCCTTCAGAAACATCAGGAAGTTCAGAAATTTCTTGAATAGACATTTTCCTTAAAGTATAAATAATTTCTTTATCAAAATTAGAAATACTTTTTACAATATTTCCTTTTTTAAAATTTTCTTCTAGTAGATTATAAGAAAATTCTGGAATCACACGTTGAAGGTCAGTAATATCAGGTGAATTACAAAAGCTACGTATTGAAGAACCACTGGCATAGCGAGAAGAAGAAGAAAATATACTATCTGAATGGTTAGCATCTTTTCTCTTTATTGTAATAGGCCTAATAAAAGACTCTCTTTTTCGTAAAGCTTTTAAATATTCAATTCCTAAGATGTTATTAGGATGAGATAGAATATTTGCAAAGCGCCTTACATCATTCAAATACATCATTAATGCATTTTCTCTAGCTTTAGGAAAAGAAACACCTTTTGACAATTCATGAGATAAAAGTGTTTTATAATCTTTAGGTTCTTTAATTAAAACATCTGCTACATCATCTAAAACTGTGATATCACCACATTCACTACCAAATGCAATATAATCAATGACATTTAAAGAATTTAATATTTTAATAGCGCCATCTGCAAAATTTTCAGCACTTGAAACAGCATATAAAACAGGCAACTCTATAACTAAATCAATTCCACCAGCAAGAGCCATTTTTGTCTTAGACCATTTATCAATTAAAGAAACATCTCCTCTTTGAGTAAAATTTCCAGACATGATAGCAACAGAATATTCAGAATTTGTAATTCTTTTTGCTTCATTCAAATGATATAAATGGCCATTATGAAAAGGATTATATTCAGCTATTATTCCTAATACATTATTCATTTGTTCCTCCTATATTTTTAATTTAATAGAATATTGAAAATCTCAAAAATTATTGTTATAATCATATCACAAAAAACATATAGATACAATAAGCTTTATAAAATTATTATACCAATAAAATGAAAGGAAAATAATAAAATGGAAGAAAAAGTCATAATATATACAGATGGAGCATGCTCAGGAAACCCTGGACCAGGGGGATGGGGAGCAATATTAATGTATAAAGGAGTAAAAAAAGAAATTTCAGGAGGAAAAAAAGAAACAACAAATAATATAATGGAAGTTACAGCAGTTATTGAGGCACTAAAATGTTTGAAAGTAGAAAGCACTGTTCAAGTATATAGTGACAGCGCATATACAGTAAATGCATTTAAACAAGGCTGGATTTATAATTGGATTAAAAAAGGTTGGAAAACTGCAAGTGGAGAAACAGTTAAAAATCAAGAATTATGGAAAGAATTATATGAATTAACTAAAAAACATAAAGTAGAATTTATAAAAGTAAAAGGACATGCTGATAATGAGTTTAATAACAGATGTGATGAACTTGCTCGTAGTGAAATAAAAAAGATATAATATAAATACTTTATTTTTCTTTTTTGTATAAATATTCAAAATTTGTATAAAATAATAGCAATTTAATTTTTATAAAGGGTGATTATATGAAAAGAAAGATAATATTAAGTTCTGTGATAATAATATTAACAATACTGTTTATAACTGTAATAACATTGCAAAGCAATGTTGTAGAGGCATTATCGAAATATGGATCTCGAGGAAATGAAGTAAAAACAATACAAGAAAAATTGAAAAGATGGGGATATTATAATGGAAATGTTGACGGTATATATGGAAGCCAAACAGTGTCAGCGGTAAAAAGATTTCAACAAAAAAATGGATTATCTGTAGACGGAATTGCTGGAACTAAAACACTAAATGCAATGGGAATAAATTCAAGTAGCTCATCAGGAAGCTCATCTAGTAATTCTTCAAATGTAAATTTACTTGCAAGAGCAATTTACGGTGAAGCAAGAGGAGAAAGCTATACAGGACAAGTTGCAGTTGGGGCAGTAATTTTAAATAGAGTTAAAAGTAGCAAATTTCCAAATACAATAGCAGGAGTAATATATCAAAGTGGTGCATTTGATGCTGTATCAGATGGACAAATAAATTTAGAACCTGATAGTACTGCAAAAAAAGCTGCACAAGATGCTATAAATGGTTGGGATCCATCATATGGGGCAATTTATTATTTTAATCCTAATACTGCAACAAATAAATGGATTTGGTCTAGACCTATGACTGTAACAATAGGAAAACATAGATTTTGTAAATAATAAAAATGTGTAGTAATATTGAAAAACTAATATATAATCAATATTATTACACATTTTTTTATGATTTTAATCTAATTAAAATAGCAATACCTAGTAAAATAAGTAAAACACCAACAACGATTAAACAAATACTTAATATATTTGTTAATTGTAAATCAAAACTTGAAGTTGTAACAGTAGTTGAAAATTGTGATGAATTAGATGTAGGTGAGTTAGTACTATTATTAGTATTAGCAGAGTTACTTGAATTATTTTCATTATTTTCACTATTTGTATTGTTTTGGTTATTAGAATTATTCAGATTCATATCAACTGCTGCAAAAGTATAAGAACAGCAGAAAACTAGAATAGAAAAAATTCCTATAATTAAAAATACTTTTTGCAATTTTGACATTTGTGCATTCCTCCTATATGAAATATTATTATTCTAAATTTATTATCTATAATAACAAAGTCGCAGAAAAAAGTCAATCAAAATTTGAAATTAGGATAGAAAATTGTAACAAATTAATGACAAATTTATAAAAAATTATAGATTTTTACATCTTTTTGTGTTATATTATAAAAGAAAATAAAATTGTATGTGAAAGGAAAATCAAAAATGGAAGTAAACGAAGAAAAAAGAAATAAATTTATGGAATACGCAGGAAAAAGAGTAAACAATGTTATGCACGACATGCAAATATTAGAGCCAATGGCAAGAAGTAATGCATATGATTTTACAAAAGAAGATGTAGAAGAAATGTTTAATGCAATGCAAACAACATTAGATGATGTTAAAACAGAATTTAATAAAAAATTTGAAGAAAAAGCCAGAACTGAAAAGAAAGTATTTTCATTTGGAACAACAAAAGTAGTTGCAGAAAAAGAGGAAGAAGATATAATTGATATTGAAGAAATCTCAGCAGATGAAACAGCAAATGTTTAAAAATGTAAAATATTGAAAATAAATAAAAATAATAGAATTATAAATTTATTGAAAATTTATAATATTTATGATATAAAAAATAAAAAGGAGGAAAAAAGTATGAAATATATATGCACAATTTGTGGTTATATTTATGACAATGAAAAAGAAGAAGTAAAATTTGAAGACTTACCAGAGGACTGGGTTTGCCCTTTATGTGGTGTAGGAAAAGACATGTTTGAAAAAGTAGAAGAATAAAATTAAAAGCTTTACTAGAGGAATTTTAAACAAATTTCTTAGTAAAGCTTGCTTTTTTTGCGATATTTTTTACAGAAAGGAGAATTTCAATGAAATATTTTAAAAAATTAATAGGAGAAAGAATTTATTTATCGCCAAGGAATACTGAAGAAGTAGAAAAATTTACAGAGTGGCTTAATGACTTTGAAACAACTGATTACATAGGCAGAAGTGCTCTTATAATGACATTAGACGCAGAGAAAAAATATTTTGAAGAAAGCAAAAACAATAATTATAATTTTTTTATAATAACAATTGATAATGATAAACTTATAGGAACAGTGGGATTAGAAAACTATGATTATATTGATAGAGTAGCAACATTAGGAATTTTTATTGGAGACAAAGAATATAGAAATAATGGTTATGGAACTGAAGCTATAAGATTAGTATTAGACTATGGGTTTAACTACTTGAACTTAAATAATATAAAACTAGATTTAATGAGTTTTAATGATAGAGCATTAAAGTGCTATCAAAAATGCGGTTTCAAAGAGTATGGAAGAAGAAGAAAATGCAAATTTATTAATGGAAAATATTATGACTGTATAGAAATGGATATATTAGCAGAAGAATTTAAAGGAAGTTATATTAAAAATAAAAACATAATTTGAAAAATATATAAAAGAATAAAATCAGTATGTAAAATGAGCTATAATTCAATTATAGCTCATTTAAAAATATAAAGGATTATTAGATTTTGGTATTTAATAAATATTTACGATAATATAGTTCCTAAAACTAAAATTCCTATATTATCATTATATATTTTTGTAAATTGGCTAAAAGGTAGTGGATTAGTACCAAGACCAACTTCAATAGTATAACCAGGTTTATTATAATCTTGAATAAACCAATCTTTGAAACCCGCAAAACTTGAATTATAAGGAGTACTTTCAAGAGAATAACCACTAACTTTAGAAAATTCTTCCCCAATTTCAAAGGCATTAGAAGGATTATAGTTTTGAAATTGCCAATATATAACTTCGCCTTGAGAATGATATGATAATATTAGTTTAAAATTATGTTGTAAAGTGAAATTATAAATAGAAAGAGCTTCTGGTTCAGTTAAAGGACCATATCCTACAAAGTCTCGTGGGGCGGGTCCGAGTAAAACCTTGTGAATATTTTATTTCACGAGCTTTTTCCCAATTGGCAGGAAATTGCAAATTTAAATCAACACCTGTGGAATTAAAAAACTTCCAACCACAAAAATAATTTAATAAAACGCAGTAATCATATATATTGCAGAGTATTTCAAATTAGTTGAAGTATTCTGTATTTTTTATTGGATTTTTACTGGTAGAATTGGAGTGGTATATGAAAGAAAAAGAAGAGAATGTTGGGTATTATTCAATAATTCCAGTAACAGTTTTATACAATAAAGAACTAAAAGCAAATGAAAAATTACTATATGCTATTATAACATCACTAGCTTATAAGGAAGGATATTGTTTTGCAACTAATAAATATTTAGCAGAGAAATTAGGAGTAAATCCTAAAACAATTTCAAGCTGGATTTCTGATTTAAAGGATAAAAATTTTATAGTTGTTGAACTAATTAGAAATGAAAATAATCAAATAATTCAAAGAAAAATTTATATAAATGATGCACTATATCCATTAAATAATGGATGCCAGTATCAATCAAAAAATGGAAGATAATAATAAGAGATAATATTAAAAATAATAATAATTGTCGTAGAAAATTTATATCAAATTATGAAAATCAAAGAGAATATTCTAAAGAATTTTTGGAAAGTTTGTATGCGAATTAAAATAAAAATTATATATTAGAAATAAAACGAAAAAATAGAAAAATCATATTGACAAATGCAAACAAAAGTTTTACAATACTTTTGGAGATGATGAATTTGATATATACTTATAATAAATTAGTAAGAGATAAAATACCTGAAGAAATAAATAATGTAAAAGGAAGAAAAGCAAATTATAGAATTTTAGATAATAATGAATACATGCAAGAATTAGATAAAAAATTGTTTGAAGAAGCTAATGAATTTATTGAAGAACATAGTATAGAAGAATTAGCAGATTTAATAGAAGTAATTGAGACAATTATGAAAGAAAAAAATATATTACATAAAGATGTAGAAATAGCTAGAGAACTTAAGAATAAGAAAAAAGGTTCATTTAAAGATAAAGTTTATTTAATTAATGTAGAGCAGGAGCAAGCTGATGAACGCGAAGAAAAAGAGTTGAATAAAGAATGGAGAAAAAATAGTTTATCAAATAATAATAAAACGATAACTATTTGGAGTACTGATAAGCTCTTAGAAGAGATACAGAAGATTAATATATTAAATTTTGAGTATTTAAAAGAAATAGCTGATAGGATTGAAATGCTTGATAAAAATTATACATCTGAATTAAAACAAATTATAATAGATAAAGCAGACATTATAAAATTAAATAATTTAAAAGAAAAATTCAATGATGATGAAAAAATAAAAAAAGAATTATTAACTGAAATAAAAGAAATTGCATCATACTATGGAATAACTAGTGGTAATTAGAAAAATAATTTTATAGAAAAACTTGTAGGAAATACTATTAGTTTGTAGAAAAAAAATGAAATTTATGATATATTGTATACGATTTAAGGAAAAACGAGGATAGCTAATATGAAAAGTGCTGTATTTATGAGTATAAAAGAAATACATATAAATAGAATTTTAAGTAAAATAAAAAATCATGAATTTAGGACTAAAAAACCTAAAAATGATTTTGATTATATAATAGTATATGTTCCAACACCTATAAAGGAACTTAAATATGTTTTAAGAGTAAAACAACCTGTGGCTAGTCCAAACAAGATTAGTATAGATGGATATGGCAACAAGGAATTTAATAATACCAACACAGAAAAGTATGCTTATCAAATAGAAAGTGTTTATGAAATAAATAAAACAATAAAATTAGATACATTAAAACAAAAATTTAATTTTACTGCACCGCAATCATTTGCTTATGGAGAAAAATATCAAGAATTGTTAGAGTATATAGATAAAGTAGGAACAACAAAATTGTACTAAAGGAGAGATAGTTGATGAAAAGAAAGTGTATAGAACTATTTGCTGGAGCAGGGGGCTTAGCATTAGGTTTAGAAAAAGCAGGATTTGAAGAAATAGGATTAGTAGAAATAAATAAAACTGCATGTGATACATTAAGATTAAATAGACCTAATTGGAATGTAATTGAAGAAGATATTGTGAAGTTTTCTCAAAAAGATTTATTAAAGGAATTCAACTTGAAAAAAGGAGAATTAGATTTATTATCTGGAGGGTATCCTTGTCAATCATTTAGTTACGCAGGAAAAAAACTAGGTTTAGAAGATGTAAGAGGAACAATGTTCTTCTATTATGCTGAATTTTTGAGACAGTTGCAACCCAAAATGTTTTTAGCAGAAAATGTTAAAGGATTAACTACTCATGATGGTGGTAGAACAATTCAAACAATGGTAGATGTTTTTGAAGATTTAGGTTATACAGTTGAGTGGAAAGTTTTAAATGCATGGGATTATGGGGTGGCTGAAAAGAGACAAAGGGTTGTTATAATAGGAACTAGAAATGATTTAAAAGAAAATGTTAAATTTGAATATCCAGAACCCCACGATTATAAGCCTGTTTTAAGAGATGTGTTACAAAATGTACCGGAGTCAGTTGGCGCAAAATATCCTGAGAAAAAGAAAAAGGTATTTGATTTAGTACCACCTGGAGGATATTGGAGAGATTTACCAGATGATGTAGCAAGAGATTATATGAAATCATGTTATTTTATGGGTGGTGGACGAACTGGAATTGCAAGAAGAATTTCTTGGGATGAGCCATCATTAACATTAACATGTTCTCCGATGATGAAACAGACTGATAGATGTCATCCAGAGGAAAGTAGACCATTTACTACTAGAGAATATGCAAGAATTCAATCTTTTCCAGATGAATGGGAATTTTCAGGAAAAATGAATGACATATATAAACAAATAGGAAATGCTGTACCGGTAGAGCTTGCAAAAGAAGTTGGAATATCAATTATGAATGCACTAAATAAAGGAGTTGATGAAAATGTGGAATCTTAATTTTATAACAAGGGAAGATTTAAAACAACATATAAAAAATACAATTTCTACATATGAAAAAAGATTAGACGGAATTGACTTGAGTAAATTTAATTTTAATATAGTAGATCCGATTAAAATGGTATTTGATAGTAAAGTATATAGAAAAGATTTTGAAGAAGTAATAAAAGATGAATTAGTAAGACAAAGAGATAAAACGAATTCAAATGCTATTGGATATTTTCATCAGAATATGTTTAAATACATAAAAAATTGTGAAGTACCAAAAGAAGGATTCGATGTCATTTATACAAAGAATAATGGAACTAAAATATATGTAGAAATGAAAAATAAGCATAATACAATGAATTCTTCTTCATCACAAAAAACATATATGAGAATGCTAAATAAAATTGCAAGTGACAATAAAGCAGAATGTTATCTTGTAGAAGTTATAGCAAAGAATAGTCAAAATATAGTTTGGAAAGTTTCTCTAGATGAAGAAAGAATGGAAAACGAAAGAATTAGACGTGTTTCAATGGACAAGTTCTATGAAATAGTTACTGGAGATAAAGAAGCATTTTATAAAATTTGTATAGAATTACCAAAGTTAATAGATGAAATTATAGAAGAAAATAGAGAATTACAAGTTGGTTCAGATACAGTAGTAGATGAACTAAGAGAGAAAAATCCTGACTTATTAAAAGCATTATACTTGTTGGCATTTAAGGAATATGCTGGATTTAATAATTTATAAATACAAGAGATAAGTGAAATATGAGATTAGAATATTCTATTATTATATTTCGCTTTTGTTTTAGGAGAGATAAAATGGAAAAGTTAAAATGGATAATAAAAATAACAATTCAAATATTATTTGTAATTGTAATGTATATGTTTTTAGATAAAGTTTTAAATGATTTAGTTGCAATTAAATGGGTAGGTATCATTATATTTGCACTAATAATTTTGTATCTTGATTTAAAAGAAGTAGAAATAAACCCCACAGATGATTTTAAAGAATTATTTAATACTTATTATATTAATTACCCGAAAGTGTTTGAAATTGCAATGTTAATTAATAATAAAATAAAAATAAATGCTGAAGAATCAATAAAAAAGCAGAAAGGTTATAAGCAAAGTTACGGAATTGAGAGTTCATTTAATACAAAGAAATTACCAATAAAAGGAGATTTAGGTGGGGAGTATTCTGAATTAACAAATCACGAATATAAAGAAATTCAAGAAATAAAAAATACAAATTCTACATATTTAAGAGAAATTCTAAAAAAATGTAAAAAAGTAGAAAATCTAGAAGATTTGCAGAATGGAGATTTAGTAAAAATAGATAATGTAAAATTGAAAATTTGGAATAATGAAGAAATATTACAAGCAAACTCTATTATAAGTGGTGCATTTAACGGTAATACAGTCGATACATATTCAGATGGACAAGCTTTTAAAATAAATGTAAATTCATTAACTAATATGATATTAAAAGATTACAAATATTATTTAATGTGTACAAAAGGAAAAGAAAAATTTTATATTGATATTCCAATGAAAGCAGAAAAAGAATTTGAAAACGAATATTCAATATATGATTTAGAAATTGGTTTAGTAAATATTATAGGAATATATAGAACAAAAAATTATGATCCAAAAAACAAAACAACATATTCAAAATTGCAAGAATTAGGCAATAAACAAAATGTAGAAATAGATGAAATGAAATCTTCAAGAGAAACAAAAGTAAATGGTGATCCATTAATTGAATTGGTGAGAGCTCCGTACATTGATTTAATTGCAATTATACAAGATTTATCATTTGAGAATGGAGATAAAGAGAATAATGAAGAATAAAATTGTTTATACATTTACATTTGAAAGATTAAATGAATTTAAAACTAAAAAGGCTACCAATGACGAGATTATAACAGCAATAGCATTTGCAGATAAAAATAATCCTATACAAATTGAAGAGAGTAATAATTATTATGTTGATATAAGTAATTTATATAGAACAAATACAGAAACTAATAATATGATTATTGAAAATATTATGCATCAAATTTATTTAACAGAAAATATACATGTTATATTAAATGAAAATAGCAAAAATAGATTTAGACAGGATTTTGCAACGTCTTTTGATGAATTTAAACCAATACAAACAATTTATGAAGAAAAAGATTTAGTTAATTATGACTTTATTAGCATAGATAACGATGGATTAAAAAAGATAGAGAAATCATTAACAGATGATTTAATCGGACATAATGCATTTAGAAAAGAGTTTTTAAAGAAATTGAAAGATTTTCCAATATTATATAAGTTGGGGGAAATGAGAATATTTTCATTACTTATATGTGGAAATCCAGGTGTTGGAAAAACTGAATTAGCTAGAATAATCCACAACACTATGTATAAAGAGTCAAAGATGATAAAAATAAATTTAGGAAATTATAAAACGCATGGAGCACTAAATAGTTTAATAGGTTCTCCAATTGGATTTATTGGTAGTGAAAGAGGTGGAGAACTATCAAATAAAATACGAAATAGTGATTCAAAAGTAATATTAATTGATGAATTTGAAAAAGCAGATACTGATATATTTAATTTTTTCTATGAATTATTAGAAGATGGAAAATTTACAGATTTAACAGGAAATGAATATGATTTAAATGGATATATAATTATTTTTACAACAAATTTATCTAAAGATAATTACAAGGAAGTTTTACCACCACCATTAGTATCAAGATTTACATTAAAATCTTTTTTTGAAAGTCCAAATAACGTGGAAAAACAAGTATTTATAGAAAAAAGAATAAACAAATTGTTAAGTGTATATAAAGAAGAAAATCTACAACCTAAAATTACTGCTACAGAAATAAAAAGCAATTTAGACTATGAGACAATCAATAAAATATCAGATTTTAGAGTAATAAATCGAATAATTATAAGTGCTCTAACAAAGACAATAGATAATGCAAAAGATAATACTTATAAAAAAATAAATAGAAAAAGCAAAAAGAGCGCTGACAAATAGCTGAATATACGTTATACCATTATTAATAATAGATTATTAAATTATTTAAATCGGAGGTGGTATAACATAAGTAAATTTACAGATAGAAGAAATCTAGTTGAGTATCTCTTGGATTATATGAAAGAATATAATATTTCAAATAATCATAAAGAGTAACTCTATAATATAGTTCTTAAATTGCATAAAAAGACAGATTTACAGAAAGAACGATTTAAAAGATATTATGGATTAAAACCAATAGAATTTAAAAAAGATACATTATCTGCAATTGCAAGAGAACAACATTGTACACCAAATGTTATAAGAAGCTCAGTTGTTTCTATAAGGCTTGCAATGTTTCGTATTGCAGTTGAAGATTTTTCTATGTTAGAAACCGTTTATAAAAAATATCATGAGTAATTAAATAATTTGTTAATAATATTATTACAAGAAGAAGTAAGGAATTTAATATGTTTATTAATTTTCTTACTTTTTTAAATTTTAAATAAATTTATTGTATAAATTAATCAGTAATTATTGAAAAAATTTACAAAATATGGTATAAAATAAACAGTTATCTCATTTTAAAAATTTATTTCTTAATTGTTTGCATTCAAATTTTTTTTGGTTCTATTATTTCTATTGATATTAGAGTTGAAAAATTTCCAGTATTATAATATTATAATGTAAAATAATTATGAAGAATTGTTGCTAGGGGGGAAACATGAATAATAATAAAGAAGATATGAAAGAGAAAAACTTAAAACAAATAGGAATAATAGTAAGTTTAATAATATTATTAACTTTAATTGGCTATGCAATATTTCCAAACAGAGAAGAATTATCAAACAATATTTCAACTGAAAATACACAAACTAATATAGTCAATAATACTCATACTAACATTAGTATAAATGATATTCCAGAATATTCTGGACAAATAGTTATTGACATTAATAATAATGTACCATATTTTAAAGATGCAGATATAACTACGGAAAATTTTGAATATTATTCACCACTTGATGAATTTGAAAGAGCAGATGTAGCTTTTGCAAATATATGTAAATATACAATGCCACTAGAAGGAACTAAAAGAGGAAGTTTATCATATAAGCCTACTGGATGGTTTCAATATTTACATGGAGAAAATAACCGTTATCATTTATATGAGAGATGTCATCTAATTGCATGGCAATTAGGGAATGAAAATAATAACAGACAAAATCTAATTACAGGTACAGTACAGCTAAATGATGCTATGATAGAATATGAAAATATAGTTGCAAATTGGATTAAACAAAAAAATAAGAAAGGTAAAGATTATCATGTTATATATAGAGTAACACCAATTTATGATGGTGCAAATGAGTTGGCAACTGGTGTAGAAATAGAAGCAAAATCTGTTGAAGAAGATGGAGTGTCTTTTAATAAATTTATATATAATGTACAAGACAATTTTGAAATTAATTATAGAACAGGAGAAGCTAAATTATTAGAATAGATAAGGAGGAATAATTTGAATTTAGGCTTAGATACAATAATAGAAAAATTGGAACAAAATGAGTTTATAAAAAATTTTATGCAAGAATTAAGTGAGACATTAGAAAAAATTAATAGTAGAAATGAATTAAAAGGTGAAAAAATGGATGATATTAAATTAACTCCTGAAGAAGATATGGAACTTTATAGAAAAAAATGGTCTTTTTTGGAAGGTTATTTTAGCAAGGAATTATCAAACTTAAGTAAAGGTGATACATTTATTGTTACAGATAAGTATGAAAATGATTACGAATATCATAGATACAAAGTAACTCAATACAAAAATAATAAAGAATGTAAATATATTGCTTTTGAAAAAGACTTGCCAGAAAATATAAAATTAGGAGATGTCGTTAGAAAAGTTGGTGGAAAATATATTTATGATGAACAAGCTACAAAATATGTTACAGATTCTATAAATAAAATTAAAGAAGATATAATAAACAAGCGCTAAACTATTAGTAAAAGCAAATTAAATAAATTTATACATAATGTAATATACCAAAAAAATGAACCAAATACTGAAGTGGGAATGATATATTCCTCTGTGTTGTTTCTGTGTTTTTTAAATACTTGTACAGGACTAGAAAACTTGGTTTTCTAGGTGTTTATGAGATTCACTCTGAATCTCTTTTCTGCCTTTTAGCATAAAAATAAAATTTGTTTTAAATGTCCGACATTTCCCAAATAAAAATTTTTAAATAGGTCTTGACAAAATATGTAAATGTATATGAAAAAATGAAAAGAAAGTGTGATGACATAGGCATTACACGGATTTGCTAATTAAGAAAATGTGTTAGCAAAAAGTTAAGTAAAAATGTAGCAAAATTTTAGTATTGTAAAGATATAATAACACCTAATAGTGTGAGAACATTATAGGGTGTCTTTTTTTATGAAAAAAATTATTTTAATACTTTTTTTTGCTATATGAAGCGGACTTCTATATAGAAGAAGTTAAAAACTACATTGACAAATACACTAATTTTAAGTGTCATAACAAGCCATTTTCTTTAATATTCTGTATTAGATAATTTTATTAAAAACAGTAAGGAGATGATGTAAATATGTGTGAGAAAATCAAACATAAAAAAGATAAGTCAGAGTTTAATACATATTGCATATTTACGGAAGAAAAGCAAGGAGTGAA
The DNA here is from genome assembly GCA_963556905.1 of uncultured Clostridia bacterium. Taxonomy (GTDB): domain Bacteria; phylum Bacillota; class Clostridia; order TANB77; family CAG-508; genus CAG-269. Next base: position 54,817 of record CAUWAY010000001.1, on the reverse strand, counting down.
AGAAACAATTGGATTAATTTTTAAAGATTATTTAGAAAATATAAAAATAAAAACTAAGTAATTATTACATATTATTGCAAAATAATTTTGAGCACGTTACAATTTAAACATAGATGATTACAGATAGGAGGTCAAATGCTAAACTTAAATAGTCAAAACTTTAAAGTACGGAATGTATATAAGACTATCTAGAGAAGATGGCGACAAGCAAGAAAGCGAAAGTATCAGTAATCAAAGAAAAATTTTGCAAAGATATGTAAAGGAGAATAATTTATGTTTGGTAAAGGAATATGTTGATGACGGAATTTCTGGAACTACATTTGATAGACTTGGGTTCAATAGAATGCTCACAGACATCGAAAATAAAACTATTAATATGGTAATAACCAAAGATTTATCAAGACTTGGAAGAGATTATATTAAAATAGGCCATTACATAGAAAATTATTTTCCACAAAATAATATAAGGTATGTTGCAATAACTGATGGAATAGATACATATATTGATAGCACAAATAATGATATAACACCTTTTAAAGCAATAATGAACGATTATTATGCTAAAGATATATCCAAGAAAATTAGAAGTGTTTATAAGGAAAAACAGAAACAAGGTGAATATTTATGTAGTATTCCAGCCTATCGGATATAAAAGGAATCCAAGTATTAAAAATAAATTAATTATAGATGAACAAGTAAGAGATACTGTAGAAAATATTTTTGATATGTATGCAAATGGACATGGAAGTATGGAAATAGTAAATTATTTAAACACCAATAAATACTTATCTCCAACAGGGTATAGAAAAACTGGAATAGTTCAAGATGATAATAAAACAAGCTATGATTGGAATGAAGTGACATTGTGCAATATGTTAAAAAATGAGGTGTATATCGGAAATACAGTACAAAATAAAAAGTCAGTTATATCATACAAAGTTAAGAAAATAAGAACAGTTGAAAAGGAAAATCAAATAAGAGTTGATAATACACACGAAGCTATTATTGATAAAGACACATTTGAAAAGGTACAATGTATTATTGAAAAAAAAGGAACAAATACAAAACTAAAATATGATTATTTATTACGAGGATTACTTTATTGTTATCATTGTAAAAGAAAACTGCAAATTGTGTTAAAAAAGAACTCTAAAAGAAATGCAAAATCACATCCATATATAACTTGCAGCGACCATAAATCAAGAGGTTGCTATCCATTAAGTATTAATTACGGAAAATTTGAAAATCATATTATTTATATTGTAAAAAAGATATGTAGGACATACGTTGATAAAAAAATTTTTTATTCTATTTATGAAAAATATCAAAATAAAACACTTGATATTCGAGACGGATATAAGAAAAAAATTGAGCAAATTAATAAGGTTATATTTGATATAAATACTAATTTAGATAAAATGTATATGGATAAGTTAATAGGAATCTTACAAGAAGAAGATTATGTTAGAATATCACAAAAATTTAAGTTTGAAAGAACAAAATTAAATGAACAAAAGCAAAAATTAATTGGACTTGATAATGAAATTGAGAGTAAAAATTACATAAAAGAAGAAAAGGAATTAGATGAATTAATAGAAAATTTTTTGAAATTAAATCAAATTGATAAAATGTATTTATACAGATTAATTAACAAAATTGAGATTGACAAAGATAAAAATGTATACATATATTTTAACTTTTCAAAACTAAATTATATTAATGAAAATTTGGACGAATTTATAAAAATTGAAGAATTAATAAATGAAGATTAAAAATGCAAAGTTGTGTGATTTTAGTAAGTTACAAGACTTTGCAAATTGGTTGGAAGTTTTTAAAATCCACACCTCTAATATTGGACTTCCAACCATCAACAAAAGGAATTGACGGAAAATTATTAGAAATTTGTTTTGCAGAATTATAAGGAGTAGAATTAGGAAGGATTTCACCAGTAACTAAATCAACTCCATCAGGATTAACCATAGGCATAATATAAATTGTAGCAGAATTGTAAATATTACGAGCAGAAAAGCCAAAAATAGAAAGATTATTTTGGTAAGCATAACAAAAATCTTTCAAAAATTCCATAAGAACATTAGATGTAATCCATTCATTTCCGGTGAATTGCACCAGAATAAAAAATTTCTTTTGAACCATTTCCAATTTTGATATACCAAATATCTTTACCTAAAACACTTTTTCCCGCAGAATAAACTTGAAGAAAAGGGTAAACTTTTTTTAAAAAATTTAATTCTTTTGATAATATAGTAGAATTGTATTTAAAATTATCTTCTTCCATCTAAACCTCCATAATATGAAATAAAATATTAGTATAATATGAAAAATAATCAAAAAATGTTTTTTTAAAAATTATTTAGATATGAATTTTCTCAATTTATCTGGCAAAACCACATTTGTGAATTGTCATTTCATATATTTATTATACACAGATTTTTTAGGAATGTAAAATATTATTCAAATAAGATGTGAAATTTTCGATAAGGCTTGTATTCACTCCTCATAAATACAAATTCTATTCAAAACTTCTTTTTGAGAATAAATTTTGAGGACCATTCTTTTTTCACAACAAAAAATCAACCATTTCTGATCGATTTTCATATCATCTGTCTTATAAAAAAGTTCACTTGAAAACACATAAATGTTTTTCATTTATGTGTTTTTCTTTAGCTTAAGCCATATTATAATAATCAAAGATATTATTGATGCACAAACATGCTTTTTTAGCCTTTATAAATTAACAATCTTTTCTATAATATCTAAACCTTCAATTTTATTAATTCCAAAACATTTTTTTCCAAAATCTTTTATTGAAGCGCCTAAATGGTACATTTCTTTATTATCTATTACTATAAATCTGTCGTGAAATTTAGTTGTTTTAGCAACTTTTAATATTGGATATTCTTTATTAAACTTTTGTATATCAATTTTCTGTATAGTACTTTTATCAGATGTTAATATTACAACTTCTACATTCTTATTCTTTTTTGTAAGCATTTTTAAAATACTATCATCTATATAATTATCTATTATTAAAATCTTCTTATTTGCTTTTTTGATAATATCAATTATTAAACTGTATGCATCATATATTTGACCTTCAAAGAATATTTTTTGTTTTATATTTTCTTCATTTTGTAATTGGTCAAATACTTTATCAAATTTTTTGTCATGTTCTAATAATTTATATTCTACATTTGTTAATCTCTCGAATAGTTGTCCATTTACAGCTAAAAATTTTCTCATTTCTACAAATGCATTCATAATATTTATACTTACTTGAATTGCTATATCATTTTTTAGTAAACCTGATAACATTGCTATTCCTTGTTCTGTAAAAACATATGGTAAGTATTTACGATGTTTACCTCTACCAGTATTTTCTTCTAAGGTCGCAAATTGCGACCTTAAAGATTTATCTTCAATTATATTTTCTGAATTAACCTCGTTTAAGGTAAAATTTTTGCATCTTAAAAATTTATATTCTTCTTCTGTTAATTGAAAACAAAAATTATCAGGAAATCTTTGTTTATTTCTATTTACAGTTTCATTTATTCTTTTAGTAGGATAATGATACAACATTGCAACATCACTATCTAACATTACTTGTTTTTCTCTTATTGTATATATTAAATTTTTTATTTCTTCATTTGATATGTTGTCTTGAACTACCAAATTATTTATTTCATGTTCCATAATTTCACATCCTTATATAAAACTATATACAATACAAAACACTTGTTTACTATTGCCAAGTGTTTTCCATTATTTATATATTTTTTTATTTATTGTCTTTGTAAAATAATACAATTTGTTCTCCTAAACTAAATCAGTTCCCTTACTTGATTTCCTGTACTTATACGAATATAAGTTCCTGCTACCTTTCTTTCTTCATTTATATTTTTAAATCCTCACTTCACTTTGAATGGGTAGGCATTAAATAAAGAGCCTCTAGCTAAATACATAATTATTGGCACTTTTTTTAAGTTTTATTTTATAAATATAAATTATTCTTTACAGTACTTATCATATCATACCATCTCTTCTTTTTTAATGAAAGGCAACAAAAAAATCAACCATTTCTGATTGATTTTCATATCTATCTGTTCAATTTAGTTTGAACAGAAACGTCATTGGTGGAGATGAGGGGAATTGAACCCCTGTCCACTATAAAATTCACACAAACTTCTCCGAGTGCAGAATGTTATAAAACTTCATTTAAAAATCATTAACAAACAAACGACAATTAAATATATCTACTAAATACCCACTGCTTACGTAGAAAAAGCAGTTTTGTTTCCCACTAAATGACACCAAATTAAAATATGTGGGGATATCTTAACAGGCGTTGCTGCAACTAAGCAGCAAAAGCTAATTCTTTATTATTATCAGCGTTTATATTTAAACTCTCGTTTTTTAAGTGGCCAACGAGAATCCACTACTCGCTATTTGTGTTTCAAATATAATGTCGAAACCATTACATCCCCATACATATATATTATAATGCAAAAACTAAAAATATTCAATAAAAATTTTAAAGATTATCAGAAAATAAAAAATTACAAATATTTACAATTTTATAATAATATGCTATTATAAAACATAACGAATTTATAAAGCAAGGAGAAAATAAAGATGTCCACAAAATTAAAGAAAGTTATCAAAATATTAATATTAACAATAATTATATTAGTAAGTACTACAACATTAATCAAAGTACTTATATATAAAGAAAAAACACCAGGAATTTTAGGATGGAAAACATTTATTGTACTATCAGGTTCTATGGAACCTGAATTTTATGCTGGAGATGTAATAGTAGTAAAAGAAACGAAAAATGAAAAATTAAAAAAAGGAGATATTATAGCATTTCAAGATGATGAAACAATAGTAACACATAGAATTGTTGATATAATTAAAGAAGAAAATGAAGGAAAATATATAACAAAAGGAGATAATAACAATACAGAAGACAGCAAACACATTTTACCAAAACAAGTAGAAGGAATATATAAATTCAAAATAAGTAAAATAGGAAAAATATTATTATTTATAAAATCACCAATAGGAATAATAGCAACTTTATTAATAATAGGTATTATAATATTATTAATAAAAATTTAATTAGATATTTAAAATTTAATAAAAATCTGATATAATACAAACATCACAAAAAAAAATGGAGAATGTTATTATGAAAGTTATTTTTTTAGATATAGATGGAGTACTTAATTCAGATGAATATATAAATAAAATGAAAGAATCAAATGTAAAAGGAATTGAAAAAGCAGTAGATGCCCAAAAGATAAGATTATTAAAAAGAGCAATAGATGAAACAGGAGCAAAAGTAGTATTAACGTCTTCATGGAGACTAACAAAATATTTACCACATTTAAAACAATTATTATTACAAAATGGAGTTTTTCTAACAGATACAACTAAATTTCTAGAAAATGAAAGAGGAGAAGAAATTAAACTGTGGATTTCTGAAAACAAAGACACAGAAGACTTTGTAATATTAGATGATGAAATATTTGATTCATATGATGAAAATTTAATTAACAAATTAATAAAAATATCTAATGGAAATGGAAAAGGATTAGGAGAAGGTTTGCAAAAAGAAGATGTAAAAAAAATTATTCAAAGACTAGGAAGAATAAAGCAATTAGAAGAACAAGATGAAAGATAAATAAGAAAGAAATAAAAAAATATAAATTTTTTGTCACTTTTATATCATTAAATTCGTCTAAAAAGTAGAACGAAAATTAAGAAAGGGATTACAAATGATATTTAGTAGCTTAGAATTTATATTTATTTTTTTGCCAATATTTTTAATTCTATATTTTGTAACATCAGCCAAATATAGAAACTACATTTTACTGATAGGAAGTCTTATATTTTATATAGTAGGTGCAAGAGAACATCCATATTATATTATACTATTATTATTTACAATTTTAGTAAATTATATTATAGGAAATAAAATAGAGAAAACAAAAAGTAAAAAGATACTTATAATTGGAATTATATATAACTTAATATGGCTTATAGTATTCAAATATTTGGACTTTATAATTGCAATAATATTAGATGTAAGCAAAATTCATATAAAACAATTAAATTTACTATTACCAATAGGAATAAGTTTTTATACATTTCAGTCAATATCTTATTTAGTAGACATATATAAAGGAAAATATGAATCTGAAAAATCTATAATAAAATATGGAATGTATGTATTAATGTTTCCACAGTTAGTATCAGGACCAATTGTAACATATGATAATATAAGTAGACAATTAGAAAAAAGAAGCCATAATATTCAAAATATTGTAAGAGGAGTAAAATATTTTATTGTAGGACTAGGATTTAAAGTATTATTAGCAAATAGAATAGGATGTTTGTGGAATGATATTAATATGATTGGAATTGAAAGTATTTCAACAGGACTCGCTTGGCTTGGCATAATAGGATATTCTTTGCAAATATATTTTGACTTTTGTGGATATTCTTTAATGGCAATAGGCCTTGGAAAAATTATGGGATTTAAGCTTCCAACTAATTTTAAAACACCATATTTAGCGACAAGTATGACAGAATTTTTCAGAAGATGGCATATAACATTAGGAAATTGGTTTAAAAATTACATATATATTCCCTTGGGAGGAAACCGAAAAGGAAGACTACGAATGATTTTTAATTTATTTGTAGTATGGATACTTACAGGGCTATGGCATGGAGCAAATTATAATTTTATAATATGGGGACTATTTATATTTTTTATAATAGTAATAGAAAAGTTATGGATAGGCAGATATTTGCAAAAATATAAATTTTTAGGACATATATATATGTTAATTTTAATTCCAATAACTTGGTCGATTTTTGCAATAACAGATATACAACAAATACAAATAATGTTTAGCAAATTATTTATATGGAATGAAGGGCTTTATATATTAGACTTTGTAAAATACATAAAAATATATGGAATTTTAATTATAGCTGGAATAGTATGTGCTACTAAATTACCTGAAAAAATATTTTTAACTAAAAAAAATACTATATTAAGTACATTATTATTAGCACTTATTTTGGCTAGTTCTATTTATTACTTATACATAGGTTTAAATAATCCATTTTTATATTTTAGTTTTTAAAGAAAGGATGAAGTAAAATGAAAAAAACAAGAATAATTATAGTTATTAGTACATTTTTTATAATAATAGGATTTCTAATAATAAAAAGTGTTGGAAAAGATAAATCTGCTACAAGTTTAAATAATATTGAAAAGGCAGAGACACAAATTAAAGAAGAAATAAATCAAAATATAAATGAAGAAAAAGTAGCTCAAAAAAATGAAACGATAGAAGAAGAAAAAACTCAAATTACGGAAGTACAAGAAGAAAATAAAGAAACACAAGAAAATAATAAGGTACAAAAAGTAGAGAAAACATATTTTGATGATGCACTATTTATAGGAGACTCTAGAACAGTAGGAATATCAGAATATGGAAACATAAATAATGCAACATTTTTTGCAAATACTGGAATGAGTGTATATAATGTATTTGAAAAATCTGTATCAGTACCTAAAGTTGGAAAACTGAAATTAGAACAACTACTAAAATCTAAAAAATTTCAAAAAGTATATGTCATGCTAGGAATAAATGAACTAGGATATAATACAAAAAAAACAATAGAAAACTATAAAAAATTAATAGAATATATAAGAAAGACTCAAAGCGATGCTATAATATATATACAAGGCAATTTACATGTAACAGCAGAAAAATCAAGCAAAGATAAAATAATAAATAATACTAATATTAATAATTTTAATAATGAAATATCTAAACTAGCAGATAACAAAAAAATTTTTTATATAGACGTGAATGAAAAATTTGATGATAAAAATGGAAACTTAAATTCAGAATACACAAAAGATAATGTTCATATTTATGCGAAATATTATAAAGAGTGGAGTAACTGGTTAAGCCAAAATGCAGTAGAAAAAGGGGGCTAATATTAATGATAGACCAAAAAGAATGGTTTTGTAAAAATGTTAAAAACTTAGAAAATGGTATGTATAGGCTTTCATATAGTATATTAAAAAATGAAGCAGATGCTCAAGATGCAGTTCAAGAAACTATTTATAAATCTTATAAAAATTTAGAAAACTTAAAAGATAAAAAGAAATTTAAAACGTGGATTTATAAAATATTAACAAATGTTTCTTTTGAAATTATAAATAGTAAGAAAAACTATTTAGACATAGAACAAGAAGATATACAGTCAGAAAAAGAAGACATTGATACTAATTTATCTCTTTGGAATGCAGTACAAGAACTAAAACAGCCTTATAGAACAGTAATAACACTATTTTATTATGAAGATATGTCAATAAAAGAAATAAGTAAAATAACTGGAACAAATGTAGATGCAGTAAAAAAGCAATTATCGAGAGGGAGAGAAAAAATTAAGGAGGTTATGGAATTATGAACTTTTTAGATGATAAAAAAATAAGGAAAATTGCCCAAAAGGAAAACGTAAAAGCTTCAGATAAGTACAGTAAACTTATAGATGCCACACTGGAAAACTTAATAAAAGAAGAAAAACAAAAAAATAATATAAAACCATTATGGGGATATACTTTAAAATTTGCAACAGCAATAGTATTAGCAAGTTTTATATTGTTACCTAATATTAGTCCTAAAATATCATATGCTATGCAACAATGGCCTATAGTAGGAAATATTGTTAAAGTAATAACGATAAAAAATTATTTTGATAAAGAAGGAAATAGTGAATTAAATGCAGAGGTACCAAACATAGAAAATGACGATGGTTCAAAAAGTGAGTCTAATGAAACTATAAATGAAGATGTAAAAGCTCTAACACAAAAATTTATTGACCAATATTATTTTGAAAGGAATCCAGAAAATCATTTTTCAATTGAAATTAAACCACATATAATAACAAATAGTAATAAGTGGTTTACATTGAAACTAACAATAATTCAAACATTAGCAAGTAGTGATGTTCAATATAAGTATTATCATTTAGATAAAAGAACAGATAAAATAATAAAATTATCAGATTTATTTATAAATGAAGATTATAAAGATGCTATAAGTACGGAAATAAAAAGGCAAATGATTTCGAAGATGAAGGAAAATGATAATATAGTTTATTGGTTTGATGAAGAATCAAAAGAATGGAGTTTTAGAAGAGTAGATAATGAGCAGAATTTTTACTTTTCAGAAAATGGAAATATAGTTATAGTATTTGATAAGTATGAGGTTGGACCTGGTTCAAGTGGCGCACCTGAATTCGAAATTGACAAAAAGGTTTATGAAAAATTTTTAAAAGAAGATTTTAAATAATATGAATAATATAAAGAAAGAGGGAACAAGTTATGGTTCCCTCTTTCTAAGAGAAATCTGATCTTCTCTTGCTCGGTATTGGATCTTCAAAATCTTCTTTGTTAAGTACAACTGATATGCTTACAACATCAGTGACTTGAGTTTGTTTTTGAACAAAAGCAATTTGTTTCATTAAAAGCAATAAGATTAGAAATGCGAACCAAGTGGCCTACAATCTAATATCCAACTCGAAAAGAATCCAAATACAGGGAATTATAGGATTGTACAATAATACAGAAATAATCTGTGATAAGAGTAAAAATAATAAGTGTAGTGATAACATGTTACTACACTTATTGCGTAAATGTACACAGCAAATAAATATGTCATCAAAAAACAAATAATACCATAAATCAATTGACAAAAAGCAAGAAATAAGCTAAAATAAATCTATTCTAAAAGAGATAAACAAAAAGGGAGGATAAATATATGAATATTATAATGTTAGGAGCACAAGGAACTGGAAAAGGAACTGTTGCAGGATTAATAAGTGAGCAAACAGGACTACCACAAATATCAACAGGAGACATATTCAGAAAAAACATAAGTGAACAAACAACGCTAGGAATAGAAGCAGACAAATATATATCAAAAGGAAACTTAGTACCAGACGAAATAACAGTACCAATGGTAGAAGATAGATTAACATGGGAAGATGCAAAAAAAGGAGTAATATTAGACGGATTCCCAAGAACAATAGAGCAAGCAGAAAAACTAGATGAAATATTAAAAGAAAAAGGAGAAAAAATAGACCTAGTAATAAACTTAATAACACCAAAAGAAGAACTTGTAGACAGAATGTTAACAAGAAGAGTATGTACAAACCAAGAATGCAAAGCAACATATAACATAAAATTACATCCGCCAATAAAAGATGGAATATGCGACAAATGTGGTTCATCACTAAAACAAAGAGCAGATGACTCAGATCCAGAAGCAATAAAAAGAAGACTAGAAATATATGAAGAAAAAACAAGTCCGCTAGTAGAATACTACACAAAAAAAGGAGTATTAAAAGCAGAAACAGTAAGTATAGCAATAAACAGAATGGGAAAAGATGTTGCAGAAGAGATAGTAAAAGAAATAAGAAACAACTTAAAATAAATTGTACCAGAAAAAGCAATTAAGAAAGGAAGTCAAAAAAATGGTAACAATAAAATCTAAAAAAGAAATAGAATTAATGAAAGAAGCTGGAAAAGTAACAGCATTAGTGCACAAAGCAATAGAAGAAGCAATAAAACCAGGAATAACAACTTTAGATTTAGACAAAATAGCAGAACAAACAATGAAAAAATATGGAGCGATATCAGCAGAAAAAGGATATGACCCAGGAATAAGAGGAATACCACCATATCCAGCATCAACATGTATATCTGTAAATGATGAAGTAATACATGGAATACCATCAAAAAATAAAATAATAAAAGAAGGAGACATAGTAAGTGTAGATTTGGTAGCATTAAAAAATGGATATAATGGAGATGCAGCCAGAACATACATGGTTGGAAATGTATCAAAAGAAGCAAAAAGACTTGTAGAAGTAACAAAGCAAGCATTTTTTGAAGGAATAAAATATGCAAGAAAAGGAAACAGACTAGGAGATATTTCACACGCAATAGGAGAATATGTAAAATCACAAGGATATTCAGTAGTAAGAGAATTTGAAGGACATGGAATAGGAAAAGAAATGCATGAAGAACCAGGAATACCAAACTATGGAAAAGCAGGAAGAGGAATAAGATTAGAACCAGGAATGACACTTGCAATAGAACCAATGGTAATACAAGGAAAACCTAATATATTAGAACTAGAAGATGGCTGGACAATAATAACAGAAGACGGTTCACTTGCAGCACATTATGAAAATACAATATTAATTACAGAAAATGAGCCAGAAATCTTGACAATGATATAAAAATGATGTATAATGTATGAGTTAAAACTATAATTTTGCAAATTATAGCAGAAATAAAGTAAAATCTAGGTCACAAAAAGCATTTTAGAAAAATATAAAATTTCTAAAAAAAGAATAAGTGATTATGGATTTTAAATGCTCTTTAAGAAGGAGGTAAAAAACTTGGCAAAGGAAGATATTATAGAAGTAGAAGGAACAGTAGTAGAAACACTACCAAACACTACTTTCAAAGTAGAACTTGAAAATGGGCATCAAATATTAGCACATATTTCAGGAAAACTTAGAATGAATTACATAAAAATATTACCAGGAGATAAAGTTAAAGTTGAATTATCACCATATGATTTAACAAGAGGAAGAATTACTTGGAGAGCAAAATAAAACAATGTAATTAACCCAAAAATATATAAGTTAGAGGACAAGAAAGTAACACAACAGGCGAAGGATGTTCCTTAGCCAAAGTGGAATGCGGCAGCTAAGGAATGTCCAAAGACAGTTCAAGGAGGTGCAAAGAAATGAAAGTTAGACCATCAGTAAAGAAAATATGTGACAAATGCAAAGTAATAAAAAGAAAAGGTGTAATTAGAGTTATTTGTGAAAACCCAAAACACAAACAAAGACAAGGTTAATCCTTAAGTTTATAGCACAAATAGGGTAGCGGCTGAAAAACTATAAGTTTTCAAATCCGGTTTGTGTTTATATATATGTCCAAAATTTCAACTTAAAGATCTAAGAAATGAAAAAACATTTCATTAGATGCATTTCACCTTTAAGAAAAATGAGGACAAAACCACAAGAACATAACTAAAAAAACAAGAAATGTTCAAAGAAAAAAATAAAGCTCACAGAGCAAAAAAAAATTTGGAGGTGCAAAAAAACATGGCTCGTATAGCAGGAGTAGATTTACCTAAAGAAAAAAGAATAGAAATAGGACTTACATATATCTATGGTATAGGAGTAGCTAGCTCACAAAAAATATTAGCAAAAGCTGGAGTAAATCCAGACACTAGAGTAAAAGACCTAACAGATGATGAAGTAAATAGCATAAGAAAAGCTATTGATGAATCATATAAGGTTGAAGGTGATTTAAGAAGAGAAGTAGCTCTTAACATTAAGAGACTAACAGAAATTGGATGCTACAGAGGATTAAGACATAGAAGAAGTCTTCCGGTAAGAGGACAAAGAACAAAAACTAATGCTCGTACAAGAAAAGGTCCAAGAAAATTAGTAAGCAGATCAAAAAAAGCTGTTTAATACATAATCAAAAAAGTAAAGTTATGTAGAGAAAATTAAATATTCGAAATGAAATATAGTTTTTCTAAAAATATTAGAAAATACTAATTCCGTTTTTTAAAGGGAGGGAAATAAAAAAATGGCTAACAAAAATGTTGCAAAGAAAACAGTTGCTAGAAGAAACAGAAAAAACATTGATAAAGGAGAAGCACACATTCATTCTAGCTTTAATAATACAATAGTTACAATAACAGATACAAACGGAAATACAATATCATGGGGAAGTGCAGGAGGATTAGGATTCAAAGGTTCAAGAAAAAGCACACCATTTGCAGCTGGAGAAGTTGCTGAAACAGCAGCAAAAGCAGCAATGGAACATGGATTAAAAACTGTTGAAGTATATGTTAAAGGTCCAGGGGCTGGTAGAGAAGCTGCAATAAGATCACTTCAATCTGCTGGATTAGAAATCAGTAGCATAAAAGACGTAACACCAATCCCACACAATGGATGTAGACCACCAAAAAGAAGAAGAGTATAAAATATATTTATAATATAGAGAAAAAAAGGTAAGATGTGATCTAAAAAATGACGCATCAAAAATATTAAGGAAATAAAGAAAGAGGTGTAAATAAAAGATGGCACGTTATATAGACGAACAATGTCGTATTTGCCGTAGAGAAGGACAAAAATTGTTCTTAAAAGGATCAAGATGTTATTCTGACAAATGCAGTATTTCTAGAAGAAACTATGCACCAGGACAACATGGACAAAAAAGAGCAAAACTTTCTGAATACGGAACACAATTAAGAGAAAAACAAAAAACAAAATCATACTATGGAGTTGGAGAAAAACAATTTAGAGGATATTTCGAAATGGCATCTAATAAAAAAGGAGTAACAGGTGAAAACTTATTACAAATATTAGAAAGCAGATTAGATAATGTTGTATACAGATTAGGATTTGGGGCTTCAAGAGCGCAAGCAAGACAATTTGTAAACCATGGACAATTTGCAGTTAATGGAAAAAGAGTAGATATTCCATCTTATTTAGTAAAAGCAGGAGATGTAATAACAGTAAGAGAAAACAAAAAAGACAATGGAGCAATCAAAGCAAATGTAGAAGCAAACTCAGCAAGACCAGTTCCAGCATGGCTAGAATTAAATAACGAAACTTTAAGTGGTAAAGTAGTAAGATTAGCGTCAAGAGAAGATGTTGATATTCCAGTTGAAGAGCATTTAATAGTAGAGCTTTACTCTAAATAGTTTTTAAAAAAAATTAGGAGGTAGAAATGATAGAATTTGAAAAGCCAAATATTGAATGTCTAGAGGTTGATGACACAAACAATTATGCAAAATTTGTATGTGAACCATTAGAAAGAGGATATGGAGTAACGATAGGAAACTCATTAAGACGTATATTACTTTCATCTTTAACAGGATGTGCAATAACAAGTGTTAAGATAGAAGGAGTATTACACGAATTCTCAAGCATACCAAATGTTGTAGAAGATGTGCCTGAAATTATAGTTAATTTAAAAAATGTCAGACTAAAATTTTCTGAAAATGAAGAAAAAGTTATGAGAATTAACTTTAAAGGAGAAGGAGAAGTTACTGCAGCAGACATAGTAACAGATGGTACTGTAGAAATTTTAAATCCAGACTTACATATAGCAACTGTATCTGAAGGTGGACAGTTGATAATGGAAATGACAGCAGATATGGGAAGAGGATATAGCCCTTCTGAAAAAAATAAAAAACCAAACCAAGACATATCTGTGCTTCCAATAGATTCAATTTATACACCAGTTAAAAAAGTAAATTATCAAGTAAAAAACACTAGAGTAGGGCAAATGGTTGACTATGATAAGCTAATTATAGAAGTTTGGACAGATGGTAGCTTAAAAGCTCATGAAGCATTAAGCTTAGCTGCAAAAGTAATGACAGGACATTTAGAATTATTCATAGATTTATCAGAAGCAACAAAAAATACACAAGTAATGATTGAAAAAGAAGAATCTAAAAAAGAAAAAGTTTTAGAAACATCAATTGAAGAATTAGAATTATCTGTACGTTCATTCAACTGCTTAAAAAGAGCAGGAATTGCTACAGTAGAAGATTTAACAAATAGATCTGAAAGTGATATGATGAAAGTTAGAAACTTAGGAAAGAAATCATTAGATGAAGTAATTGCAAAATTACATTCATTAGGTCTAAGTTTCACACAAGAAGACGAGTAATATTTACAGATAAAAAGGAAGGTGAAAAAAGTGGCTACAAATAGAAAATTAGGTAGAAAAACTGATATAAGAAATGCAATGTTAAAAACTCTAACAACAGACTTAATCTTAAAAGGAAAAGTTGAAACAACAGAAGCTAGAGCTAAAGAAGTAAAAGCTATAGCAGATAGTATAATAGCATTAGCAATAAAAGAAAAAGATAACTTTGAAACAGTAGAAGTAAAAGTAGTAAAAGCAAAATTAGATTCTAAAGGTAACAAAGTTACAGAATTAGTGAAAAGTAAAAATGGGAAAGAATATTTAAAAGTTGTAAAAGAAGAAACAACTGAAAAAAGACAAAAAGATATGCCATCAAGATTAAATGCAAGAAGAAAAATGATGACAAAATTAAACAAAGTAAAAGATACAGATGTAATTGCAAAATTATTCAATGAAATTGCTCCAAAATACGAATCAAGAGTTGGAGGATATACAAGAATAATAAAAGCTGGTCCTCGTAGAGGAGATGCAGCAGAAGTAGCTATATTACAACTTGTTTAAAAAGAATTTAATACAATTATCAAACTCTGTTAGTAAATAATTTAACAGAGTTTTTTCTATAATAAAAATTACAATTCTATTCAAAAGAAAGGAAAAACAATATATGAAAAAATTTTATTTTACATCTGAAAGTGTAACAGAAGGGCATCCAGACAAATTATGTGACTATATATCAGATACAATATTAGATGAAGCCTTAAAACAAGATAAAAATGCAAGAGTAGCAATAGAAACATTTGCATCTGCAAACCAAATAACAATAGCAGGTCAATTAACAACGAATGCAAAACTAGATATCGAAAAAATTGTAAGAGAAAAAATAAAAGAAATAGGATATGACAATTCAAAACTAGATATGGACTATCGAACATGTAAAATAGATATAAACATAACAAAACAAAGCTTAGATATTTCACAAGGAGTAGATATAGGAGGAGCAGGAGACCAAGGGATAATGTTCGGATATGCCTCTGATGAAACAGAAGAATATATGCCATTTGCAATATCAATGGCACATAAACTATCAAAAAAGCTTACAGAAGTTCGTAAAAAAGGAATATTACCATATTTAAGACCAGACGGAAAAACACAAGTAACAGTAGAATATGAAGAAAATGAAGTAAAAAGAATAGATTCAATACTAATATCTACACAACATATACCAGAAATAGATATAGAAAAATTAAAAAAAGACATAAAAGAACAAGTTATAAATACAGTAATTCCAAAAAAATACTTAGATATCAATACTAAATACTATATAAATCCAACAGGAAGATTTGTAATAGGAGGACCTTTAGGAGACACAGGTCTAACAGGAAGAAAAATAATAGTTGACACATACGGAGGATATGCACGTCATGGAGGAGGAGCATTTTCAGGCAAAGATGCAACAAAAGTAGATAGAAGTGCAGCATATATGTTACGCCACATAGCAAAAAATATTGTAGCAAATAAATATGCCAAAAGATGTGAAATACAAGTTGCATATGCAATAGGTATAGAAAAAACTATGTCTATTTTCATAGAAACATTTGGAACAAATAAAATTTCAGAAGAACAAATAATAGAAATAATTAATAAAAATTTTGACTTAACTCCAAAAGGAATAATAAAATATTTAGGATTATGTGAGCCAATATATACTAAAACAACAAATTATGGTCATTTTGGAAAGCCAGAATTACCTTGGGAAAAGATAATAAAACTATAGATAATAATAGTAGTAGCAAAATAAAAATAAAATCATATAATAGTCATAAGGAGGAAAAAGGTATGGAGAATTTTATCATAAATTCAATACTTTGGACACTTGCCCTTTATGGCTTATTTGAATTGGTAAAACAAATTATATATATTTTCACATATACCAAAATGAGAGCAGATGGAATATACATAATAATAGCAGTAAAAAATCAGGAAGAAACAATAGAAGGATTTTTACGTTCAAGTTTATTTAAGCTTTTATACGGAAAAGAAGAATATATAAAGGACATAATTGTTACAGATTTAGGCTCAACAGATAAAACAAAAGAAATAGTAGATAAAATGTCTTTAGACTATGAATGTGTAAGAATAGCTAATTGGAAAGAATGTAAAGATATAATTGACAATATAGAAGAAAACAATTGAAATCAAAAAAATTCTGTGATACACTAATAAATATATACTAGAAAGTACTAAATAAAAACATAAAGAAAAGAGGACAAATATTGGAAGAAAAAGAAGGAACACTAACAGATATAATATATCAAAATGAAGTAAATAGTTATACTGTTGGAATATTTGAAACTGAAGAAGAACAACTTACTATTGTAGGATATTTACCATTTATAAATAAAGGAGATAATATAAAAATAATCGGAAAATTTGTAGAACATAAAGATTATGGAGAGCAATTTAAAATAGAAACGTTCGAAAAAATAATGCCACAAACATTAGGAGCATTAGAAAAATACTTAGCAAATGGAAACATAAAAGGAGTTGGACCTGCAACAGCAACAAAAATAATAAATAAATTCGGAGAAGAAACAATACATGTCTTAAAATTTGAGCCACAAAAATTAGAACAAATAAAAGGAATAAGTAAAGAAAAGGCAATAGAAATTTCAGAAAGTTTTATAGAAAACTGGGAAGTATGGCAAATAGTAGGCTTTTTAGAAAGATTTGGAATAGGTGCAGAAAATGCAAAAAAAGTTTATAGTCTATTAGGAATAAATGCAATAGAGGAAATAGAATCAAACCCATATATATTAATAGATATATCAAGAGGAGTAGACTTTAGACAAATAGACCAAATGGCAATAGAACTTGGAATAGAAAAAGAAAATCAAAAAAGAGTAAAAAGTGGTATAAAATATGCTTTAATAAGAATTACATATAATGGACATTGTTGTACACAAAAAGAAAACTTAATAGAATATGTTGAGCAACTTTTAGATGTAAGTAAAAAAACGATAGAAGATGGAATAGTTAACTTAAGAGTAAATAATGAAATAATAATAGAAGACAGAGATGAAAAACAATGGATATATTTATATAGTTTTTATAATGCAGAAAACAAAATAACAGAAAGAATAGCAAAATTAGATAATGCCAAAAATATAAAAAAAGTAAATAATATAGAAAAAGAATTAAAAAAAATTGAAGAAAAAACAGATATAATACTCTCTGAAAAACAAAAAGAAGCAATAACAGCAATAAATGATAACAATGTAACAATAATAACAGGAGGGCCGGGAACAGGAAAAACAACAATAATAAAAAGCATAATAGAAATATATAAGCAAAAAAAATATAAAATAGTATTAAGTGCACCAACAGGAAGAGCAGCCAAAAGGATGACTGAAACAACAGGAGAAGAAGCAAGCACATTGCATAGACTATTAGAAATAGGGAAAGTAGATGAAGAATCACTATTTAAAAAAGAAAATGAATATCAAGGTTCTCCAATAGATGGAGACATAATAATAGTAGATGAAGTATCAATGGTAGATATGTTCATAATGGGATATTTATTAGACTGTATATATTTAGGAACAAAACTAATATTAGTAGGAGATAGTGATCAATTACCATCAGTTGGCCCAGGAAGTGTATTACAAGATATGATTTTATCAGAAAAAATTACAACAGTTCATTTAGACAAAATCTTTAGACAAGCAGCCAAAAGCAAAATAATAGTAAATGCTCATAGAGTAAACAGTGGAAGAAAATTTGTCGAAAAAGATGAAACAGAATTAAAAGAAGACTCAAAACAAGATTTTTTCTTCATAAAAGAAAATAACCAAGAAAAAGTATTAGAACAAGTACTATCATTATGCAATGGAAGATTAAAAAAATTTGGAAATTATGACTTCTTTGAAAATATACAAGTATTGACACCAACTAAAAAAGGTTTACTAGGAACAAAAGAAATGAATAAAGCATTACAAAAAGAATTAAATCCACCAAGAGATGGAGAAACAGAAAAAGTAAGTATGGGTGCTATTTTTAGAATTGGTGATAGAGTAATGCAAATAAAAAACAATTATGACATGTATTGGGAAAAGAAAAATGGAGAAACATTAGAAGTTGGAAATGGAATATTTAATGGAGAAACAGGAACAATAATATATATAAATGAAAAAGAAAAAAACATTACTGTAAAATTTGATGATGAAAAAATATGTTGGTATGAATATAATGAACTAGAACAAATAGAACATAGTTATTGCATAACAATACACAAGGCTCAAGGAAGTGAATTTGATGTAGTAATAATGATAATACCACAAGCAGCCCCAATGTTATTAACAAGAAATCTATTATATACAGGTCTAACAAGAGCGAAAAAATTATTAATAATTATAGGAAATGAAAAAATAGTTGATTACATGATACAAAATGTAGATAGCAAAAAAAGAAATACAGGGCTAGAATATAAATTAAAAAAATTATATTAAAATATAAAGGTATAAAAATCCACAAATTGCAAACAATAGAGAAAAATGCAAGGAGTGGATTTTTTTGAGGAAATATCAAAAACTAAATATAGAAGGAGCCATATTAGATGAAGAACAACTAGAACAACATTTAGAAAAAATGGCAATGCAACATATATTAAAAGTAAAGTCTAACAAACAAACATATCCAATACCACAAATGTTAGAAAATTATTATATAATAAAAACAGTATATAATTTATTAAATGAACATATAAAACTTGGAATAAATATCCATCCGGCAGGAGAATGGATATTAGACAATTTTTATATAATAGAAGAAGTAGTAAGGCAAATAGAAAAAGAAATGACACTAAAAAAATATACTAATTTTGTAGGAATACAAAATGGAAAGTATTCAGGATTTGCTAGAATATATGTATTAGCGACAGAAATAGTAGCATATACAGACAGTAAAATAACAGGAGAAAATTTAAAAAAATATTTACAAGCATATCAAACTAAAAAAACATTAAATATGGAAGAAATATGGAATATAGGAGTTTTTTTGCAAATATCTATAATTCAAAATATAGCAGAAATATGTGAAAAAATATATAGTTCACAACTTCAAAAATATAAAGTAAAAAATATAATTGAAAGATTAATAGAGAAAAAAGAAAAAGATGAATTAAAATATAACAACATATATGGTATAAAGCTAAAAAATAATGAATTTAAAGATATGAGATACTCATTTATAGAATATATGTCATATTCATTGAAAAAATATGGAAAAAAAGCATATGGATATTTAAACATATTAGAAGAAGAAGTTGAGAAAACAGGAATAACGGTATCAGAAGCAATTCAAAAAGAACATTTTGATTCAGCAATAAAAAAAATAACAATGGCAAATTGCATAACAAGTATAAGAAAAATACAAAGAATAAACTTTTTAAAAATATTTGAAAAAATAAATGGAGTAGAAGAAATTTTAAATCAAGATCCAGCAGGAATATATGAAAAAATGGAATATAGTACTAAAGAATATTATAGAAATGCAATAAAAGAAATTGCTCAAAAAACACATATGTCAGAAATATATATTGCAAAAAAAACAATTGAACTTTGCAAAATAAAAAACAATAGAGAAAAAGAAAAACATATAGGATATTATTTAATAGATAAAGGAAGAAAAAAATTATATAAAACATTAGAATTACCACAAGAAAAACTGAGCAATAACTCAAAAGTAAAAATATATATTTTATCAATAATAACGTTTACAATGTTAATATCAATACTTTTAGCACAAACAGTATCAAACAACTTTATAAAATATATTATAACATTAGTTTTACTGATAATTCCAGTATCAGAACTTGTAATAAAGACAATACAATATTTACTAGGAAAAGTTATAAAACCAAAAATAATACCTAAAATGGATTTTGAAAAAGGTATAACACAAGAAAATACAACATTTGTAGTAATTCCAACAATAATAAAATCAAAAGAAAAAGTACAAGAACTATTCAAAAAATTAGAAGTATATTATTTAGCAAATAAAAGCGAAAACTTATATTTTTCAATACTAGGAGACTGCTCTGAAAGTAATTCAAAAGAAGAAAAATTTGATAAAGAAATAATAGAAGAAGGCTTGAGACAAGTTAAAAAACTGAATAAAAAATATTCTAATAAAAAATTCCCAATTTTTCACTTTATATATAGAGAAAGAGAATTTAATAATGGAGAAGGAAAATACTTGGGTTGGGAAAGAAAAAGAGGCATGTTAACACAATTTAATGAATATATTTTAAAACATGAAAAAAACAAATTTAAAATAAATACAATAGACCAAAATAGTTTGCCACAAATAAAATATGTAATTACATTAGATGCAGATACAGATTTACCATTAAACACAGCATTTCAACTAATTGGAGCAATGGCACATATTTTAAATAAACCAGAAATAAACGAAAACAAAAAAATTGTTGAAAATGGACACGCACTTATGCAACCAAGAGTAGGAATTAACTTAGAAGATAGCAATAAAAATTTATTTACAAAAATTTTTGCGGGAGCAGGAGGAATTGATAATTATACAAATGCAATATCAGATGCATATCAAGACAATTTTGAAGAAGGAATTTTTACAGGAAAGGGAATATATGATGTAGAAGTATTTTCAAATATATTAAAAGATGAAATACCTGAAAATACTGTATTAAGCCATGATTTGTTAGAAGGAAGTTATTTAAGATGTGGTTTAGTAACAGATATAATGCTATTAGATGGATATCCTGCAAAATATGCAAGTTTTATTAATAGACTTGTTCGTTGGACAAGAGGAGATTGGCAAATTTCAAAGTGGATAAATAATAGTAATTTGAATTTATTGTCAAAATTTAAGATATTGGATAATTTAAGAAGAAGCCTATTTGAAACTTCGATAATTTTATTAATATGTTGGACTATAATTGGATTAAGCAATTCTAAATTGCTATTAATAATAACTTTAATAATTACAATTTATCCGTTTTTACTGGAAATGATGACTAGAGTTTTCTCAAAAAAAGAAGGGGAAAAGAAACAAAAAACTTATGCAACACATATAAATGGATATAAAGGAGCAATATATAGAGCAATCTTAACATTAGGTTGCTTGCCACATAAAGCTTATGAAGAATTAAAAGCAATTTTAAAAACAATATACAGAGTAAATATATCTCATAAACATTTATTAGAATGGATGACGTCAGAAGAAGCGGAAAAACAAGCACAAACTAAATTATCAACATATTACAATATGATGTTTATAAATATAATAATGGGTATTTTAGCAATAATTAGTTCAATAATAAATAATAATATGATACTATTAATTCTTGGGATTTTATGGGGAACTTCTCCTTATATAATGTATCAAATAAGCAAAATACCAATAAAAAACAAAACTGTTGAAAAATTAGAAGAAAAAGAAAAAACATATATAAAACAAATATCACAAAAAACATGGAAATTTTTTAAGGACTATATTACACCTAAAAATAATTATCTAATTCCAGATAATTATCAAGAAGAAAGAAAAGAAATAGTTGTTTCTAGAACCTCTTCAACAAATATAGGATTATCATTGCTTGCTGTAATTTCGAGTTATGATTTAGGATTTGAAAATCTAGAAGATACGATAAATTTATTAAAAAATATTATTAACAGTATTTATGAATTGCCAAAGTGGAATGGGCACCTATATAATTGGTATAATATAAAAAATAAAACTCCTCTAAATCCAAGATATGTATCAACAGTAGATAGTGGAAATTTAGTAGGTTATATGTTTACAACAAAAGCTTTTTTGCAAGAAATCAACGATAAATATGAAGAAATTGAAGAAAAACAATTAAAACAAGAAAATATAGATGTAAATGAAATTCAAGAACTAATAACAAAACTTTCAAAAATGATAGAAGAAACAAATTTTAAAGTATTATATAATGACGAACAAAGCCTATTTTCAATAGGATATAATGTAGAAGAAAATAAATTGACAGATTCATATTATGACTTATTAGCATCAGAAGCAAGGCAAGCAAGTTTAGTTGCAATAGCCAAAAAAGATATATCACCAAAACATTGGAACAATTTAAGTAGAACTTTAACAGTACTAAAAAAATATAAAGGACTAATTTCATGGTCAGGAACAGCATTTGAATATTTAATGCCAAATATAAATGTAAAAAGATATGAGGGGAGTTTATTAGATGAATCTTGTAAATTCTTAATAATGAACCAAATAGAATATAGTCAAAAACTAGGAATACCATGGGGAATATCAGAATCAGCATTTAATTTAAAAGACTTACATTCTAATTATCAATATAAAGCATTTGGAATACCATGGCTAGGACTAAAAAGAGGGCTTGAAGATGAAATGGTAGTAGCAAGTTATGGAAGTATACTTGCTATAACAGATAAGCCTAAAGAGGTAGTCGAAAACTTAAAAAAACTAGAAAAAGAAGGAATGTATGATAAATATGGTTTTTATGAATCGATAGATTATACTCCTGAAAGACTATCTAAAGGGAAAAAATCTGAACCAGTAAAAACATATATGGCACATCATCAAGCATTAATATTACTTTCAATAAATAATCTATTTAATGAGAAAATTTTTCAGGAAAGATTTATGAAAAATCCAGAAATTCAGGCTGTAAATATTTTACTACAAGAAAGAATGCCAGAAACATTTATAATAACTAAAGAAAATAAAGAAAAGCCAGAAAAAATTAAATATAAAGATTATGAAAATTATAGTATAAGAGAATATACAAAAATAGATGAAAGAGTAGAAAGAGGAAATCTAATAGGAAATGAAAAATACAATATAGCAATAAATCAAAAAGGAATAGGAGTTAGTAAATTTGATGGAAATTATATAAATAGATTTAAAAAAACAGATGATTATGAGCAAGGAATATTTATTTATATAAAAGATATACAAACAAATCAAATTTGGTCTGCAACAGGAAATAAAAATTGTGACAAATTTACTATAGACTTTATGCCAGATAAAAATCAATTTGAAAAAGAAAATGAAGATATAAAAACCAAATTAGAAATTACAGTAGATGCAAATGAACCTGTTGAAATAAGAAGACTAGAAATAAAAAATAATAGTAACCAAGAAAAAATATTTGAAGTCACAGGTTTTTTTGAACCAGTACTATCAAAAAAAGAACAAGATTATGCACATCAAGCTTTTAATAATTTATTTTTAATATATGAATATGATGAAAAACTAGATGCGATTCTTTTAAAACGTAAAAATAGAGAGGCAAACAAAAAAGAATTATATTTAATTGCCAAAATGCAAACAAATTGCGAAAAAATAGGAGAAACAGAATTTGAAATAGATAAAGAAAGATTTATAGGAAGAAACAATTTAGGACTTCCAAATGCTATTAAAAAATCAGCACCATTATCGAAAAAGATAGGACTTACAACAGAAGGAATAGTAGCACTTAAAAATACAATAAAAGTAAAACCAAATGAAAAAGTTTATATAGATTTAATTTTATCAGTAGAATATAATAAGCAAATTGCAATTCAAAATATAGAAAAATATAAAATAACAGAAAATGTATCAAGAGAGTTTGAAATAGTAAAAGCAAAAGTAGATGCAGAATCAAGATATTTAGATGTAAAAGGAAAAGACATAGACATTTATCAAACAATAGCATCATATATCTTATTTGAAAATCCATTAAATAAGAATGAAAAATTCGAAAACAAAATTTATGAACAAGCAAATTTATGGAAATATGGTATTTCAGGAGACTTACCTATTATAGTTGTAACAATAAAATATGTAAATGATTTATATGTAGTAGAACAAGTTGTTAAGATGTATGAATATTTAAGAACAAAAAATTTAAAAATAGAATTAGTTATTATTGATGAAGAAGATTATAGTTATGAAAACTATGTAAAAAATGAAGTAGAAGGGGTAATCTTGAATAGTCAATTATCATATATGAAAAATACTTTTGGAGGGATATTTATACTTTCAAAAAGTGAAATTGATATTCAAGATGTAAATTTAATAAAATTTGTATCAACAATTGTAATAGACAGCCATTTAGGAAATCTAGAGAATATTATAAAAGATATGGAAGATGAAGTCTTAGATAATTATAGAACAATAGAACTTTCAAAAGAAACAATAGAAGATGATGATATGACACAAGAAATAGACTTACTAAGTAATACTCAAAACCTAAAATATTATAATGAATATGGAGCTTTTTCAGAAGATGGAAAAGAATACTGGATAAAAACAAATAAAGAAAATAAAGTTCCAGCAACATGGAGTCACATAATGGCAAATAAAAATTTTGGAACAGTGGTTACAGAATCAAATGGTGGCTATTCATGGTACAAAAACAGTAGATTAAATAGAGTAACAAGTTGGCATAATAGTAGTTCTGTAAATATTCCCTCAGAAACAATTTATTTGAAAGATGAAGAAAATGGAAGAATATGGTCTCCAACAGCAATGCCTATGCCAGATAGTAAAAATTACAATACTGTATATGGATTTGGCTATACCAAATTCATACATGCAAGTGATGATATAATCCAAGAATTAGAATTATTTGTACCTCAAGAAGACAGTTGTAAAATAAATATTTTAACATTAAAAAATATAGCACCTAAAAAGAAAAAAATTAAAATTATATATTATACAAAACCAGTATTGGGTGAAGATGAAATAAAATCAAGTGGATATATAAAATTACAATATGAGGAAAATTCAAATATTTTAATTGCAAAAAATTTATATAAAACAGATGAATTTAGAAATGTTATATATGTTTCAAGTAGTGAGCAAATAAAAACTTATACTGGAAATAAATCAAAGTTTATGGGGAAAGGCGGAATTAGTAATCCAGATGGATTACACTGTATGAGACTAGACAATGATAATGGTATAGGTAAGAAAACTTGTATAGCAATAGAATTAGAAATTGAAATTGAAAGTTTCTCTGATAAAAAAGTTTCAATAATATTAGGTGCAGAAGATAATATAATAAACGCAAAAGATATAGCTTATAAATATTCCAAAATTCAAAATTGCTATATTGAACTAGGAAAAGTAAAAAATAAATGGAATGAAACATTAGGAAAAATTCAAGTAAATACACCATATGAATCTTTAAATATAATGTTAAATGGCTGGATTATGTATCAAACTATTGAAAGTAGACTATGTGGAAAAAGTGGATTTTATCAATCGGGAGGAGCATATGGATTTAGAGATCAACTTCAAGATGCATTGTCAACTAAATATATAAATAGTGATATTCTAAAAAATCAAATTATAAAACACAGTAAACACCAATTTTTAGAAGGAGATGTACAACATTGGTGGCATGAAGAAAATGGTAGAGGAATAAGAACTAAATTTTCGGATGATTTACTATGGCTTCCATATGCGGTAATTCAATATATAAATTATACAGGAGATTATAGTATTTTAAATGTAAAAACACCGTATTTGGAAGGTGCTATTTTAAGTGAAAATGAAACAGAAAAGTATGATAAATATATATTAAGTGATATTGAAGAAACAATTTATAATCATTGCAAAAAAGCGATTAATAGAGCCTGCAATTTTGGAGAAAATGGATTGCCTAAAATAGGTATAGGAGACTGGAATGACGGATTTAGCAATATAGGTCCACAAGGCAAAGGTGAAAGTGTATGGTTAGGATTTTTCTTATATAAAATTTTAAAAGAATTTGCAAAAATTGCTCAGAAACAGGAAATGCCTATGCAAGATGAAAATAAAAATGATTTGAATCATGTAAAATATGATATCGAAACAAGTAAAAAATATTTAGATATAGCAAGAAATCTGCAAGATAATTTGAATAAAAATGCATGGGATGGAAGATGGTATAAAAGAGCATTTGGAGATTTTGGAGAAACTTATGGTAGCATGGAAAATGAAGAATGCAGAATAGATAGTATATCACAGAGCTGGTCAATTATTTCGGGTGCTGGAGAAGATGAGAAAACAGTTATAGCAATGCAAAGTTTAGAAAATCATTTAGTTGATAGAGAAAATGGAATAATTAAATTATTAGATCCTCCTTTTGACAAAGGAAAGCTTGAACCAGGATATATTAAAGCATATTTACCAGGTGTACGTGAAAACGGTGGACAATACACTCATGCAGCAATTTGGGCAATTATAGCAGAAGCAATTTTAAAAGATGGAGACAAAGCAGTAGAATGGTACAAAATGATTAATCCTATAGAACATGCACGTACAAAAGAATCATCCAGAAAATATAAAGTTGAGCCATATGTTATGGCAGCAGACATTTATGGTGCACAGAATTTAGCAGGAGCAGGAGGTTGGACTTGGTATACAGGATCAAGTAGTTGGTATTACTTGGCGGGAATTGAATATATTCTAGGACTAAGAATATATCATAATACAATGAGTATAAACCCATGTATTCCTAAGAATTGGGAAGGATATAGCATGAGATTTAAGTTTGGTGAAAGCATATATAATATAAAAGTAAGAAATATTTCAAAATCTTTAACAGAAGTAAAGAAGATATTAATAAATGGAGAAGAGATAGAAAATAAAATTATCTTAGACCCATGTGGAAAAATTTTTAATATAGAAGTTGAAATTTAATAAAAATAAAAAATGTTGCAAAATTATGTAAAATGTTGTATAATAAAAAATAGAGAAATTCTCTGTATAAAACCTTGAATTAACTAATTAAGGAAGGTGAAAAAATTAAAACTTGTCCGAATATTCAAACTTAAATAATAGGAAGAGAAAAAATGACAAAACAAGAACTTGAGACTAAAATGGAAAAAATGGAGGCTATTGAAATTCCAGTAGAAAATTGTTACTGGGATAAAGAAAAAAGACTAATAAAAGTAAAAACAGAAGAGTGGAGTGGCATCATACCACAAACTGAATTAGAAGGCCAGTTAGTAAATTCAAAACTCCCAATAGGAGTAAAGAAGTTCTTTGAAAACTCCAAAATGATGATAATTGGAAAGGAAAACGAAAATTTTATTTTTTCAAAAAGAAGATATCTAAGAGATAAAAAAGAAAAAATAAAAGAAGGAGAAGTAAAAACTGCAAGAGTTACCGCAGTTGAAAGCTGGGGGTGCTATTGCACAATAGATGAAGACATAACAATTGTAGTTTCTGCTGTAAATTACAGCAGAACAAGATTTTACGACTTAAAAAAAGTTGTAAGAATAGGAGAAGAATTTCCTGTAAAAATTATAGAAAAAGTAGAGAAAAATGGGGAAATTTTTCTCTATGGAAGTAGAAAAATAGATGAAAAAAGGAAATTTAAAGAGGGGGATATT
This sequence comes from uncultured Clostridia bacterium, assembly GCA_963556905.1. Classification (GTDB taxonomy): domain Bacteria; phylum Bacillota; class Clostridia; order TANB77; family CAG-508; genus CAG-269. The sequence goes on along the minus strand of CAUWAY010000001.1, from coordinate 26,611 downwards.
ATCCAAGTAAAATTGGGGAATTTAACCAAAAAAGGAGATGGAATATTTTGCGAAGTGACACCAACCGTAGCAGGGATATTAGATATATCTCCCACATGGAAATACAGAATAGGGAGAAAAGTTTTTGTAAAAATAGTAAGAATAAAGGACAAAGGATTTAAGTTAAGTTTTACTTAAAGAGAAGACCGCTATGTAAAAGCATAGCGGTCTTTTTTTAAATCAGGTATAAAACAATGAAATAATATTGTTTTTAATATAAAAATGTGATATATTAGAACAAAAAGAAAAAAGGAGAAACATGCAAGGAAAAATAATAGGAAATATATCAAATATATATAAAATAAAAACAAAAAACAATGAATATGAAGCATATGCAAGAGGAAAGCTAAAAAATGAAGAAATTGTACCGGCAGTAGGTGATAATGTAGAAATACAAATAACAAATGAAGAAAAAAAAGAAGCAATTATAGAAAAAATATTATTAAGAAAAAATTACATAAAAAGACCTAAAATTGCGAACATAGATCAAATAATATTTATAATATCAACAAAAAATCCAAAACCAGACTTACTAATGTTAGACAAACAATTAGCATATGCAGAAAAACTAAAAATTCAATCAATTATAATTATTAATAAAATAGACTTAAGTGAAGACTATAAAAAAATAAAAGAAATATATACAAAAATTGGATATAAAGTAATTGTAGCAAGTGCTAAAGAAAAAATTCGGAACAGAAGAAATCAAGCAAATATTAAAAAATAAAATCAGTGTTCTTTCAGGAAATTCAGGAGTAGGAAAATCAAGTATTATAAATTTAATATTTAATATAACAAAAACTCAAGAAGGAGAAATAAGCAAAAAAAATAAAAAAGGAAAAAACACAACAACAGATACAAAATTATATGAACTTAGAAAAAACACATATATTGCAGACACACCAGGATTTTCAAGCTTTGAAGTAAGTGAAATTAAGAGTAATGAATTAGATAAATATTTTAAAGAAATAAAAAATGAAATTAAAAATTGCGAATATGTAGGATGTACGCATTTAAAAGAAATAAATTGTGGAATAAAAACAGCACTAGAAAAAGGAAAAATTTCAAAAGAAAGATATGAAAATTTTTGTAAAATATATGAAGAATTAAAGGAAAAAGAAAGATATAAATGAAAGGAAGAAAAAAACATGGTAGAAATATCAACATCAATATTATCAGTTGAAAAAGGAAATGAAGCTGAAACATTTTTACTATTAGAAAAAGCCAAAACAGATTATTTCCATATAGATGTAATGGATGGAAAATTTGTAGAAAAAGACACATACCAAAGCATGAGAGAATATAGTGAATGCATAAAAAGAATATCAAATCTACCATTAGATGTACATTTAATGGTAGAAGATATAACAACAGGAATTGAGGTATTTTCAGCAGTTGAACCAAACATAATAACATTTCATATAGAAGCCTGTAAAAATAAAGAAGAAATATTGAAAAATATTCAATTAATAAAAGAAAAAGGTGCAAGAGTAGGAATTGCAATAAAACCAGAAACTCCATTAGAAAAAATTTATGAATATTTACCATATATACATATGTGTCTAATAATGACAGTAGAACCAGGAAAAGGTGGTCAAACATTAATAACAGATATGCTAGCAAAAATAGAAACTTTAAAAAAATATATAGAAAGTAATAAAATAGAAATTGATATAGAAGTAGATGGAGGAATAAACTTAAAAACAGCGCCAAGAGTAAAAGAATCAGGAGCAAATATATTAGTTTCAGGAACAGCAATACTAAAAGCATCAGATTATAAAATAATTATAGATGAACTAAAAGAAAAAAATTAAAATAAACTATATTAAGGAGAAGAATTTATGTTAAACCTAAAATTAAATTTAAAGTACTCAGGAATAGAGCAAAAAGCAATAATGCAGTACAAAGAAAAAGTAGAACAGATACATCAAGAGTTACATAAGAGAGCTAATAGTGAAGAAGATTTTATAGGTTGGCTTGAATTACCAACAAATTATGATAAAGAAGAACTAAAAAAAATAAAAGAAGTAGCCCAAAGAATACAAGAAGATTCAGAAGTATTAGTTGTAATAGGAATAGGAGGTTCATATTTAGGTGCAAGAGCAGTAATTGAAAGCCTAACAAATACATTTGACAACATGTTGCCAGAAGAAAAAAGGAAACATCCACAAATAATGTATGTAGGAAATAATTTAAGTCCGAACTATATAAATGATTTAATTGAAGTATTAGGAACTAAAGATTTTTCAGTAAATGTAATATCAAAATCTGGAACAACGACAGAACCTGCAATAGCTTTTAGAATATTTAGAGAAATACTTGAAAATAGATATGGAATTGAAGAAGCCAGAAATAGAATATACGTTACAACAGACAAGGAAAAAGGAGCATTAAAAACATTAGCAAATTCCGAAGGATATGAAACTTTTGTAATTCCAAATAATGTAGGAGGAAGATACTCAGTATTAACAGCAGTAGGACTATTACCAATAGCAGTAGCTGGAATAGATATAGACAAATTAATGGAAGGTGCAAGAACAGCACAATTAAAATATGAAGATTCAAATTTAAAATATAATGCATGTTATCAATATGCAGTAGTAAGAAATATATTATATAAATTATATAAAAATACAGAAATATTAGTAAACTATGAACCTAAAATGCATTATTTTACAGAATGGTGGAAACAACTATTTGGAGAAAGTGAAGGAAAAGACCAACTAGGAATATTTCCAGCAGGAGTAGATTTTACAACAGACTTACACTCAATGGGACAATATATTCAAGAAGGAAGAAGAAATTTATTTGAAACTGTAATAAAAATAGAAAAATCAATTTCAGATATAGAAATAAAAGAAGATGAAGACAACTTAGATGGTTTGAACTATTTAGTTGGAAAAGGATTAGACTTTGTAAATAAAAAAGCATTGGAAGGAACAATTGAAGCTCATGTATCAGGAGATGTACCTAATATATTAATACAAATACCAAATTTATCTGAAGAAACAATAGGACATTTAATTTATTTTTTTGAAAAAGCCTGTGCAATGTCTGGAATGTTATTAGGAGTAAATCCATTTAATCAACCAGGAGTTGAAAAATACAAAAAAAATATGTTTAAATTACTAGAAAAACCAGGTTATTAAAAAATATAAAACTAATTATTCAACTAAGAAGAAAGAGGAAGTAGAAATGATAGTAGAAAAAACATATAATGTTAAAATTTCAGAAACAATGGCAAATTGTGAAATGACAAATAAAGCAATATTAGGAGATTTAGAAAATGTTGCATGTAATCATTCAGACTTTGCAGGATATGGAGTATATGATGTACCCAAAACACATTTAACATGGATATTGTTAGAGTGGAAACTAAAAGTAATTAAAAGACCTAAATATGGAGAAGAAATAATAGCTAAAACTTGGTCAAGGAATTCTTCAAGATGTTATGCATATCGTGATTTTGAAATTTATGATAAACAAGGAACTAAAATAGCAATAGCGGCATCAAAATGGGTTCTTATAGATACAGAAAAAAGAAAAATAATAAAAGTAGAAGATAGTGTAATTGAAAAATATTATCCAGAATTAGAAAAGAGTGTATTTAAAGATGAAGATTTTCCAAAAATAAGAGAACCAGAAAAATATGAAAATGAAGTAGAATATAAAGTAAAAAGAGCAGATATAGATGTAAATAACCATATGCATAATTTGAATTATTTAGACTTAGCAAATGAAGCATTACCAGAAAAAATATATATAGAAGAAAATTTTAATAATATAAGAATTTCATATAAAAAAGAAATAAAATTAGGAGAAAATGTAAAATGTAAATATTCTTTTGAAAATGGCAAACATATAGTAGTTGTAAAAAATGAAGATGAAAGCGTTTTACATGCAATAATAGAAATGGAATAAAAAATTATTTATAATATAAATTACACTGGTTTTAAAAATCAGTGTAATTTTATTTCATTTTATGCAAAATCTGCATAAGTTTATACAAGCTTAAAGAAAAATTTATAATTTCACTAATAAAAATTGATATTATATAACCATTAAATCCTAAAATAGGAACTAAAAAATAAATAAAATTAATACTAACAAAACAATCAAAAATATTAATCCCCATAACACTAACTTGTGCATCTAACCCTTTTAAAATACCATCAATTACAATATCTAAATACATAATAATAATAAGAGGAGAAAGAATACGCAAATATTTAGCAATTTCAAGCTTATTATAAATAATAGAGCTTAGAAAATCAGAGCTAACAAAAATAAAAAAAGTAATTATTACTGCAAAAATAAAAGTAAAACTTAAAATTAAGGTTGAAACACTTTTTATTTTTTTGTAATTTTTTTCAACATAATATCTTGAAAATTCAGGAACAAGAAGTCCACTAAAACTTGTAATTAAAGTGACAGGACACATAATAATAGGCATAGCCATACCATGTACAATTCCATAAGAAATTAAGCTATTTGATGAATTCATTCCACTTCTTTGCAAACTGGCTGGAATAAGTAATTGTTCAATAGTAGATAAACCTGAGCGCAAGTAAGATGTAAAAGCAACAGGAATCGTTATTCTTAATATTCTTTTATTATATGAATCTAAATCTTTATAACGAGATTCAAGTAAATTTTTTCTTTTGTCAAATATATAAAAAATATAAAGTACAAAAAAAGAAAGAACTTCAGATATTACATCAGCTAAAATAAGGGAATAACAAGCATAGTTAATTCCTTTTGGCATAATAAAACTAAGCAAAAAAGCGGTACAAGAAATTTTTACAAATTCTTCAAAAAATTTTGAAATAGCATTTTTGTAAACACGTCGAACAGCTGTAAAATAACCATTTATAGCTGAAGACATTGCAATAAAAGGCAGGGCTATGCAAATTAAATAAATAACATTTTTACTAATTCTATTATGAAAGCATTTTACTACAATGAAATCAGCAAAAATAAAAAAAATAAAACAAGCACAAATACCAAAAAAAATGCTAAATAATAAGCAACGTGTAGCAGCTTTTTTACTTCCAACTTCATTATTGGCGGCAAGCTCTTCTGAAACAACTCTAGTTGTAGCAATATTTATTCCAGCAGATGCAAGAGTTATACCAAACAAATAAACTGACATAACAAGTGAAAAGACACCGACAGCCTCTTCACCAATATTATTAGAAATATATATATTAAAAAACATACTAATAAATTGTAGAAATATAGAACTAAGTAACAAAATACAAGTATTAAAGATGAATATTTTTAATGTTTTCAAAATAATATAATTTTCCTTTCAAGTAAAATTTATTTCTAGGTAAACTTTAAGAAAGTAAAGTTTTTAAATTATATTAAACCGAACATGAAAAAAGAACGATATAAAATCGCTCTTTTTAAAATTATTTATGTTTTTGAATAATTTGCTTTTGAGGTTTATAAGTATCTGTTGAAAGTAGAGTTCTAGAAATTTCTTTTCCACCTAAATATAAAACTTTATAAGTAGAACATTTATAACCATATTTACCAGTTTGTTTAATAATTTCACTATCCTTTGGAACAGATGAAGAATATTCATATGAAACATCAAAATCAGTCTTTTCAATAATATCAACAACTATTTCTACATTATATTCTGGAGATTCTTTAACACCATAAATAGAAATTGTAATTACTCCACTATTTGCCGTTGCAGAAAGTTTAATTGGATATGATCTGGAATTTTTAAACTTAAAATCTACACTGCCATAAGAAACAGTAGCATCTTGGCCAGTAGGTAAATAACTAACAGTCATACTGTGATTTTTCCTTTCAACAATATCTAAATTAGCTAAAAGAACCGTATTATATAAAGTAGAGGAAATTTGGCAAATGCCTCCACCAAGTCCGTAATCTAGTTCGCCATCTGAATAAATAATAGCTTCTTTAAAGCCATTTTTAGTTGTACGCTCACCAACAACTTTGTTAAAAGAGAATACTTCACCAGGTTCTAAAACAGTTCCATTAATTTTTTCACATGCTATTTCTATATTAGTAGCTCTATTTACATTAGTAGTATCATATTTTGTAGTATAAAAAGAAATTCTATTTCCAAAAATATCTTCACCTAAATCAGCAACAGTGATTTCCGCAGGAATACTAGAAAGAGGAATTGTGTATGTATCATTATCAGAAGAGGATATTAATTGCATTGCTTCTTCAACTGAAATTGCAAAATCTAGTCCATTTTTTTCAACTATAACTGAATAAGGTTCTTTTATAACTTTAGCATTTTGAGGAAGTGAATAAATTTCATCATGTATTTTTGAAATATTAATTGCATTTGCTTCTACAGAATTTACAGGAAGAATAATTTCATCTTTTTTATTTTTTATTGCAGAAACAATTAAATCTTTTGTTTTTGAAAAATCTAATTCATTTCCAGCTTTTCCTTTTGTAATAATTAATTCATTATTACTTATATAATATGAAGGCTGTGTAACAAGATTTGGAATCTCAACACTAATATTTTCAATTACATTATCTAATTTTTCAGCATTATAACTAGTTTTTGCTTCAATATTTGTTTTACTAAAAAAAGATGTAAAAAGCTTAATATTATTTGAAATTATATTACCAGTTCTGCCAATACTATAAGCTTCTTCTAAAGCAGAAGATAAATCATAAGAAAAATCAATTTCAGCAGGAAGAATAGTAGTTTTATAATCTTCAAATTTTACTATAATTTCTTTTGAAAGCTGCTCTTCAAAGACAACTTGTAATTTATCTTTAGCTTCTTGAGTGGTAAGTGATGAGACAGATATACCGTTAATATATGTATTATTTACAATATTACTACTACCAATATTTAAGAGTGAAAACATTATTGCTGAAAAAATAAGTAATAAAAATATTGAAAATATAATGATAGGTACAAAATTTAATTTATATTGTTTTTTTACATTTCTACTTCTACTACGTCTTTTGTTCATTTTAAATCTCCTTAAAAAATACTAAAAATATTATATATATAAAAATAATAAAAGTCAATGTAAAAAAAATGAAGAAAAATATTGAAAAAAAGTAATTAAAATAGTAAAATTGTTATATGTGAAAGGAATGTGGTAAACATGAAAAAAAGTATTTTAGTAGTATCAAGTATAGTAATAATAATATTAATAAGTTTAGCAATATCAATATATATGCCCAATAAAGAAAAAATACAAGATGAAATAGAAGACAAATCAATAATATATACTCTAAAAGAAGAAAATCAAAAATATGGTGTTTTAAACCAGAATGGTGAAAAAATAATTGAACCCCAATATGACAAAATTATTATTCCCAATCAACATAGAGCAGTATTTGTGTGCCAAAATGGAGAAGAAACTAAAATACTAAATAATAAAAAACAAGAAATTTTTAAAAATTACGAAAATGTACAACCAATAGAATTATACAATTTAGCTGAAGAAAAATATGAAAAAAATGTATTAACATATCAAAAAAACGGCAAATATGGTTTAATATCAATAACTGGAAAAGTAATTTTAGATGCTAAATACGAAGAAATATATAGCTTAGGCTATAAAGAAAACGAAATTATAGTAAAAGATAATAATAAATATATGATATATGATAGTAAAGGAAAGAAATTAATAAAAGACGAATTTGACTCTATTGAATCTGATCAATATTATGACCAAGAAAATGGATATAAAAAATCTGGATATATAGTTTGTAAGATTACAAGTGATGGATACAGATACGGATATTATGATTATGAATATAGTAAAATGCTAGACATAGAATATAATCAAATTTCAAGAATAGTAGAAGTACAAAACAAAGATAACATATATTTATATGCAGCTAAAAATGGGCAATATGGTGTATTTATAAATAATAGCAAAATAATAAATACACAATATCAAACAATAAAATATGAAAAAGACATGAAACTATTTATAGTAGAAAGAACAGGTAACTTTGGTGCAATAAATGAAAATGGGGTAGAAATAATTAAACCAGAATATTCAGAATTGCAAGTAAATGGAATATATATATATGCCAAAAAAGGAGATGAGCAAAAAGTATTTAATGATCAAGGAAAACAAGTAAATATTCCTTTTTCAACAGTAATAGAAAAGACAAACAATCCAGAATATTTCTTAAAAAGACAAGAAAATAAATATGGAATAATTGATTCTAAAAATAACATAATAATAGAAATTCAATATGACATGCTTCAAGAAGTAAAAAATACAAATATGTTTCAAGCCATAAATTTTGACACAAATATAACACATATATATAATAATGAACTAAAACTTACATTAGAAATGATAGATGCAAATATGGAAATAATAGATGACCAGATTAGAGTTTATAATGAATCAGAAGAATATTATTTAGACAAAAATGGAAACAAAATTGAAAAAGATAAAAAACAATAGATTAAAAAAAGATAAAAAGCAAATAATATAAAAAAGAAAGGAATAAATAATATGGGAATTGGAATTGCACTAGCTGGTGGTGGAATAAGAGGTATTGCTCATGCAGGAGTGTTAAAAGCATTAGAAGATAATGAAATTAAAGTAGAAGCAATAGGAGGAACAAGTGCTGGAAGTATAATTGCAGTATTATATGCAATGGGATATAAACCATATTATATATATATATTATTTAAAAGACATGCAAAAGAAATAATAAAAATAGAAAATTCACCAATAATAAATGGAATTGGAAATTTTATAAAAAACAAAAAAGTGGGAGTTTCAGGATTAAAAGATGGAATATTATTAGAAAAGATGTGTGATGAAATAGCAGAAAGAAAAGGAATAAAAACAATAGGAGACATAAAAATGCCATTAGTAATTCCAACGGTTGACATACAAGAAGCAAAACAATATATATTTACAAATTTTGTTCCAATAAAAAAACAAGATAATAATTTTATAACAGAAATACAAGTCGGAAAAGCTGTTAGAGCAAGTAGTAGTTTACCTGCCGTATTTTGTCCATGTGAATTTAAAAATCATATGTTTATGGACGGAGGGGTATTAAATAATATACCTGTAATAGAACTAAAAAACATATATAATAAAAAAGTAATTGCAGTTAACTTTGAGGCAGACCCAGTAGAGCAGGATAGTGATGTAATGGATATTATAATGAAAACATTAGATATAATGGGAAATAAAATGTCCGAAAAAGCTCTTGAGCAAAGTGATTATATATTAACTGTGCCAACAGACAGAACAGGATTATTAGATATAGAAAAACTAGACAAATGCTATAAATTTGGATATGAAACTGTAGTAAAAAATTTAGACAAAATAAAAAAAATAGCAGAAATATAAAACAAAAAGCAATTTAAAACATAAAATAAATTTTTTTATTTGTTCTTTTTGGGACTATACAAAAATAAAAATTAGTTATATAATGTAAGCAAAATAATCAAAAATACAAAAAATGACAGAAAAGGAGAAAATATATGGAACTAAAAAAAGTTTTAGTAGGTATAGAAAACTTAAAAGCAAGAGGAAATTTAGATATAGAAATAAATGGAATAGAAAGTAATTCCAAAAATATAAAAGAAGGATATATGTTTGTTGCAATAAAAGGATTTAGTGTAGATGGGCACGAATTTATAAGTAATGCAATAGAAGCGGGAGCAAAAGTAATAATGGTTCAAAATGATTGCGACATAAAGAAATTAAAAATACCAGAAGATATAACACTAATAGTTGCAAATGATACAAGAGAAGCATTAGCAATATGCAGCTGTAATTTTTATGATAATCCATCAAGAAAATTCAAATTAATAGGAGTAACAGGAACAAAAGGAAAAACAACTACAACATTTATGATAAAAGAAATACTAGAAAAAGCAGGACATAAAGTAGGACTAATAGGAACAATAGCAACATATATAAATGGAAGAATGATATCAGAAAGCAGTAGAACAACACCGGAAAGTGTAGAACTACAAAAAACATTTGCACAAATGGTAGAAAAAGAAGTAGAATATGTTGTAATGGAAGTATCATCACAGAGCTTAAAATTACATAGAGTTGATGGATGTAATTTTGATATAGTAGTATTTACGAATTTTTCAGAAGACCATATAAGTGAAAAAGAACATCCAGATATGAAAGACTATTATGAATCAAAACTAAAATTATTTAAAATGTGTGACAATGGAATAATAAATGTAGATGATTTACAAGTATCAAAAATTCCTAAACTATTTCCAGAAAGCAAAATAATGACATATGGAATAGATAATTTTTGTGATGTTTTAGCAAAAGATATAACAATTACGAATTCATATGTAGATTATAGAGCTAAAATATCTAATAGAAATGAAAGAATAAAAGTAGACATACCAGGAAGATTTAGTGTATATAATTCACTAGCAGCAATATGTGTTGCAAAAAAAATAGGTATATCACCTGAAAAAGTAATAGAAGCATTAGCAAACATAAAAGTTCCAGGAAGGTCAGAAATGGTGCCCAATAAAAAAGAATTACCAATAATGATAGATTATGCACATTCACCAGAAAGCTTACAAAATATATTATCAGCAGTAAAAAGTTACACAAAAGGAAAAGTAATAAGTGTATTTGGTTGTGGAGGAGATAGAGACAAAGCAAAAAGACCAATAATGGGCGAAATATCTGGAAGAATTGCAGATTTTACATTTATAACAACTGATAATCCACGAACAGAAGAACCAGAAAAAATTGCACAAGAAATTGAAAATGGTATAAAAAAGACAAAAGGAAATTATAAAGTAGTTATAGATAGAAAACAAGCAATAAAAGAAGCAATACAAATGGCAAACAAATTAGACATAATTGTATTAGCAGGAAAAGGACATGAGCCATATCAAGAAATAAACAATGAAAAATATCCATTTGATGAAAGAATAATAGTAAAAGAAATCATAGGATAAAAAATAACATAAGAAAGGTTGATAAAAGTGGATTTTCAAACAAAAATATTATTAGCATCATTTGTAGCAACAGTACTATTAGGATTAATAGTAGTACCAATATTAAGAAAATTAAAAGTAGGTCAAATAGAAAGAGAAGATGGACCAGAAACACATTTAAAAAAACAAGGAACACCAACAATGGGTGGATTAATTATAATGTTAGGAATAATAATTGTAACAATTATAGCATATGTTTATTATAGAACAAAAGATGCAGAATTAGCAAAACATTTAATACCATTATTAGGATTAACAGTAGGATTTGGAATTGTTGGATTTATAGATGATTTTAAAAAATTAGTTTTAAAAAATACAAAAGGACTAAGACCAAGCATAAAAATGTTAGGATTATTATTAATATCAGTGGTATTTGTGCTATATTTAACAAAAGGTCTAAATTTAGGAACAGAAACATATATTCCAATAGCAGATATATATGTAACAATACCTATTTTTGTATATATACCATTTGCAATATTAGTAATATTAGCAACAACAAATGCAATAAATCTAACAGATGGAATAGATGGATTATCATCAAGTGTAAGTACAGTAATAATAACATGTTTAACAGTAATTGCAACAATTTTTGGAGTAAAAGAAATTGTAGTATTTGGAGCTATAGTAATAGGAGCAATATTAGGATTTCTAATGTTCAACATATATCCAGCAAAAGTAATGATGGGTGATACAGGTTCATTATTTATAGGAGGAGTTGTATCAGGAATTGCACTATATTTAAAAATGCCATTATTATTACTTATAATAGCAATAATACCTGTAATAGAAACAATATCTGTAATAATACAAGTTGCATTTTTCAAAAAAACAGGAAAAAGAGTATTTAAAATGGCACCATTACATCATCATTTTGAACTATCAGGTTGGAGAGAAAATCAAGTAGTAATGGTATTTAGTATAATTACATTAATAGCTAGTATAATAGGATTAAAAATAATATAAACTTTGAAAATAGTTATTGCAAAAAAGCAGCAATAATTATTTTCAACATGTTAAACTTAAGAAAGGAAAGTCACTTTAAATGGCGAAGAAAAAAGAAATAAAAGGTTTTTCTAGTTTTCTAAACAATTCAGTTGATTTTACATTAGTAATTACAGTATTATTATTACTATCACTAGGTCTAATTATGGTATTATCAGCTAGTTCACCAAGTTCATTACAAAAATATGGAACAAGTTACAAATATTTTGTAAAACAACTAGAATTTGCAGTATTAGGACTAATAGCAATGTATTTTGTATCAAAAATAGATTATAGAATATACCAGAAATTTTATAAAGTTGCATACATATTATCAGTAATACTATTGGTAATGGTATTGATATTTGGAGAAGAAAGCCATGGTGCTACAAGGTGGATAGACTTAGGATTCACAACATTCCAACCATCAGAAATTGTAAAATTTTTTATGATAGTATTTTTTGCAACAATACTTGTAAAAAATAGAGATGATTTAGGAAATTTTGTAAAAGGATTAGTAAAACATGTGTCATTATTACTGCCAATAATAGGACTTTTACTATTAGAACCACATGTTAGTACATCAATGGTAATAATAATAACGTGTTGCATAATGATGATTACTGCAGGATGTAAATTTTGGCATTTCCTTGTATCTGGAATAGTAGCAGGTGGAGGAATAGGAAGTATTGCAACAGTATTATATTTAATAAATGACACATTTAGAGAAAAATTTCAATACATAGTTTCAAGAGTAATAGCATTTACAGATCCTTGGAGAGATGCAAAAGGTGATGGATGGCAAATAATTCAAAGTTTATATGCAATAGGGTCTGGAGGCTTATTTGGAACAGGGCTTGGAGAAAGCAAACAAAAATATTTATATTTATCAGAACCACACAATGATTTTATTTTTTCTGTAATAGCTGAAGAACTAGGTTTTGTTGGATGTACAATTATATTAATATTATTTGCAATTTTTATATGGAGAGGAGTATTAATTGCAATGAAAGCACCAGATATGTTCGGAAGTTTAGTAGCAATTGGAATTACAACATTAGTAGGAATTCAAGTAATAATAAATATAGCAGTAGTAACATCATCAATGCCTGTAACAGGAATGCAATTACCATTTTTTAGCTATGGAGGAACAGCATTAGTTATATTATTATGTGAGGTTGGAGTATTGCTTAGTATATCAAGAGCAAGTTCAAAACAATAAAAATTTATAGAAAGAGGACTAAATAAAGTGAAAGTTATAATTGCGGCTGCCGGAACAGGTGGACATATTAATCCAGGTTTAGCAATAGCAAACAAAATAAAAGAAGAAGAAAAAGATTCAAAAATAATATTTATAGGAACAATAAGAGGGCTAGAAAATGATTTAGTTCCAAGAGCAGGATATGAATTAAAAACAATAGAAGCATATGGATTAAGTAGAAAAATTTCAATAGCGAATTTTAAAAAAATGTATGCAACGCTTAGAGCAACAGGAAAAGCAAGGAAAATAATAAAAGAATTTAAACCAGATATTATAGTAGGTGCAGGAGGGTACATTTGCGGACCAGTAGTATGGGCGGCAAAAAAAGAAAATATACCAGTAATATTGCATGAAAGTAATGCATTCCCTGGAAAAGCAGTAAAAATGTTATCTAAAAAGGCAGATGAAGTACTAATATCATTTGAAGAAGCAAGTAAAAGACTTCCAAATGCAAAAAAAGTAGTATTCACAGGCACACCTGTAAAAATAAAAAAACAAGATTACACAAAAAAACAAAGAGAAGAAATAATAAAAAAATTAGAACTTGAAACAAACAAACCAATTATTTTAATATTTGGTGGAAGCCAAGGAGCGCAAAAAATAAATGAAGCAATAATTGGACTAATAGAAAACAAACTAAACAAAAATTATCAAATTATATGGGCAACTGGACCAAAACAATATGACAATATTAAAAAGGAATTTGAACAAAAATATATAAACATAGAAAAAATAGAAAATGCCAAAATTCTTCCATATATATATAACATGGAAGAAGTAATGAATGTTTCTGATGTAATAGTTGCAAGAAGTGGAGCAATGACAATAACAGAAATATCCAACTTAGGAAAACCATCTATTTTAGTACCACTTCCAAATGTAAGTCAAAATCATCAATTACATAATGCAGAAGTACTTGAAAAAATAGGAGCAGCAAAAATTATATTAAATGATCAACTAGAAACAAATAAATTACAAGAAGAGATATTAGAAATAATAAAAAATCCAGAAAAAATGAAAGAAATGGGGAAAAAAGCATTCACAAAATCGGTAAATAATGTTCAAGAAAAAATTTATAAAGAAATTAAAGAAATAGTAAAGGTGAGAAAAAATGTTTGAACAAAGTCAATTGACAATAATAATCATCATAATAGATATAATAGTACTAATAGTTAGCGAAATATTAATGAAAAAATATTTAACACAAAAGATAATGTTTCCCAAAACAAGACTCATAAAAGGTGTAGGAGTATCAAATAACGATTTAGATATAAATAATAGTGTATTTTTACATATGACAGATGGGATAATTGCATTTGATAGAGATGGCAAAATAATATTAATAAATCCTGCCGCAAAAGATATGTTAAATGTATTACCAGAGCATACAAATTTTGAAGATATATTTGGAAAACTACACCTAAATATAAATTTAGAAAAAATTATTTATCTTGAAAATTGGACAAACACTGAAGAAAGATTTCAAATAGAAGATAGATTTGTAAATGCTTATTTTGCTCCATTTAAAAAAGATAATGACAAAACAGTTGGAGTAATTGTTGTATTACAAGATATTACAGAACATGTAAAATTAGATAATATGAGAAAAGAATTTATAGCAGATGTATCACATGAATTAAAAACGCCAATAACATCAATAATGGGATATGCAGACACTTTGTTAGAAGAAGAATATGATAAAGAAACTCAAAGTAAATTTTTAAATGTAATAGCATCAGAAGCAAGAAGAATGGCGAAATTAGTAACAGACTTATTAACACTTTCTAAGAATGACACAAACAAAACTGTAGCAAAAAAAGAGCAATTTAATTTAGGAGAATTAGTAAAGAAGTGTCAAGATAAATTGGCCATAGAAATAAAAAAGAAAAATCATACTGTAAATTGTTTTGTAACAGCAGATGTTCCGCCAGTATATGCGGATAAAGATGATATAGAAAGAATATTACTAAATATAATGACAAACAGTATCAAATATACAAAAGATGGTGGAGAAATAAAAATATATGTAGGTTTTGTATATAATGATGCATATATTAAAATATTTGACAATGGAATAGGAATACCAGAAGAAGATTTAACAAGAATTTTTGAAAGATTTTATAGAGTAGATAAAGCACGTAGTAGAGAAATGGGAGGAACAGGTTTAGGACTTTCAATAGCAAAAGACTTACTCGACAGAAACGGTGGAAGTATAGACATAAAAAGTGAAGTTGGAAAAGGAACAGAAGTAGTAATAAAAATTCCAACAAAAGCAAAATCAAAAGAAAAATGATAGAAATACTTATATTTCTATCTATTTTTCACATATAAAATAAAAGAAAGGCATGATAAAAATAGAAATAAAAGAAAAAATACTAGATATGATTTTTCCGCAAGTATGTGGAATATGTGGAAAAATCAATAAAAACTCTTTATGCAATAAATGTAAAGTAAAACTAAAAAAAGAATTTAAATTCAAAAAAGATAGTTATGAAAAATCAATAAGCAAAAATTTTACAGAACATTATTATTTTTTTAAATATCAAAAACTAATTAGAAATCAAATATTATCTTTAAAATTCAAAGAAAAGCCATATATTTATAAAACAATATCATATTTTTTAGAAAATAAAAAAAAACATTTTGAAAAATTAAAAAAGTATGATATAATAGTTACAGTACCCATAAGCAGACAAAGAAAAAAGAAAAGAGGATATAATCAAAGTGAACTAATAGCAAAGCCAATATCCCAAATATTAAAAATAAAAATTGAAAAAAAAGTATTAAAAAAAGTAAAAAACACAACACCTCAAAGCAAATTGAATAAACAGCAAAGAGAAGAAAATGCTAAAAATGCATATAAAGCAGTAAAAATAGAAAGAGTAAAAAACAAAAAAATACTTATAATAGATGACATTTATACAACTGGAAATACAGTAAATGAATGTGCAAGAACATTAATAGAAAAAGGAATAGACAAGAAAAATATTGGAGTACTAACACTTGCAAAAGATTAAAACCAAGAAAGGGAATAAAAATGGAAGACTTAGTAGAAAGTATATTAGATTATGTAAGAGCAGATTATACAGACTATGCAATAATGATAAATGGAGAATGGGGTTCTGGAAAAACACATTTTTGGAATAACAAAATAAGAAAAAAAATCGATTCTATGAAATTAAATGGAAAGCAATATACAACAATATATATGTCATTATATGGAATTTCAAACTTAGAAGATATAAGCAAAAAAATATTTATAGAAACAACGCAATTAATGGACAAAAACTTAAGAAAATATATGAGCCAACATTCACAATCAACAATACCTGAATATGCAAAAACAGGATTAGACATGGCAAACCTATTTGGAGTAGCTCAAAATGAAAACAGACTAGACTATGCAGAATTCTTTTCAACAGATGATAAAGTACTATGTTTTGATGACTTAGAAAGAGCAAATGTAGATGTAATAGACATATTAGGGTATATAAACAACTTCGTAGAACATGACCATATAAAAACAATAATAATATGTAATGAAAAAGAACTATCAACTAAACTAAAAAGCAATAACCTTGAAATGAAAACTTTCATAGCAACATATTTATTAGACAAACAAGGAAAATTATTAAAAACAGAAAAGCCGATGGTTGAAGAAATAAAAGACCAAATAGAAAAAGTATTTGACAAAGCAAATGATTATGAAAGAATAAAAGAAAAATTAATAGGAGAAACTTTTGAATATGCTCCAAAATTTGATTACATAATAAATGGAATATTAATTAGATACGAAACAGACCCAGAATTAATAAGATTTCTAAGAGAAAACACAAATTTAATAATATCAACATTTAATAAGAGTGGAACTAGAAACTTAAGAATTTTAAAACATGCATTAAAAGACTTCCAAAAAATATTTGAAATGGTAAGTAAAAACTATTTAGATATAAGCAATAGAGTATTACAAACAATGTTAATATTTACAATAGCCATATCATTTGAAATAAAAGCTGGAAAAGTAACAAAAGACAAATTTGTAGAAATAAAAAATAATGATGAATATAAAGCAATACTTGTATCATCAAGAGTATTAATGGACAATAAACAATTCTACATAAAAGAATTTGACAACAATTATTATTACAATTTTAAAGCAGAATATAGATTTTTTAAATTTATTGAATATTATGTTAGAACAAGAATATTTGATATGAAAATATTTAAAGAAGACATGTTAGCTTTACAAAATACTACCGAAAACGGAAACATTCCAGCATACAAAAGACTGCTTACAGAAGAATATTGGAAAATACCAGATGAAGAATTCTTAAATGTAATAAATGAAATAATAGAAGAAGTAAAAAAAGGAAAAATAGAAATTGTAGAAGTAGTAAAATTATATGCATATTTTAGCTATTTTTCAAGAAAAAAATTAATACTATATGATATACCAACACTAAAAAGTATATTTATTGCAGGAATGAATATCTCATCAATACACTCTAAATATTGTGAAGACATTGAAGAAGAATTAGCAAAAATAGCAATAGACCAGATAGAAGAAGATATGGAAGATATTTTAAAGAAATTTTATGAACTAAATGAGCAACTAAAATATCAAATGTACAAACAAAAAGCAGAAGAAATCTTCAAATGTATACCAATGAAAATGGAAAAATTCTATGACAGATTTGACAAAGAATGTATGGAGATACCAATATTTAGATACCAAGAGCCATATCAAATTTTTCAAAGGATATTATATGCAAGCAATGAAGACATAGTAATAATAAAGGACAAGCTAATAAATAGAGCAGAGAAATTTGGAGGAAAACTTATAGAAGAAGCAGAAAACTTAAGGCATTTAAAAGAACTAATGGATGAATATACAAAAGATAAATCAATTTCAATAAAAATTGTAATGCTTAAAGAATTTTCAAAAGATATAGATTATATGTTAGAAAAATATGAAACAATTGAAGAATAACAATAAGCAAGAATTAAACAAAAAAGGAGGGATAAATATGCAAAAAACAACAGCAACAGTAATTGCACTATGTATAGCAACAGCACTAATATTTGCAGCACCATTAGTAACATTAGCAGATAGAAATGATGATGTAGTACAAGAAAATGTAAAATTGATTATCAATGAATTTGTAACAGATGTGCAAAACACAGGAACATTAACAATGGCAAAATATCAAAATTTAGAAAGTAGATTAGCAGCAACTGGAAATACATATGATATAGAATTAGAAATTCAACACTTAGATGAAAATCCAGGAAAGAAAACATCACAAGCAAACTATACAAAAATAGGAGAAAACGTTTATTATTCTGAATATACAACTCAAATATTAAAACAATTAGAAAGTAGTACAGGAAAAATTCCAGCGTTAAAAGAAGGAGATAGAATAGTAGTTAGTGTAAAAAACACAAATAGTACAGTAGCACAAACACTAAAAAGATCTTTTCTAGTATTTCTAAACAATGGAGAATACACAATTTCAGCAAGCAGTACAGGAATGATTAATGTAAATGGAACAAACTAAAAAATAAATATTTTTTTCAAATGGTTGACTTTTTATAAGCATTATGAAAGAATAAGAATGAAAGGAAGGAAACATTATGGAAAAAATAAGAGGATTTGAAATAGCAAAAGGATTTGAAGATAAAGGAATAAATTTGCCAGAAAGAAAAACAAAATATTCAGCAGGATATGATTTAGAAGCAGCAGAAGACACAATAATACCAAGTTTCAAAAAAGGAATGGCACCAACATTAGTAAAAACGGGCTTAAAAGCATATATGCAAAACAATGAATATTTAATGCTAGCAAATAGAAGTTCTAATCCAAAGAAAAAAGGATTAATATTAGCAAACAGTGTAGGAATAGTAGACAAAGACTATTATGGAAATCCAGATAATGATGGAGCAATAATGTTTGCATTTTATAACATAAAAGAAGAAGATGTAGAAATAAAAAAAGGTGAGGCAATAGGACAAGCAATTTTTATGCCATATTTAGTAATAGACAATGACAAAGCAGAAGGAGAAAGAAAAGGCGGATTTGGTTCTACAAATAAATAAAAAATGACAAATAATAATTTTAAAAAAAGTGGCAAAAACTTTGACTTTTGCCATTTTTTATGGTATAATGAAATAGGTTGAAGAAATCAAAAAAAATAATAAATTTATGATTGAACATACCAAAAATATTACTGAGAGGAGAGAACTTAGATGTACAATATAGGAGACAAAGTGGTTTATCCAATGCACGGAGCAGGAGTTATAGACTCAATAGAAGAAAAGGAAATATTAGGAGAAAAGCAATCATATTATATATTAAAAATGCCAGGTGAAGTAAGAGTAATGATTCCAACAGCGACAGCAGAACAACATGGAATTAGAAATGTCATAAATAAAGTTGAGGCAGAAAAAGTAATAAACATTTTAGAGCAAGACGAAACAGAAATGGAAAAGAACTGGAACAAAAGATATAGAGACAATATGGAAAAGATGAAAAGTGGAGACATTTATGAAATTGCAGATGTAGTAAGAAACTTAAGTTTCAAACAAAAAGAAAAAGGACTATCAACAGGAGAAAAGAAAATGTTATATAATGCAAAACAAATTCTAGTAAGTGAACTAGTTTTAGTAGAACATGCATCACAAGATGAAGTTGAACAACTAGTAGATAGTAAAATAAACACATCATTTGCAATGTTTAGAACTGATACAAGCTTAGATGTTTCAAAAGAAAGCATAGTAAATAAATTTATCCCATTTGATAATAACAGTGTAAATACATAATAAAAATTTAATAATATAAAAAATCGAAAAATAAAAGAACCATAATTATAATGTAAAATTATGGTTCTTTTTTTTATTTAAAAATAATAAATCCTATTGTATAAATAAAACAAATATGATAATATAAATTTGAAAATAATAACATAATAGTAAAACATATGCAAATTTTATAAAAGGAAGGAGGAAAAAATGGTATATACAATTACATTTAATCCTGCTTTAGACTATATATTGCAAGTAGAAAAATTTGAAATTGGCAAAATAAATAGGACCACAACAGAAAAAATACTTCCTGGAGGAAAAGGTCTAAATGTATCAACAGTACTTAATAACCTTGAAATTGAAAATACAGCACTTGGATTTATTGCAGGCTTTACAGGTGAGCAATTACGAGAAGAACTAAAAAATAAAGGGATAAAAACCGAATTTATAAAAGTCCAAAAAGGAATAACAAGAATAAATGTTAAAATAAGTTCTGAAAAAGAAACCGCAATAAATGCAAATGGACCAGATATAACGAGCAAAGACATAGAACAATTACTAGAACAAATAAAAAAAATTGAAAAACAAGACATAGTAGTCTTAGCAGGAAATATTCCAAAAGGAATAAGCAAAAACATTTATGAAAAAATATGTCAAATATTAAAAGATAAGCAAATAACATTTATAGTAGATGCAACAAAAGAACTATTACTAAGCATATTGAAATATAATCCATTTTTAATAAAACCAAACAAAGAAGAATTAGAAGAGACATTTAATATAAAAATAAAGACAAAAGAAGAAATAATAAAATATGCAAAAGAACTACAAAAATTAGGAGCACAAAATGTTTTAATATCACTTGGAGGAGATGGTGCAATACTAGTAACTCAAAATGAAAAGCAATATTTTTCAAAAGCACCAAAAGGAAAAGTCATAAATACAGTAGGAGCAGGAGATTCAATGGTAGCAGGTTTCATAGCAGGAATAAAGCAAAAAAACAAAGAAAACCCAGATAAAACAAAAGACAATTTTGAATATGCTCTAAAAATGGGAATTGCAACAGGAAGCGCAAGTGCATTTTCTACAAATTTAGCTACAAAAGAAGAAGTATATGACTTACTAAAGTTTTTATAATTTTGACTAAAATGGTTATAATCATATAAAATAACTATTTTATAAAAAGAAATACGAAGGAAAGAGGGAAGATTTATGAAAATTACAGATCTACTTAAAGAACAAGCTATAGAACTAAATGCAAAAGTCAGTAGCAAAAAACAAGCCATAGACAAAATGGTAGAATTGATGACAAGAAATGGTAACATCAATGACAAAGAAAAATACTTACAAACAGTTCTAAAAAGAGAAGAAGAAGGAACAACAGGAATAGGAGAAGGAATTGCGATACCACATGGAAAAACAGATGCTGTATCAAGACCAGGTCTATCAGCAATGGTAGTTCCAGATGGAGTTGAATTTAATTCACTAGACGGACAACCAGTTAAATTATTATTTTTAATAGCAGCACCAAACTCAAAAGATAATGTACATTTAGATGTATTAAGCAGACTATCAACACTATTAATGGATACAGAATTTAGAAAAGCATTACTAAATGCGAAAACTCCAAAAGAATTTTTAATGTGTATTGATAGAGCAGAGAACGTAAAAATAAATCAAACGCAAAAAGATGATTCAAAATATGAAATATTAGCAATAACAGCATGTCCAACAGGAATTGCTCATACTTATATGGCAGCAGAAAGCTTAGAAAAAATGGGAGAACAACTAGGACATAAAGTAAAAGTAGAAACACATGGCTCTTCAGGAGTAAAAAATAAATTTACAAAAGAAGATATACAAAATGCAAAAGCTGTAATAATAGCAGCAGACACAAAAATTGATTTATCAAGATTTGATGGTAAAAAATTAGTAAAAGCCAAAGTTGCAGACGGAATAAATAAACCAAAAGAATTAATAGAACATGTACTTTCAAATAATGCAAAAACATATCATGCAGACAATAAAAATAATACACAAGAAATTGAAGAAAAAGAAGGAGTAGGAACAAAAATATATAAACACCTAATGAATGGTGTAACACATATGTTACCATTTGTTGTAGGTGGAGGAATATTGATAGCACTAGCATTTTTGTTTGACGACTATACAATAAATCCAGCAAACTTTGGAATGAATACACCAGTTGCAGCATTTTTTAAAACAGTAGGAAATGCAGCATTTAATGTAATGTTATATATATTAGCTGGATATATAGCAATGAGTATAGCAGATAGACCAGGATTAGTAGTAGGATTTGTTGGAGGAATTTTAGCAGTACAAGGAACAACATTTGCGTCATTGACAGATAGTTCAATAGTATTAGTAAGCTCAGGATTTTTAGGAGCATTAATAGCAGGATTTGTTGGTGGATATATAGTAATATTTTTAAAGAAAATATGTAGTTATTTGCCATCAAGTATAGAAGGAATAAAAACAATTTTACTATATCCTGTATTTGGAATATTATTAATGGGAGCATTTATGTTATTAATAAATCCATATGTATCAGGAATAAATACAGCAATAAACAATTATTTAGCATCAATGGGAACAGCAAATAAAATTGTATTAGGAACAATTTTAGGAGGAATGATGGCAATTGACCTAGGAGGTCCGATAAACAAGGCTGCATATACATTTGGAACAGGAATGTTAGCATCAGGACAATATGAAATAATGGCAGCAGTAATGGCAGGAGGAATGGTACCACCACTTGCAATAGCAATTTTAGCAACATTATTCCCAAAGAAAATAGCAAAAAAAGACAAACAAGCAGCATATGTAAATTATATAATGGGATTATCATTTATATCAGAAGGAGCAATTCCATTTGCGTCATCAGACCCACTAAGAACAATACCAGCGTTTGTAGTAGGTTCAGCAGTATCAGGAGCTTTATCAATGGCATTTAATTGTACATTAATGGCACCACATGGAGGAATATTTGTAATAGCAACAATAGGACATCCATTAAAATATTTATTATCAATAATTGTAGGTGCAATCGTATCAATGTTAATAATGGCTAAACTTAAGAAAAATTTACCTGAATATGAAAACAAATAAAATAAAGGAGGGGGCGGTTAAAATCCGCCCATAATAATTATGAGAAAAGAAAAAATAATTTTAAGAAATGAAACAGGATTACATGCAAGGCCAGCAGCAGAACTTGCCCAAATAGCAGGAAAATATCAAAGTGAAATAAATTTATATATAGGAGAAAAAAAGATAAATGCAAAATCTATTTTAAATATAATGTCAGCAGGAATAAAAGGAAACACAGAAATTGAAATAGAATGTAATGGAACAGATGAAGAAACAGCATTAGAAGAAATTGTAAAAGCATTTAACAATAATTTCGGCGAAAGGAATTAAAAATAATGATAAAAGGAAAAGGTGTATCAATAGGTGTTGGATTTGGTAATGCTATAATCTTAAAAAAACAAAATAGAGAAATTGAAAAAAAGATTATAGATAATCCAGAAAAAGAATTACAAAAATTCAAAGTGGCACTTAATGAAGTAACAAGAGAAACAGAAGAAATTGTAAAAAATGCAGAAGGAACAGAAAAAGAAATAATGAGTGCATATCTTATGATATTGCAAGATGAAACACTTACAGCAGAAACGGAAAATGCAATAAAAAACTTAAATTATAATGCAGAATATGCAACAGAAGTTGGATTAAATAGTATAATTCAAATATTTGAAAATATGGAAGATGAATATATTGCTGGAAGAGCAAGAGACATAGCAGACATAAAAAACAGAATATTGAAAAAACTATTAAATGAGGAAACGATAGACATTAACAAATTACCAGCAAATACAATAATTATTGCAAAAGAACTTACAACATCAGATACGGCAAAATTAGACTTTAAAAATATATCAGGAATAATTACTGAAATTGGAGGAACAAATTCACATACATCAATAATGGCAAGAACGCATTCAATACCAGCAGTTACAAGAGTATTAGATGCAACTAAAATTTTTAGAAATGGAGACTATATTGCAATTGACGGAATGCTTGGAGAAGTATATCTAAATCCAAAAGAAGAAGAAAAAACAAAATTGCTAAATATTCAAAAACAAATTTCTAATGAAAAACAAGAATTAGAAAAATACAAGACAATGGAAAGCAAAACAAAAGATGGATATAAAGTAGAACTTGTAGCAAATATAGGAACACCAGCAGATGTTGATTTGGTATTGCAAAATACAGCAGAAGGAATAGGGCTTTTTAGAAGTGAATTTTTATACATGGATAGCGAAACAATGCCAACAGAAGAAGAACAATTTAAGGCATACAAAGAAGTTGCAGAAAAACTACAAGGAAAACCTGTAATAATAAGAACTTTAGATGTTGGTGGAGATAAAGAAATAAAATATCTAAATATGGAAAAAGAAGCAAACCCATTTTTAGGATATAGAGCCATACGATTATGTTTAGACAATTTAAACATATTTAAAACTCAATTAAGAGCAATACTAAGAGCAAGTAATTTTGGAAATCTATCAATAATGTTTCCAATGATATCATCAATTGATGAATTATGCGAAGCAAAGAAAATATTGAACGAATGTAAAAAAGAATTAGATAATGAAAACATTCAATATAAAAAAGACATTAAAGTAGGGATAATGATAGAAATACCATCATCTGCTTTAATTTCATATAGTTTAGCAAAAGAATGTGATTTTTTTAGCATAGGAACAAATGATTTAATACAATATACAGTAGCTGTTGAAAGAGGAAATGAAAAAATATCTAAGCTATATACCAAATATCATCCAGCAGTAATTAAGCTTATTAAAGAATCGATTGACGGAGCACATTCTTCAGGAATATTCTGTGGAATGTGCGGAGAAGCAGCTGGTGATGAACTTTTAGTACCATTATTAATTGGGTTAGGTTTAGATGAATTCTCTATGAATTCAAATAAGATTTTAAAAGTAAGAAAGACTATAAGTGAACTTGATAGAAATAAATGCAAAAGCCTAGTTGATGAAGTATTAAAACTATCTTCAGCAACTGATGTTGAAAATAGATTAAAAGAATTTATAAATAATTTATAAGATTATTAAAGAATAAAATATTCTCCTTTGGGAAATAATTATATTAACGTTATTTTCCAAGGGAGGTTTTTTATTTGATTAATAAGGTAGAAATATGTGGGGTAAACACTTCAAAACTACCAGTACTAACAAGTAAAGAAAAAGATGAACTATTTATAAAAATAAAACAAGGAGATGAAGATGCAAGAACAGAATTTATAAGAGGAAATTTAAGATTAGTGCTAAGCGTAATACAAAGATTTTATGGTAGAGGAGAAAATGCAGATGATTTATTTCAAATAGGATGCATAGGTTTGATAAAATCTATAGATAATTTCGATTTAGAACAAGGAGTTCAATTCTCAACATATGCTGTTCCAATGATAATTGGAGAAATAAGAAGATATTTAAGAGACAATAATAGTATAAGAGTAAGTAGATCAGTCAGAGATTTGGCATATAAGACAATTCAATTTAAAGAAAAATTTAATAAAGAAAAAGGTAGAGAACCAAGTATAGAAGAAATTGCAAAAGAATTGGGAGTAGAAAAAGAGGAAATTGCAGAAAGCTTAGATGCAATTCAAGACCCTGTTTCATTACAAGAACCTATATATAATGATGGGGCTGAAAGTATATATATAATGGACCAAGTAAAAGATACAAAAAATAATGATGAAAATTGGGCTGAAACAATGACTATTTCAGATGCTTTGAAAAGATTAAATGATAAAGAAAAAAATATAATTCTGAGAAGATACTTTGACGGCAGGACTCAAATGGAAGTTGCAGATGAAATTGGAATTTCACAAGCACAAGTTTCAAGACTAGAAAAAGATGCGTTAGATCATATTAAAAGATATTATAGAAATTAAAATGACTAAACTGGAAGTGTAATTTTATATATAAATAATAGGAAATATCCTTAATGTTTATCATTAAGGATATCTTTTACAAAATAAATATACCATTAAAAAGTAGAAAAATCAATAGATTTAAAATAAATAAAATTTAATTTTTTTCATAAATTTTAATAAAAATATGAATATAAAAAAATAAAAAATCCTTAAATTTCAATAGTTTAAGGATTCTTTCGTATCTTTAATGATAAACATTAAAGATAAAATAAAAATATAATAAACATAAGAAAAGTCGAAGGTAGAAAAATAGAACAAGTAAATGTTAAAAAAATACAATGGAGGATGAAAAAATTGAATAAAAGAAAAACATTAAATTTTAATAAGAAAAATAACAAAGGAATAACCCTAATAACATTAGTAATAACAATAATAGTACTAATAATATTAGCAACAGTAAGTATAGGAGTACTAGGAGGAGAAAATGGAATAATAAAGAAATCCAAATATGCAAAAGAGCAAACAGAAATAGCAGAAGAAATAGATATATTAAAACTAT